>NZ_JEMF01000059.1 GCF_000591415.1 Cobetia crustatorum | reverse complement strand
CCCTGCTCACAAGCCTCTCCTTCCAACTGTACTGTGACATGCAAGATTTCATGCTCATCGCGCAGATAGGCCTGCACGCGCTGCTGGACCTCTATCGCCACCGCACCTGGCGCTACAACCACATGCAAGCTGGCAATCGGTGACTGAGGTGTCAGCCCCCACAAATGCAGATCGTGGACGCTATCGACACCTTCGAGTGCCGCAAGCCCTGCATCAATATCTGCGTGGTCCAGCTGTTCCGGCGTACCCTCCAGCAGCGTATGGCCCGAACGCTTCACCAATGACCAGGCGCCACGCAGAATCAGTGCAGCGGCCAGCAACGAGAGCAGCGGATCGGCCTGATTCCAGCCGGTGGTCATGATAATGAGCGAGGCAGCGATAGCAGCCACCGAACCCAACAAATCACCCATCACGTGCAACATCGCACCACGTAGATTGAGATTCTCCTGGTCTCCTTTATGCAAGACCCAGAAGGCTGCAATATTGACGACAAGCCCGAGTACGGCAATGACCAGCATGGGCCCCGCCAGCACCTCGGAGGGCAACCAAAGCCGTTTGAGTGCCGCGATCAGAATCGCGACCGCAATTGCGAGCAGTGTCAGACCATTGACGAAGGCTGCCAGTACCTGGAAGCGTGCATAGCCAAACGTCAGCTTGCGCGTGGCCGCTCGGTGGCCCAATCGAAATGCACCCAAGGCCAGCGCCAGTGACACGGTGTCACTCAGCATATGTCCGGCATCGGCTAACAGCGCCAGTGAGCCCGCGACCAGCCCGCCGACGACTTCCGCCAACATGAAGCCACCTGTCAGGTACATGGCAAACTTGACGCGCTTCTCGCTATCAGCTGTGACCTCCGGAGCATGGTTATGGTGGTGGCCTTCGCCATCCCCGTGCGAATGCTCATGAGATGAGCAAGCTGATGGTGACTCGTGGTGCGTCTGGCTCATGCGGCCTCCTGGGCAATCAACGTCATGATGCAAGCAGCTTAAGACCTACAGCCACTGGAGGTGCAAGCCTGTGAAGCCGATGGATCACTGGAAACATCAGCAACCTGTTAATCACCTTGCTAGGATAGAGGGCACTTGAGTGTTAATGCATAAAGGAGTCACCACGTCCATATGAGTACTGCCTCAGAGTTAACGTCTTCACGCCCTCCCCTCAAGGCAGATCTCTTGCTGCTGCTAGTCACCATCATTGCCGCCGCTGGCTGGATCTTCTCCAAGGAAGCAATGGCTGGCATGCCCCCCTTGCTGTTCATTGGCAGTCGCTTCCTGCTCGCAGGACTCATCCTGGCCATATTTGATGCCCGCTCATTGCGCCAACTATCGAGCACACACAAGCTGCGTGCCGGCGGGGTGGGCATTCTGTTCGGCGGCGCAATGGCCTGCTGGTCACTTGGGGTGGCACTCTCGGACCAACTCGGAGTCATTGCCTTCATCAACAGCTTTGGCATTTTGCTGGTGCCGGTGGTCGCACGCCTGTTATTCAAGGACAGACCACCCCGCAGCACCTGGCTGGCACTGCCAACGGCACTGCTGGGCTTTGCGCTATTGGGGATGGGGCAACCTGGCGCGACAGACGGCTTTACGATCGAACCAGCTCAGTGGCTTATCTTCTGCGCAGCGAGCATTTTTGCGCTGGTGTTCAATTTCAACTCACGGCTGGTACGCAATATTCCAGCACTACCACTAACCGCCATTCAGCTGATGACCACCGGCCTTACCTGCCTACTACTCTCGGCGGCAAGTGAAAGTTGGCCAACCGGCATCAGTCTCGACATCCTCAGCTGGTTTCTCGCGAGTACGCTGATTGCCAGTACCCTACGCTTCTTCCTGCAGATACACGCCCAGAGCCTCACAACGCCGAGCCACGCTTCGGTTATATTGATGTTGGAAGCGGTATGGGCAGCATTGATGTCTGCGGCCTGGTTTGGCGAGCGTATGACGCTGATCCAGATAACGGGCTGTTCACTGATCTTCACTGCGCTGCTGATCAATCGCTGGCACTGGATTTCACGCCTGTGGCGGCAACGACGTATAGCGCCCTGATGCCCAAATGGCACATATACAGACAGCAAACATATGAAGATGAGTATCGTGAGCGAACCCACACATTGATTGTGAGCGTGCTCGGCACCACTACTCATGTATCGACCTTCACTTGTGAAGCCACTATTTCGCTATCTCCCCTTTGACCGGAGCACTCATGATTCTCAGCCTGCTAGGCGTATTGACGTTACTGATGGCACTTTTTACATTGCTGCCACTGACACGCCTGCGTCATTGGTCGGTCCGTGTCATGGACTTCCCACGCCTGCAACTCGCGGTGCTGTGGGCTGTCTTGCTGCTAGCAGATTTGTGCATCGGTGACCTATCACTTGCCATGCGGGCACCGCTGGTGCTTATCGCACTAGCAGGCGTCATCTATCAAGCCCACTGGATTCTTCCTTATACCCGCTTATATCCCTGTGAATCAGGTGTGGCGAAGCACAGTGATCCCCAACGTCACGTGCGCCTGCTGACCGCCAACGTGCTGACAACAAACCACGAAAGCGACAAGCTGTTGGCCATCGTCAAGCGTGAAAAACCAGATGTCCTGGTGACACTGGAGTCTGATGACTGGTGGCAAGAGCGGCTGGATGTGCTCGAGGCCAATACACCTGATTACGGTTACTGCCATACACTCAAGTGCCCACTGGATAATCTTTACGGCATGCACGTTTATTCACGCCTGCCACTGCACGATGCCAGCATCGACTACCTCGTGGAAGAAGGCGTACCGTCAATGCATGCCCAGCTGGAGCTCAAGAGTGGGGACCGTATTCGTGTTCACTTTCTGCACCCGGCGCCCCCAAGCCCGACCGAAAATGAAGAGTCATCTGAGCGCGATGCCGAGCTGGTCATCGTGGCAAGAAGCGTGGCAAGAAGCCGTCAGCCGGTGATCGTCACCGGTGATCTCAATGATGTGGCCTGGTCGCGCACGACACATCTCTTCCGCAAGCTGTCGGGGCTGCTCGATCCGCGCGTGGGCCGTGGCATGTTCAACACCTTCCATGCCAACTTGCCGCTGTTGCGCTGGCCGCTCGATCATCTCTTTCACAGCAGCCACTTCAGTGTGGTGCGGGTGGCACGTATGGAAGCGTTCGGCTCTGATCACTTCCCTCTGCTCACAGAGTTAGCGCTGACACCTAACCAGGACACCAGCGATACTCGCGAGGCGCCAGAAGCTGACGCTGAAGATCATGCTGAAGCGACCGAAACAGCGCGCAGTGAAGATGTCAGTCATCATGATGTGCCGTCACCGGGGCGCTGACAGCCTGGCCGCCTCGATCACGGGTCATTGACTACCGCCAGTCAAGGCAGGAGACACAAGATGCGTGGACTCAACTGGGTAAGCAGTCGGATTGGCGATCAGCTGGCACGCTATCTGACGCACCCAGGCCACCAACCGATGCAGCCAGCCACGTCATCTCCCGAGAGACTGGCTGCAACCCTCCGACGCGGCGATATCCTGCTGGTGGAAGGCTCTTCACGTATCAGTACGGCTATCAAGTACCTGACCCAGTCGACTTGGTCGCACGCAGCACTGTGTACACGCACGCCTCTCGATGCGCGCGGCCATCCCGTCAGGGGCGATTGCCTATTGGAAGCAGATGTCGCAGAGGGAGTGCGCCGCGTACCGCTCAATCTTTACTGGCACCAACACACGCGTATCTGCCGGCCGATTGGACTCAGCGATGAAGAAATTGACACGCTGGTGGCCCATGCCGAAGCACGCTTGGGCAATCACTATGACTTGCGCAATATCCTCGACTTGGCTCGCTATCTGATCCGCATGCCACCGGTACCCAGTCGCTATCGTCGCAGAATGCTGGCACTCGGCAGTGGAGATCCTACGCGTGCCATCTGTTCATCGCTGATTGCACAGTCCTTTCAGTCGGTGAGCTACCCTATTCTTCCCGATCGGGAGTCATTACCCTCAAGCGATCCTGATTGCCTGCACTGTTATCGAGAGTTCCTGCACATTCGACATCACAGCCTGTTTGCGCCACGCGATTTCGACATTTCACCTTACTTCGACATCATCAAACCGACCCTGAGCGCCGGGTTTGACCCACATCGACTGCAGTGGAGCGAACCCCCACCTTGATCTGGTATGCTGCGCGCCATCCGTCTTCCCATGGCAGTCCGCGCTTTCCCAAGGTGTGAGAACTTTGCCATGACGCTCGTTTCATTTCCCTCAAGACTTCTTCCCGACCGGACCTACGCCCGTGACCAATAACGACATTATCCGTCGCCTGCGCTACGCACTGAATCTTTCCGACACCGATATGATTGCCACCTTTGCGGCAGCTGACCATGAAGTCACCCGCGCCGAAGTCAGTGACTGGCTGAAACGTGACGACGATGAAGCACAGCAGCGCATCAAGGACCAGGACCTGGCCCGCTTCCTCAATGGCCTGATCAACGTGCGCCGCGGAAAACGTGAAGGGCCACAGCCAGCACCGGAAAAACGCACCGACAACAACATCATCATGCGCAAGCTCAAGATTGCCTTTGAGTTGAAAGACGATGACATGCTTGACCTGCTGGCCCTGGCAGGCTTCGAGATGATTACCAAGTCAGAGCTCTCGGCCTTCTTCCGCAAGCCGGATCATCGCCACTACCGCGAGTGCAAGGACCAGATTCTGCGTAATCTACTCAAGGGTATCGAACTGCGTCATCGCCGCCATGATCCGGAAACTGAGCAGCATGCTGTCGATCCGGTGTAACAACGCTCGTCTCACCACGCTTTGCCCATAAACAACAACGCCGCTCCGGATTCCGGGGCGGCGTTGTTGTTTATGCGCGCTGTCTCTTTGTCCTCTGAGCGCTATCGCTGAAACTGGCAGCTCACACAGTGCAGCACATGAAGATATTCAACTCAGTCTTCTTCATCGCCATCTTCGGCACTCTTCTGACGCGCCTTGCGCTCCTGCTCTTCTTCCATCGCAGCCATGATGTTTTCCAACAGCGCATCTACGTCCGGGGCTTCGGGATCATCTTCGAAGAGCCCTGTCAGCTCGGCATCAGGATCCATGTCACCGGCTTCGAACAGCGCCCAAATCTCATCTGCATAGCGAGTCTCTGCCAACTCTGGTGCGAACATCGCGTAATAAGCGGTGATATTGGCAACATCACGAGCCAACATGCCCTTGGCATTATTGTTGGCCGCCGCATCGACAGCCTGTGGTAGATCGATGATCACCGGACCGTAATCATCAACCAGCACATTGAATTCCGACAGATCGCCATGCACAAGGCCAGCATGCAGCATACGCACGATGTACTGCATCATCACCGCATGGTCTTCGAGCGCCTGCTCGGCTGACATCGACACATCATTGAGACGCGGCGCCACGTTTCCTTCATCGTCGGTCACCAACTCCATCAGCAATACGCCATCGAAGCACCCGAAGGGCTCCGGCACACGCACGCCAGCAGCAGCGAGACGATACAAGGCATCCACCTCGGCATTTTGCCAAGCAGCCTCCTGTTGATTACGACCGAAGCCGGAGCCCTTTTCCATGGCACGCTGACGGCGACTGTTACGCACCTTGCGACCTTCCTGATACAGCACAGCTTGCTTGAAGCTGCGCTGAGCGGCGTCCTTGTAGACCTTGGCGCAACGGATCTCATTCCCGCAGCGCACCACGTATACCGAGGCTTCCTTACCACTCATTAAGGGGCGGAGCACTTCATCGACCAGGCCGTCATCTATGAGCGGCTGGATTCTCTTTGGCGTTTTCATCGCGCTTTTATACGCGTTTTACAGCACATCGGGAATCATCCTGTAGCAATTTTGTGACATATCTTACGTCAAAACCCCCACCAATACGTCATCGGCGAGGGCTTTATCATTCACTGCGTGGCTGCATCAAAGCAGCCACGCGACGCGTCATGGGGCGTTTTTAAGACTCTGCATGTCAATCACAAAGCGATATTTCACCTTGCCCTGCTGCATGCGCTCCCACGCATCGTTGATATTCTGGATATCGATCATTTCAATATCGCAGCCGATGCCATGCTCTGCACAATAGTCGAGGACTTCCTGCGTTTCAGCCATGCCGCCAATCAGCGAGCCTGCCAGCACGCGGCGCTTCATGACCAGGTTGCCGCCTTGAAGTGCCGGGTCCACTTCCTGAATCAGGCCGACCAGGATGTGTGTGCCATCATACTTGAGCGTATTCAGGTATGGGTTGAGATCATGCGGTACCGGCACAGTATCAAGCAGGAAATCGAAAGTTTCTGTGGCAGCCGTCATCTGCTCATCGTCGCTTGAGACGATCACGTGATCGACACCATTCTCACGCGCTTCAACCACCTTGGCCTCACTGCGAGTAAAGAGCGTGACCTCACAACCCATGGACTTGGCAAACTTGATGCCCATATGGCCCAGGCCGCCCATGCCAATGATACCGACCTTATCACCTGGCTTGACGCCATAGTGACGCAGCGGCGAATAGGTGGTGACACCGGCACACAGCAGTGGCGCGGCCTCAGCAGGATCCAGTGCATCAGGGATGGAAACAACGAAGCGTTCGCTGGTCACGATCTTGTCAGAATAGCCTCCTTGGGTAAGGCTACCGTCATGGCGGTCCGGGCTGGCATAGGTCATGGTCATGCCTTCGCGGCAGTATTGCTCCAACCCTTCATTGCAAGCGTTGCACTCTCGGCAAGAGTCGACCATGCAGCCCACACCGACCATATCACCGATCTTGTATTGGCTGACCTGGTTGCCGATAGCGGTAACGCGGCCGACGATCTCATGACCCGGCACGAGTGGATATTGTGAGAACCCCCAGTCGTTGCGCGCCACGTGCAAGTCCGAGTGACATACACCACAGAACAGAATCTCGATGGCAACGTCATCTGAGCGCAGCTGGCGACGCTCGAAGGTCCACGGCGCCAAGTCTGAGGTACCTGACGTTACTGCGTAGGCCTGGGTCTTACCTTCAAAAGTGCTCGCCATGCGATGTGCTCCTTAAGCCAATTCCTCGTGAAGGCAGCGCTTTTGATCAACGCATACCCCCCGTAGTCCCTCTTACCTGTTGGTCACTGGCCAATAATTCAACAGCTAGTCGCTTGGAGGCGCTAGAACACAGTGTTGGCAAACCAGCAACGCGCCGCTGTTCTCTGGCAGCAAGAATCTAAAATCCAGGCGCACAATCTCATAGACAAAAACTTGTCTTGTCTTGTTGGCGCCCCGATATTTACTGCGGTACTTGGCCACTGGTTCTCTGACACATTTTCTCGCCGATAGACTTACTCGCATGGAGCCCACACATGCCTACCTCCTCCTCGCTGAGCATTGGCGATCTCGCTCTACAGGCCGACTGCAAGGTACAGACCATTCGGTATTACGAAGATATTGGCTTGCTACCGCCACCGCTGCGCAACGCAGGCAATCAACGACGGTATGGCGACACCACGCTTGGTCGTCTGAATTTCATTCGCCATGCACGTGACTTTGGTTTCCCAGTCCCGGCCATTCGCGAGCTATTGAGTCTCTCGGATACCCCTGAACGCCCCTGCGAGGAGATACATGCAGTGGCGCGCATCACCTCGACGAAGTCGAGGCACGCTTGCAGCGTCTTGAGGCACTCCGTGAAGAGCTGCAGCGAATGCTTAGCCACGGCGATGACGGACAGGTCCGTGATTGCCGAGTCATCGAGGTCCTCTCAGACCATAAACAGTGCGAAGTCCACGGCCGTGCAACGGCGGAGAATACGCACGAACACAGCGAGAGACCTGCGTCATGACGCGTTTGAGCTGTTTGGCGACAACATTGATCTTTCGCGGCAAAAACCGTCTTTATGATTTCATCTTGTCGCCATCGAGCAGCAAAACGGCGGGTATGGTATAGTGGTCGTCCACCCCCAGTCTCGGAACGGAGTCCCGCATGGCCAACACCCGTACAGCCGCAAAGAAGAAAGCTCCCGCCGCTGTTGAAACCTCGGCGTCTCTTGAAGCACAGATGCAGGCCTTCCTGGATAAGGGCGGCAAGGTCAATGTGATCGAATCTGGCGTTAGCGGTCAGGTCATCGGCGTCAAAGCACCGCCGAAGCCATCCAATCCCGCTGCCAAAGGCTGAAGCTTGTCAATCAAGCTCCAGCAACAGAGTTCACATGTTGAACTCATGTACTGACCTCCAGCCGCTGCCCTTTCCTGTCAGGTAGCGGCCGGCGCTTTTCCCAAATAACGATCAGCACTCAGTCTGACGTTATCCCCTCTCGGTTTTCTCCGGCATCTCTCATGTCAGCTTCCTCCTTGCACGACACTCAGCATGCACGCACATCCGCCACGCCCCCGCGACTGGCTGTCTTCATTGACGTTCAGAATATCTATTACACGGTTCGCGACACCTTCGGGCGACAGTTCGACTATCGCCGTCTATGGGCAGAGCTTGAGCGTCTGGGGACTATTCAGCATGCCTATGCCTATGCCATTGATCGTGGTGATCCGAAGCAGCAGCAGTTTCAACAGCGTCTGCGCGATATCGGTTTCGAAGTGAAGCTCAAGCCCTTTATCCAGCGCAGTGATGGCTCGGCCAAGGGGGACTGGGACGTCGGGATTACTATCGATGTCATGGAAGCAGCGCCTGAAGTTGACGAGATCATTCTCGCCTCCGGCGATGGTGACTTCGCCATGCTACTCGAGCACGTCTCAACACGGCATGCCGTGACGACACGCGTCTACGGTGTCGAAGCATTGACGGCTCACGCCCTCATGCGAAGCGCCACTGACTTCAGAGAGATCGGGACAGATCTGCTGATGCGCTAGGGCCACGGATTCGCCGAGGACTTTACTTTGCACAGCCTGATAATACGAAAGACACCATATCAAGCATTAATCATGTCGTGATGAGCAGCCGCCGAATGACTCGCCGTTGCCATCTATTGTTTGATAACCGCAATCATTTCTCTGCTCTATTTCTGAAACTGCCACAAAACATTGGGTGCTCTGTCCAATATTTGGCGTGTTTTACGAGGAATGGATAGCATGGGACAATTTCATGAGCAACTCATCAACCTAAACGGGGAAGAAACTCATTCTCTGCGCATAACACTACACATTGCTCTGCCATCTGCTAGCTCACATGCCACTTATACATCTGCTGACATGCAAAAACGCAACCCTCCGTCACACCGATATAGGATAGTGCTCCTAAATCACACTTCTGATTTTTGTTAATATTATACGCAATGCAACATCCCCCGCGAGCTTCTCTTGGTCTTGCTGTCTTGACTGAATACGACACGCTGCTACATCGCTGATTGGCACATCTATCTGCCAAGCTTCCCAGATAGCCTCTCGTTTATTTACTACCTGATACTGCACGTACAACTGACGACGCGACATCATATTGCACCTGGGAGACAAGCATGCCGCTCAACCTCGAGGGTCAGCAACGACGTGAATTCATCCGTCGTTCGCTGGCAATGATCCCTGCCGTAACCGTGGCACCAGGCCTTTTACTGGCTACCTCGGCAGAGGCTGACATGCCTCCGCTCCACAAGTATTCACCCACCTTTTTTTCGGACGAGGAATGGCAGTTCATCCTCGCCGCCACCGATCGACTGATTCCCGAGGATGAACATGGTGCCGGTGCCCTGACTGCCAATGTACCCGTATTTATCGACAAGGAGCTCACTGGAGACTATGGCCAGGCAAATGACTGGTACATGCAGGGCCCCTTTCATCCGAACGCCGATCCAGTATTCGGCTATCAACTTCCGCATACCCCTGCCGAGCTCTATCGCCTCGGTATCAAGGGCGCTCGCCATCATGCCATGACGCGTATGAACCAGGAGTTTTCAGACCTGCCTGCCGAGCAGCGCGATACCCTTCTGAGCGAGCTGGAGGCTGGCAAGGCCGATTTCGCCGCTGCCGGTATTTCCGACCTACCATCGTCGACTTTCTTTAGCTTTCTATTGCAGAACACTAAAGAAGGCTATCTGGCTGATCCGATGTATGGCGGCAACCGCGACATGGTTGGTTGGAAGATGCTCGGCTTTACGGGTGCACGCGCCAGCTTCCGTGAATGGGTCGATCAACACGATGTGCCCTATCCGCTAGGCCCGGTAAGTCTCGCTGGCAAGCGCGGCTGATCTTGGCCTCCTACTCTAGACCGAAAAGCGACGCCTCTCGCATGACGAGGGGCGGCAGGAGCATCGGATGATCCCTTATTTTAACCACCCTGCGCGTCTGGCACTCGTGGTGGTCGCTCTGGGTACTACGGCCGTGGCAATAGCCGCGATCGGCAATTCTGACGACAGCAAGGGCATCAGCCCCCAAGACACGCCAGCCGATACTGCGCTCATCAAGCGCGGAGCCTATCTGGCGCGCGCAGGCGACTGCATGGCCTGTCACACTCGTGAAGATGCCAGCGAGGACTACGGCGGCGGGCGTCCGATCGATAGCCCCTTCGGCGCCATCTATGCCACCAATATCACTCCAGATCCCAAAGCGGGAATTGGTGATTATGGTGAGCAGGACTTCGCGGCAGCTTTACGCCAAGGTATTCGTGCTGATGGCAGCTACCTGTATCCGGCCATGCCCTATCCCGCCTATGCAAGCCTCAACGATGATGATGTGCATGCGCTTTATGTCTACTTCATGCAGGGCGTAGTGCCAGTGGCCAAACCTGCTCCCGAGACTTCACTATCCTTCCCGTTCAATCAGCGCTGGGGCATCCGCGCCTGGAATTGGTTATTTGCCGATGAAGCCCCCTATACCTCACTCGAGCAAACAACAGGCACGATATCACCTGAACGTCATGCACAACTTGACCGTGGTCGCTACCTGGTACAAGGCGCAGGCCACTGTGGCAGCTGTCATACCCCTCGTGGGATGTTCATGCAGGAAAAGGCGCTGAACGATCAGGACGGCGACGATTACCTGGCCGGTAGTGAGTTAGATGGCTGGCAGGTCCCCTCGCTGCGCGGCGGCGATGGTTCAGG
Source organism: Cobetia crustatorum (assembly GCF_000591415.1). Taxonomy (GTDB): domain Bacteria; phylum Pseudomonadota; class Gammaproteobacteria; order Pseudomonadales; family Halomonadaceae; genus Cobetia; species Cobetia crustatorum. Next base: position 20,095 of record NZ_JEMF01000059.1, on the reverse strand, counting down.
GCTGCGCAATTGGAAAGAGCAGGATCTGGTGGACTACCTCGCCACTGGCCGCAGTCGTCATGCGGCTACTGGTGGGGAGATGCGGTCGGTCATTCAGCACAGTACCTCACACCTCAATGATGAAGACCTGTATTCCATCGCCGCTTACCTGACCACCCTTGGCGCATCCGACAAAGCATCGCACGCCTCCGGCGACGTACCAGCAAGTCAGGCGACGTCTGACTCGAAGTCTTCCTCCGCCCGCGACGCCACTACCCATCAACTGACGGCCGCCATCTCGCTCGACGAAGGCGCTCGGCTGTATCTGGATAACTGCAACGCCTGTCACTTTGCCAATGGCGCGGGGGCTGATAGCGTCTTCCCACCACTGGTCGGCAACGCGCAGGCGACTGCCGACAATCCGAAAGCCTTGATCAGCACCATGCTCTACGGCGCCCAGCTTCCTTCAACTCCCAAGCGTCCCGAACGCCTACAAATGCCAGGTTTCGACTGGCGTTTGACTGACGATGAAGCCGCGAGTCTGGCGAGTTTCGTGCGCCAGAGCTGGGGGAATCAAGCCTCCGCCGTCAGTCCAGAACAGGTGGCAGAGGTACGGCGCAATCATGGCCCTGTCGACGCCACTCAGCAGGGTCGCCCCGAATACCTCCGTCAGCATGCCCCCATACCCTCCAGTACCCCGTCGTCGAACTGAAAGGAATCACCACATGGCCATTACCCAACCTGAAGTCGACGTCGTGATAATCGGCCTCGGCTGGACCGGCTCCATCATGGGCCTTGAACTGACCGATGCTGGCCTGGATGTGCTGGCGCTGGAGCGCGGCGGCGATCGGACCAAGGAAGACTTCCTCTATCCCAAGCCCGCCGACGAACTAAAGTACGGCGTGCGACTCAAGATGATGCAGCGTCCGCGGCAGAGCACCGTCACCATCCGACGCAATCGCGACGAACAGGCCGTCCCCCAGCGCCATTGGACTACATTCCACCCCGGCGACGGCGTGGGCGGTGCTGGCTCACACTGGACGGGCGTGCTGTACCGCGCTACGCCCAACGAGTTAGCCCTCAAGAGCTTTGCAGACCGCACCTTTGCACCGGGCTTCCTGCCTGAAGACATGACGATTCAGGACTACGGCGTCAGCTATGAGGAATTGGAGCCTCACTACGACTTCTTCGAGAAGGTCGCCGGACTCTCCGGACAGGCCGGTAATGTGCAAGGCGAGCTTCTCGAAGGTGGCAATCCCTTCGAGGCTCACGCCAGAATCCTTTCCCGCTACCGCCGTTACCACGAACCCTGACCGATGTCCTGTTCACCAAGGCCACCAAGTCACTCGGCTGGCATCCGTACCCCTACCCCTCAGCCAATGTGTCGGGGGCCTGGACCAATCCTTACGGTATGCAGCTGGGGCCGTGTAATTTCTGTGGGTTTTGCAGCAATTACGGCTGCCTCAACTACTCCAAGGCCACGCCACAGACCTGCACGCTGGATGCGCTCAAGCAACGTAGCAACTTCCACTATCGAACTCGGTGCGAGGTCACACGCATCGTCAAGAGCGACACGGACGATACCGTCAAAGGCGTGCTCTATTACGATGCCGAGGGTAACGAGATCTTTCAGCCAGCCGGCTTGGTCATCCTCGCCTCCTTCCCGCTGTCGAACGTACGTCTGATGCTGCTTTCGGAGATCGGCCAGCCCTATGATCCGGAGCAAAACACCGGTGTAGTGGGGCGTAACTTCTCCTATCAGATCACCGGCTCGATGGATCTTTACTTCAAGGAGCATCAGTTCAATCCCTTCATTTCGGCCGGCGGCAGCGGTCAGGTTATTGACGACTTCAGCCCGGACACCTTCGATACGGCAAGCCACGGCTTCATCGGTGGCTCCTATATCTATACGACCCAAGGGCCTGGGGGCGCCATCGGAGCATTGCGCACGCCACCAGGCACGCCGAGCTGGGGAAGTGAGTGGAAGAAACAGATCAAGGCGCACTACGGGCATCACATGGTACTGGGGACCACTGGTAGCAACATGTCCTACCGTGACGTTTATCTGGATCTCGACCCCACATACCAGGATCCACATGGGGATCCGCTACTGCGCATGACTTACGACTGGAAAGAGAATGATCTACGCATGACCGAGTTCATGGCCGAACGCATGCGTGAAATCGTCACCGAGCTCAAGCCGGAGTATCACACTGAAAGCGTCAAACAGCGTGGCGACCATTTTGACCCTTCCAGCTATCAATCGACTCACCTCACCGGTGGCGCAGTCATGGGGACTGACCCGAACACTTCGGTACTCAATCGCTACCTTCAGCATTGGGATGCACATAATCTGTTCGTGATGGGCGCCAGTGCCTTTCCGCAGAACATGCAACACAATCCCACCGGTACGGTAGCCGCCCTTACCTACTGGTCGGCAAAACATATCCGCGAACAATATCTGGCCAATCCAGGCCCGTTGATGTCACGCGGCTAATCTACAACGCCGACTTCTTTCACTACAGTCACTCTGAAAATGCCGTTGCCCACCGGGGGCAACGGCATTTTCCTATTACCGGGTATCATTGAGGAGAGCTTTCAGGGGCACGCCTTCCCGCTTAGAATGAAGTTCACACCAGCACAGCGACAGGCTCTGACAACAGCGCCTCAAATCACGTCGCATCAGACATTAATCATGTCGCAATGAGTAACCCTTCGGCACGACGACTACTTCAGGATAAAAGAGGAAGACTCACAACGCGTGATGTCTCGCTTATCTCTGTGGAGTCTCAGCATGCATAACAACAAGACAGGCACGATCGATGAGGTGTCTCCCGCCACGCTAAGGCGTGTATTGGCGGCTTCTGCCATCGGCAATTTCATTGAATGGTTCGACTTTGCCATCTACGGCTTCATGGCCGTGATCATTTCCCAGCACTTCTTTCCGCAGGGCGACCCGACACTGGCACTGCTGCAGACGTTCGCGGTATTCGCCGTGTCTTTTGCCCTACGCCCATTAGGTGGCATCTTCTTTGGCACCCTCGGCGACAGAATCGGGCGCAAGAACGTATTGGCGATCACTATCATCATGATGGCTAGCGCGACGGCCATGATCGGGCTATTGCCGACCTATCAGAGTATCGGGCTGCTCGCACCGCTGGCATTGACACTGGCGCGCTGTGCCCAGGGTTTCTCGGCAGGGGGTGAATATGCCGGCGCCTGTGCTTTCGTGATGGAGCATGCGCCTGACAAGAAGCGCGGCTGGTATGGCAGCTTCATTCCTGTTTCGACCTTCAGTGCCTTCGCAACTGCTGCAGCGCTCGGACTGTGTCTGAATACCCTCGTCTCAGAAGCGACCATGCAGCAATGGGGCTGGCGTATTCCCTTCCTGATTGCAGCACCGCTTGGGTTGATCGGCCTCTACATGCGCCTGAAACTGGATGACTCACCCGCCTTCCGGTTGATCCAGCAGGAGCATCAGGCACCCAATGCGCCCCTTCGCGAAACACTCAATTCTCACGCACCCATCATCATCAGCCTGATGGCCTTCATTTCTGCCACAGCGCTATCGTTCTATATGTTCAGCACCTATTTCGCGACCTACATGCAGGTCGCTGGTGGTGCCAGCCGTCAGACGGCGCTACTGGCAAGCCTGGGCGCATTGGTTATCGCAGCACTGCTATGCCCCGTCGCAGGCTACTACTCTGACAAGGTCGGGCGTCGCAACACCATCATTACCGCTTGCGTCAGTCTCGCGATCGCCGTTTTTCCGGCCTACGGACTGGCCGCCAGCGGTACGCTATGGGCCTCAATGCTTGGGGCATCGCTGATGGCGGTCGGCGCCGTATTGTGCGGCGTCGTCACTGCAGCGTTGCTATCGGAGCAGTTTCCCACCCGCGTGCGCTATACCGCCTCTGCATTGAGCTATAACGTTGCCTATACCATTTTCGGTGGCACGGCACCGCTAGTCGCAACATGGCTAATTGATCTGACCGGCAACAATCTGGCTCCGGCCTGGTATCTGATCGCTATTGCCGCCATCGCCCTGATCGGCGGCCTGCGGTTACCAGAAACCAACGGCATCTCACTTATCGCGATTCCCGACAAACCCGTCCGTCGCCCAGACATCAGTGCGCCAGCCATGTAAATCACTGACGCGACGGTGACTCCTCCCTGATATCGCCAGATCCGAAAAGCACTACCGCGCCAGTGGCTTCCCGACTCACGGGGCTCACTGGCGCGGCAGTGTCCGCCATTCCTTTTTGCTCAGGGCAGACCTATCTCTGCGGTGCAGCGGAAAGGGTCAGTTCGATCGCATCATGTCGCCAGTGTTCGTCATCACAGTCCACGGCACGTCCATTCTGATCGAAATTGATGCGTGTCACCCGCTGCGCAGGACTGCCCTGCGCCGCATTCAGCGCCTCTGCTGCCTCGTTACCCAATACCGTAGAGGCCAACTCAAAACTCACTCGTGTCACGCGTATCGCGTATTCGTTGCGATAAAGATCCGTCAGCGAATGCACAGCAAGATCAAACTCGAGAATTCCCGGGAAACAATCACGGCGCAGATGATGGCAGACGTGTAACACCCGCCGACCGTCGATCCGCCTTATCCGCGTAATGCGATAGACAGCACCCCCTTCCTCGATACCTAACCGACGCGCGATCACCGTATCGGCTGGTACTTCCGCGGCCGTCAACAAGTCGGTCTGCGCCTTGCGCTGCTGGGACTCCACCATTTCCCTGAAAGGGAGACAGGCGAGTAGGTCATATCGCAGCCGAGACGGCGAGACGAACCATCCCCGGCGGTTTTCGCGATAGATGCACCCTTCTGCCTCCAATTGCAGCAAGGCGTCACGCAGCGTGACGCGCGTGGTGCTGAAACGCACCATCATCTGGCGCTCTGACGGTAAGCGCTGACCGCCCATCAAATCCGTCTCTTCCAGATAGGACAGTAACTTGTGGCGCAAACCCGCCACGGGGATTGCCACGGTATCCACATGTTGGCTGATGGCGTCGGGAGAAGGTAATGGCATGCGAGTTTCCTGAGAGAGCACATGAAAGTGGCCTGATGATTCATGGCGAGCAAATTGCATGACATTCATTGTTCAACAATGTCGTTGTCACACCTCTGGTCTAGTTTAGAGGTCACCCCTCTTAACTTCGCCGAGCTACATGTCATTCCAATGAAGTTTGAATGACAGCGAGACGACATGTGCGGCAATACCACCCAATGCTTGCATATCCGTCTGGTGCCGTGCCACGACATCGACACATTCACGACACGGAACTGTCACGACGAGTCGATAAAGTCGTTCCTGACCTTTACATCTGAACTAGACCAGAAAATGAATCACGTAACACTCTGTAAGTAGGCTCAACGTTTCACTCTGCTCGCTTGCGCCACTTTCCCCTTGCGCCGGTTGCTCATCCACATTCTGGAGAAATATCCTTGAAGTCGATCACCAACATCTCATCCCGTACTGCCGGCCTAGTGGCTTCCGCCTTCATGGCGGCCTTGCTGGGCAGTGCCACCGTCAATGCTGCAGACGTGCCTGATGCTGCTGCCGTAGAGGCACTCGTGAAGTCTGCTCAGGCTGAAGGTCGCGTCGATAGCGTCGGCATGCCGGACAGCTGGGCCAACTGGAAAGACACCTGGGCAGATCTTGAGTCCAAGTATTCTCTCGCGCACAGCGACACCGACATGAGCTCTGCCGAGGAAGTTGCCAAGTTCAAGGCCGAAGGCGACAACGCCACAGCAGACATCGGTGACGTGGGCTTCGCCTTCGGCCCGATCGCTGTCAAGCAGGGCGTGACACAGGCCTACAAGCCGAGCACCTGGGATGAGATTCCTGACTGGGCCAAGGACAAGGATGGTGAGTGGATGCTGGGTTACACCGGCACCATCGCCTTCATGATCAACAAGACACTGGTCAGTGAAGACCAACGCCCGACCTCCTTCGCCGACCTCGCCAAGGGTGATTACAACGTCTCCGTCGGTGCCGTAGGCAAGGCATCTCAGGCCAATAATGCCATCCTCGCTGCAGCCTTCGCCAATGGCGGCAAGGAATCCGACCTGACACCGGGCCTGGAAGTCTTCGCTGAGTTGGCCCGTCAGGGGCGCCTGTCCCTCGCCGAGCCGACCATCGCCAATCTGGAAAAAGGGGAAGTCGAAGTCGCGCTGCTGTGGGACTTCAATGCACTTAACTATCGTGATCAGATCGACCGCGACAATTTCGAGGTCGTGATCCCGTCTGATGCCTCCGTCACCTCTGGCTACGCGACCATCATCAACAAGCATGCGGCCCATCCGAATGCGGCGAAGCTTGCACGTGAGTACATCCTGTCAGATGCCGGCCAGCTGAATCTGGCCAAAGGCTACGCTCGTCCAATCCGCGCCGAACACCTGACCCTGCCAGAAGAAATCGCTGCCAAGCTGCTACCCAATGAGCAGTACGCCAATGCTCGCCCCGTACAGGACTTCGCCGGCTGGGAAGCCAGTGCCAGCCAGCTACCGCGCAGTGGCAGTCTCAGGTGTTGATCCACCAGCAGTAAGACCGAGGCAGTCGGTGATCTTGCTGACCGGCTGCGCTTCATCTGACAGACGGCACCGCCTGCGCGGTGCGTCTTGAGCTTTACGGAGTCACCATGTCCCAGCGTGTCATTCTTGTCGTGCTTGATGGCCTCAATCATGCCGTCGGCCATCATGCCATGGGCTACCTGAGCGCATTGGTAGAGGCTGGCCGCGGACAGTATCAGTCGCTGGACTGCGAGCTGCCCGCCATGTCGCGCCCGTTGTATGAATGTCTACTCACCGGTGAACTGCCCGTTGACTCGGGCATCGTCAACAATCAGGTGGTCCGCCGCTCACGTAGCATCAGTCTGTTCGATCTGGCCAGCCGTCAAGGGAGGCGTACCGCTGCCGCAGCCTATCACTGGGTCAGCGAGCTGTATGTCGCCGCGCCCTTCGAACGCAGCCGCCATCGCTGGCTCGACAACCCCGATACCGCCATTCAGGCAGGACTCTTCTACTGGCAGGATCATTATCCGGATGACCACGTGTTCAGCGATGCCGAAATGCTGCGTCTACGTCATGACCCGGATTTCCTGCTGGTGCATAGCATGAATATTGACGATGCCGGCCATCGCCATGGCGGCGATTCACCGCAGTATCGCAATGCCGCCCGCCATGCCGACGTCGCCCTTGCTGACTACTTGCCTGCATGGCTCGAAGCCGGGTATCAGGTCATCGTCACTGCGGATCACGGCATGAACGCCGACCGCTCGCATTCTGGCTTATTGGAAGAAGAGCGACGCGTACCGCTGTGGACGTTCGGTAGCGCCTTTGCCAGTGCACCGGCAATTGAGCTGCGCCAGCGAGAACTCTGCGGCACTGTGGCCACCCTGCTAGGTCTTGAACACGATAAGGCGCTCAATCACACGTTGCTTGCTGCACACGCTCAGCCGTCGGCAAAGGGAAGTGCAGTATGATGCCACCTCGCCTGAAACGATGGATCACCAGCCCTGTGATGTGGTTACTGCCCTTCGCTATCATCTTCGGCGCCTTTCAGATTGCTCCGTTGGTATGGGTGATGATCAGCGCATTCAAGACACCGGACGGTTGGGGGCTGGCACACTTTCATGAGATTGCGACCTCTGCCTTCTTCCGGCAGGCCATTGGCCGCAGCCTCGAGATTTCCTTCATGTCCAGTGTGCTGGGGCTGGCGATTGCGGCAGTCACCTGCCATAGCATGCATCGCTGTGGCCCGCGTCTGACGCGGGCAATGATTGCCTTTACCAACATGACCAGCAATTTTGCCGGGGTACCGCTCGCGTTCGCCTTCATCATCCTGATGGGCGCCAACGGCATGCTGACACTGATGCTGGAGCGGATCGGCATCATCGATGACTTCAATCTTTACTCACGTACGGGCCTGATCGTCATCTACACCTGGTTCCAGATACCGCTGGGGATTCTGTTGCTCTATCCAGCCTTCGGCACACTGCAAAGTGAGTGGCGTGAAGCTGCCAGCCTGCTAGGGGCTGGACGTGTCGCCTACTGGAAGCATATTGGCCTGCCAGTCCTCTGGCCGTCATTGGCCGGCACTCTCACCGTACTGTTCGCCAATGCGATGGGGGCCTATGCCACCGTTTATGCACTGGTGAATACCAGCTACAACCTGATGACCATCCGCATTGCCAACCTGGTCTCCGGAGACCTGTTCCTGCAGCCGGAACTAGCCAGTGCCCTCGCACTTGTTCTGGTCGTGATTCTGGTCATCGTGACGCTTATCCAGCAATGGCTCATGCGGAGGAGCTACCATGTCACTTCCCGCTGAACTGCCTTACCGTCACGGTAAACCGTTACTGCCAAGCCTGATGGCGCGTCTGCGCCTCCTCAATCCGTATACTCTGGTGGTAGGCAGTGTCTTCACATTGCTGGCCCTCCCTCTGGTCGCCACACTGTTCTATGCACTAGCGACACGCTGGGGCGCAAGCCTCACTCCGGACGGCCTGACCATCAAATGGTTTATTGAGTTATGGGCGACGCCACGCTTTCTGGCGGCCTTTGGACGCTCGATTCTGATCGCGGTCAGTGCTCTGATCCTATCGCTCATCTTGATCGTACCCGTGGTGTTCCTCGCCCATACCCGCTACCCGCGGCTCGACAACCTGATGAACGGACTAATCCTGTTACCGTTTGCCGTACCGCCTATCGTCTCCTCCGTCGGCCTGCTGCAGCTATATGCCGGTGGCCCACTACCCATCGTCGGTACGCCGTGGATATTGATTCCAACCTACTTCACCATCGTGCTGCCCTTCATGTATCGCGCACTGGCCAATAGCCTGCGTGCGCTAGATGTGGCCTCACTGATGGAGGCTGCCCAGCTATTAGGCGCCAGTCCGCTCAAGGCATTCTTCCTTGTCGTACTTCCCAATATTCGGATCGGCATCCAGATTGCTGTCTTCCTTGCCTTCTCCTTCCTGGCGGGAGAGTTCGTGTTTGCCAACATGCTGGTCGGCACGCGCTTTGAGACATTGCAGGTCTATCTCAACAATATCCGCGGGGCTAGTGGGCACTTCACCAGCGCACTAGTGATCACCTTGTTCGTCTTCACTCTATTACTCACCTGGCTGGGCAACCGCCAACCAGCAACAGAAGGCCAGCCTGTGGATGAGGCCGACGACACCCTGTCAGGCACTGATCTCACAGCTCCCATACACAACGTCACACCTGATGCAGATTCCCGAGGGACCCGCTAATGCTTGCGACCGACACTTCGTCTTCCGCTCTCGCCATTCAACGAGATGATACCCAACGTGAAGGCGGCCTCTTGACCAGCGCCCTACGGGAACGTGCTGCCGATCAGCACTATTTGAAACTCAGTGGACTGGCCAAAAGCTTCGGATCCACTCGGGTGTTCTCCGAGATCGATGCTGACATTGCCCGAGGCGAATTCATCACCCTGCTCGGCCCGTCCGGGTGTGGAAAATCCACGTTGCTACGCGCCATTGCGGGACTCAACAACGTTGATGCGGGACAGATCATCGTCAATGGTCATGACATTACGCACCTGCCACCTCAGCGACGTGGCATCGGGATGGTCTTCCAGCACTATGCGCTGTTCCCCAATATGCGCGTGGTCGACAATGTGGCCTTTGGTCTGCGCATGAAAAAGGTGCAGCCTGAAGAGCGTGAGCGCCGAGTGAACGAAATATTGCGACTTGTCGAGCTGACCGATCACGCGCAACGCTTCCCTCATCAGCTCTCCGGTGGTCAGCGTCAACGAGTAGCGTTGGCACGCGCGTTGGTTGTAGAACCGCAGATCCTGCTGCTGGACGAGCCATTGTCCGCACTCGATGCACGTATTCGTCGCCATCTACGTGACCAGATTCGGGACATTCAGAAGAGTCTCGGGCTGACCACCCTGTTCGTGACCCACGATCAGGAAGAAGCCCTGCTACTGTCAGACCGCATCTTCCTGATGCATCAGGGCCGTATCCTGCAACAGGGAAACGCCGAGGCGCTATATACCCGTCCCGTCGATGCCACCGCTGCCGGCTTCATGGGGCATTACAATCTGATTGGTCGTGAGCTAGCCCAGCCATTGTTGGGATATCTTAGTGATGGTCCACGTGTCGCGCTGCGTCCGGAAGCGCTCTACCTTCAGCCCGACTCCTCCCTCTACGGCCTGCAGGACAGCCAGGTGAATTTTCCGACCCAGGCACTACCCAGCAATTCTGGCCCCGCCTGCCCAGGCGTGATTCGCCGCCACCAACTGCTTGGCAATATCGTACGCTACGAGGTGGACTGTCAGGGGCTGCGGCTCAATATTGATGTACTCAACCGCAGTTCCCGTCAGTTGCTGCCCACGCACTTGCGCGTTCAGGTCTATGCCGACTTGGATGAGGTGCAGGCATTAGCCGATATTCCTGCTGCATCGCCCACGGCCAAGCAGGCGTCATGATGAATACACTGCGTGAGACCACGACATCATTGCCGATGCCTCTGACGACGGGGCTGGCGATTTTCGATCTCGATGACACCCTGCTCGATGGCGATGCCACAGGGCTATGGACTGACTGGCAGATTCAACAAGGCTGGATCAAGGACGGTGATGAATACCGAGCCATCTGGACACGCCAGATGGAGGACTACATGGCTGGCAATCTCGATATGGAAGACCATCTTGAGCATCTACTGTCACCGCTGATCGGGCGTAACGTCGCTGCTGTCACTGCTGAGGTGGAATACTTCATTGAGGCTGAGCTGATACCACGCCTTTTCAGCGAAGGACTTGAACGTATCGCCTGGCATCAGGCTCAAGGCCATCAGGTAGTGATCATTTCAGCCTCGACTGCACAGCTGGTAGCACCGCTCGCCAAACGCCTCGGGGTTGATGCAGCACTGGCGACTGCACTCGAGATCGACAAGGATTGCTATACCGGTCAGGCGACGGGGATCCGCACCTTCCGCGACGGCAAGCTGGATGCGCTCAAGGCCTGGCAAGCTGAGCAACAACCAGCGCAGACAGACATGCGCATGCAACCGTGCTGGGGCTATTCCGACTCACGCAATGATCTGCCCTTGCTGGAGTTTGTCGATCATCCCTACGCCGTGCGCCCTGATCCTTGCCTGGCAGCCATCGCGCATGAGCGCGACTGGCAGACACTGCACTGGCAGTCACGCGCGAGATAGCTTCACAAATCAAAGGCTGGAAACAAGCGTCGCCACTCAATATCAGTCAGCCGGCATGAGTCGTTTCAGCCCTGACAGTATCTCTAAAAAGGCGACGCTTACGCCAAAAAAGGGCACTCTATGCCAAAGTGAAAAGGCAAAGGAAGCCGGACTATGGCAGAGGTCAAAGTCAGCCGCATCGCACGGGTACCGGACCCGTTACGTGTCAGGCGATATCAGAAGGCACCAGAAGTCGGGCCACGCGTACTATTCTTTAGTGGCGGCTCGGCGTTGACGGGTATTGCACGTACCCTGACGCGTTATACCTATCACAGCATTCATCTGGTCACACCCTTCGATTCCGGTGGCAGTTCTGCCAAATTACGTGATGCCTTCTCGATGCCGGCCATCGGTGATCTGCGCTCACGCCTGATGGCGCTGGCCGATGATAGCGTACTGGGCCATCCCGAGATCTATCGGCTGTTTACGCATCGCCTCCCCAGTGAAGCAAGGCAGGAAATGCTACATGCCACCCTGCGCGAACTGGCCGCGGGACGTCATCCACTAAGCCTGGCCGTGGCGGAGCCCATGCGCACCCTCATCTGTCATCAACTAGGCTTTCTCATCGAGGCCATGCCTGCCGATTTCGATCTGCGCGGCGCCAGTATCGGTAACTTGATCATTGCCGGTGGCTACTTGAATCATCATCAGCAGCTCGATCAGATCATCTTCCTGTTTTCCAAGCTAGTGCATGTGCGCGGTACGGTGCGTGCCATCGTCAATGCCGCCTGTCATCTGGCCGCCACACTGGAAGATGGTGGCAAGATCGTGGGTCAACATCGCATCACCGGCAAGGAGGTCGCGCCACTGGAAAGCCCGATTGCCCATATCGGACTAGCGACGAAAACAAGTGGTGAAGACGATGAAAGCGATAGCTATCAGCCTGTGCGCCCTCAACTGCATGCAAATAATCGTCAGTTGATCGACTCTGCTGAACTGATCTGCTTCCCGCCAGGTAGCTTCTATTCCAGCGTGATTGCCAATCTGCTACCCAGCGGTGTGGGACGTGCGGTGTTCGCTAATCCGTGCCCCAAGGTCTATGTTCCCAACTGCTGCCCAGACCCCGAACAGACAGGCAGGACGCTGGATCAGTTAGTGGCCATTTTGCTCACTACGCTGTGTGCTGACCTCAACCTGATGTCCAACGACTGCCCAACGGAGGGCCTGCTCAACATCGTCCTCATCGATAGCCAGCGCGGCGATTATCCTGGTGGCGTCTCGGTGCCAGCACTGGAACGATTGGGGGTCACCGTGATCGATACCAAATTGATCACGGAAAACAGCGCGCCCTACTATGACAATGAATTACTGGTCACCGCACTGCTGTCGCTGGTGTAACGTGAGCATCAGCAATCGGGTTACCCGCGACCTGCTTCTCTGAGCAGCAAGGCTAGACACAACTCCGCCCGAATACTTGAGTATTCGGGGCGGAGTTGTGTCGGAACGGGGACTCGCCACCGATTACATCATCCCGCGCACGACCCCGATCAAGATCATCCCCAGCACCAGTTTCCAAGGCGCTAGCGAGAAACGTGTCAGTGCGATGAAAGCTGCTAGCGCAATCACCACGTCCAGACGGTTCAGCACGCTGGTCGTCCACAAGGGATCATAAAGCGCCATCCCCAGCACCCCGACCACGGCCGCATTGGCACCTGCCAGTGCCGCTCTCGCGCCTGCGCGTGCACTCAGGCGTCCCCACAAGGGTGCGACGCCAATCAACAGCAAGATTCCCGGCAGGAAGAGGCTCACCATAGCGAGAGTCGATCCCGCCACGACAGACCCACCCGTCAATTGCGCCATCCCGGCCCCCAGCCAAGCGGCGAAGGTGAATAACGGGCCTGGCACTGCTTGAGCCAACCCATAACCGGTCAGGAAGGTCTCTGCTGCGATACGGCCCGTCTCGACGGTGGAGGTTTCAAGCAGTGGCAACACTACATGCCCACCGCCGAACACCAAGGCACCAGCACGATAGAAGATATCGACCAGGCTACCGGAGGCCATCAATGGCAGGCCGGCCAGCAGGACGAAGAACGTGATCAGACATCCCCGTGCAAGCCCTCTCGATACCGGCAATATCAGCCCATCAGGTGCCTGCGCGTGAGAGGATGCGCGTGGAGAACTCCCTCCGTTTGATTCGCGGCACACCACCATGCCCAGCAATGCCCCAAGCCCAATCACACCCACCTGCATCAGCGCCGTCTCGGTCACGGCGAGCCCCAGCATGGCCAGCAACGCCAGACAGATGCGGCGTAAATCCGGGCACAGTTTGATCGCCATGCCCCAGATCGCCTGCGCGACCACTGCAACGGCTACCAGCTTGAGACCGTGAATGACGCCCGAAGCGATCGCGCCCTCGAGACTGCCAGCCACCAGTACTAGCATGAGCAGAGCCAGGGCGGACGGCAACGTAAAGCCTATCCAGGCCAACAGCCCTCCCATCACTCCCCTCCCGCGCACCATGCCGAGCGCAAAGCCGACCTGACTGCTCGCCGGCCCCGGCAAAAACTGGCAGAGCGCCACTAGTTCGGCGTAGGCCTTGTCACTCACCCAGCCACGACGACGTACCAACTCATCATGGAAGTAACCAAGATGCGCAATGGGACCCCCAAAGCTGGTTAGGCCCAGCTTGAGGAAGGTCGCTAACACCTCGCGATGCCGCACGTTTTTCGGCACCTGCATGGTCTCGTCAGGGGCTGACTGCACGGTTGCATCGCTTGCGGGATCACTGAAGGGCATGGCATTTCTCTTGAACAAAGATAAAGATGCGACGACGAATGTCATCGTGACAGCAAGGACTCGATCACTGTCATGCCAGCTTACGCCACGAAAATGACGATTAGCGAAGAGGCCTGGCGCAAGAGACTGACGCTATGGACTGGCACATACAACAACACTCACATCGATAATACATGAGGCCAGAAGGACCTCATCACCTTGCAGGGTGAGAGGTATCCACGTGATCTATTGGTGCTCTGTGCTCTCTTGCGTATCGCTTGGCAGCCCCAATGCCAATAAAGCACTTGCCAACACCAGCCCCGCTGACCACCACAGACAGGCTTCAAGGCCATATGCCTGGTACAGCCAACCAGACAGCAAAGTGCCTAGCAAACGCCCCATCGCATTGGCCATGTAGTAGAAGCCGACATCCATCGAAACGCCGTCGTTACGTGCAAAGTGTACGATTAGATAGCTGTGCCAACTGGAGTTGATGGCGAATACGACGCCGAACGCCATCAGTCCGACAATCAGCCAATCAAGCGGCTGAAGCCCCCCCAAGCGTGAAGTGATCGCACCGCCTTCCAGTGACAGACAGGCCATCAATGCAGGCAGGAGTGCCAGCCCTGCCGCCAACATGACCGTGATATGACGAATACTATTGTCGCCTACCAAGCGTCGCGAGAGCGGGCCGGTGATACGAGGGGCCTGGGTCTGTACTCCGCCATATCCGATCACCCAGGCAGCCATCAATACGCCGACCGTCCAGAAATGCCAGCCGTGCACCTCCGCCAGGTACACCGGAAGTGCCACGACGAACCACACATCACGTGCCGCGAACAGGCACAAGCGAGCAGCCGACAGCACATTCACCGCCCGTGATGTCGAGAACATCTCACGGAAGGCTGGCTTGCGCTTGCCTGTGCTCTGACCCAGCGCCGCCGTCAGATGGCTCAGTGACAGCACCAATACCCCTGCCAGCATGACCCACATGGCCAGCACCGTGCCCTGGAAACCGACGACACTCAGCGCGGCTCCGCCGAGGAAGAAGCCCAGCCCCTTGAGCGCATTCTTGGAGCCAGTGAGCAAGGCGACCCAGCGATAGAGTGCTCCCTGGCGCTGCTCAATGGCCTCATCTTTCGGTACCAGTACCTTGATGGCACTCTTGGCGCTCATCTTGTTGAGGTCTTTTGCGATCCCCGACAATGCCTGCGCCATCATGACCCACATCACCGTGAGTGAAACCTCAGGTACCAGCAACATCCCCAGCGCGACAAGCTGCAACGCAAGCCCGGCGTTCATGGTGTGGTTGAGCCCGAGGCGTGCCCCCAGCCAGCCGCCGACGAGGTTGGTGACCACTCCGAAGGCCTCATAGAACAGAAAGAGCATCGCGACTTCCAGCGCCGAATATCCCAGCGAGTGGAAATGCAGCACCACCAGCATGCGCAACGCGCCATCCGTCAGCGTGAAGGCCCAGTAATTTCCCGTCACCAGCAGGTACTGGCGCACCTCATGGGGCAGCTCTCGCAGGCGGGCAAGCATTTCAGCGCTCCTGTGAGGCGGCTTTGGTCAGATCGCCCAGGCCGACTTTCAAGGCCAGCTCCGCGGTGCGGTTGGCATAGCCCCACTCATTGTCATACCAGGCATACAGCTTGAGCTGAGTACCGGCGACCACCATGGTCGACAAGGCATCGATGATGCTGGAGCGCGAGTCGGTACGGTAATCGATCGATACCAGGGGGCGCGTCTCGAAGCCGAGCACGCCACGCAACTCCCCTTCGGCCGCAGTCTTGAGGGCCTGATTGACCTCGTCTACCGTCACTTCTCGCTGAAGCTCGAACACCATGTCGGTGAGCGAGGCATTGGCCAGTGGTACGCGGATGGCGTGACCATTCAAACGGCCTTCAAGCTCCGGGAAGATGGCACTGATGGCCTTGGCAGAGCCAGTAGTGGTCGGAATCAGGCTCATGCCACAGGCACGGGCACGCCGCAGATCGTGATGAGGTGCATCGAGAATCGTCTGCGTATTGGTGATGTCGTGTACCGTCGTCATTGAACCGTGACGGATACCGAACTGTGCCTGAATGACCTTGATGACGGGCGCGAGGCAGTTGGTCGTGCAACTGGCGGCAGTGACGATACGATGCTCACCAGCCACATAGAGATGGTCATTAACACCCATGACGATGTTGAGCACGCCCTCTTCCTTCACCGGTGCAGAGACCACGACACGCCCGACGCCCTGTGCAAGATAAGCATTCAGCAGTTCAGTGGTCTTTATCTTGCCGGAAGCCTCGATCACCACATCGCATTTCGTCCAGTCAGTTGCCGTTATCTCGCGCTGTGATGAGAAGGCAGTACGATCACCGTCGATCGTGATCGAGTCATCGTCACTGGCAATACCCGCCCCTGGTGACCACTGGCCATGCACGGAATCGAACTCCAGCAAGTGTGCAAAGGTCATCGCATTGCCCCCCGGATCATTGATGCGCACGATATCGAGCGACACTCTCTCTCTCAGCGTCCACAAGGCACGCAGCGCGAGGCGTCCAATACGGCCAAAGCCATTGATACCGATACGGAGCGGACGCATGCCCTCAGGCACATGAAGAGAGGCGGCGTAAGATGGTGCGGTATGTGCTGGACACATGGAGAGTTCCTCACTGACAGTTCAGAAAATAGGACTAGCGAAGCAAGATGACGGCAATGCAAGGGCGCAAAGGAAATGGAGATGGAGATGCTCAGCCGCGTTCAACAACAGCGTTCAGGCCGGTTGGGCATCCCGTCAAGCCATGTCGACCAGCGCGAGACCTCGACCTGCTGGGCCTGACAGGCCGTAGAAAGAATGCTCTCAAGCCATTGTGGCCGGTCGACAGGTAGACGGTAATACACCCATTGGCCACGCCGTTCGCTACTCAACAAGCCACATTCACGTAATTGCGCCAGATGCCGCGAGACCTTGGGCTGTGAGATTGCGGCCAGCGAGGCGCCCGTTGACTGGACATCCAGCTCGCGCTGTTCCAACACCCATATCAACTCGCAAACACAGAGCTCACCGCCTTGTGACAGCAATTGCATCAGCGTCAAACGGGTATCGTCGGCGAGACACTTGAATACCTTCAGCGGTGTGAGTGATGCGTCAGGCTGAGAGCGAGCATCCGAATCACTTGTTTGTGCAGCGCTACTTAGCGTCATTGGAGACCTCTCACTGTGTCATCCATCCATGGCTGATATCGCTTGAACTCGGCAACAACAGACGTAGCCTGTGATGCAAACCCCTATCGACATATGAAATATCATATATACGTTTTACCATATATCAAATGACACTTATGCGTCAGTCTAGTGACACTGTCACGCGAACCCTCTTCCATAGTGATTCAAGGGTGGTGGGTTACTGTTGCCTGAATGGCACGCAAATGTTTCCTGCCTCGAGGAGAAACGCGCTTGCGAACCAAAGTCTTACGGCGTTAGTGTGTGCCTATAAAGTGCAGGCAGCACTCCACTAAATCACGCATCCTTGTGATGCACAGGAGATATGAATGGCTAATTTCACTCAGGTTATCGACAGCAATTACACCCAGGAAGTTACCGAGAGCGCACAGCCGGTGCTGGTGAAGTTCTGGGCGCCGTGGTGCGGCCCGTGCAAGATGCTTGACCCGATTGTCGAGTCCATCGCCGAAGAGCAAGGTGACGCGCTCAAGGTCGTCGCCATCAACGTCGATGATGCACCGGATCTCGCCGCACAGAACGGTGTGCGTGGCCTACCTACCATCGCGCTGTTCAAGGCGGGTGAAAAAATCGAAGCCCTGACAGGCGTTCAGCCGAAAGAAAACTTCGACGCCATGATCGCGCGTCACGCTTGATCCTTTAGAAAACGCCCGAACGAAAGACGCCCTTCGCTGACTGCAAGGGCGTTTTTTGTGTCGCGCGATCTGGAAGAAAACCTAATATATTGATTCAAATGGCATTTTGGCACATTGCGCGCAACAGGCTATCAGTTCAAGAGCTTTGGCATTCGCCTGTAAAATCATTACCCTGCCCCTTCGTACAGACATGATAGTCATCCAGATATAAGGAAGCATTGATGCATACTGCGGCATTTGGGTTTAAGCGGCCTGTCGCACTACTGGGCAGCCTCACTCTGTTCGGCAGTCTGGTTCTGTTCGGCGGCCTGTTAACGGGCTGTGGCATGGAACATTCTACATTGCCCGCCACAACCTCTACCCTCAAGCGGCCCGGCTTATGGGGAAATGCGCTCGGTTGCGGTCATGCAGATCCGCCCTGGTAATGTTGCCGTCACGCCTAGCGGGCGGATTTTCGCCACCATTCACCCGATGGATGGTGATCACGACGTACAGCTAGTCGAAATCACTGGTCAGAACAGCTACCGCGCCTGGCCATCACCGGCTTACCAGACGCATGCCGGCCGCTATGGCGACGCGACCATCGATTCGCCGCTAGGCATCTTTCAGGATGGCCACGGCGGCCTGTGGATGACCGACATGGGCATCCATCTCGGCAAGACACGCCTGTGGGGATTCGACATCGAGAGTGGCAAGTTGATCACCAAGCTGGAATTGCCAGCCAAGATCGCCCCCAAGGGTAGCTTCATTCAAGATCTCGCCGTAGACCGCGCACGCGGCATGGCCTATCTCGCCGACATCGCCAATCCAGGATTGATCACCGTCGATCTCGATAGCGGCAAGACCACTCGTTTCAGCCAGCATCCTTCGCTTGATGCCGAGCCGGATGTCGACTTGCGCATTGATGGCCAGGCAGTACAGTTCAATGGCCAGCCTGCCAAGGTAGGCGTGGACCCGATCACGCTATCAGCAGGCGGTGATACGCTCTATTTCGGCGCGATGACGGGCAACAGCTGGTACAGCGTGCCGACCAAATTGCTACGTGATGACGCCTCTCACGCCACCATCGCTGCCGCTATTACACGCGTGGGCGACAAGCCCGTCTCGGACGGCGCAGAAACCGGTCCTGACGGCACGCACTATTTCACCAACCTCAATCAGCACGGCCTGGATGTGCTGACGCCTGATGGCAAGCTTTCGCCGTTGGTGCGCGATGAGCGATTGGATTGGCCCGATGGTGTGCGCCTGGCTGCGATGTCTGTCAAGCTTGTTGGAACCTGTAATCAGGCGGCTTCTAATCGCTGATCCTGTTGAACCAGCGGGTCTTCCTGGTCGGGGTTCAGCCAGACTGTCCGGCGCGGTGTCCAGTTGCGGGTGGCACTGCTCCACCGCCCGGGATGTTGCCGTTTCGCCTCGGCATAGATGGCGTCTCGCCTTGCCAGCACCTCGTTATCCAGGCCGGCATGCCGCTCCCCCGGGGTGACGAACCGTATGGCGCTGTGGCGGTGTTCGTGGTTGTACCACTGCACGAAGCGCGTCACCCACTGCTGCGCCGCTGACAGGTTCTCGTATCCGTCCATCGGGTAGTCGGGCCGGTACTTGCAGGTCCTGAACAGCGACTCTGAGAAGGCGTTGTCATTGGAGACCCGAGGGCGGCTGTACGACGGAGTGATATTTAACCGCTGCAGCGTCGCCTGAAGCGTCGAGCCTTTCATGGCGGAGCCATTATCGGCGTGTAATACCAGTGGCTGGTTGATGCAGCCTTCGCGCAGCACGGCACGCTGGATTACCTCGCTGCTATTGGCCATGGACTCCTGGTCGAAGACTCGGCATCGACGATCTTGCGACTGTAGATGTCGACGATCATGTACAGGTAGTAGAACTGACCACGCACCTGGTCGGTAAGTAGGTCACGTCCCAGCTCCAACAGGCATTGGGGCGTGTCACCCGGTGTCGCTGGGGGTCGCCCTTGGGACGTGGAGCGCGAGCGCGGCCACGGTGGTGCTGCTCACCATGCTCCCGGAGGATGCGGTAGTAGCTGGACTCTGACGCCACGTAGCGGCCTTCTTCGTCCAGCAGCCGCGGCACGATCTGCCCAGGCGGCAGGCTGGCGAACTCAGGACGATGGCAAATCTCCAGCACCTGCTGACGCTCTTCCGGCGATAGGGCATGACGCGGGACAGGCCGCACCGCTTGAGGCCGGCGATCCTGATCGCCCCGCACCCAGCGGCGATACGTGTTGGTGCCGATGCCGAGTTCAGCGCATGCCGACTGCAGGCGTGCCCCTTGGGCACGC
>NZ_JEMF01000058.1 GCF_000591415.1 Cobetia crustatorum | reverse complement strand
TTTTTCGATTAAGTTTCATCGCACGCGTCAACGCCGGCAGCCCGAGTCGGTACGCCATCCAGCACGCTAGCGTCGTCACGCGAACCCTCAACAGCTGAACGCTCAAGAGCGGGAGACTCAGATGTTGCAGGCTTTTCCTGCTGTTTTATCTGCTCCCAACGCGTATTGACAGCACGCTCATCCACTTCGTGAGGCAGCACGCCTTCACGTCGTGACAACAGCGTGCCATCAGGAAAGACATGCGGATGACGCCGCAACATCTTGGTCGTCAGCACATGAATGACATCATGGAAATCGAAACGCTGCTGCTCACGGGCAATCTGTGCGTAGAACACACCCTGAAACAGCAGGTCACCTAACTCGGCCGGCAGCTCAGACAGCACCTCATCCCGATTCTCGGTAGCGTACGCCGCTCGCTCGATGACATCAGCGACCTCATATGCCTCCTCCAAGGTATGCGGTACCAGACTTGCGTAGTCCTGACTGAGATCCCACGGACAGCCGTACTGCGGATCACGCAGTACGGACATCAGCGTCAGCAGGTCATCGAGGCTGTAGCGCGCATCGTTACGCTTGAGGCCATCAAGTGCCGACGACGTCATTTCTTGCCACCCCCGACACGCAGACGTTTGACGTCGATGATATTGGGTAGCTGCTGAATGCGCGCGAACACACGCCCGAGTACATCCAGGTTCTCGACTTCCAGCGTAATCTTCAGCGTTGCAATATTATCGAGCTGATCAGTACGGGTGTTCACTGACAGTACATTGACCTTGTCACCGCTCAAGACATTGGTGACATCGCGCAGCAGCCCAGAGCGATCCCAAGCCTGAATCTCGATATCCACCGGATACTGGCTGCACGAGCGCTGCCCCCACTCGACATCGACGATGCGACGCGGTTCATCGGAGCGCAGCTGAATCAGGTTCGGGCAATCCTGACGGTGCACCGTGACGCCGCGCCCCTGAGTGATGAAGCCCGCGATCTGATCACCCGGTACCGGGTGACAGCAATTGGCCATGGTAGTCTTGAGGTTACCCACCCCCAGCACCATCACCGTGTCGGGCTTCTCCTTGCCTTGCGGCTTGCGCTGACGCAACAGGCGCTCGAGCTGCTCCTGATCATCGGTATCCCCGAACAGCTGCTGGGCTTGATGCAGCACCTGCCCCACACGCAAGTCACCTGCTCCGATGCCGGCATACATGTCATCACGCGTCGGGTAGTTGACGGCATTGGCCAGCTTGTCGCGATCAAGATTCTCGAGCGCCAGGCGTGAGAACTCCTTCTCGAGGAGTGCGCGCCCTTCATCGATATTCTGATCACGTGCCTGCAGCTTGAACCAGGCCTGAATCTTGGAACGTGCCCGAGAGGTACGCACATAGCCCAGGTTGGGGTTCAGCCAATCGCGGCTTGGACCGCCCTTGGTGGCCGTTAGAATCTCGACCTGCTGACCGGTCTTGAGCTTGTAGGTCAGTGGCACGATGCGCCCATTGACCTTGGCACCACGGCATCGATGCCCTACCTCAGTGTGCACGCGGTAGGCGAAATCGATCGGCGTTGCGACCTTAGGCAAGTCGATGACATGCCCTTCAGGCGTGAATACGTAGATGCGATCAGGCGCGACGTCGGAGCTAAGCCCTTCGCGAATCGCCTCCTGGCCGCCGTTCTCACCCACCTCGTCTTGCCATTCAAGTACTTGACGCAGCCAGGCAATCTTGTCTTCGTAGCTGCGGCTCTTATGGCCAACATCATGGCCCTTGTAGCGCCAGTGGGCACAGACACCCAGCTCCGCCTCTTCGTGCATGTCGAAGGTACGAATCTGAATCTCGATGACCTTGTTACCAGGCCCAACCACTGCGGTATGCAACGATTGATAGCCATTCTTCTTGGGATTGGCGATGTAATCATCAAACTCGTGCGGCACGTGATGCCAACGCGAATGCACAATGCCAAGCGCCGTATAGCAGTCACTGACCGTGCCGACCAGAATACGTACTGCACGTACGTCGTAGACCTGGGAGAAGTCGATGCGCTTGCGCTTCATCTTCCTCCAGATGGAATAGATATGCTTGGCGCGCCCGGCAACATCGAAGTGACGAATGCCCTGCTCGCTCATCAGGCCACGCAGGTCTACCAACAAGTCAGCGATATAGTGTTCACGCTCAAGGCGCTTCTCTGACAACTGTTTGGCGATGGTCTTGTATTCATCTTCCTCGCGATAGCGGAAGGACAGATCCTCCAGCTCCCACTTGAGCTGGCCAATGCCAAGGCGATGGGCGAGAGGGCCGTAGATATCGAAGACTTCACCGGCAACGCGCATGCGCTTCTCGCGCGGGGCGTCCTTGACCTGACGCAATGCGACGGTGCGCTCGGCGATCTTGATCAGCGCAATACGCACATCATCGATCATCGAGACCAACATCTTACGCAGATTGTCCTGCTGATCGTGCTGAACCATTCCATGGCTCGGGGCCTGCAACTGGCTAATGGCGGCCATGTTGAGCACGCCATCAATCAGACGCGCGACTTCCGCGCCAAAGTGCTTATCGATCGCTTCAAGACCCAGGTGGCCCTCACGCACAGCGCGATAAAGTACCGCAGCCACTAACGCAGGTTGATCCAGCTTCAGCTCCGAGAGGATATCGGCCATCTCGAGACTGAACCGAAAACTGACCAACGGCTCGCGCCAAGCTTATCGCCGCGAGCGTCTGCCTCACGCGCCACCTTGAGCGCCACTTCGCAGGCCTGCGTCATGACATCGGCATTCACCGACGGGACTTCCTCACGCAAACGCGTGACCCACATTGGGATGTCCACACCACCGCTATCGGTCAGCGGCTGATCTTCGCGCACCTTGACCATGACCCTATGTCCTTGAATATCTTGCTATCTTGATGACAGAGCCTCGCGGCCTTGCCTCAGTCCGCCGCCCGCTCCAGCAGCAGCATCGATTCCAGATGTGCGGTGTGTACAAACATGTCTGCCATCAGGGCGCGTGTGACGCGGTAGCCAGCATCCTGAAGCAATCGTGCATCACGCATCAGGGTGGTTGGATCACAGGCAATATAAAGCACGCGTGCTGGTGCACGATTGACCTTCCCTGCATGCAGATGACGTGCCAGCTCCTCGCAGAGAGGCTGAGCGCCATCGCGCGGCGGGTCTAGTACCAGAAGGTCGATACCCTCGAGTGACGGTAGCGAGCGGCTAAGATCGGCACGCCGCGCGCTGACCTGATCAAGCCCATTGACATGTGCATTGGCGATCAGCTGATCCACCATCCCTTGGCTGCCTTCGATACCGGTAACTTGCTTGGCACCTGCGGCAGCGGCGGCCAATGTCAGGTTACCGACGCCAGCGTAAAGATCCATCACGTTCAGGCCCGTCACATCGCCCAGCCATTCAAACGCCGTGTCGATCAGACGCTGATTGAGGGGAGCATTGACTTGTACGAAGTCGCCCGGTGAGAAAGCAAGACGCAGTGATGTTTCACCCACCGTCAGCGAATAGGCAGCATCTGGCGTACCCGCCAGCCACTCCATGACGACAGGATCACTTCCCACCCGCCAGCCGAAGACCAGACCATGCGCCTGGGCAAAGGCTTGCCAGCGCTCCGCATCGCGCGGCACGGCCTTCATCTGGCGCACAATGACGATGACCTGATCATCCGTTGCCAGCAGCTCAAGATGTCCCAGCCGCTTGGGAGCTTCAAGTGTGTTGATCAGCTCACGCAGAGGGGCAATGAGATTCGCAAGCGCCGGTACCAGCACACTACACGTCTGGATATCGACCAACTTGTTGTTGCCGCGACTCCGGAAGCCCAACTGAATCTCGCCAGCATCCGTCACTCGTACGCCAATGCGCGCACGACGACGATAACGGCTCTCGTCTTCACCCAGCGACTGAATGTCAGGCAGATCCACGCCATTGCGAGTGGCATGTTCGCTCAGTACATGCACCTTATGAGTGCGCTGCGAGGCCAGTGTCATATGCTGAAGCTCACACCCCCCACAGATACCGAAATACTCACACGGCGGCGTGACGCGATTTTCTGCAGCGTTGTCACGTGTGCGCACATGCGCCTCATCGAAGCGCTTGTGGTTACGGTGGATCGCGAGCGTGACACGCTCGCCAGGCAACGCACGATCGATGAACTGGGTCTTGCCAGTCGCATCGTGTGCTATGCCACGGCCATCGTGAGCCAGGCGAACGACGGTCAGCCATTGACTATCCGCATCATCGACATCGCGTGTATCGCGACTGGCCACTTCCTTCTCGCGACGGGTCGGCTTGCGTGCCGGGCGTTTCTGTCCGAGCAGGGCCATCAGGAAGACTCTCCTGTTGTCATACTGGTCTTGTCAGTGCTCGTGTCAGTAACATCGTTCATATAAAGGCCTGTCGAGAGATAACGGTCGCCACGATCACAGACGATGAACACGATAACGGCGTTCTCGACCTGTTCGGCAACCTTGAGTGCGCCTGCAAGTGCGCCGCCGGAAGAAACACCGGCAAGGATGCCTTCTTCACGCGCTAATCGCCGCATGCAGACTTCAGCCTCGTGCTGTTCGATATCCAACGTGCGATCAATGCGCGTGGCATCGAAGATGCGCGGCATATATTCAGTGGGCCAGCGACGAATGCCCGCAATGCTCGCGCCGTCTGCAGGTTGTAGGCCGACAATCTCGATCTCGGAATTACACTCCTTCAAATAACGCGAAGTGCCCATGATCGTGCCTGTCGTACCCATGGAAGACACAAAGTGCGTGATGCGCCCATGGGTCTGTTGCCATAGCTCAGGGCCGGTGGTGCGATAATGCGCCAGCGGATTGTCTTCATTGGCAAATTGATCCAACGCCTTGGCCTCGCCACGCGCGATCATTGCTTCGGCGAGATCACGGGCGTGCTCCATGTTGTCGGCTTCAATCAACGTTGCGCCGTAAGCTCCCATGGCCTGCTTGCGTTCGGGAGAGGCACTGGCCGGCATGATCAAGGTCATGTGATACCCCTTGATGGCCGCCGTCATGGCGAGCGCAATACCGGTATTACCGGAGGTCGCTTCGACCAGGATGTCACCCGGCGTGATGTCGCCACGTGCTTCGGCTTCTGTGAACATGGAAAGCGCCGGACGATCCTTCACGGAGCCAGCCGGATTGTGACCTTCGAGCTTGGCTAGCAATACGTTATTGCGGCCTGCCGAGATCCGCGTCAGGCGGACCAGTGGCGTATTGCCGACAATCTCGGCAAGGCTGGGAAACTCTGCAACGGGAGACCCGGCGGACCCAGTGGATTCGCGGAAATGAGACATGAGGGGCAGACTCCAAAGACGCTGCGTCCGGACAGTCAGATAACAGCGAGTCAGGCCGCTGACATCATGACTATTGACGACCGGGGGGCCGCGTCGGGATGTAGATGATGCGCGCAGTATATCGCTCCCGCTCACCCCTGTCAGGGCGGTGACCATCGCATCGCTCAAGTCCGGAGGGTATGCTGGGCCGATCATGATCGTCGGCAGTGCCAACCACTGGCTGACGTGGTTTTTCCTCTTGCGGCGCGCGCCGTTTTCGTACGGTCTCCGTCATCGTTCATCATTATCCAGCAGGCCGATCTCGACTGCCTGCCCTGTCACGATGGATTGCCATGCTGCTTAGAACCCGATTTCAGCTTGCTCTGCTTCTACTGCCCCTCGCCACGAGCCTGTTGTTCAGTCTGTATGTGGTCGACCGCGAGACCAGCCGTGAGCGAATCGCCATGATGGAGCGCCTTCAGGCCAGCATGCAGGCGATAATGCCGGGACTGGCCAACGCCGCCCTGGATGCTGATGACCAGCGCTTGCACGAACAGGCTCAGATGTTGATCGACCAACGGGATGTGCGCGGGCTCAGCTTGCGTACCTCAAGCGGCGGCACTCTTTTGCACCTCGGCCCGAGTCAGCGTCCGGACACCAAGACCATGCTGGAGAGCGATGCCTATCCCGCATCGCAGACAGCACTGGTACTAGTGATGCCGGTGATCGACCCATGGCGCGAAGCTAGGCGCGGCGAGCAGATGTCATGGCTGGTGCTGGAGGCCTCCGATACGCGCCTCGTACTGCATCGTTATCAGCTGCTGGTCGGCTACGGATTAGCGAACCTGGTGTTCGGGCTTGGGCTACTGCTGTTTGCCTACCATGCATCGCGCAAGATGCTGCTACCCCTACATGACATCAGCGAGGCCATGACACGACTGGCACGCGGTGAGACGCACCAACACCTGCCCATACACGGCAATGACGACATGAGCGAGCTAGCCGAGCATTACAACCTGAGTGTTGATCAGCTCAAGCGCGCTCGAGAAGATATGCAGGACCAGATTGAGCAGACGACGCTAGACCTGCACGAATCCATGGAAACGGTCGAGATCAAGAATATCGAGCTGGACATGGCGCGACGCAAAGCACTGGAAGCCAATCGTATCAAGTCAGAGTTTCTGGCCAACATGAGCCATGAAATCCGTACGCCGCTCAACGGCATCATCGGCTTCAGCAACTTGCTAGGGCGTAGTGATCTCGATAATCGCCAACGCGATTGGCTGGGGCACATGCAAAATGCGTCTACGTCGTTGATGTCACTGATCAATGACATTCTCGATTTTTCCAAGATCGAAGCAGGCAAACTTGAGCTCGAAAAGGTCCAGATGGATATCGAGCCACTGATCGAGGAAGTGCTGGCGATGCACGCCCCCGAGGCACATCGCAAAAATCTGCACCTGCTGGGCCTAGTCTATGACGATGTTCCCCAGCGTTTCGAAGGCGACCCACTGCGCATCAAGCAGGTGGTCACCAATCTCGTCGCCAATGCGGTCAAGTTCACCGAGCGCGGTGAGGTCATCGTGCGCGTGATGGTCGATGATTTATCTGGCAGCAGCACACGACTCAAGATTGCCGTCGCTGACACCGGCATCGGCATGGATGGCGCTCAGCGTAATCGCCTATTCCAGGCATTCTCTCAAGGTGATCCGTCACGCGCGCGTCAGTTTGGCGGTACCGGGCTGGGACTGATGATATCCAAACGCCTGGTCGAGCAGATGGGCGGCGAAATCCAGGTAGAAAGCCTGCCGGGGCACGGCTCCACCTTCCTGTTCAGCGTTCCTGTCGCCATCAGCAGCATTGAAGAGCGTCCACGTGAGGTGGTGTTCGATCATCAGCGCATCTGCCTGATTGAGCCTCACTCAGCGACACGCAGGGCGCTCAGTTACCTGTTGACACGCTGGTCATTGGAACTGGTCGGTATCGACGAGCAGCCAGACCTCGTCGTCGTCGCACTGGAAAGCAGTGACCTCAAGCGTCTTGATGAGTGGGGGCAGCGACTCAAGCATCTACCCTGTCGCGTATTGGGCCTACTTAATGCTCCGCTACCGGCCAATGCCGAGAACCTGCAGCATTACGGCATCGACGAAATCGTCAGCAAACCCGTCACTCGACTTC
This sequence comes from Cobetia crustatorum, assembly GCF_000591415.1. Taxonomy (GTDB): domain Bacteria; phylum Pseudomonadota; class Gammaproteobacteria; order Pseudomonadales; family Halomonadaceae; genus Cobetia; species Cobetia crustatorum. The sequence goes on along the minus strand of NZ_JEMF01000058.1, from coordinate 31,042 downwards.
AGATGCGTCATAAGCTAGCCAATCTATTGCATTCGCCTAGGCGTGACTCATCCAGCCTACAGGATGCCTCGCCATTCATACCGCTGGGCAATGCCTCATCCTCAGCACGCCTGCCCTCGAGCATCATGCAACCTGCAGCAGACATGACAACAGCGGGCATGGCGCCTGAGCCAACGCGAAGCACGTCACTCAGTGCCCATTCAGCAGGCACGGCTAGTGCCTCCGTGCAGCAGCCTGCCTCACCATTGCCGCGTAAATGCGTCATGGTGGTCGACGACAATCCTTCCAATCGCCTGCTGGCAGAGGAGCTGCTCACCGACATGGGTCTGGATACCCTCGCGGCTCAAAGCGGTGAAGAGGCGTTGGCCCTTGCCCAGCAACAGCCACTGGACGCCGTATTGATGGATATCCAAATGCCAGGCATGAATGGATTGGAAGCCACTCATGCATTGCGCCATCAGCGTCGCGAAGGACATGGCCATCTGCCGGTCATTGCACTGACAGCACATGCGCTAGCACATGAGCGCCGTGAGCTGCTGGCAGAAGGCATGGACGATTACCTCATCAAGCCAATTGATGAGGGCCTGCTCGCCAACATGCTGAGTCGTCATCTGGGTATTACGCTGAGTCCTCCCCCGACAGCTAGCCATTATCGTGGCTACTCGTCCTCTACCTACCGCTCTGCACCAGCTTCCACGGTGGCGGCTACCGTGGTGGCACCAGCGGCGATAGAGCAGGATGCAGAACTCCCTGTGGTCGACATGTCACTGGGTATTGAAATGGCTGGTGGCCGAGAGGCACTCGCGCTGGAAATGCTGGGACTATTGATTCAGAGCCTGCCAGACAGCGAAGCGCGCATCCGCAATGCCTGGGAAAGCCGTGATAACGACGCCATGGTGGAGGGTGTGCACTACTTGAACGGCGCCTGTCGTTACTGTGGCGTGCCGCGCCTTGCCTTGTTGGTCGAGGCACTTGAAACGCGCATTCGCGTCAGCGGACTCTCCCAGCTGGAAAGCGATGTCGATGCACTGTTTGCCGCCATCGCGAGCCTCGAGGTTTGGGCCGAGACAGCCGAGGGCCAGACACTACTGGCCACACCTGACAATGCGGTCGTTTCCTCTGCCGAGGCCGCCCCTTCTGGAGCCGCCCCTTCTGGAGCCTCCCCTTCTGACGAATAGTCTCAGGCATAACCGTGCCATGGCATCAGAGGCCATAAACGACAACGCCACCCGATGCCGTAAGGCGGGGTGGCGTTGTCGTTTTCATGCTACCGCTATATCACTATCGTTCCAGCACGACAAAAGCGATGGCTTGATCACGCTCGTCACTGATCGAGAGGTGCAAATGACGAATGCCGGCACGTGCCGTCAGCGTTTCGGCTTCATCAGAGAGCAGAAATGACGGCTTGCCCAGCGCATCATTGACTACCTGAATCTGGGTAAAGCGCATGCCCTGACGCAATCCAGTGCCTAGCGCCTTGACAAAGGCCTCCTTGGCCGCAAAACGCTTGGCCAGAAACGCCGCCGGCTGCGAATGCCCGACAAAGCGCTCAAGCTCTTCAGCGCCGAGCAGGCGGAGGGCAAAGCGCTCGCCATGTCGTGCCATGGCCACTTCGAAGCGTTCGATTCGCGCTATGTCCGTGCCTATACCAACAATCATCCGCAGCAGCCCGAGCCCTGTACATGCTCATGATCATCTTCTTCATGATCGTGGTCATGTGCATCCAATGCGGCCATCAATCCCGCTTCCTGACCAGCAATGCACAGGCGCTTCATCTCGACGACGGCATCCTTCAGGCCCACGAACATGGCGCGTGCGATGATCGCATGGCCAATATTCAGTTCGTTGAGTCCGGAGATACCGGCAATCGCCTCGACGTTGTGATAGTTGAGGCCATGGCCGGCATTGACGATCAGCCCCAGCTCGCTGGCCAGTTCTGCGGCAGCGGCGATACGCTCGAATTCAATACGCGCGGCTTCGCCACTGGCATCCGCATAGGCGCCGGTATGCAGCTCGATGACCGGAGCACCCGCCTCGAACGCCGCACGAATCTGCGCGGGCTCAGGATCGATGAACAACGAGACTTCACAGCCCGCTGCCGCCAGACGCTCACAGGCAGCACTGATACGCGCCAGATCACCCGCGACATCCAGTCCGCCTTCGGTGGTCAACTCTTCACGCTTTTCCGGCACCAGGCACACATTGGCCGGACGCACGTCTTCCGCCAGTGCCAGCATCTCTTCACTGACGGCCATCTCAAGATTCATACGCGTGTTGAGCACCTCAGCGAGGATACGCACATCACGCTCTTGAATATGACGACGGTCTTCACGCAGGTGAACGGTAATCCCGTCAGCACCGGCCTCTTCAGCCACCAGAGCAGCTTGCACGGGGTCGGGATAACGAGTACCACGGGCCTGACGCAGAGTGGCGATGTGGTCAATGTTGACCCCGAGCAGGATACGCAGCGGATGCATGGTCAGCTCCTTGAAATGGATGACACGAATATATTTTGTTACAAGATGACATCTTGTATGAAGTACAGACTAGCCGCACGTCTCATGACACAAGACTCATGACTCAAGCACCCTGACGGCTCTCACGACGCCTTGCCGTCAATTGCATCATCAGTTCACGCGAACGTAGCGGACGATTACCCAGCAATGGAGCAAGCGCGCGACGCGCCAACCACAGACTCTCACGCGCCAATCCGACATGCCCCCAGTCTTCACTGGCCAACAACTTGAGCGCACGCCCCTCGACACCGCGAGCACCCTCCGGCTGAGCACGAAACCGCCGCTCGCTGACCACATAGTCATAGCGCACATCGGGCGCCAGCATCTCGTCTTCCAACGTACGGAACTGTGGCAGCTGCTCAAGGGCTTCCAGCAGGCTGTATTCCAATCGCCGTAGCGCGGGAGCCCGCTTTGCCGGCAGTGCAATCTCGTCCAACGTCAACGAATAGAGCGCGAACAGCTGTGGTACCGGCATTTCTATCGGCAAGGTGCGTGTCAGTAACTCGTTGGCGTAGAAACCACATAGCAAGCCTTCGCCCGCCAAGAGACTGGCACTACCGCCGGTCTCCATCAGGTTGAGCGTCTTGAGATCACTCTCGCCTCGCCAGGTGACATGCAGAGGCGTGAACGGCTGTAGTCGCGAACGTGACTTGCTACCCGGGCGCTGTACGCCACGCGCAACAGCACGCACGCGACCATGCTCGAGCGTCAATAGCTCGATCATGGCACTGGTTTCGCGGTAGGGCTTGCGGTGCAACAGAAAGGCCGGTTGCGGCGTCATCAGGCAGAGCTCGCATCAGGCGCAGAAGACAGAAAGCCTTCTGCGCCGGTCGGTCATGATAAATCGTGCCACGCGGTGGATAGCCATCCATTGCACCAGAGCAGTGAGGCGCAGGCTGATCCGGCGTGATTCACGAACATTTAATCGTGATTGTAGCCAAGGCTCTTGAGAGCGCGTTCGTCATCGGACCAGCCGCGCTTAACCTTGACCCACAGGTTGAGCATGATCTTGGCATCGAAGGCACGCTCCATCTCGAGACGCGCTTCGCGACCGATATTCTTGATACGCTCGCCGTTCTCGCCGATCAGAATCTTTTTCTGGCCCTGACGCTCGACCATCATCAACGCACTGATGTGCAATGTGCCGCGCTGATCGGTCTTGAATTCCTCGATCTCGACGGTCATCTGGTACGGTAGCTCGTCGCCCAGCTGACGCATCACCTTCTCACGTACCAGCTCTGAGGCCAGGAAGCGCGAGCTCTTGTTGGTGATCTGGTCATCCGCGAACATGTGTTCGCCCTGCGGCAAATGCGCCATCACGTTTTCCAACAGCAGATCAATGTTGGTACCGTGCTTGGCTGACATCGGAATGATGGCGGTAAAATCACGACGTTCCTGCAGACTCTTCAGCCACGGGCCAAGAGTACTCTTGTCCTTGAGCCAATCGATCTTATTGACGACCAAGAAGACCGGTGCCTTCACGTTGGTCAGTTTCTCGAGAACGATCTGGTCTTCTTCCATCCAGCGCGTACGGTCGACGATAAAGACGACAGCGTCCACGTCACGCAGTGCCTGGGTGGCAGCCTGGTTCATGTAACGGTTGATCGCCTTGTTGCGATCGCGCTGCATGATGTGAATCCCGGGGGTGTCGACAAACACGCACTGTGTGCCACCTTCGGTGTGGATACCCATCACCTGGTGGCGTGTGGTCTGCGGACGACGTGAAGTGATCGACACCTTCTGACCCAGGATATGGTTCATCAGGGTCGATTTACCGACATTGGGGCGGCCGACGATAGCGACGAAGCCACAGCGGGTATCCGGCAGAGGCTGTTCTTCCAGGCTCGCTTCTACGACGTCATGTTCTACAGTGTCGTGCTCTGTCATATCAGCATCTTGAGCGCTGGTGTCTTGCACATCAGCAGCCTGCTGAGAGGCTTCGCCCGTATCAGCATCGATAGCATCAGTCGCACTGGCGACATCAGTAGTTTTAGCGACGTCAGCAGCGTCAGACGTGCCGCTCGAGGTGGAATCGTTTTCTGGGGTATGGCTCATGAGCGGGCTCCGCGGGCAGGTTCGAGCAGTTGCAGCGCGAACTCGGCCGCCTGCTGTTCAGCGTGACGACGGCTAGAGCCGACGCCGGTGGTATTAGTGTCGATCATCTCGACGTGGCAATCGACGCTGAAGGTCTGCGAATGTGCTTCGCCTTCGACGCTGGTCACCTCATAGCGCGGCAATGCCGCCTGGCGCGACTGTAGAAACTCCTGCAGACGCGTCTTGGGATCTTTTTGAGTGTCCTGAAGATTCAGTGCTTCAAGACGGCTGGCGTACCAGCGCAGTACGTGTTCACGCACGACGGCCATGCCAGCATCCAGATAGATGGCGCCAATCACGGCTTCTACGGCATCGGCGAGGATGGACTCACGGCGATGACCACCACTTTTCATCTCGCCGGACCCCAAGCGCAGGTTCTCACCCAGATTGAACTCACGGCCGAGCTCAGCCAGGGTCTGGCCCTTGACCAGCCGTGCGCGCAGGCGCGACAACTGGCCTTCACGGGCCTGGGGAAAGCGCAGAAACAACGCTTCGGCAATCAAGAAATTGACGATGGAATCGCCAAGAAATTCGAGTCGCTCGTTGTTCTGACCACCGTAGCTTCGATGTGTCAGTGCCAGCTCCAGCAGACTGGCATCACCAAAGGTATGGCCGATACGCTTTATAAAGGCATTCAGCGTGCTACTCACAGGTCTCCCTACTTTCTTTTATCGCTGACGCCCGTAGGCGTCCTGTCGAATGATGCACCCGTCATTTCTGCAGGTGCCTGTAGTCTTCGACATGCTGTGCGATGCCCGAAGCCAGCACGGCTTGAGGAATTGCCGGTTGCCACCATCCCAATCCGATGTTCGTCAGCTGCGATCTCCGCCAGCTTGTGGCTGCGGGTCCAACATGATGAACAGCAGGTTGACATGGCAGGCACGACGCATCGTCCCATGTCGAAATGATCAGCAGGCTGCTAAAAAAGCGACTCTGCCAAACACGAACGGGCCGCCTTGCGGCGGCCCGGTGAATGCACTGATCAATGAATCAGGCGTACCGAGGAAAAGTCAGGGAACCCGTCTTTCCAGTGCATCCATATCGCTACCGCCTTGCCAACGATGTTCTCTTCCGGGACAAAGCCCCAGTAACGACTGTCGTTGGAGTGATCGCGATTGTCACCCATCATGAAGTACATACCTTCCGGCACCCGAACTTCGCGTAGCTGCGGGCCAGGGTCTCGAGGATTATTGTAGATTTGATGAGCGTGTTTCCCCAGTGTCTCGTCCAGCAAATTCTCGCCGGGCTGCTCACTGACATTACGCGCATTGATCGATTTACCCACGGACTTGCCGTTGACGTAGAGCTGCTTGCCCTCATAACGAACAGTATCGCCAGGCAATCCGACAACTCGCTTGATGAAATTGGTCGACGGGTCTTCCGGGAAGCGGAATACCATCACATCACCGCGCTCAGGCTCACCAACTTCCAACACCTTGGTATTGACGACCGGCAACCGCAGACCGTAGTCGTACTTGTTGACCAGAATGAAATCTCCGATCTTCAACGTCGGCAGCATCGAGCCCGAAGGAATCTGAAAGGTTCATACGCAAAGGAGCGTACCACCAGTACCAGCAACAGTACCGGGAAGAACGACTTGGCGTAATCCACCGGCCAGGGGTCGCGCATCAACTTCTGACGCGACTCACCGTCCAGCTCACCTTCGATGGACGCTTCGGCGCTTGCGAGCCGAGCCTTACGCTTTCCACGCAGCGCTATCAGGTCCACCAACCAAACCGCGCCAGCCACCGCCACGGCAATCACCAATACTAGCGAGAAATCCATCGTCGTCCCTGTGTCTGCCTTGGGTCATGATGACAAGCCGCCAGTCGGCGGCTTACCTCAATCGTTCAATTTGAGCACGGCGAGGAAGGCGTCCTGAGGAATTTCCACTCGGCCGACCTGCTTCATGCGCTTCTTGCCCGCTTTCTGTTTCTCGAGCAGCTTCTTCTTGCGGCTGACATCGCCGCCATAACACTTGGCGGTCACGTTCTTGCGCAATGCCTTGACGGTAGAGCGCGCCACGACCTGACCACCGACAGCCGCCTGAATGGCAACGTCGAACATCTGACGTGGAATCAGATCCTTCATCTTCTCGACCAGCAGACGGCCACGGCCATGCGCATGATCACGGTGGATGATGGAAGCCAGTGCATCGACGCGGTCACCATTGATCAGCACATCAAGGCGCACCAGTTTGGCAGCCTCGAAACGGTCGAAACTGTAATCCAGTGACGCATAGCCCTTGGAGATCGACTTGAGGCGATCAAAGAAGTCCATCACGACTTCTGCCATCGGCAGCTCGTAGATCAGCTGAATCTGGCTGCCGAGGAACTGCATGTCGAGCTGAACACCACGACGAGAGACGCATTCGGTGATGACGTTACCGACGTATTCCTGTGGCACGAGGATGGTGGCGCGGCAAATAGGCTCACGCAGCTCATCGACGTTGGCCATGTCCGGCAGCTTCGAAGGATTGGAGACCGGTAGCACGTCACCGTTATCCATACGTACTTCGTAGATGACCGTTGGAGCGGTCGTCAGCAGGTCAAGACCGTATTCACGCTCCAGGCGCTCCTGAATGATCTCCATGTGCAACGTGCCCAGGAAACCGACGCGAAAGCCAAAGCCCAGTGCGTCGGAATTTTCCGGCTCGTAGTCCAGTGAAGCATCGTTGAGCGCCAGCTTTTGCAGCGCATCACGGAAATCTTCGAAATCATCGGAGCTGATCGGGAACATGCCCGCATAAACCTGCGGCTTGACCTTCAAGAAGCCCGGCAGACGTTCAACCTTGTCGGCCGTCTTGGTGTGCACGATGGTGTCACCCACCGGCGCGCCCATGATGTCCTTGATACCGGCGACGATGAAGCCCACCTCCCCCGCACGCAGGACACCCGTTTCCTTGCGCTTGGGCGTAAAGATGCCAATCGCGCCGGCTTCCCAATCGCGGCCGGTAGACTTCAGGCGAATCTTCTCGCCCTTCTTGAGGGTACCGTCGAAGAGACGCACCAACGAGACGACGCCGAGGTAGTTATCGAACCAGGAATCGATGATAAGCGCCTGCAGCGGCGCTTCCGGATCGCCCTTGGGCGGCGGAATATCACGCACCAGACGCTCAAGCAGTGCTTCCATGCCCATACCGGACTTGGCAGACACCTGGCAGGCATCCGTCGCGTCCAGACCAATGATCTCCTCGATTTCCTGAGAGACCTTGTCCGGGTCCGCCTGCGGCAGATCCATCTTGTTGAGCACCGGCAGGACTTCAAGCCCCTGTTCGATAGCCGTGTAGCAGTTGGCAACCGACTGAGCTTCAACACCCTGCCCGGCATCGACAACCAACAGAGCGCCTTCACAGGCATACAACGAGCGCGAGACTTCATACGAGAAGTCGACGTGCCCCGGAGTATCGATGAAGTTCAGTTGATAGGTATTGCCATCGTCGGCGTGGTAGTCGAGCGTTACCGACTGCGCCTTGATGGTGATGCCGCGCTCACGCTCGATATCCATCGTGTCAAGCACCTGCTCCTTGAGCTCACGGACGCTCAACCCTTCGCACAGCTGAATGATACGGTCAGCCAGCGTGGACTTGCCGTGATCGATATGGGCGATGATTGAGAAATTGCGAATATGCTTCAAGGACGGCGGCGTTACGCGTTCGGTCATGGATCACTGCTCTGTATTTGTGCCCGCCTCCGTGAAAACACATGGCCATCACGGGAGACAACGGAAATCGAATTGCACGCATTGTACAGTCCGACTTGAGGCGATGATAGAAGGTGTTGCCTTTTGAGCCTTCTCCTATCCCGCCCCGCACTCGGGGCTGGCGCATGACAACAGACAGGGCGCACGGTCTCCCATGCGCCCTGTCTGTTGTCAGAGCATGATGATGGCGTCTGAATTACTTGCCAGCGTCCTTGCGCATGCGCAGCGCGACATAGAGCGGCCGACCATTACGCACCAGACGCAGAGAAACGGGCCGATCCGTCGGCAGCGCCGCAACGATATCACGCAAGTCTTTCACACTCGTCAGTGGCTTCTGGTTCAGCTCCACTAGCACATCACCTGCCGCGATACCGGCTTCGGCGGCAACGCCCTGCGGGTCTACCTCCATCACCCGCACCCCGTTATCAAGATTCAGCTCCTTCAAGGCAGCCTTGTCGAGGTCAGCGGCGGCGATACCCAAACCCTGCTTGTCATCACTTGCCTTGGTGACCTGATTCTTCTCGCTGCCCGGCCAATGGCCAACCTTGACGTCTAGCGTCTGGCTCTTGCCATCACGCAGCAGTGAGAGCTTCAGCGAGTCACCCGGCGAGCTGATACCGACCATGCGCGGCAGATTGGCAGAGCTCTCTACATCCTTGCCATCGACGGCCGTAATGATGTCACCGCTCTGGAGGCCTGACGCTGCAGCGGGCCCATCCGGGTCGAGATCTGCAATCAGCGCACCGCGAGCGCGATCCAGCCCGAACGACTCAGCGAGGTCCTTGGAGACTGGCTGAATGACTACACCCAGCCAACCGCGATCGACACGCCCGTTTGTCTTGAGCTTGTCAGCAACATCCATGGCGACATTGATGGGAATCGCGAAGCTCACGCCCATGAAGCCACCGGAGCGGGTATAGATCTGGGAGTTGATGCCCACCACTTTACCGTCGAGATTGAACAATGGCCCACCGGAGTTGCCCGGATTGATCGCCACGTCAGTCTGGATGAAGGGCACGTAGGCATCTGACGGCAAGGTACGGTCAATGGCACTGACGATGCCAGCTGTCACGGAGTGATCGAAGCCGAACGGTGAGCCAATCGCTGCGACCCATTCACCGACTTCCAGCGCACCACTGTCACCCAACGGCAGAGTCGGCAAGTCCTCAGCGCTGACCTTGAGCAACGCGACATCGGTCTTCTTGTCCTCGCCGACCACCTGCGCCTTCAGCTCGCGGCGATCATTCAGACGCACCATCACCTCATCGGCACCATCCACCACGTGCGCATTGGTCATGATGTAACCGTCATCGGAGATGATGAAGCCAGACCCGAGACTGGAACGCTTTTCGACGCCACCCTGCCCCTGACCGGGCACCTGGTCACCGAAGAAGCGCCGGAAGAACTCTGGCATTTCTTCGCCATTCGGCCCACGGAATACAGGGTTCGAGGCACGCTTGACCTCGGTAGTGGTCGCAATATTCACCACCGCCGGCGCAGAATCCTTGACCAATTGTGTGAAGTCGGGCAATTCGTTTGCCTGAACCATGGAAGTACCCATCAGGGCAGCCATGGCCAGTGCGGGTACCATCAGGCGGGAAAGGGATTTCATCAATGCGGCTCCTGGTACGTCCTGTCACTTGTTATGAGACGTGCTGGCACTTGTCATATAGCATGCTGACGCCGATGCTCTTGACTGCCGAGGCATCCTTCTCATTGACGTCGTCATGGCGTTGAAGTTCATCAATTGGCGCCGCGCTCAACGCAACCGCGAGTCGCAGAGAAGCGACATCCTGCAGCTGGGCGTTATATTCAAGCGCTTGAGTCGCTAACTGATCACACCGCCTTGATCGCGAGCGCATCGACTCCCAGTCGACGCAGCAGCATGGGCCGATAAAGTGCTTGCTGATCAGGGCGTGCCGCATGCCAGCGCACCACCAGAAGCCCCGCCGTCAGTGATAACGCAAAGCCCAGCGGCACCGCTAGCGCACCAGTTCCTGCAAGCTGCTCCGCGACAATACCGCCCAGCATTCCACTGATCAGCGGCAGACCATAGAGCAGACCCGCACTACGCAAGAAGGCAGATTCATCGATGCCGATCACGACTCGCTCTCCTACCGCTGGCCAGGTTTCGCCATCAGGGACATGAATCAGCACACGATGTGGCTTACGCGTTGAGAACTGACTCAGCAGGCCACTGCCACAGCTACTACGCGCATTGCACGCGCCACAGGTCGAGCGGCGCTGGGTCTCGACCCACACCCCTTCCCGACCATGTCCCATGACCTGACCTTCTTCCTGCATCATCTTGCCGACTCCTGAAAATCTCGCCACGCATCGGCGGCACATACGGGTAGAATAGCGCTATTCAGGGGCACTCTTCACGCTGCGTCCTATGCGCACCTTTGGCACAACGTCTGAGAGTGATCCCTTTCGACTTCATCAGCAGGAGCTCTCATGAGCGAAGCACCGCCCTCCACCTCGCGTCTCGATCCACTCCATGGGGTCACCTTGAAGGCGCTGCTCACCTGGCTAGTTGATCATTACGGCTTCGAGACACTCGGCGAACTGATTCCCATCAATTGTTTCACCAGTGACCCAAGCATCAACTCTAGCCTCAAGTTTCTGCGCCGCACACCCTGGGCGCGCACCAAGGTAGAGACATTGTATATTCAGACTGCGGATCGCTATCTACACGACTGAAGCAACGCAAGCAGTCGACAGCGTGAAAAGACGCGCAAAAAAAGAGGGAGGCGCCTACTCAGGCGACTCCCTCTTTTCATGAGCAGATACAGGGCATTATTTCACCCATACCAAACTTTTTGTCAGCGTCATACGTTACTGAGCGACATCCTGTAGACTGATCCACTCGCTACGCTCCGGCACTGGGCCACGCGTGGAGTTCTTGCTCAGGTAGGCTTCAAGCAGACGGCGCTGGGCTAGATCCGCTGCCGCAACGTTACTGGAAGACAGACCGTTGGAAGACGTATTCTGACCTCCATAGCTCTCGCCTTGAGGCGCCATGAACATCGGCCTGGTATTCATTGGCGTCGCGCCTACCTGCATCAGGCCATTACCTGCTGCCGGCAACGACCACTGAGGCGCCTCAGTGGCTGTCGATGATTGATTCACTTGACGCAAGTTACCGCCGCTCTGAGTGCCTGGCACACCACTGGCAAGTTCTGCGCCGCCAGTAACGCTGGTCGGTACACCGCTTTCGCTGCCATTGAAGACCTGCACGCCAGTGATCACCATCACGGCCACGCCAGCGGCAATGGCTGCGGACCCAGCGAAGGAGAATAGGCTGCGGCGTTCTGCTACCGGCTCGACCGCCGGCGCTTCTCGAGACACCATCTCGACTTCAGCACTGACCGCCGCTGCGATATCCATGGTGAATACGCTTTCGCGTTCGCGGTGCATGGTACTGCGCGCCAGATGATAACGACGCCAGGTATCTGCAGTCTCAGGAGACTCATCGAGTCCCTTGAGGACACGACGCAGATCCAGCTCATCCCCCTCCGCATCCATTAGCGCGGAGAGCGACTCTTTCACGGATTCGGTAGTCTTCAGATTCATGCGTAAATACCCTCACACTCGTCAGGCTGATAAAAGATTCAACCTGCACTCCTGACAACAAATGGCGTCATTCACCATGACGGTTGGCGGCCCGCCAGAATAAACCGGCAATCTGCACACTATGATCACGTGCCGCACGGATCGTTCCACCATGCGTTCAGAAAACATTCACTTTTCAGCCACAAAATACCCAAGCCATTGTTTTTACTGACACTCATGTCGTAGATAACCGACAAAAAATATCGCAACGATATCTCACCACTCACCATCAATATTTGCCCGCCACAAAAGCAGTCAATTGCCACTTTTATCAGCAACAACACTAATCAGCGACAGCTGCGACTGACGCAGGGCTAACCAACCCCTGTATTGCCTTGTCGACCGCCTCGCGCGCGCGAAAGATACGCGAACGCACGGTGCCGACCGGGCATTGCATGACCTCAGCAATGTCCTCATAGGACAATCCATCGAATTCACGCAGCGTAATCGCTGTGCGTAAATCCTCCGGCAGTTTTTCGATGGCGCCGAAAACCACCTTCTCAAGCTCATCACGCGCCATGGCAGCTTCTGGCGTCTCGATGTCCGAGAGCCGCCCGGACTGATCGATCATCTCGCATCGCCGATATCCATGTCAGTCCCCGGCGGACGACGGCCGCGCGAGACCAGATGATTCTTGGCCGTATTGATGGCAATACGATACATCCAGGTATAGAAGGCACTTTCCGCACGAAAATTAGGTAACGCGCGATAGGCCTTGATAAAGGCTTCCTGAGCCACATCCTGCACTTCAGAATGATCGTGAACATAACGGCTGATCAAACCAAGAATCTTGTGCTGATATTTCCTGACCAGTAGATCGAAGGCGCGGTTATCCCCTTTCTGGGCACGCTCGACCAGCTGCTGATCTGTTTCATTGACACTCATTCACTCGCTCCCTCCGCGGGAGTGGAGGCACCGCTTGCGGACTCCACATCGGGAATCCCCGGGGCATCAGTACCTGATAGGAATTGCGACTTGCGCATGCGTTATCCGGCCCCTTTGAGGTTTATGCTGTTGGATACGCAGATCAGCGGACAGCCAAAACACTATCGGCGACCCGCTTACGCGACCAAAATCAACGCACAGTGTTCCTGTTTATCATTTGTACGGCAAGACACGTTGCGCTCAAAGCGACAGGTTTTACGTGTTGTTGCACATGCTGACTTTAATTGGCGACGCTGACACGTTTATTCGTAACGATTTCTTTACACGCCGTCGTATGGCTTGTCATTCAACCCTCTTTCTCAACACCCAATCACTTGACAGGTGATTAATATTAAGCAAAGGGCGCTGACAAGCAGGTAAGCAGCAGATAACATGGACTCATACACCGTGAACACATTAACGGCCGGTGCCAAGACGCCAGCCTGCTTCTGCGGTCACAACTGCAGATGAACAACGCTCAGGACACTGTCATGTCAGAACAACACGTCAATAACCTCAACGTCCTGTCCCAGGATGTACTGATCACCCCACAGGCGCTCAAGCAGGAAATCCCGCTGACCGAGAAGGCCGAAACCACCGTCATCGAAGGTCGCCGCACCATTCAGCGCATTCTCGACGGTGAAGACCCCCGCCTGCTGGTCGTCGTCGGCCCCTGCTCCATCCATGATCTCGACGCTGCGCGTGACTACGCACGCCGCCTCAAGGTGCTGGCCGAGGAAGTGAAAGATAGCCTCTATATCGTGATGCGCGTCTACTTCGAGAAACCACGTACCACCGTCGGCTGGAAAGGGCTGATCAACGATCCGCACCTCAATGATTCCTTTGAAATAGAAGAAGGCCTGCACATCGCGCGCGGCCTGCTGGTCGAGCTGACCGAGATGGGGCTGCCGCTGGCTACCGAAGCACTCGATCCAATTTCTCCGCAGTACATGCAAGATTGCATCAGCTGGTCTGCCATCGGCGCGCGTACGACCGAATCCCAGACTCACCGCGAGATGGCGTCTGGCCTATCATGTCCGGTCGGCTTCAAGAACGGTACCGACGGCTCTCTGGATGTCGCCGTCAACGCACTGCAGTCCGTGTCGCACGGCCACAACTTCCTCGGCATCAATCAGGCTGGTCAGGTTGCGATCATCCGTACCCGCGGCAATGCTTATGGTCATGTCGTGCTGCGAGGTGGTAACGGCAAGCCTAACTACGACAGCGTCAGCGTTGCACTGGCCGAGCAGGAGCTGACCAAGGCCGGCGTCGCTACCGCCAACCTGATGATCGATTGCTCGCACGCCAATTCCAACAAGGACCCGGGCCTACAGCCACTGGTACTGGAGAACGTCACCCAGCAAATTCTCGAGGGTAACCGCTCCATCATGGGCCTGATGGTTGAGTCCCATATCAACTGGGGCGCGCAGAAGATCAACGCCGACCGCAGCAAGATGGAATACGGCATTTCCATCACTGATGCCTGCATCGATTGGGCAACGACCGAGACGACCTTCAGAACCATGGATGCCAAGCTCAAGGACGTGCTGCGCACGCGCTTGGAACAAGCTGCCGATGCCTGATGACAGACACATGGCACCAGATGCTTGAATCTGTGCCCTGAGCCTGCTTTCTGTCATCAAAAAGCCCCGCCAACTGGCGGGGCTTTTCTGTGTGCAGCACGACAGCCTGATAACCACTACCCGACACTTCCTAGCCTTGGCGCACGCCATCAATCTCACGCACGAAAGGCGGTAATGCCTCGATCAACTGCCGCCCGTAACGCTTGGTCAGGATGCGGCGATCCAGAATCGTGATACGGCCGACATCAGCCTCCTTGCGAATCAAGCGCCCACATGCCTGCACCAGTTTGATCGATACATCCGGTACCGCAATGTGCATGAAAGGATTGCCACCACGCGACTCGATCCACTCGGCCAGTGTCGCGCCGACGGGGTCATCGGGAACCGCGAAGGGCAACCGCGTAATCACCACATGGGTCAAATACTTCCCCGGCAGATCGATGCCCTCGGCAAAGCTCGCCAACCCGAAGATGATGCTGCCCTGACCGGAATCCACCGCCTTGCGATGCTGGCTGAGCAGCTCATGCTTGGGCAGACGACTCTGCGCCAGCACACGCTTGCGCGTCTGGGCATCCATTTCCTTGCTGACCGCCGCCAGCTGCTTGCGCGAGCTGAACAACACCAGCACAGCTTCACGCACATCAAGCGCGTTGACAAAGTCGACGATCGCCTTCTCATGCGGACCGGGCGGGCTTGGCTCGACCGCTTCTCGCGGTATCGACAACACCGCCTTGCTGTAATCAAAGGGGCTGGGCAAGCGCTGATAGCGATAGCGATTGGCGAGACCTGCCTGCTCCTGCAAGCGCTCAAAGCGATTGAGTGCCGTCAGCGTCGCCGAGGTCAACACCGCACCGAAACACGCTCCCCACAGGTGACGCGCCAACGTCTCAGCAGCCGACACAGGGCTAGCCGACACCGTCATTTCCGGCTCGCCATTGAAGCGCTCAAATGTCAGCCAACGCGCCTGCGGCGGATTATCCACTGGATCACTGATACCAATCGCCTCCCACAGGGCATGCGCTTCCAGTGCACGCCCATGCAGCAAGGCCACCAGTGGCAACCAGTCCTCGGCGTTTTCTTTCGGCAGCCCCGTCGCCTTCTCGGGATCGAGGCTCTCACGCAGAATATCGGCAATCTGCTCCAGTGCTCGTGACAGCTCGGCAAAGCCCTTGAGCAGGTTATGCCCCACTTCCTTGAGTGCTTCAGGCGCCTGGCCACGCTCGAAACGATGATTGGTTGCATCATCACCTGCGCCATTGGGAAGATCGGCCAACTGATGACCCAGCGCGAATACCTCACCGAGACGCGGCTCGATATCAGCCAGCAGCTCTGGCATGCGTGCCAGCAAGCGACCAATCGTCGGCTGACTCCCCAGCGCAGCATTGAGCTCTGTCAGCGACTTCTTGAGGTTACCCAGCCAGCGCAACGTCTGGTTGATCGGGGTACGGTGATGAAAGTGATTCAGCGCCTTGTCTGGCAGGTGATGCGCTTCATCAAAGACATAGATGCAATCGCTCGGCGACGGCAGTACCAATCCACCACCCAGTGACAGGTCAGCCAGTACCAGATCATGGTTCGCCACGATGACATCCGCCTGCTCCAACTGACGGCGCGCACGGAAGAAGGCACAGGCCGAGAAGTGGCTACAACGACGATTGGTGCACTGACGGTGGTCCGTAGTCAGGCGTGCCCAGTCGCGGTCTTCGACTTCCAGCGGCCAGCTATCGCGATCTCCCGCCCACTCGCCGCTGGCATAATCCTCAGCCATCTTGCCGGCGAGCTCGACAAAGCCCCCGCCATCGCTTGCGATCATGTCGCGCTCGAACAGGGCCATTGTGGGGTTGTCTTCTACCCCCTCCAACACCTGATCCAACTTCTGCACACACAGATAACGACGGCGTCCCTTGGCGAGCGCAAAGTCGAAGCTGAGTCCCGAATGCTTCTTGAGCGACGGCAAGTCCTGATGCATGACCTGCTCTTGCAGCGCGATGGTGGCGGTAGAGATAACCAATCGCTTGCCGCGCGCCTTGGCGACCGGCAGTGCCGAGAGCAGATAGGCCAGTGTCTTGCCAGTACCAGTACCGGCCTCCAACACGCACACGTGCTCATTGCCGAGGCGATAGCCTTCCGCATTCTGCTCGATATTACCCAGCGTACGTGCGATCTCGGCAATCATCAGGCGCTGCCCATAACGCGGCGTCAGCTCAAGTCCTTCAAGCAACTTGCGGTAGGCCGTCTGAATCTCGCCCTTGAGACTGTCTTCCAGCATTGCGTGTCTCTCCTTCACCCCGGCCGCCCCATGATGGGTAACCCCGAGCGCAAGACGGCGGACAGCCAAAGCTGTCCGCGTCTTGCATTGCCTGGTACTGCCAAGCAGCACCGCTTCATTCACTGTCTACGCTTGCCGTTTACCAAACCTGCCAAACAGCTTCAAACCTGAAGCAGACCTTGCGGCGGTGCCTTACGCGGCAATGTTTCCTGAATGTACGCTTCGATTTCCGGCAGGGAGAAGACATCTTCCTCACCGATGAAGTTGATCAGGGTGACATCGCTACCGCTGGCACGATGCACATAGTCTTCCGGCACTTCCGGCAGCGTGAAGTTGACGACGTGAGTCGCATCTTCGAGCGGCAGACCACGTCCCGCGACATCACTGACCACCAGCACCTGAAGCTTGCCATTACGGAAGGCATCCTGAGCTTCCAGACGAGCCGCCTGAGTCTCGGCGCCGGACATCAGACCGACCTCGATACCGGCCTCACGCAGACCCGCATCGATACGACGCACCAGCTCTCGCGTGTTACCGAAGACAACCACACGTTCCATTTCGGTCTGTTTGACGAGATTGATCAACAGCCGAAGCTTGTCTTCATCACTGACGCTGTAAGCGTGCACGGTGTCGCTGTCGCCCGCGGCAATGGTGGAAGCAGCTTCGTGCTCAACCTCGACCTGAGCAGCCTTGTGCGTCCACTGCTCCGCCAGTCCCAGTACGTCGGATGATAGCTCAGCGGAGAACAACAATGTCTGCCGCTCTTCCGGCTTCGGCGTCGCGCGGATGATCCGCTTGACGTCAGGGATGAAGCCCATCGACAACATGCGGTCCGCTTCGTCCAGTATCAGCACTTCGGTCTCGGAGAGATCGACATCGCGCTTGGTGTGGAAGTCGAGCAGACGGCCTGGCGTTGCGACCAACAGGTCAACCTTGCGTTCGAGGCGCTCGCGCTGCTTCTGGTAGTCCATGCCACCGACGACACAGGCCACGGAGATACGTGCAAATTCGGAGAACGCCTTGGCGTCCTTCTCGATCTGCAACGCCAGCTCACGCGTCGGCGCGATGATCACGGCACGCGGAGCACCCGGCTTCTGGCCTTCTGGCGCCTTTTCCTCAAGGAAATAGGCCAGTGTGGCGATCAAGAAGGCGGCCGTCTTGCCGCTACCTGTCTGAGCGCGGCCGACGACATCACCGCCCAACAGCGCCTTTTCGAAGGTCTGCGCTTGAATCGAAGTGCAATATTCAAAGCCGGCTTTCTGGATCGCACGCATCAACGGCAACGGCAGATCGAAATCGTGGAAGCGCCACTGGTCAGCCACTGGGGCTACCTGGAACTGGTCGAGATTCCACTTGGACTGGGAGCGACGCGGCTTGCGACGACGACGCTTGGGCTTTCTTGGCTTCTGGTTCGGGTCCTGCGGCTCTGGCTGAGTTTGCTCAGCGGCTGGCTGGGTCTGATCCGTCTCGCTCATGTAATCCGTTCTTTTCAAGGGTTCGTATGCGACATGCTCGGGCCGCTCTCGGAATCCCGCTATAACAGGCCACACCCGACTGGTTCGTCATGCCGATGCGTCATAAAGGCTCTTCATGAACCGGTATCACGACCTGCATGCGCCTTTGCCGAGCTGGGAGCCATCACGTCTATCTCTGCGGGCACCGCCTGACGCGGGCATCTCCGAGACCACGCAGGCCTCAGGTGCAGAAATACACGGATGCTCTCACCTGTCTTGCACGGATTCACGCATCCGGAATTCTCCTGTTCGAGTATTCGACAGGAGTCCGAAGCGGACGTCAGCCACGAGGGCCTGATCACGCGCCCCTCGGACATGTCATCGCCGGGGAGCGCTGCCAAGCAGGCTCGTGGGTCGCCACAAGGGCGGCCAATACTGCGTGTCGGTGGAATGGTCTTCTTCACGGGCAACCGGCAATGCTGTGCAACGGCACATCACGCTAGGGCGGCCTGATAGTACGGTGCAGGGAACGACTGCGACGGTGGCGCGTCCTGAGGAAAGACCCCGGATCCTGCTGCCAGTCGCGAGCGTCGCCCACGGGTAACAACGGTAACGCCGTCACATTGTACCAGCAGAATACGCTCTCCGCGCCCCATGCATCTCGAGCGGTGACACGTCAGTCATGCAACCCCGCCTACCAGGGCTGCGAATAGGCATCAGGCTCTCATGGCATGCGCCCCATGCAGGCTGATAGAATGCTCGTCAACTGATGCGGTTGCCCGCGTGCCGCGGCCTTGCCGTGCGACTCAAGGCTGGCGACTGCCGACACCGAACAGGACAGCAGCAGATGACACGCAGAAAGAAGACACGCTCCATCGCCGACAAGGTGCAGATTCGCACCGGCCGTCGCAAGGATTTCAAGAAGTGGCGCGCCGAGAATCCGGACCAGGTACATTCTGGCCCGCGTTACGTTTCCAAGAAGAAGGAGCAGCGCAAGACTCAGGCTGCTGCCAAGCTGGAACGCATGAAGGCCGCTCCGTTGCTACCGCTACACCCTGGCGCTCCCGCAGCAGAGGACAGCAGTTCGAAAGATGATGGCGGAGGCGAGCAGTAATGCGCCTGATCTCCTTCAACATCAATGGCATTCGCGCACGTCCGCATCAGCTTGAAGCGCTGATCGAGACGCATGAGCCCGAGGTCATTGGCCTGCAGGAAACCAAGGTACAAGATAGCGAATTTCCACATGCGCACATTGAGGCGCTAGGCTATCACGTTGTCTGGCACGGCCAGAAAGGCCACTACGGTGTTGCCATGCTGACACGTCAGGTGCCAAAGAAAGTACATTACGGCATGCCTGATGACGCAGACGACGCTCAGAAACGCATGATCGGCGTCGAGATAGACGGCCCGGATGGCAAGCCATTGATCGTCTATAACGGCTACTTCCCCCAAGGTGAGAATATCGAGCACCCGGTGAAGTTTCCCTACAAGGCGCACTTCTATCAGCAGCTGTTCCGCCTGCTGGAAGAAGACCACACCCCAGACCAACACGTGGTGGTGATGGGCGATTACAACATCTCGGCCAGCGACCGTGATATTGGCATCGGCGAACCCAATCGCAAGCGCTGGCTGCGCGATGGAAAGACCAGCTTCCAGCCTATCGAGCGTGAGTGGATGGATCGCCTCTATGCCTGGGGGCTGACCGACAGCTTCCGTCATGTGCACCCGGAGGTCGACGACCAGTTCAGCTGGTTCGACTATCGCTCCCGCGCCTTCGAGCGGGAGCCGAAGCGCGGCCTGCGCATCGACCTGATCATGACCAGCCCGGGCCTGACCCCGCTGATCAAGAATTCCGGTGTCGACTACGCCTTGCGTGGTATGGAAAAACCATCAGATCACGCACCGGTATGGACAGATATCGGCGCCTGAGCTTCTGGTGCCAGGCACTAGCAAACTGTCATCAGCCGAGCAATGGCCTAAACGACAATGCCGCCTTCCCCTCGTCAACTGACGATAAGGGAAAGCGGCATTGTCGTTTCTGCTATTTGTCACTACATCACATGCGGCAATACTTGCCGAGGTCATTGTTGAAACTTAACGCTGTGCAACAGACTTCAGCCAGGCGTCAGCCCCCTCGGCCCCACGCTCTTGCGCCTTCTTGAAGGCATCGCGTGCCGGATCGAACTGCTCAAGCTGATTGGCGACGATACCTGACAGCAGCCAATGGCGGGCCGAATCATCGCCACGCTCACCGGCGCTGGCCAGCGCCTCGCTTGCGACATCCCAACGGCCCCAGTCATACGCCAGTTCAGCGCGTTGACGCGCATCTTCAAGTGCCCCGCTCTGTTCAGACACCGTGGCCCAGGCCGCCAGAGAGTGATCGATATCGCGAGCGGCCGTCCAGGCCTGCGCCAACTGCCGACGCAGCGCCGGCGTGTCATCCAGTAGCGGCCGACCCGCATGGCCGGCCGCCTTGGCAAGCCCGGCCTCAATCAACTCTGCTGCACGCGCTGGCGCACCAGCAGCCAACTGCAGGTCAATCCGCTGCTGATAAGCCTCGCGCCCCCTGGCAACACCAGCTGCCCATGCGGCCTCCCAGGTACTGGCGGCGCGCGTGTGTTGACTGAGTCGTTGATACAGCGCTACTGCATGCTGCCAATCCTCGAGATTCTGCGAGCCAGCCTGACCTTTCTCAGTCAGCGTCTGCTCAACGAGAGCGACCGCCGCGGCATGTCGCCCTGTCTGCTGATAGATACTCACTGCCAGCTTCACTCGATCGCCTGACGGCGCACTCGCCTTGCTGGCGCGTTCTAGCCAGTCCTCAGCGCGCGCCCACTGACCACGATTCGCCTCAAGACTCACGGCCAGCCACAGATCATCAGCACTGGCCGAGCCGCCGTGAAGGTATTCCGCCAGACGCGCCGTACCACTTTCCTGTTCACCGGCACGCAGGCGCAGCATCGCCTCACGGCGCAACCACTCCCGGGCCTGCTTGGCATCAACACCCGGCAAGCGGCGTGCTTCGCCGTAAAGACGTGCCGCCTGTGCTTGGTCACCTTGTCGCGCTCGCGCGCTGGCGGCCAAGGACAGATACAGGGCGCGCACCTCACCACGCTGACGTTTCGCCTCACGTTCGGCACGCTCACTGACCTCATCGTAATCGCCTTCGTCCAACCGCGACTGCAAGGTACGCAACTGTCCGGCGACCTCAGCAGAGACTCGCATGGCCGCACTGGCCGTCGTCACGCCACTGACTTCCATCACCAGCATCAAGCAGGTGGAGACCAGCGTCAGACGCATCAGGCGTCGCCCGCCGCGCCGAACACGCACCAGTAACCGGTTCATGACATTTCCCGCGACAGGCTGCGACAGCTCATCCGTGAATGGCTCCACGAGTGAGGATTCAGTCGATGATGACCCCGCACGTGACGTGCGCTTTCGTCCTCGTTCTTGCTTCGACATCATGCAGATATCCTTTGCTTTCTGCGTCTCAGGCTTCATGCCTGCCTTGTCATGTTCTACACCACATCCTGTCAAGGCGACATGAACAAGAGACACCACTGATGGTTCGCATGGGTTGCATCAACGCAACTGGAACTCAAGCCGTTGTCGTGCCTGGCGAGCAGAACCCGAGGTCGGGAACTCCCAGCGCGCAATGGCCTTGAGCGCTGCGCGATCAAAGGTACCCGAAGGCTCAGCCCGCACGACCTTGAGAGAGTTGCCATCGACATGTCCATCAGGACGAATCACGAAGGCGACTTCCACGAAGCCTTCGATGCCGCGTCGACGTGCGCGACTCGGATATTCCGGTGCCGTGCGCACTGTCGGGCGCGGTGAACCACCCTGCGCCGCCGGTGCCGCCTTGGAAGGCTTGGCTGCGGACTGCGACGACTTGGCAGAAGACGAGTTGGCGCTTGAGGACGACGCGCTCGAAGACTTTGCCACCGCTTTGGGCTCTGATTTCGCCTTGGGCGCCGGCTTGGGTGTCGGCTTGGGTGTCGGCTTTGGCTTGGGTTTGGGCTCTGGCGGGCGCTCGACGTCCAGCGGCGGCAGGCTGTCATCCAGTGTCAGCTCTGGCGTCGGGGGAAGCGGTGTCTTGACGTCAGGAATCGCAATCGGGCTCTGCGCCGTCGGGGCGGGCATCGGAGCAGCCTTCGGCGGCGGAGGCGGGGGTGACGGCGGTGTCGGTAACGCCTCACTGGCGCTGGCATCCGTCGTCGGCGCCTCCTCAGGTGCCTCAACCGTCGAGACTGACAACGGCTCCGGCGGCGGCGCGTCATTGACCGGCGGCGCCACCAGCAGTGCCAGTGCATAGAACAGCGCCAGTGCCAGCACGGCACCACCGATCAAGCCCACCAGACGATTGGCATACAGGCGTCGCGTCATCTCATTCGCCTTTTGATGCGGCAACCGCAATGTCCTGGACGCCGGCGCTACGCAGGGCATCCATGGTCTCGATCAAAAGCCCGGTGCGCGAGCGGCTATCGGCCTGAATCACGACAGGCTGACCATCAGCGAGGTCTGCGACTGCATCCCCCACGCGATGTGCATCGACAGGCGTGCCATCGACCCAGACAGCGCCTTCAGCAGTGATGGCGACCATGACGGCAGCATCCGGCCGTGCTGTGGCATGTGATGCTTCAGGGCGCTGTATCTCGACTCCGGATTCCTTGACGAAACTGGTCGTGACGATAAAGAAGATCAACATGATGAACACGACATCCAGCATCGGCGTCAGGTTGATCTCGCCGCTGTCTTCGGCAGTATCCATGCGACGTCTACGCATGTGGGGGCTCGCTTGTATCAGAGGAAACGGAGCCAGCCGCGCGATGGGCAGCAGGCTGGGGCTCACGAGTGGGAGATTCGCCAGAACGGGCATCATCAACAGCACGCGCAAGGCGGTCGTGCAGACGTTGGTCTTCGCGACGCACGACACGCTCGAAGCGCGTCACGAACAACAACCCGACGACAGCCACCGCCATGCCTGCGAGCGTGGGGAGTGTCGCGCGGGCCACACCGTCGGCCATGGCACGAGCCTGACCAGTACCGGCGATCGCCAGCGAATCAAATACATGAATCATGCCGGTCACGGTGCCCAGCAAACCGGCCAGCGGGCAGATCATCACCAGTAGCTTGAGCCACGGCAGCGGGGCCCGCAGCCGTGACAACAGCGCGCGTGTCAGCACCTCACGATGCGTGAGTGCCGACCAGCTGTGATGCTCCGTGCGGGCGACCCAGTCATGAATCAGCTGCTGGCGCGCCGGACGATGCACCAGCTGCCAATACAGACCGCGCTCCAACGCCAGCCCGAACAACAGCATGGCAATCAGGCAGATGACCACGATCAGCGGCCCACCGCTGTCCACTAGCCGCATGATCGGCGACAGCACACCCGCCAGCAACGATGGCGATGCCAGCAAATCAGGCATGCTCGGCAGCTCGCTTGTGCACACTGCCAGTGGATTCGACAGTCACACTCGGTGCACGGCGCTCCAGGTGATCTGCAAGCTTCGCACTGGTGCGACCTTCCAGACGCCCCATCAGCCTTTTGACAGGCTTGAGAGCCCTGTCTGGGCAAACAGCAACGGCACGGCCGTCACCAGACCCAGCACGGTCGTCACCAACGCTTGGGAGATACCGCCCGCCATCAGCTTCGGATCACCTGTACCGAATACGGTAATCGACTGGAAGGTGCCGATCATGCCGGTCACGGTGCCCAGCAGACCAAGCAACGGAGCGATGGCCGCCAGCAGCTTGACCAATGCCTGGCCTCGCTCAAGCTTCGGCTGTTCCGCCAGTAGCGCCTCATCGAGACGCGCTTCGAGTGCTCCCGGCTCGTGATCGTGGCGCATGCCTTCGAATCGCTGCAGCACACGCCCCAGCGGGTTATCGTCGCGCAAGATGGCAAGATTGGCCTCCTGACGCTTGACGGCACGGCGTGTGAGCGCAAGACGTATCAGCTGAATCAGCGCGATGATCAACCCCAGCACGCCAAGCCCGACGATGACATAACCGACTGCCCCGCCCTGCTTGAGACGCTCAACCAAACCCGGCGCACGTGCCAATGCCTGGGTGACATCACCGCCGGTCGGATCAAAGCTCAGTCGATCACTGTCACCTGCGTTGAAGGCGGCCAGTTGATCACGCACCATCGACGGCGTCTTGGCTGTCAGCCCAAGTCCCTTGAGTGCGCTCTCGACATCTACCGCCTTGTCTTCAGATAACGGTGCCAGCAGATGATCACCGCTAAAGGCCATCTGCTCACCGACACGCACGATCTCGCGCGGTTTGATGCTGCCATCGGTGCCCGCCAACGCTGCATTGAAGCGCAGCGCACGGCCACTTTCACGTGCGATGCTGCTCATGTCGGCCGTCAGCGCAGCCAAGCGCTCGCGCCCCGGCACTTCATCACGCGGGCCAAGGTCCGGCAGCTGAGCTTGCCCACCGACCAGCAACCAGTTACCCGCCAGCGCTTCACGTGTTTCGCGGGCGTGTTTGCGCGCAATCTTGAAGACCTGGCCGAGATCGCCCTGTTTCGCTTCACGCTCGCGATCCAATGTCTTGAGCACTGCCTGCTGCTGCGTAGCGTCGGCCTCCAACTGCTGGCGCGCCTCACGCAGCGTGTCACGTTGTGCTTCTGCTTTAGTCACCGCTGCTTTCAGCGCCGCGCTGTCTTCCAACAGCGTCCCAAGACGTTGCTGGTCGCGCCCTTCCGCCTGACCCGCCGCCTGCTCGAACTGCTCTACGCTCAAAGGCTGATCAGTAGTGCCTGTCACGGCATAAGCCGGCAGCGCCGCCATGGATAACGCGCCCAGTAGGCCAGCTGCCAGTAGCAGTCGCTGCAAGGGGGCCAATGTTGCCTTTGCTGTCGTCAACATCAGCTGGACTCCTGCTCGGAACGGGGGGAAGCGGTAACAGCTGATGAAGTATTGCCAGCTTGTTCGAGCTCAACACTCTCTACCGGTACAGACAGCGGCAGTGTGACCAGATTCGGGGCCTGCTGATCGCGCGCCATGCTGATACCCAAGCGCAATTCCGCCAGTGCCGAGTCGTCCAGCACCTGCCAACTACCCGTCGCAGTCTTCCAGGCGCCACCGTGCTGGCCATCCATCGCCAGATAATAAAGCCCGACCCGACCGACACGCAGGTATTGCACCTCGGTATCCTCAGCGCCGATCAAGCCATCCCGCCAGGTATCCAGCCCCTGGCCATAGCTCAGCTCGAGCTTCCAGGCATTGAGCAGCTGATCGAGACGCTCATCGTTGCTCAGGCTGGCGTTGGAGAGGTTATCGCGCAGCCGCTCGACACGCGCCAGGCGCTCCTCCTTGAGAAACGGCAGGTCCTGCTCGATGAAGGCCTGCAGCTCGTCGACCTGCTGCCGTAGCAAGCCCGGTAGTGCTTCACGCGTGGCATCAAGATTGGTCAAGGCCGTGCGCTGGCGCTCGATACGCGCTGCACGATCAGCGTTCAGCGGCTTGACCTCAGCGGTATAGCTTTCAAGACGCGAGGCTTCCTGCTGCGCTTCACGCAGCCGAACCAGCAGCGCACGGGTCTCGTCGTCGGCAGCATCGATACGTGACTGGAGTTCGTCCTGGGTCTGCTGATGCTGGGCTGCACTACTGCGCAGGTCATCGGCATGGGCGGCAGGTGCCAGAGGCACCATCAGCACCAGCGCTGGCAACAGGCGCGCCAACGCATGTGCCGGGCGGGGAAGAAGGGAACGCGAAAGCCGCACGGACATCTCCTGAAAAACAAGACAAGTAAGCACCCTCGGGAATCGAGAAAACCACTCTCGGCCAGCCCTCCATCAAGCAGAGTGGCGGATCAGGAGTGGTGCGACTCCCGAGTAGGAATGCAAATCACTATCACGGACGGTATTACAAACAAGAACAATTATCAATTGATCGATCTCTGATTCACATCATCCTGAGCGCCTTGCGAACAAAAAAAAACGCGACCCGCCAAAGCGGGTCGCGTTGTTGATTCATCAGGTACCTGTCGAGCACTCATCATGCATCAGCGTTCGAATCTCAGCCCTCGACATCAGCCGCTGACATTACAGCTTGGCTTCAAGCTGTGGCAGTACCTCGAAGAGATCACCGACCAGGCCGTAATCCGCCACCTGGAAGATCGGTGCATCTTCGTCCTTGTTGATCGCCACGATGACCTTGGAGTCCTTCATGCCTGCCAGATGCTGGATCGCCCCGGAGATGCCGACGGCAATGTAGAGGTCCGGCGCGACGATCTTGCCCGTCTGACCCACCTGCATGTCGTTGGGTACGAAGCCGGCATCGACCGCAGCACGTGAAGCACCAATCGCGGCGCCCAGCTTGTCAGCGATTCCATCCAACAGCGCGAAGTTCTCACCGTTACCCATGCCACGACCGCCGGAGATGACGACCTTGGCGGCGCCCAGCTCAGGACGTTCGCTTTCGGCCAGAGTCTCGTTGACGAAGCTGGAGACACCGGCATTTTCGACAACATCAACCGCTTCAATGGCGGCCTGCCCGTCACGTGCGACCGGATCGAAACCTGTCGCGCGCACAGTGATGACCTTGAGCACATCATCACTCTTGACGGTCGCGATGGCGTTGCCGGCGTAGATCGGGCGACGGAAGGTGTCCGCGCTCTCTACCGCGATGATCTCGGAAATCTGCGCCACGTCCTTCAGGGCAGCGACGCGCGGCATGAAGTTCTTGGCAGTGGTGGAGGCGCCCGACAGCACATGACTGTAGTCACCGACCAGCGCCACGACCAACGCCGAGATATTCTCGGCCAGCTGGTGGGCGTAAACGGCATTGTCGGCCACACGCACACGCGTGACGCCGGCCAGCGTCGCCGCCTGTTCAGCAACACCAGCAACGCCCTCACCCGCGACCAGCACATCAATGTCACCGCCGATGGCCGTTGCCGCCGCGACCACATTGGCAGTGGTGCCGGTCAGCTGACCATCGTGATGATCGGCAATGACGAGAATGCTCATGAGATCACCTTTGCTTCGTTCTTGAGTTTATCTACCAGCTCATCGACGGAGCCGACCTTGATGCCGCCCTGACGCTCAGCCGGCGGTGCCACCTTGACCAGCGTGACCTTGGACGCCGTGGAGACACCCAGCTCTTCCGGTGTCTTGACGTCCAGCGGCTTCTTCTTGGCCTTCATGATGTCTGGAAGCTTGGCGTAACGCGGCTCGTTGAGGCGCAAGTCAGTGGTGACCACTGCCGGCAGGCTCAGCTTGACGGTTTGCAGACCGCCATCGATCTCACGCGTGACATTGACGCTTTCACCATCCACCACGACTTCGGAGGCGAAGGTTCCCTGCCCCATGCCGGTCAACGCTGCGAGCATCTGCCCAGTCTGATTATTGTCGGCATCGATGGACTGCTTGCCGAGAATCACCAACCCGGGCTGCTCTTCCTCAACGACCTTGGCCAACAGCTTGGCAACCGCCAGAGAATCGACGGGATCATCTGTCAGTACCTGAATGGCACGATCAGCCCCCAGTGCCAGCGCGGTACGCAGCTGCTCCTGAGAGGCCTTCGGACCAATGCTGACGGCAATGACTTCCGTCGCCACGCCTTTTTCCTTCAAGCGAACCGCTTCTTCCACTGCAATTTCGCAGAAGGGGTTCATGGCCATCTTGACGTTAGTCAGGTCGACGTCAGACTGATCTGCCTTGACGCGAATCTTGACGTTGTAATCGATGACGCGTTTCACCGCGACGAGTACTTTCATGGTGTCCTCGCTGATCTCTCATGGGGCGAAGCCTGCATCGTGGCTAGCATCACCCGATTCATGCAAGCGTTTGATAGGTGAATATCATCCAAAATAGGTCGTGCTGACAAGCGCGTGTTGTGACGCTTCATCTTCACGACCCAGATACTCGCTGACCGTTGCTTGCCAGTCATTGACAACCGGCTCTATTTTGCCAGCAAATCGTCATTCTCATGGGGGCATATTGCGCAGAATTGCCCGCTGGGGTCAAACCCAGCAGCCTCCCGAACGCCCTTGACACCTGAAACTTACCAGCTTGACTCTTGCAACGCTGACGCGATTATCACGAAGCTCTCACACGCCTCTGCTGCCGACATCACTTGCCTGTCCCACCTATCAAAAACGGTTACCATTGCGCGATGAGTCTTTATCAATGCAAAAGACTCAGCCGGCGGAGCATTACCTCAGACCCAAGCATAATAAACAAACGGTCGTTTTAAATGCTACTGTTGCGGCATGCTATGCGGTTGCATCGCGTATAGCAGCGTCTACCGGCCTGATGACATCATGGGTCTTTGCCGATCGCACCGCTGCTGCGCCTCTTATTTTCTCTGTCGAGCCTGCGCCCCTGACTAGACGCGGCACGATGGATATCAACAGCCCAACGACCGGCAAAGACCGGACGTGACACGCCCGCCCCGCCAGATCCGCGGGGCCTTCGCGGCGTCAAGACTGAGGAGACGGGTCATGGAACGCGAATTCATGGATTTCGACGTGGTCATTGTCGGTGCAGGCCCCTCGGGCCTGGCAGCAGCCTGCCGACTGATGCAACAAGCCAACGAAGCCGAGCATGAAATGACGGTCTGCGTAGTCGAGAAAGGCTCCGAAATCGGTGCGCATATCCTCTCTGGCGCGGTAATGGAGCCGCGTGCATTGACGGAGCTATTCCCTGACTGGGCTGAGCGTGGTGCGCCCCTCCATACCGCCGTTACCCGTGATGAAGTCGTGCTGCTCAAAGATGACCAGAAAGCACAGGTCATTCCCAATGCGCTGGTGCCCAAGACCATGCACAACGATGGCAACTACATCATCAGTGCTGGCAACCTGACCCGCTGGCTGGGTGAGCAGGCCGAGGAGCTGGGCGTCGAGATTTTCCCGGGCTTCGCCGCCCAGGAAGTGCTGCATGGCGAAGATGGCACGGTGCGCGGCATCGTGGTCGGTGACATGGGCGTAGCCGCCGATGGCAGCGAGAAGGATGGCCATATGCCGGGCATGGAGCTACGCGGCAAGTACACCCTGTTCGCGGAGGGCTGCCGTGGCCATCTAGGCAAGCAACTGATCTCGCGCTTCTCACTGGATAGCGACGCGGATGCCCAGCATTACGGCATCGGTCTGAAAGAATTGTGGGACGTACCCGCTGAGCTGCACCAGCCGGGCCTGGTAGTGCATGGCAGTGGCTGGCCGCTGAAAGGTAACGCCGAGGGCGGCTTCTTCCTCTACCATACTGACAATCAGCAAGTGGTCGTCGGACTGATTGTTGATCTCGCCTACGACAATCCGTGGCTATCACCCTTCGATGAATTCCAGCGCATGAAGCAGCATCCGACGCTGGCCAAGCATCTGACGGGCGGCAAGCGTGTCTCTTACGGGGCTCGCGCCATTGCCAAGGGCGGCCTCAACTGCCTGCCCAAGATGAGCTTCCCGGGCGGCCTGCTGATCGGTTGTGATGCCGGCACCTTGAACTTCGCCAAGATCAAGGGCCTGCACACCGCGATGAAGTCCGGCATGCTGGCAGCGGAAAGCGTGTTCGCGGCCATCAAGGGTGGCGATGAAGGCGGTGAAAACCTCGTCGACTTCGGCAAGCGCTTCAAGGACAGCTGGGCCTATGAGGAACTGGAAGCCTCACGCAGTTTTGGCCCCGCGATGCACAAGTACGGCACCCTCCTCGGCGGTGCCTACAACTTCCTCGATCAACTCAGTGGCGGCCGTCTGCCGACGCTGCATGACACCACGCCTGACTATGCGCGCATGCGACCGGCGGATGAGTGCACGAAGATCGAATACCCCAAGCCGGATGGCAAGCTGTCGTTTGACAAGTTGTCTTCAGTGTTCCTCTCCAACACCAATCACGAGGAAGACCAGCCGTGTCACCTGCGCCTGGCCGACCCGGCGCTGCCGGTGCGAGACAACCTGCCGCGCTTCGCCGAGCCCGCCCAGCGCTACTGCCCGGCCGGTGTCTACGAGATCATCGAGGAAGCCGGTGAGCCGCAGTTCCAGATCAACTTCCAAAACTGCGTGCACTGCAAGACCTGTGACATCAAGGACCCGGCACAAAACATCACCTGGGTCGCTCCCGAGGGTGGCGGCGGACCAAACTATCCGAACATGTGAGGCCACGGCGCACCTGCTGCCATGATCTGATCCAGTGGCCTGCATGAGAGGCCAGCCGCTGAGATCATTGCCCGTATAAACAACGCCGCCACGCTAATCGCGTGGCGGCGTTGTCGTCTCTATCAGTATGCCAGTCGACGGACCAGACTTATGCTGACCGCTAGCAGGCAGCTTCTCGATATATTCTAAAAAGATCTTACATGCATCATTGATATAACCGTCACTCGGTAGCACATTAGCGCTCCCTGTCGAATAACGTTTGATCGCGCTGACACGACTTTCTCTACTTCATCGACTGCCATCGGAGCACTCATGTCCGTCACTCGCCAGATTCTGCTTGCCCTGGTACTGGGTATCGTCAGTGGCCTTGCCCTGAATACCGGTGCCAACGCCCTGCCTGAAGGCAGTGTGGCGTGGCTGGACACCAATGTGCTGACACCGGTCGGGCAGATATTCCTGCGTCTACTGCAATTTGTGGTGGTGCCGATGGTCTTCGGCGCATTGATCATGAGCTTGACCAACCGCGAGGGTGGCGCTGATGTTGGCCGCCGAGCGGGCCGTCTGCTAGGCAGCTACGTGGTGACAAGCGCCGTGGCACTGACATTGGGCATGCTGGTGGCTTACTGGCTTAGCCCGGGTAGCGGCGCCGAGAGTCTGGTAAATCAAGCCCCTGAAGGACGCAATGCCGATAGCCTCAGCCAGTGGCTGGTAGGTCTGGTGCCCAATAATCCGTTCACTGCGCTTGGCGGAGGCGGGTTATTGCAGGTCATCTTTGCCGCGGCC
>NZ_JEMF01000057.1 GCF_000591415.1 Cobetia crustatorum | reverse complement strand
ATCCCGCTAGGCTCCACCAGAATTCTAGAAAACGGTCATCCTTCGGGGTGGCCGTTTTTTTGTGCTCACGACATCTTCTCTACTGACGAGAACGACGCGACGTGCTGGTCATGAAAAGGCGTGTTGGCAATAGAAAATCCCCTCGCCCAGTCAGCGGAGGGGACGCGTATCTCTATCAATCTTTGCTTTGTCAGTCTTTATTCTGCAGACCGCTGGCTTGACGCGCTTGAAGTGTCAGGCCAGCGTCGCGTTTTCTTCGAGGCGTTCGAACAGGATCAGATGATCGGCCTGAATGCGCAGACTGACTTCCTGCCCCGGCTGATAGTCGTGATGGCTGTTGAAGGCCGCCTCGACCTCACGACCTGACGGCAAGGCCAGGCGATACAGGGTGCTGGTACCCGCGAAGGTCGCGCTGATGACGCACGCCTTGAGATCATTGGTTTCCGCCTCTCCTTCGGCCAGCACCAGGTCATCCGGACGCAGCAGCACGTCCACCGGTGTCCCGGCTTCATACGGATAGGCACGGTTGCCGCGGATCACCCCGAGCTCGGTGGAGACGCTCTCGTTGTCCGCCAGCGTGCCGGGGATGAAATAGCCCTGACCGATGAAGTTGGCGACGAAGCGGGTGGCCGGCTCATGGTAAAGGTTGAATGGCGTATCCCACTGCTGCAGATGTCCGGCATGGATGACGCCGATCTGGTCTGCCATCGCGAAGGCTTCGTTCTGATCATGCGTGACCAATACCGCACTGATGCCGAGGTGCTTGAGGATGCGCCGCACCTCCTGACTCAGCTGGCGGCGTAGCTCGACGTCCAGATTCGAGAACGGTTCATCCAGCAGCAGAATGCGTGGCTCCGGTGCCAAGGCGCGGGCCAGTGCCACACGCTGTTGCTGTCCACCGGACAGCTCATGCGGGAAGCGCTCACCAAGGTGGCCAAGCCCGACCAGCACCAGCAGTTCCGCGACCTTCTCGTGACGTGCTGCCTTGGGCATGCGACGCACCCCGAAAGCCACGTTGTCTGCGACACTCAGGTGAGGAAACAACGCATAGTCCTGGAAGACCATGCCGACCTGACGCTGTTCGGGAGCCGTGAGATGCGTTGCGCTGGAGAGGACTTCCCCCTCGAGGCGTATCTCTCCGATCGCGACCGGCTCGAAACCAGCGATGGCACGTAGCAGTGTGGTCTTGCCACAGCCAGAGGGGCCCAGCAGGCAGGCGATATCACCCTTGTTGAGGGAAAAGCTGATGTCGCGCGTCACCACGGTAGTGTCGTAACGACATTCCAGCGAGTCGATCTGAAGAAGCGGTTGCATGATGGCAAATCAATCCGGACGCTGATGACAGGGGAGGCGCCGCTGGCGCGATGCTGCTGACGAGAAGGTTCGGCCAGCAGCATGTACATGGTCAATACGACGTAACCGCCGGCAGGGATGCAGACGGTTACGTTGGCTCCAGCATTGAAGCGCTGACGCGGGCACGGGATGTCAGTGGATTCCCGTGCAGAAGGCGTCAGTCCTGACGGCCCAGCATCAGGAATTCCAGCAGGGCTTTCTGTGCATGCAGACGGTTGCCCGCTTCCTGCCAGACCACGGCGCGCGGATCATCCAGCAGCCCCATGCTGATCTCTTCACCGCGGTGTGCCGGCAGGCAGTGCAGGAAAATGACGTCATCAGAGGCCTTGTCGAGCATGGCTTCATTGACCTGATACCCGGCGAAGTCAGCTTCACGCTTGAGCTGCTCTTCTTCCTGGCCCATGGAAGCCCACACATCAGTGGTGACCAGGTCCGCGCCTAGCACGGCTTCCTGCGGGTCACGGTGAATGCTGACACGGCCACCCGCGGCGGCAACGATTTCGCTGTCCGGCTCGTAGCCTTCCGGGCAGCAGATGCGCAGGGTGAAGTCGAACTGACGCGCGGCGTTGATCCACGAATGGCACATGTTGTTGCCATCACCGATCCACACGGCGGTCTTGCCCTTGACGGAGCCACGGCACTCGGTCCACGTCATCACGTCGGCCAGCAGCTGGCAGGGATGATAATCGTCGGTCAGTGCATTGATGACCGGCACACTTGAGGCATCAGCGAAGGCTTCGATGTCAGAGTGAGCGAAGGTACGGATCATCACGCCATCCACCATCTCTGATAGCACGCGCGCCGTATCACCGATCGGCTCACCGCGACCCAGCTGGGTATCGCGTGAGGAGAGAAATAGCGCGTGGCCACCAAATTGAGCCATGGCGGTTTCGAAAGACACACGTGTGCGTGTGGAGGACTTCTCGAAGATCATCGCCAGAGTACGATTAGCCATCGGCGTGTACACCGGGCCTTCCTTCTTCAGCCCGTCCTTGATGGTGATCGCGCGCTGGATGAGGTAATCGAGTTCTTCCGGAGAAAGATCAAGCAAAGTCAGAAAGTGCCGGGTGGCCATCGAGCGGGCTCCTGTCAGGGTCTCGGACAGCGGCATCGAAAAAGGCGCCATGCGTCGGTGGAAACCAATAACCGACTCTCACGACGCCCTGATTGGCGCTGCCTGTCAAAAGAGTCATCCTAGCCAGCTGAGCGGGCGCGCGCAACGCTGTATCCCCCATCTTGTCTCCCTTCATGAGGTGTGCAGGTGCATGGGGGGGCAGACAGCGATCTTTGCCTGAGGCAATATCGGGGGCTGAATTCATGGCTCACCCCCAGTAGAATGAGGGAATGACACTCACGGGCATTCGCCCACCGTCCGAGGATTGCACATGAGCACCACCATCGAATCGATCGAGAAGCAGATTGGCGACAACCCTATTCTGCTGTACATGAAAGGCTCTCCGCAGCTGCCGCAGTGCGGTTTCTCTGCCCAGACCGTTCAGGCCGTGATGTCCTGTGGCGAGCGCTTCGCGTTCGTCAACATTCTCGACAACCCGGATATCCGTGCCGAACTGCCGAAGTACGCCAACTGGCCGACCTTCCCGCAGCTGTGGATCAACGGCGAGCTGGTCGGCGGCTGTGACATCGTGGTCGAGATGTACCAGAGCGGCGAGCTGGAACCGCTGATCAAGCAGGCTGCTCAGGCAGCTGCGACCGATAGCGAGTAATCGGCTGCTACTGCCATACGGCTACAAGTTCCAATGGCAGAATCAAAAACGCCCCCATAGCATCGCTGTGGGGGCGTTTTTCTTATCGCTGATTTCATGCTGCTGGTAGCACTGCGTCTGGCATTGGCAGCATCAGGGCGCAGGCGTTTCGCTATCGACGACCGGCTCGTTCATGCCCTGTTCTTTCATCGCCAGATCCCAGCCGCCCAGATCCTTGAAGCGATTGACCATTGAGCAGAACAGCTCAGCAGTGCGCTCTGTGTCATAACGCGCCGAGTGAGCCGCCGCATTGTCAAACTCGATACCTGCCGCGCGACAGGCGCGTGCCAATACTGTCTGGCCATAGACCAGACCCGCCAGTGACGCAGTATCGAAGCAGGAGAATGGGTGGAAGGGATTGCGCTTGATGCCACAGCGCTCCACCGCCGCATTCAAAAAGCCCTGATCGAAGGCGGCATTGTGGCCGACCAGAATCGCACGCGTGCAGCCGTGGGCCTTGATAGCCTTGCGGACGGGACTGAAGATCTCGCCCAGTGCCTGGCTCTCGACCACGGCAACCTGCTTGCGTACCGGGTTGTCCAGATCAATGCCGGTGAAGTCCAATGCTGACTGCTCGACGTTGGCACCTTCGAAGGGCGCCACGTGGAAGGCATAGGTGGCATCCGGCACCATGTTGCCGTGTTCATCCATGGTCAGCGTGACAGCAGCAATCTCGAGCAGTGCATCACCGGCAGCATTGAAACCGCCCGTCTCAAGGTCGATCACTACCGGCAGATAGCCACGGAAGCGCTGTGCCATCTGCGTGCGCTCGCTCGCCTGGGTCATCAAGATCTCCAATCCTGTCATTGCATCTCGTGCTGCGCCGTACATGTTGTCGACGCTCAAAGGGGGCAATTGTAGCAGGGCGTGGGTAGCAGGGCGATGGCGACGGCACCACCAGGCGATGCGACAACAGGCGGCACAGGCGGGCTGATGGAGGATGGCTGTCCAATATCCGCCCGAGTGGGCAGTATCGGTGAGGTGCCAGCCTCGCTATAATCGGCCCCACATCGTGAATCGGGTAGATGGACAGTGGTGGCATTGTGCTGACTGTCTGTCATGACCGGACGATCTCATCCCACCTGCGGTGATCTCTGACGAGGTTGCTACGGGCATTACAAGCATCAACTCAGGAGTCAAGCATGTCCGACGTGAAAAAGGTCGTTCTCGCCTACTCCGGCGGCCTGGACACTTCAGTCATCGTCAAGTGGCTGCAGGAAACCTACAACTGTGAAGTTGTGACCTTTACTGCTGACCTCGGTCAGGGTGAGGAAGTCGAGCCGGCACGCGCCAAGGCGCAAGCGCTAGGTGTGAAAGAAATATACGTCGAGGATCTCCGCGAGGTTTTCGTTCGCGATTATGTCTTCCCGATGTTCCGTGCCAACGCCATCTATGAAGGCGAGTACCTGCTGGGCACCTCCATCGCACGTCCGCTGATTGCGCGTCGTCTGGTCGAGATCGCCAACGAGACTGGCGCCGACGCCATCTCTCACGGCGCGACCGGCAAGGGAAATGACCAGGTACGTTTCGAGCTGGGCGCCTACGCGCTGAAGCCGGGCATCCAGGTCATCGCACCGTGGCGTGAGTGGGACCTCAACTCCCGCGAGAAGTTGATGGAATACTGTGAAGAGCACGGTATCGAAGTCGACTACGCCAAGAACAAGAAGAAGTCTCCGTACTCCATGGACGCGAACCTTCTGCACATCTCCTATGAAGGTGGCGTGCTGGAAGACCCGTGGACCGAGTGCGAAGAAGAGATGTGGCGCTGGAGCGTCAGCCCGGAGCAGGCGCCGAACGAAGCGACCTATATCGACCTGACCTACGTCAAGGGCGATATCTCTGCCATCGACGGCAAGGAAATGGCGGCTCACGAGGTGCTCGAGTACCTCAACAAGGTTGGCGGCGCCAATGGTATCGGTCGTCTCGACATCGTCGAGAACCGTTATGTCGGCATGAAGTCGCGTGGCTGCTACGAAACACCGGGCGGCACCATCATGATGCGTGCTCACCGTGCTATCGAATCCATCACGCTGGATCGCGAAGCCGCGCACCTGAAAGACGAGATGATGCCCAAGTACGCAGAGCTTGTGTACAACGGCTACTGGTGGAGCCCAGAGCGCCGCATGCTGCAGGCTGCCATCGATGAGTCCCAGAAAGTCGTCAACGGCGTTGTGCGTCTCAAGCTCTACAAGGGCAACGTGATCGTCGTCGGCCGTCAGTCCGAAGACTCGCTGTTCGATGCGTCCATCGCGACCTTCGAAGACGACGCCGGTGCCTACGATCAGAAAGATGCTGCTGGCTTTATCAAGCTGAACTCTCTGCGTCTGCGTATCGCAGCCAGCAAGGGCCGTGGTATCGAGTAATGCTCGCTAGATGAGCAAGGTGAGAATTCGCCTGCCCATCTGACCCGATGACATTCTCTGTCGGGTCATCATGACGCCGGCCCCTGTCGTAGCCATCTGGCTGCCACCGGGGCCGGCGTTGTGCCATCTGCAGCATGGTGCAGGCCGCCATCGGACATGCTCCATTATGCGGCATATCAGGAGTGCCGGTCTCGGATGACACGCAGCTTAGCGCTTGGTGGGAAGGTCGCATTTTCACCATCATGACCACGTGGCATGCTGATGTATCAGCAACATGCTCTTTTTATTTTCACTTTCTGCAAGGTGATAGCCGGTAACACTAGGTTCTGTCTGCAGCGTTGCCGAATCACAGGTACATCTCAGACATTGGCCAGGAGCCGGACGCCGAAGGAATATTCATCATGTTGGGAATGCTCAAGAAGTTGTTTTCCGCAGGCGAACCTGCGCCCGTCAAGGAACCGGAAGCCACCGAATATAATGGCTACCTGATTGTCCCAATACCGCAAAAGCATGACGGGCAATATCGGGTATCTGGCCTGATTCGCAAGCCGTTACTAGTGAATGGCGGTGAGGAGAGCAATCAGTCTGATGGCAGCGATGTTGCGCAGGGCGGCGGTGAGATGCTGGAGCATCGTTTTGAGCGCTCCGATACCGTACCGTCAGAAGAAGGCGCGGTAGAGCTCACCCTGCTCAAGGCACGGCGGACCATCGACGACCTGGGTGATAGCATTTTTACGCGCTAAATCGCCAATCTCGCGCACGTTATCCGCGCGGGGTATGTATCAATATGCGATATCGGCGTGCCGCGATTCACTGGCGCCATGCTATCAGGAGCACAATATGATCACGGTCCACCATCTGGAAAACTCGCGTTCACAGCGCATTCTGTGGTTACTGGAAGAGCTGAATCTCGAATATCGGCTGGAGGTTTACGCGCGTGATGCCAACAGCATGCGTGCGCCCAAGGCATTACGCGAAGTGCACCCATTGGGCAAGTCTCCCGTCATCACCGATACCACGCTGGCGGGGGAGAGTGCCGAGCCGGTCGTCGTGGCCGAGTCCGGTGCCATCATCGAATATCTGGTAGATCTCTACGCCGCACAGGGCGCAGGCAACACAGCGCACCTGCGGCCTGCTGCTGGTACCCAGGCAGAGCGTGATTATCGCTTCTGGCTGCATTTCGCCGAAGGCTCCGCAATGACGCCACTGCTGATGCGACTGGTGTTCTCGCGTCTCGACAAGAAGCCGGTACCGTGGCTGATTCGTCCGATTGCGCGTCTGCTGGCCAAGGGTGTGAACAGCAACTTCATTACGCCAGAGCTGAAGTCACATCAGGCCTACCTGGAGTCCTGCCTTGAAGGGCATCACTGGCTGTGCGGCGAGCATCTCACGGGCGCTGATATCCAGATGAGTTTCCCGGTTCAGGTCATGGCATCACGTCAGGGCCTTGACGGTTATCCGAACACTCAAGCTTGGCTGGCGCGCATTCGTGAGCGCGAGGCCTACCAGCGGGCAGTGGCCAAGGGCGGCGAATTTTCGATGTAACAGCGTTGTCAGTGTCGCTGATCGAGAGCAGCACTGGCAGTCGTTGACAGGGGTCGTTAGCGGATAGTTGATAATAAGCAGTGGTTAATGGGAAGTCGTCAGCAGGAAGCTGACAACAGACAGCAGCTGTCTGAACAGGCCAGTTGTAGCGGAGCTTATTTTTGGAGTAGATGAGCTTAAAGGGATGTTTGACAAGGAGTTCACCGAGGGCGTTGGCAATGACACGCAAGAGTCTGCGCGAGCAATCGCTGGAGGCCACCATCCAACAGATGAAGCGCGACAAGGCACGCCTTGAGCGCCGCTTGTCAGGTCTGGAGGAAAAGCTCTCCGCGACCCTCGACGGTACCGGTCTGCGCCTGTGGCAACTGGATGTGTCTAGTGGCAAGCTCACCATCTTCAACTACCGTTGGGGCCGCATGCTGGGCTACCAGCCCGGCCAGCTGAATGCGCAGTTCGACGTCTGGCGTGATCATCTTCACCCGGGAGACCGCGACGAAGTACTCGCCAATCTGGACGACCATCTCAGCGGCCGCACCGAGGTCTATCAGGTGGTGCATCGCATGTTGGCCCGCGATGGCAGTGTTACCTGGGTGGCAGACCGAGGCCGCGTGGTCGAACGCGACGCTAACGGCAATGCCCTCCGCCTGCTGGGTACGCATGTCGATATCAGCCATGAGAAGGACTACGAGTCGCGTCTCAACGCGCTGGCCAGCACCGATGCCTGACGGGGCTTGCCAATCGCCAAGCCATCAATGGCTGGCGCAAACGGCCGCTGGCCGATGATAGCGTGCTGTTGTTCATCGATCTGGACGGCTTCAAGCAGGTCAATGATCAGCTCGGCCACCGCGCGGGTGATGAAGTGCTGGTACTGCTGGCGCATGGGCTGAACGATGAGCTTCACCAGCTGGGTATTCACCATCATCTTTCGGCCCGTTATGGCGGTGATGAATTCCTGTTTCAGCTGCCGCGCATGACCCCGGAGCGGGTTGAGATGATCACGCGTCGCTGGCTGAAGCGTTTCGAGCGACCTCTTGAAATCAATGGTGGGCTGGTGTGTATCGGCCTGAGTATTGGCGCCTGTTTCGGGCGCGATGCCGACGGCAGTTTCAATACCGCCCTAGAGCATGCCGATCAGGCCATGTATTACATCAAGCGCAATGGCAAGCATGGGGTCAACTTCCATCGTCCTGGCGCGTCAGCGCTGTCAGAGGAAGTGGTCAATGAGCGCGTGGTGCATACGGTGCCATTGTCCCGTGATGCAGAAGTGGCATTACAGGAGCTCGAGCGGACATCTTCACGAGGGACTGAGCCGAAACTTGTCTCGGCGCTGACACCCACAGGTCTGAAGATTGATACTGTCAGCAAGTGACTGTCGCGAGTGATATGAACTCCATGAAAAGACCCTCGAGCGTCAGGCGCCGAGGGTCTTTTCATGTCGCATGCACCACACTCTATATTGATGTCATCCATCGCTGCGTCATATCGACATTCATGGTGACAAGAAGTGATCAGCGGTTGTCACCCCCGTTTGTCACCACCGTTTGTCATCCGAATCTGGCATGGTGGTTACCAATCGATTTCTTGAATGACAATTTTCATCAGTCGGGGCACCAAGCCTCAAGGAGACAGGGATGTTCAGCTCTGATGGTATGCGACAGTTCACCAACCAGCCGCGCCAGATCGTCGGGGAGGCGCTGGCAGGTCATGCACGGCTTTGTCATCCGGATGGCAGTGGTGTACGGCTATCTGATCCCGCCAGTGGCATGCGACTGATCATCCGTGATGACTGGCGGCGTGAACATGTCGCGCTGATTTCGGGTGGTGGCTCTGGCCACGAACCTGCGCATGCAGGATTCGTGGGTACGGGCATGCTGACGGCAGCTGTCTGTGGTGAGCTGTTCGCCTCACCGACGGTAGACGCCGTGCTGACAGCGCTCAGAGAGGTCACGGGCGAGGCGGGCGCGCTGTTGATCGTCAAGAATTATACTGGGGATCGCCTCAACTTCGGGCTGGCAGCGGAACGGGCGCGCCAGGAAGGGCTCAAGGTCGAGATGGTCATCGTCGCGGATGACGTGGCGCTGCCTGACAATCCGCAACCGCGCGGGCTGGCCGGGACACTGCTGGTGCACAAGATTGCCGGTGCGCTGGCGGCCCGCGGTGCCAGCCTCACGGAAGTGGCGGCCGTGGCGCGTCGTGTCGCCGACAGCTGCTCGACACTGGGCATGGCATTCACCGTCGGGCGTCATCCCGGTAAGGCACGTGAACAGCGCGCGCCAGAACTGGGCCTGGGCATTCATGGTGAGCCGGGTGCCAGAATGCTCGACATGAGCACCATCCCTGCCGGCGGCGAGGCGCACAGCATGATGGATATGGTCGTGACGGCGCTGCTGGATGGTCATGCCCGCAAGGAAGCCGCCGGCACGCTTCCCGCCAATGGTCATCTGCTGATGATCAATGATCTCGGTGGCTGTTCAGCCCTTGAACGTGGCGTATTGCTGTCGGAGGCACTGGCACATCCTTCGTTGCAGGCGCTGGGCATTCACGCCGTGGTGGGGCCGCAGCCACTGATGACATCGCTGGACATGCAAGGCTTCTCGCTGACGCTGTTGCCGCTTGATGAGTCGCTGGAATCGGCGCTGGTTGCCGAGTGTGGGCCAGTCGCCTGGCCGGGCGTGCAGCGCGTCAAGCCCTTGAGCTATCTGAATCTCGAGCATGTTGAGTCTCGGCCTTCTGCACCGGTTTCTGTGCAGCCTGCAACACAGGCCCACTCGGACCCCAAGGCTGATGATGACAATGGTCCGGTGTCTGACGGTCAGCGTGCAGATGCAGTGTTGCCGGGGGATGCGCAGGTCGAGCAGAAGCTGAATGCCGTGCTGGAAACACTACTGGCCAGCGAAGACGCGCTGGATAGGCTTGATGCCATCAGCGGTGACGGCGATACCGGCAGTACCTTCGCCAGTGGTGCCAACGCGGTGCTTGAATCGATGGAATGCTGCGAACTTGCCTGTGGTGATGCTGGTCAGTTGATGAACTGTATCGGACAGCAGCTGGCGCGTGGCATGGGCGGTTCCAGTGGTGTGCTGCTGTCGATCCTGTTTACTGCAGCGGCTACGCGCTGGCGTGAGCAGGGCGATGGCCATCCGGTCAAGCAGCGCTGGCACGCGGCGCTGACGCACGGCGTGGCACGCATGCAGCATTACGGAGGGGCCGCACGCGGTGATCGTACCCTGCTGGATGCCTTGCTACCGGCGTTGGATGTCCTCGATACCGCATCAGGCTGTGTTGACTGGGCCGCCATGGCACAGGCCGCCAGGCAGGGCGCGGATGCCACTGCCGAGATGACGACAGGGCGCGCAGGGCGCTCCGCTTACGTACCGGCAGAGCACTTGGCTGGCCATAATGACCCGGGTGCAGAGGCGGTTGCGCGTGTCTTCGAGGCGCTGGCGGATGTCGCCGAAGAACCCGCGTGCTGAGCACTGCCTGACAAGATTATCCGCGCGTGAGAGGGGCTAGCTTGCCGTCTTGCGCGTTGGCAGGCGAATCAGACGTGTCGCGATGGCGGTACCCAGCAGCGTGATGCCCATGCCGGTGAGGATACGGGCGTCGATCACTTCACCCAGCAGCACATTGCCCCACAGCAAGGCGCTGACCGGCACCAGGAAGGTGACAGAGGTGGTCGCGGTGGCACCGGCGCTGGCCAGCAGGCGGAAGAAGATCAGGAAGGCGAGGCTGGTACTGAGTACGGCCAGCGCAATCGCACTGCCCCAGGCTTCCAGGCTGACGCTGGTGGTTGGCCACAGCCATAGGCCGGGAATCAGCAACACCAGTGATGACATCGTGGAGCTGCCTGCCGCCAGGACTGGTGCGGGCAGATGGCTCAAGCGCTGCCGTGAGAAATTGGAGGCGAAGCCGTAGCAGAAGGTCGCGCCCAATGCCGCCAGGATGAACCAGCCATCGCCGCCGAGCTGGAAATCAAGGCGATCACTCGACAACACATAGACACCGCCGAAGGCCAGCGCCAGCCCCAGATATTGTTGCTTCTGGATGGGCGTGGCGAAGAAAGCCATGCCCAGCAGTGCGGTGAACAGCGGCGTGGTCGCGTTGATCAGCGAGGTGAAGCCGGCCTCCAGCTGGGTGGTGGCCAGTGCCAACAGGCAGAAGGGCAGTGCCTGACTGGTCAGGCCCAGTATCGCAAGCGAGCCCTTGTGCTCCCACAGCATCTTCAGGCGGCCCGCGCCCAGCAGCAGCGGGGCCAGCACCAGCGCGCCGATGCCCATGCGCAGCAGAATCAATGTGGTCGGGCCGAATTCCGGCGCGGCCACGCGCATGAAGATGAAAGACATGCCCCACAGGGTGGAAAGCAGAACAAGACGCAGGGCATCGCTGGGGGACATGGTGATCTCGACTAAGCAACGAAAGACGGGCTATCAGGCTAATCGCTCTCGCCCATGGCGTGAAGCACGATCTTGTGCCTTCTCGTCGTCTTCTCTCAATTGATGCTCCTACAGTCTTGCTCATGTGCGGTTCAGCCTGGAATCGCACCCCGCTGAATCGCGGCGATATCGCGTGCGGCCTGTTCCAGTGCGGGCAGATACTTGAGCAGGTCTTCACGCGACTGGCGCATCACGGGCGCTTGAATCGCCACGCCGATATTGGAAGGTCCATCCGGATTGGGTGCCAATACCGCAATGCACACCAACCCCGGCAGAAATTCCTCATCATCCAGTGCGTAGCCTTGCCGGCGGACCTGCTCGATCTCGGCCTCGACGGAGTCGATGTCGGTCAGGGTATTGCGCGTCATCGCGTTCAGCGGCGTGCCCTTGAGCAGGCGGCGACGTTGGGCAGGCGGCATCTGGGCCAGAAACAGCTTGCCGCTGGCGGAGCAGTGCACCGGCACCCGTGAACCGGGATGCAGATAGAAGCGCAGCGGCGCCTGGGTCTCGACGCGATCCAGATACAGCACTTCGCTGCCCGACAGCGCGGTGATGTTGCAGCTTTCCCCCACCTCTTCCATCAGCCGGCTGAGCACGCCGTGGCGCGCGCCCTGCACGGTATCGTTGAGCAGCAGATTCTCTGCCAGACGGCGCAGTCGCCCCCCCTTGCTGTAATGCCGATTGTCGGCCTCACGCTGCAACATGCCGGAGGTTTCCAGCTGCTGCAGCATGCGATGCATGGTCGGCTTGGGCAGGCCAGTTTCTTCGACCAACCCCTGCAGCGTGAAGAACTGGTCTTTCGCAGCGATGACTTCCAATAGCGCGAGCAGGCGCTGCGCCGGCGTATCGCCTTCTATTTTGCTGA
This sequence comes from Cobetia crustatorum, assembly GCF_000591415.1. GTDB lineage: Bacteria > Pseudomonadota > Gammaproteobacteria > Pseudomonadales > Halomonadaceae > Cobetia > Cobetia crustatorum. The sequence continues at coordinate 3,843 of NZ_JEMF01000057.1, read as the reverse complement.
CGTCCTTGCTGCTCTCTTTACTGACATCCTGCGGGCCGTTGTCTTGGGCGCGGCTGTCTAGCGCACTGGCGTGAAGGCGGATGTCCTGGTCTGTGACGTTGTTCATGCAGCATTTCTCCATTGCGTAGCCCTGGGGCGGCAGTGCTTGGCTTAACAGTACGCTATCAAAAGCACAAAGTTTCTAAAAAAGAGGTGAATTCTATCATTTTTTGAAATCAGGCTTGACGGCCTGTCTCATGACGGCTAATTTTGGTCACATGTTTCGGTAATCGGAACTAAATGTACCAATAAATCAAAATAACTCGATAGTCGGAGACGCCATGAGCACTCAAGACAGCGCAGACAACCGCAAGGTCGTGCAGGGCATGCAGAAAATGACCCCATCGGAAGCCTTCGTGGAAACCATGGTCGCCAATGGCGTCACCGACATGTTCGGCATCATGGGCTCCGCCTTCATGGACGCGATGGACATCTTCGCGCCAGCCGGCATTCGCCTCGTACCTGTCGTTCACGAGCAGGGCGCTGCTCATATGGCAGACGGCTATGCTCGCGTCTCCGGTCGTCACGGCATGGTCATCGGCCAGAATGGTCCGGGTATCTCCAACTGCGTGACCGGCATCGCCGCGGCCTTCTGGGCACACAGCCCTGTCGTCATCATCACGCCAGAAGCCGGCACTACCGGCATCGGCCTGGGCGGCTTCCAGGAATGCAAGCAGCTGCCGATGTTCCAGGAATTCACCAAGTATCAGGGCCACGTGACGCATCCGTCACGCATGGCGGAATACACCGGTCGTTGCTTTGACCGCGCCATGTCTGAAATGGGGCCGACCCAGCTCAACATTCCGCGCGATTACTTCTACGGTGAGATCGAATGCGAAATTCCGCTGCCGGCCCGTGTGGATCGTGGCCCCGGTGGCAGCAAGAGCCTCGACGCAGCCGCTGAGCTGATCGCCAACGCCAAGTTCCCGGTCATCGTCTCCGGTGGCGGTGTGGTGATGGCAGACGGCGTTGAGCAGTGCAAGGCACTGGCAGAGCGTCTCGGCGCGCCAGTCGTCAACAGCTACCAGCACAATGATTCCTTCCCGGCCAGCCACCCGCTGTGGTGTGGTCCGCTCGGCTATCAGGCTCCAAGGCGGGCATGAAGCTGATCGCGCAGGCCGATGTCGTCATCGCGCTGGGCACGCGCCTCGGGCCGTTCGGTACCCTGCCGCAGCACGGCATGGACTACTGGCCGAAGGACGCCAAGATCATTCAGATTGATGCCGACCACAAGATGCTGGGGCTGGTGAAGAAGATCTCCGTCGGTATCTGTGGCGATGCCAGCGAAGCCGCTGTCGCCCTGACTGAACGCCTGACCGGCCGCACGCTGGTATGTGACGCCTCCAAGGATGCGCGCCTGACCCAGATTCGTGACGAGAAGGCCGCCTGGGAAGCCGAGCTTGACGAGTGGACCCACGAGAAGGACGCCTTCAGCCTCGACGCCATCGACGAGGCCAAGGACGAGAAGCCGTTCTCCGGCGGCGAATACCTGCACCCGCGTCAGGTCCTGCGCGAGCTGGAAAAGGCGATGCCGGAAGATGTCATGGTCTCCACCGACATCGGCAACATCAATTCCGTGGCCCACAGCTACCTGCGCTTCGACAAGCCGCGCAGCTTCTTCGCCCCGATGAGCTTCGGCAACTGCGGCTACGCCCTGCCGACCATCATGGGTGCCAAGACCGCCGCGCCGGAACGTCCGGCCATCGCCTACGCCGGTGACGGCGCCTGGGGCATGAGCCTGATGGAAATCATGACCGCCGTGCGTCACGACATTCCGGTCACCGCCGTCGTCTTCCACAACCGTCAGTGGGGCGCCGAGAAGAAGAACCAGGTCGAGTTCTACAACCGTCGCTTCGTCGCCGGTGAGCTGGACAACCAGAGCTTCGCCGAGATCGCGCGCTCCATGGGCGCTGAAGGCATCACCGTTGACTGTCTGGAAGACGTGGGCCCGGCGCTCAAGAAGGCCATCGACATGCAGATGAACGAAGGCAAGACCTGCGTCATCGAGGTGATGTGTACCCGCGAACTGGGCGACCCGTTCCGCCGTGACGCCCTCAAGAAGCCGGTGCGCATGCTCGAGAAATATCAGGATTACGTGTAACGCCCATCGCTGGGCCGCTGTTGAAAGACAAGCGATAGAGCGGGTATAGAGCGCTACGCGCAAGCAAGACTGAAAGTCTCTCCCTTGCCCCGGTCATTCTCGATGTCCGGGGCTTTTTCCGTGTGTCGGCGACTCATCAGGGTCGCCAGGAGATCTCCATGAAGGCACTCAACAATATTCTGGCGCGGGCCAAGGCTGACCCGCGACGTATCGTGCTTTGCGAAGGGCAGGATGTGCGTGTGTTGCAGGCCGCCGTGATGGCCGCTGAGCAAGGGCTGGCAAAGGTGATTGTGGTCGGTGATCCGACCGTCATCGCCGCCACTGCGCGTGATGCAGGGCTGAATCAGCAGGCGCTGGCAAGGCTGGAGCTGATTGACCCCGTGACATCCGAGCACACCGCCATGCTTGCCGCGGCGCTTCACGCGCACCGCGCGGCCAAGGGCATGACGGCGGAGCAGGCCGCCGAGAAGATTCGTGATCCGCTGACGTTTGCCAACATGCTGGTGCGCGAAGGGCTGGCGGATGGCTCGGTGGCGGGGGCGGTGAATACCACCGCCGATGTGGTGCGCAGCGCCATCCAGTTACTGGGCCTGGCGCCGGGCAGCAAGCTGGTCTCCAGCTTCTTTTTGATGATGCTGTGCAAGCCGTTCCACAACCTGAAGGGCGGGATGATCTTCTCGGACTGCGGGCTGGTGATCGACCCCGATGCCGAGGAGTTATCGCAGATCGCGCTGGCCGCCGCTGACAGCGCCCAGGCACTGCTCGGAGAAGACCCGCGCGTAGCGATGCTGTCGTTCTCCACCAATGGCAGCGCGCATCACGCCTCGGTGGACAAGGTGGTGCAGGCCGCGCATCGGGTACGCGAGCAGCGCCCGGATATCGCCATCGATGAAGACGTGCAGCTCGACGCCGCCATCGTGGCGGAAATCGCCGAACGCAAGCTGCCCACCTCGCGCGTCAAAGGCACCTCCAACGTGCTGGTGTTCCCCAATCTGGAAGCCGGCAATATCGGCTACAAGCTCGCCGAACGAATCGGCGGCGCAGAAGCCATCGGCCCGCTGCTCCAGGGCCTCGCCAAACCCGCCAACGACCTCTCGCGCGGCTGCTCCACCGCCGACATCCTCAATGTCATTGCCGTCACTGTCGTCCAGGCACAGCAGCGCATCTTGTAAGCTGATTTTGATAATTCTTTTTTATGGTTTTTAGATAAATTAATGTCTAGGCAGGCGTATGCCTGCCTTATAAAAGACAATTATCAGCATAGTTATGCCCTTTTATCTGGACAGATTAGTTATTTTTTATCTAATATTGGGGTGTAAAATTAGATACTGAAAATAATATGCATGCTAAATATTAGTATGTTCTTTTTCTATGCTGACTAGTATTAGTTTAAGGGGACTGAATTGTATATTTCTTCATTAAAAATAGTTAATTATCGGAATTTTAATAGTTCAAGCTTTACCTTCCATAAGGGGGTTAATACTATTATTGGCGAGAATGGAGGTGGTAAAACCAATTTATTTCGAGCTATTAGGTTGTTATTAGACGATAACCTCATTCGAGCAGCTCATAAACTCAATGACACAGACTTTTATCGTGGATTAGGGGACTGGAGAGGTCATTGGATTATCATTAGTGCGGAATTTAGTGAGTTGTCCAATGATGAGCCTATTCAGGCTCTATTTAATCACTCTGCGGAAGTC
>NZ_JEMF01000056.1 GCF_000591415.1 Cobetia crustatorum | reverse complement strand
GAGCTGCACTTCTTCGCCGAGAAACTGGGAGTCGAGGGCTATTTCTGCGAGTTCAACACCCTGGGGACGCTGTGGACCTCACGCATCTCCTCGCACATTCCGCTCAAGGACGCCGCCGAGTACGTCACCCAGGAGCGCATCATCGCCGCCAGCCAGCTGATTCATGACTCGCTGAAACTGGCCGGCTTCGAGCGCCCGCGCATCGCCGTCGCCGCCTTCAATCCCCACGGTGGCGAAGGTGGCACCTGTGGCCGCGAGGAAATCGACGTCATCGCGCCGGCCGTCGCGCGCTGCAATGAACAGGGCTACCCGGTCGAGGGCCCCTTCCCGGCCGACACCATCTTCCTCAAGGCGCGCGATGGTGAGTACGACGCCATCGTGACCATGTACCACGACCAGGGGCAGATCGCGATCAAGCTGCTGGGCTTCAAGTCCGGCGTCACCGTCCAGGGCGGCCTGCCTATTCCCATCACCACGCCGGCCCACGGCACCGCCTTCGATATCGCCGGTCAGGGCAAGGCGGACGTCAACCCGACCCGCAATGCCTTCGCGATCGCCAAGCGCATGGGCACCAACCTGCGTGCGCTGCGCCTCGAGACCGCTTCTGCCTGATGCGCTTGCGCCTCTCGCTCATGAACCTGAATCAACGCCATCCACAACAAGGATAATTCGATGAAGATCACCAACGTCAGAACTCGCGTCTTCGAATGGAAAGGCCACACCGTGCCCCCGACCGCCCACTTCTGCTCCAACGCCATGGACGAGCTGTGGGACAAGGGCGACTCGATGGGCACCTTCCGCTTCCACGGCTGGACAGTGGTGGAGATCGAGACCGACAACGGCCTGGTCGGGCTGGGCAACGTGGCGCTGGCGCCGCGCATCGCCAAGGCGATCATCGATCAGTACCTCACGCCGCTGATCATCGGTCAGGACCCCTTCGACTACGAATACCTGTGGCAGCGCATGTACCGTTCCACCCACGCCTGGGGTCGCAAGGGCATCGGCATGGCCGCCATCTCCGGCGTCGACATCGCCATCTGGGACATCATGGGCAAGGCGGTCGGCAAGCCGGTCTTCAAGCTGCTGGGCGGGCGCACCAAGGAGAAGATCCCCTGCTACGCCTCCAAGCTCTACCGCACCGACCTCAAGGGCATGCAGGAAGAGGCCCAGTCCTATCTGGATCAAGGCTTCACCGCCATGAAGATGCGCTTCGGCTATGGCCCGCGTGATGGGGTCGAGGGCGTGCGTGCCAACCTGGATAGCGTGGCCGCCGTACGGGAAGTCATCGGCGAGGATGTCGATCTGATGCTCGAGTGCTACATGGGCTGGAACCTGGACTACGCCAAGCGCATGTTGCCGAAACTGGAACGCTTCCAGCCGCGCTGGCTGGAAGAGCCGGTGATCGCCGATGACATCGATGGCTACGCCGAACTCAATCAGCTGACCAGCATTCCCATCTCCGGTGGCGAACACGAATTCACCCATTACGGCTTCCGCCAGCTGCTGGAAAAGCGCGCCGTCTCCGTCATCCAGTACGACACCAACCGGGTCGGTGGCATCACCGCCGCGCGCAAGATCAACGCCCTCGCCGAGTCCTTCAGCGTGCCGGTCATCCCGCACGCCGGCCAGATGCACAACTACCACCTGACCATGGCCTCACTGGCCTCCCCGATGAGCGAGTACTTCCCGGTGCATGATGTCGAGATCGGTAACGAGCTCTTCTATTACATCTTCAAGGGTGACCCGGAGCCGGTGAACGGCTTCATCGACCTCGACGAAGAGACCCCGGGGCTGGGCCTTGAGCTGAACAGCGACTACTTCGATCAGTTCAACATCATCGAGTGAGGAAGCCATCATGAGACTCGTCCAACTTCGCACCGCCAACGGCCCACGGGTCGCCGTGGTCGAAAGCCGTGACCAGCTGCGCCTGCTCGACTTCCCGGGCGGCACCTATGAGCTGGCCTCTCGCGCCATTGAGCTGGGCATCGGGCTCAGCGCGCTGATCGAGCAGCACTACTCGCACACCCTGATCGACTACAAGCAGGCCATTGATCGCCAGGAACTGCTGCCGCCAGTCACCCACCCAGATCGCGCGCGCTGCACCGTCACCGGCACCGGCCTGACCCACCTGGCAGCGCCGATACCCGCGACGCCATGCATGCCGCCGCTCAGGCACAACGCGAGGATGACGCCAACGTCACCGACTCGATGCGCATGTTCCGCATGGGCCTCGAAGGCGGCAAGCCCGCCGCGGGTCAGGTCGGCGCGCAGCCGGAATGGTTCTACAAGGGTGACGGCAGCATCGTGGTCGCGCCGGAAACCGCGATCAGCGTGCCGGCCTTCGCCGAGGATGCCGGCGAAGAGCCCGAACTGGTAGGCCTGTACCTCAACGATGCCAATGGCCAGCCGCACCGCATCGGCTACGCCGTGGGCAATGAATTCTCCGACCACATCACCGAGCGCGCCAATTATCTATGGCTGGCCCACTCCAAACTGCGCGCCTGCAGCTACGGGCCTGAGCTGCTGATCGGCGAACTGCCCCAGCACCTGGAAGGCACCAGCCGCATCACCCGCGAAGGCCAGACCCTATGGGAGAAGCCCTTCCTGACAGGTGAGGCCAACATGGCCCACAGCCTGGCCAACCTGGAACACCACCACTTCAAGTACGCCCAGTTCCGCGCGCCCGGAGACCTGCATGTGCACTTCTTCGGCACCGCCACGCTGAGCTTCGCCGATCAGATCAAGGTGCAGGAGGGAGACCGCTTCGAGATCGAACTGCCGGCCTTCGGGCGCGCGCTGCGCAACCCGGTCGCCTTCGAGTCCCACGACAACCAAGCGGAGCAGCCATCCGCCATGGCGGTGCTGTGAACACTGCCGATCAACACTGAAGTAGAGCAAGGATCAGGGTCTTGAGATTTCCGCCATCACACGGCCCTGATCCCGGCAGCACCAGCAGTACCAATAGCAACACCAGCAACACCAGCAACACCAGCGTCAACACGCCGCCAATGCATCACGACAATAACGAGAAAAGGGTTTCGCCATGACAACCTCACGCCACCACACCACCGCCACCCTCCTGTCCGCCACCCTGCTCAGCCTGGCGATGACAGGCACCGCCACTGCCGCCACCTCACTGACCTTCGCGCATGCCCACCCGGTCACCGATTCGCAGCATCTGGCCGCCGAGCGCTTCGCCGAACGTCTCGCCGAGCGCAGCGCGGGAGAATTGATGGTCAAGATCTTCCCCAACGGCCAGCTGGGCAATGACCAGGCGATGATTTCCGGTGTCCGCAGCGGCACCATCGACCTGGAGCTCTCCGGCAACCCCTACTTCAGTGGTCTGGTCAGCGAGCTCAACGTGCTGGACCTGCCCTTCCTGTTCGACACCCGCGAACAGGCCTATCAGGTACTGGACGGCGAGGTCGGTCAGGACCTGCTGACCGCCATGCAGCCTCAGCAGATCGAAGGCCTCGCCTTCTGGGAAATCGGCTTCCGCAACCTGACCAACTCGCGCCGCGCGGTAGAGACCGCCGATGACATCAGCGGCCTGACGCTGCGCACCACACCGAATCCGGCGCATATCGCCGCCTTCCAGGCCCTCGGTGCCAACCCGACCCCGATGCCCTTCGCGGAGCTTTATACCGCGCTGGAAACCCGCACCGTGGATGGCCAGGAGAACCCGGTCAGCCTGATTCGCTCCGCCAACCTGTATTCGGTGCAGGACCATCTGTCGCTGACCGCGCACGCCTATACCGCCGCGCCCTTGATCATGAACAAGCAGACGTTCGACAGCCTCGCCCCCGAACTGCAGACGCTGATCAAGGAAGAAGCCCGCGAAGCGGCCCGCTATCAGCGCCAGCTCAATCATGACAATGAACAGGGCGATCTGGCCTTCCTCGAGGAACAGGGCATGCAGGTCGTGCGCGAGCCCGATACCGCCAGCATGCGGGCCAAGGTCGCCGAGCCGGTGCGCGCCGAGTTCACCGCCAAGCACGGCAGCGAGCTGCTGGAACGCATCGACGCCGCTCTCGCCCACTGATCACGCTCGCCTGACTCGCCACGGGAAGGAAGCTCGCCATGCTCTCTGACTCACTCCAAGCCCCGGTAAAGCCTGCGTCTCTTGCCGAACTGGGCGAGCAACGCGAGCGCTATCTGGCCACGCAGCAGGATGATGACCTGCCGATCATCGATGCCCACATGCATGTCTGGGACCCGACGCGCAATTACCACCCCTGGCTGTGCGATGAGCCGATGATTCCCTTCCGCTACGGCGACTATGCCGCGATTCGTCGTCCCTACCTGCCCGCCGAGCACCTCATGGCAGCGGGAGAGGCGCATCGCGTGATGGGCTGCGTCTACATGGAAGCGGAATGGGCGCGGGGCGATGCGCTCAAGGAAGTGCGCTGGGTCGAGGAGACTGCCCGCGAGACCGGCTGGCCGAACGCCATGATCGCCCAGGCCTGGCTGGATCAGGATGACATCGCCGAGCAACTCGCAACGCTGTGTGAGTCACGTGCCCCCAGAGGCAGCCTGGTCATGGGCATTCGCCACAAGCCGGCCGCGCTGGAACGTCACGATCCGAGGCTTGCCACCCACGCCATGCCCGGCTCGCTGCGCTGCCCGCGTTATCAGTACGGCGTCAGTGAAGTCGCGCGGCGCGGGCTGATCTTCGAGCTGCAGGTGCCCTGGTGGCATCTCGAGGAACTGCTGCCACTGCTGGATCGCCACCCCGAGATGCCGGTGGTGATCAATCACGCCGGCGTGCCCGGTGATCGTCATCCCGACACCCTGCGTCAGTGGTCACGGGCCCTCGCCAAGGTCGCCGCCTGGCCACAGGTGATGATCAAGTTCTCGGGACTCGGTATCGCGGGTCAGCCCTGGCGGCTGGAAGACAACCGTGAGGTCTTTGCCATCGTGCTGCGCCATTTCGGGGTCCACCGCGTGATGTTCGCCAGCAACTTCCCGGTCGATGGGCTGGTGACCTCACTCGATACGCTGCTGCAGGCCTTCAAGGACCTCAGCCGCTCCTTGAATCCCGAACACCGTCTCAAGCTGTTCTGCGACAACGCCGTGCGCCGCTACCGCTTGAACGCTACCGCCAGGCCGGAATGACGACGATCGCCACGACAGCAATTGCCATGAGAAAAACTTCTATAACAACAACTTGCAAGGAATTCGCCATGCTTACCCGCCACGCCCTTTCCCATATAGCTCTGATCAACAAAGCCCTGCTCAAGACAGGCCTGCTCAAGACAGTCTCCGCGCTGGGACTGATCCTGACCTTCGCGACCACTGCCCACGCCGAGATCACCGCGCGCATGGGCACCAGCCTGCCGGATGCCCACCCCCAGACGCTGGGGGCCAAGAAGTTCGCACAACTCATCGAGGAAAAATCCGACGGCGAGATCACCGTCAAGGTGTTCTCCAACGGCATTCTGGGCAACGACGTCAACATGACCTCGATGCTGCAGTCCGGGACCCTGGATTTCACCGTACCGTCCACCGCGACCCTCAGCAGTCTCAATCCTGACTTCAATATCGTCAGCCTGCCCTTCCAGTTCGATGACAGTGCACATGCGGACGCGGTGCTGGATGGCGAGGCCGGCCGAGCCCTGCTCGCAAGTCTCGATGACAAGCAGCTGGTGGCACTCGAGTACTGGGAGAACGGCTTCCGTCACATGACCAACAGCCGCCGTCCCATCGGGACGCTCGAGGACATCGAGGGCCTCAAGATTCGCACCATGCAGAACGCGCTCTACATCGACCTCTTCAATGGGCTGGGTGCCAACGCCGTGCCCATGTCGGTCAATGAGCTGTTTACCGCCATGGAGACCCGCACGGTGGATGGCCAGGAAAACCCCTACACCGTGATCGACGCCAAGCGCTTCTTCGAGGTCCAGAAGTACCTCTCGCGCACCGCGCATGCCTATGACGCCCTGGTGCTGGTCGCCTCGGCAGGCTTCATGCAGTCACTCGATGAGGCGCAGCGTCAGCTGGTCCGCGAGGCCGCCCGAGAAGCCACGCTCTATCAGCGCGAACAGAGCCGCGCCCTGAACGAAGAGCTGCTGAGTACCCTTGAGAAGAAGATGGCCGTCAACGTGGTCGCGGACAGTGAGCGCCAGCGCATGCGTGAGGCCCTGGCACCGGTGATCGAGCAGCACACCCAGGCGCTTGACCCAGACGTGGTGACGCTGTTCCAGGCTGCCCTGGCCGACGCGCGCTGAACAGTTTCATCAGCGCCTGTGTCATCGGTCCCTGACATCAGTCCCAGCCACCGACACGCGGCAACGCCCTTTTCGCTGCAACCGGAGGGGCGCAATGACAGCGCTGCCGCACCGTCATCGAGATGCCTCCTTCGGGGCTGACACCATGAACAAACTGACCCAAGAGATGCCGTTATCCATGTCGATCAAACCGCCCTCCGCCACGCACGCCGAGTCCCGCAAGGCCGCTGGCGCCGAGCAGGAAAAGACAGCTCCGCAGGACACGGCAGCTACGCAGGACACGGCCGCCCCCTCGAACATTGCCGTCGGCATCACGGCGCTGTTCAAGGGACTCGAGAAGACCCTGACCCTGCTGATGGTGCTGGCACTGGTGGCGATGATCGTACTGGTATTCGTCAATGTGGTGCTGCGCTACGGCTTCAACAGCGGCATCTCGATCAGCGTCGAGCTGTCCCGATTCCTGTTCGTGTGGGTCACCTTCATGGGCGCGGTCACGGCGCTGATTCGCCAGGAGCACCTGAGCGTCAATACCTTCGCCGACAAGCTGCCTGCGGCCATGCGCGCCGGGCTGGATCGGCTGGTGACCCTGGCGATGCTCGGCTGCTACCTGATGCTGCTCAAGGGCAGCTACGCCCAGACGGTGCTCAACTGGAGCAACCTCTCTCCCATCAGCGGCATTCCGGTCGGCGTCTTCTATCTCGCCGGCCTGATGGCAGGCGTGCTGATGTCACTGATTCTGCTCTGGCGTCTGCTGACGCCGCTGTCACTGCATGCTGTCACGCCGCGTGTCGCACCGAGCCACGCCTCTGATTCGCAAGGAGATACGCCATGACCATCGGGCTCTTCCTCGGCTCCCTGCTGGCCGCCATCGGCCTGAGCCTCCCCATCGCCTTCGCCCTGCTGGTCAGTGCCATCGTGCTGATGCTGCATCTGGATCTGTTCAACTCGCAGATCCTGGCCCAGAACCTCGTCAATGGCGCGGACAGCTACACCCTGCTGGCCATTCCCTTCTTCCTCACCGCCGGCGAAGTGATGTCGCGCGGCGGGCTTTCCCAGCGCATCGTCACGCTGGCGATGTCACTGGTGGGCCACCGCAAGGGCGGGCTCGGCTTCGTCGCCATCTTCGCTGCCATCGTCATGGCCAGCCTGTCCGGTTCTGCCGTCGCCGATACCGCAGCGCTGGCCAGCATGCTGCTGTCGATGATGCGCAAGGCCGGCTATCCGCTCGGCCGCTCCTCCGGCCTGATGGCCGCCGGTGGCATCATCGCGCCGATCATCCCGCCCTCCATTCCGCTGATCATCATCGGGGTCGCCGGTGGCATCTCCATCGGCAAGCTGTTCCTCGCCGGCATCGTGCCGGGACTGATCATGGGCGTGACCCTGGTGGTGATGTGGCTGTTCATGACGCGCAAGGAAGATCTGGTGGTCACAAAGAAGGCCAGCGGGCGTGAACGCCTCAAGGCACTCAAGGACAGCTTCTGGGCCATCATGCTGCCGGTCATCATCATCGGCGGCATCAAGAGCGGCATCTTCACCCCGACCGAGGCCGGTGTGGTCGCGGCGGTCTACGCCATCTTCGTCGCCACCGTGGTCTACCGCGAACTCGACCTCAGCCAGCTCTATGCCGTGCTCGCCCAGGCCGCCCGCAGCACCGCCATCGTGATGTTCCTGGTCGCCGCGGCGATGGTCGCCTCCTGGCTGATCAGCATCGCTCAGCTGCCGCTGATGGTCGCCGGTCTGCTGCAGCCGCTCGCCGATGACCCGCGCATCCTGATGCTCGCCATCATGGGCATCGTGCTGGTGGTCGGCATGGTGATGGACCTAACGCCGACCATTCTGGTACTCACGCCGATCCTGATGCCCATCGTCAAGCTGGCCGGCATCGACCCGGTCTACTTCGGGATCATGTTCGTCCTCAACTGCGCCATCGGCCTGATCACCCCGCCGGTCGGCAACGTGCTCAACGTGATCACCAGCGTCGGCAACCTCAAGTTCGAGAAGGCGGTCAGTGGCGTCGCGCCCTTCGCCCTTGCCTATGTGGTGATTCTACTGCTGTTCGTCGCCTTCCCGCAGATCATCACCGCGCCGCTTTACTGGATGACCGACTGACCCCGTGACAATCAAGACAACCAAGCCGGAAAAGACGACAGGAAGAAGGCAAGACGCCAACGACGCGCCACTTGCTTAGCCATTCGCGAACAAAGCCAGTCGCGAACAAAGACAGCCGCCCACAAGAACAACATGAGAGCCATTCAATGACACCCATGATCAAGACGACCCTCGCCAGCCTGCTGTTGATCGCCCCTCTGAGTGCTGCCCATGCCCAGATGACGCTCAAGCTGGCCCACGCCGCCCCGACCACCGATACCCAGCAGCAGGCGGCCGAGCGCTTCGCCGAGCTGGTCAAGAAAGGCACGGATGGCGAGATCACCGTCAACATCTTCGGCAATGGTGTGCTCGGGGGCGACCAGCAGATGATCGCCGGCGTGCGCAGCGGCACCATCGATATCGAGATGTCCGGCAACCCCAACTTCGCGGGCCTCCAGCCGGCGCTGGGTGCCTTCGATCTGCCCTATATCTTCCCGGACCGCAAGACGGCCTATCAGGTGCTGGACGGCAAGGTCGGCGATGATGCCCTGGCGCTGCTCAAGGAAGATAACCTCAAGGGGCTGGCCTTCTGGGAGGTCGGCTTTCGCGCGATGACCAACTCCAGGCACCCGATCAAGACGCCCGCGGATGTCGACGGCCTGGTGATGCGCACCAACTCCAACAAGTCGCTGATCGAGGCCTTCTCGTTGCTGGGCGCGAATCCGGTGCCGATGCCACTGGGCGAGCTCTACACCGCGATGGAAACCGGCACGGTCGATGCCCAAGACCACCCGATCAGCATCGTCTGGTCGGCGGGCTTCTATGAGGTCCAGGACTACCTGTCACTGACCAACCAGGCCTACACCTCGCTGCTGATGGTGATGAACGACGACAAGTTCGAAAGCCTGTCACCAGAATATCAGCAGGTACTGGTAAACGCGGCGCGCGAGGCCGGTGATTATCAGCGTGAACTGAACGCGAAGAACGAACAGAAGATTCTCGCTGAGCTGGCCGACAAGGGCATGAAGATCGAGACCGACGTCGATACCGCCGCCTTCCAGAAGGCCGTGCTGCCGACCTGGGACAGCTATATCGCCGCCAATGGTCGCGACTGGATCGATGCCATCCAGGGCGCCAGCCAGGCCAGCGCCGATGTAAATGCAAAAGGCGAGCCGCAAGTCACGCAAATCACCACGGCCGCCGTGACGCAGTAACGCCCATCCGTTCTATCGCCTTGCTTACCTGTCACCCAGCGAGGGCGCAAGTCCTTGATAACCGGGTCCCGACGGCACCCTCGCTGATTGGAGAAATGTCATGTCCCGAGATGTTCTGCTGCTCAACCAGAAATGCGCACACACCCTGAGTCTGTTCGACGCCACCAGCGGTGAGGAGCTCAACCATCTGCGCCTGCCGGACTACCCACATGAATTCGTGGTGGATTCCACTGGCCGCTACGCCTTCGTGGGCCACTACGGCATCCTCGGTGCCGACTGCATCGGCGACCAGGGCGGCTGCTCGGTATTCGTGGTCGATCTCGAGACCTTCACGCTGATCAATACGCTCAGTACCTGGCCCTACTATCGCATCCACGGCCTGGGCATTGATGACCAGGACCGCCTCTACGCCATGAGCGAAGGCCACAACACTCTGCTGTTGTTCAATACGCCCCTAGCCCAGACCACGCCAGATCTGGCCGTGTCCTCCGGTGGTTACAAGACCCACCTGTTCGCGCTCACCAAGGCCGGCGACTGGGCCTACGGCATCAATCTGCTCAGCAATACCATCACCAAGTTCAAACCTCACGATGCCACTTTCGCACCCATCGCGATGATTCCGGGCCGCAAACCGGAGGGCAACAGCCTGTCCGCCGATGGCCGTACCCTGTTCATCAGCAACCGCGATGACGACAGCATCGTGGCGGTAGATACCGAATCGATGACCGTACGCGCCTCGGCGACCACCGGCCGAGACCCCAACCGCATCTACCGTGACCCCAAGGGGCGCCTGATCACCACCAATTACGGGGAAAGCTCGCTGTCATTGTTCGATGAGGCGCTGGCGCCGCTGGGCACCATCCAGCTTGAAGCGATTCCCGTCGCGATGAGCTTCCACCCGGATGGCGAACAGGCCTTCGTCTCACTCAAGGGAGATCGCATCGCAGTGCTGGACCTGGAGAGCGGCCAGGTTCGCAGAAGCTTCGCGACACGCGCCGAGCCGGACGTGTCCTGCCTGCTGGTGCGTGACCACTGAGTCAATCGGCACTTGATGCTTCCAACCAGGACATGAGCCAGTCATGACGGATACCACATTCAGGCACGAGCCTTCACACAGCCAGCCGCTGGTCGATGCGCACCATCACTTCTGGGCACTGGATGGCCAGGTAGCGTACCCCTGGCTGGAAGAGTCACCGGTGGAGAACTTCTTTCTCGGCGATTACGCCGCGATCTGTCGGCCCTTTGTTGCCGCGGACTTGAAGCGCCTGGTGCCAGAGGGCTTCCGGCTGGTGGGCAGCGTGCACTGCGAAGCCGAAGCCGCACGCTCGCAGGCACTGGAAGAGACGCGCTGGATCACCCGACAGCAGGCCACTCATGCGCTACCCAGCGCGCATGTCGGCTGGGCCGCCTTCGGCACTGACGAGTGCGCCGCTCAGCTGGACGCCCAGCGTGAATCGCCGCTGTTTCGCGGCGTGCGCGCCAAGCCGGTCACCGCCGCCACGCCCCGGACCCGCCAGTCAGTGGTGGCACCAGCGGCAGTCTGCAGGATCCGCGCTGGCGCGAGGGACTGACCCTGCTCAAGGAGCGTGACCTGAGCTGGGACCTGCGCGTGCCCGCCTGGCATCTAGAAGAGGCGGCCGCGACGCTGGAGGGCTTTCCCGGCTTGCGCGTCATCCTCAACCACAGCGGGCTGCCGTGGGATCGCACGCCGCAAGGCCTTGCCCAATGGCGCGCAGGGATGCGGGCGCTTGCCGACAACGCGAATGTCGCCGTCAAGCTGTCGGAGTTGGGCACGCCCTGGCATGTCTGGGATGCCGGCGCCAATCGCGAGCTGCTGTGTGAAGTACTGGATATCTTCGGTGCCCAGCGCTGTCTGTTCGCCAGCAACTTCCCGGTCTCCGGCCTCAAGGTCAGCTATGGCGACTGGCTAGCGCTGGTGACCAGCGCCATTGAACAGATGACGCGCGCCGACCTGCGCCAGAACACCCTCGACAAGGTACTGCACGACAACGCCATTCACTGGTATCGGCTGCCGATTGCCGCTATCGCATCGCCTACGGACGCTGCCGCTGTAACCAGCTCCACCGCAACCTCTATTACGCCCTCTACTACAACCCACAAGACACCTATGGCCTGACTCAACCTGTCTCAGGGCTTCACTAATCAAGGAGAAGACACGATGTCACTCAACGGTCATCAGCTTATCGGACAACGCAGCTTCGCCGCTCAGGGCGAGGCGATCCACGCCATCAATCCGGCCACGGGTGAGCGTCTGGAGCCTGCCTATCCGGGTGCCAACGCGAGCACGGTGGAAGAGGCCTGCCAGCTGGCCAGTCAGGCCTTCGATGCCTATCGCGCCACATCGACCGACGCGAGAGCCATCTTCCTCGAGACCATCGCCGAGGAAATCGATGCACTGGGCGATACCCTGACCCAGCGCGCCATGCAGGAGACCGGCCTGCCCGAGGCACGCCTGAACGGTGAACGCGGCCGCACCTGCGGACAGCTCAAGCTGTTCGCCAAGGTACTGCGCCGCGGTGAGTGGCAGGATGTGCGCGTCGATCCTGCGCTGCCGGAACGTGCGCCCCTGCCGCGTGCCGACCTGCGCCAGCGTCAGATCCCGCTGGGCCCGGTGGCCGTCTTCGGGGCCAGCAACTTCCCGTTGGCCTTCTCGGTGGCCGGTGGCGATACCGCTTCCGCGCTGGCCGCGGGCTGCCCGGTGGTGGTCAAGGGACACTCGGCTCACCCGGGCACCTCGGAACTGGTCGGTCAGGCCGTGGCGCGCGCCGCCAAGCGTTGCGACATGCCGGAAGGCGTCTTCTCGCTGCTGTTCGGCCCGGGCAATGAGGTCGGCCAGGCGCTGGTCAAGCATCCAGAGATCCAGGCGGTCGGCTTTACCGGCTCGCGCAGCGGCGGCACCGCTCTGCTGGCCCTCGCTCAGGCGCGCCCGCAGCCAATTCCGGTCTATGCCGAGATGAGCAGCATCAACCCGGTCATCCTGATGCCGGCCGCACTGGAAGCCCGCAGCGAAGCGCTGGGCAGCGCATTCGTCGGCTCGCTCAACATGGGCGCCGGTCAGTTCTGCACCAACCCGGGGCTGGTGCTGGCCATCAAGGGCGAAGCATTGGAGCGCTTCAAGCAAGCTGCCATTCCCGCCATCCAGGCAAGTCCGGTGCAGACCATGCTGACGCCGGGCATCCACAAGGCCTATGCCGAGGGCGTGGCGAGCCTGTCCTCACAGCCCGGCATCACCTGCCTGGCCAGTGGTGAAAGCGACTCGCCCATCGCCAGCCCCTGCCAGACCCAGCTGTTCAGCACCCAGGCGAGCGACTTCCTGGCCAATGAAGCCATGCAGGCGGAAGTCTTCGGCTCCAGCTCGTTGATCATCGAATGCGATGATCTCGCTCAGCTCAAGCAGGTCTGCAGCGCGCTGGAAGGCCAGCTGACCGCCACTCTGCACCTGGATGATGCCGATCACGATGCCTCACGTCAGCTGCTGCCGGTGCTGGAGCGCCGCGCCGGACGCATCCTCGTCAATGGCTGGCCGACAGGGGTCGAAGTCTGTGACGCCATGGTCCACGGTGGCCCCTGGCCCGCCACCTCCGATAGCCGCACCACCTCGGTGGGCACCGCCGCGATTCACCGCTTCCTGCGCCCGGTCTGCTATCAGGACCTGCCGGAAGCCCTGCTGCCACCGGAGCTCAAGCACGACGCGCCCTCCGGCATCAGTCGACTGGTGGATGGGGAGCGGGAGGGGTGATACCCCGCCATTGAACAAGGTGAAGTGCAGTCCACAACTGCCAGAAGAGCCACCCCGCGGGGTGGCTCTTTCACGTTCAGGGCTCATATCTAGACACTGTGCTCAGGGCTCATGTTCAGACATTCTGCTCAGTCCTTCTGCCCTGTCACACCGCCCTCTCCAGCCTTGGCGATCAGCCAATCCCGGAACAATCGCGCGGAGGCCGAGAGCGGTCGATCGAGATCAAACACGAGATGCTCCGCGAGGTCGGTGATCGCGCGATGATCCGTGACACGTACCAGCTCGCCCTTGGCGATGGCCTCCGCCGCCATGAAGTCCCATGCCAGTCCGATGCCGGCGCCTCGCTGGATGGCGGCGTAGGTCAGCGTCAGCTGATTGAAGGTGATGTCGGACTTGGGCGGGCGGTAGCGAATACCGAAATGGGCGAACCAATGAGACCAGTCCATGCAGTTCCAAGAGGAGTCCAGCTGAATCAGCGGCCGCTGGGCCAGCTCTTCCAGCGAAAGCTCCTGCTCCTTGATCACATCCGGGCGCGCCACCGGATAGATATCTTCGTGAATCAGCGGCGTGGCACCCAGCGCTGGCCATTCGCCGTCGCCATAGAGGACCGCGAGATCATGGTCCGGCACCATGCTGGCATCCATCTCGTTGCTAGCGTGGATGTGCACGGTGATCTCGGGGTGCTCGGCGCTGAAGCTCAACAGGCAGGGGAACAGCCAGTACTGGGAGACGGCATGCGTTGCCAGCACGCTGACGGTGTCAGGGTGCTGGAGTGCCCGCAGGCGCTGCCCGGCCATCTCGAGCCCTTGCAGCGCCGGGAGAATGTGCTGCTGGTAGAGCATTCCCGCCTTGGAAAGCGTGACACCGCGCGCCTTGCGCACGAACAGCGGCGTGCCAAGAGACGCTTCCAGCGCACGAATCTGCTTGCTGATGGCGCTCTGGGTCAGACACAGCTCATCAGCGGCTCGGGTAAAGCTTCCCAAGCGACTCACGGACTCGAAGGCCGCGAGTCCCTCCAGTGAGGGAAGATGGCGAAAACGTCCTGCCTGGGGGCTCCCTGTATTTGAAATTGTGTCTGTGTTCGTCATTGAGCTCGCGCAGATGGTTCCATGTAGCTCTTTCGCCTCACATTCCTTGATGGAATGTCTGGATGCGGCAAAGTCGCTGCTTCATCGCGAAGTAACGCATTAGAGTGGCCACTTGATCAAGACAAGGGCGACTCATCATGAAGAAAGCAATAGTCCATTCTGGCATGGCAGGCGCCCTCTGGGGAGGCGTCATCGTGTTGCCCTCACTGCTTGGCGACATCCATCCAGTGGTCATCAGCTGCGCGCGTTTCGTGCTCTACGGACTGTTTGCCGCGGCGATCGCGTTACCCCATGCTCGCCGTCTGTCTGCTCGCCTCACTGTGCGCGATACCCGCCTGCTGCTGGAGTTGGCGCTGACAGGCAATGTGGCGTATTTCATCCTGCTGACGGCGGCCGTTCAATATGCCGGCGTGGCCATCGCGGCATTGATCAACGGGCTGGTGCCGGTGGCGGTGATGTTGATCGGGAGACGCCATATTCAGGCGAGCCGCCTGTCCGTGAGCCTGTCGCTGACGCTGATCGCGGTGGGAATCGTCTGCATGAACGTGCCTGTTCTGCTTCGCTTCCTGCAGGGGGCAGGAGAGTGGCGAGACCTGATCGGCGTGCTGTGTGGCTCGCTCGGCGTGATGTCCTGGGCATGGTTCGCGCTGCGCAATGCCCAGCAGCTCAAGGCCGATCGTTTTTCCGCGCGTGAATGGTCCACCCTGCAAGGCATCGCGACCGGGGTCGTGGCAGTGATGATTCTTGTGCTGGTCGCCGTCTTGCAGCCGCGGATATTGCCACTGGAGCTCTCGTCTGAACGCTGGCTGGCCTTCGCTGCCGCAGCCCTGTTCATGTCGGTCGGTGGCTCCTGGATCGCCAATGCCCTTTGGAATTCCTCGGCCCAGCGCCTGCCGGTGTCGGTAGGCGGACAGATGATCGTCTTCGAGACCTGCTGTGCGTTGCTCTACGGATATCTGCTGGCATGGCAATGGCCGCAGACCAATGAAGTGCTGGGCATGCTGTTGATTCTCGGCGGTGTGATGTGGACGCTACGCGCCGAGCAGCGTGTGCCCGGCCCTCGAGAGGTTGCGAAAGGCGTACCTGTCACTGGGTCAGAGCAGTGAAATACCCCACCTGATGAAGCCTGGCCTGGCCGATGATCATTCCCCGCACATTTCACTCGCCTATTTCACTCGCCTATTTCAGACACGCCAAGGCCGCCCTTTGAGGCGGCCTTGCGTGTCTGGCGGGCAGTCTCCACCACTGCCCTCTCAGCCATAGTGCTTAACCATAGAAGTGCTCGACAAGACTCATGGGAATCGCTGGCACGTAGGTGACCAACATCAGCACCAGGAAGAGCACGAAAATCATCGGCAGATTGACCTTGGTGGTTTCCCACATGTCCGTCTTGGCGATGGAGCATGAGGTGGCCAGTACCGAGGCAACAGGCGGCGTCTGCTGACCGATGGCCAGATTGAGGGTCAGGATCAGGCCAAAGTGGATGGGGTCGATGCCGATCTGCTGGATCAACGGCATCACGATCGGTACCACCAGGATGATGGCAGCGGCACCATGCAGGAACATGCCGAGCAGGAGCAGCAGGATGTTGAGCAACGCCAACACCGCCACCGGGTCTGTGGTGATCGCGGTGATTTCCTGGGCCAGCTGTTGCGGTAGCTGCATCTCGGTGAGGAAGAGCCCCAGCACCGCGGATGTGGCGACCAGCAGCATCACGACGGAGGTCTGGATCACGCCATCGATCACCGCGCGATACAGCACCTGCAGGTTCAGCTCACGATAGACCAGCCCCCCGATGACCAGCGCCGCCAGCACGGCGATGCCCGCGCCTTCGGTGGCGGTCACGAAGCCGCCGAAGATGCCGCCCAGAATGATGACCGGCAGCGTCAGGGCCCAGAAGGCCTCGCGAAACGCCTTGCCGAGTGTCGACAGCGAGAAGGCAGCCTCACGCGGCATGTCGTACTTGCGGGCGTAGTAATAGCAGAGCATCGCCAGCCCCAGACCACCCAGAATCCCCGGGATGATGCCGGCGACGAACAGCTTAACGATGGAGGTGTCCGCGATGGCCCCGTAGAGAATCATTGACAGCGACGGCGGAATGATGATAGCAAGCGACGCCGAAGACGACGTGATCGCCGCCGAGAACTGCGGCGTGTACTTGCGCTTCTTCATCTCGGGAATCAGCACCGAACCCGTCGCGGCCACATCGGCCACCGCAGAGCCGGAAATCTCGGCGAAGAACAGCGATACCCCGACATTGACCATCGCCAGACCACCCCGCACAAATCCAACCATGGCCGTGACAAGATTGATCAGTCGCATGGAGATGCCCGAGGTATTCATCAGCGCGCCGGCCAGAATAAACAGCGGAATCGCGATCAGCGGGAACTTGGTGGCGCCATTAAAGAGCGTCAGTGGCACGTTCACCAGCGCATCCACGCCCATGAAGATCACCACTCCGACGACCCCGACGGTGCCGATGGCGACCGCAATGGGCACGTTGATCAACACCAGTGCGAACAGCGCCGCGATAATGATCAGTAGCGTCATGAACGGTGCTCCTTGAGGTCTTGCTCGGCGAGACGGATGGCTTCCGCGATCTCTTCCTCTTCGCTGTTGACGCCTGCACACATCTTGCGCCAAGCATGAGGCAGACTCAGCAGTTCACACAGAATGAAGAGCGCCGCACTGATCGGAATCACCGACTGGGTGACATCCAGACCGATGGTCGGCAAGGCGATGAGGGAGTCCCAGGCCAGCACGTCCAGCACCTGGTAACCGAACCAGCCCACCACGGCAAAGAATCCGATCACGATTAGCTCAGAGGTAATGAACAGCGAACTGCGCAGCGCGATGGGCGCCTTGGTGATCAGACCAGGGAAGCCCATGTGGGAACGCTTCAGAGCCGCCAGACCAGCGCCATAGAAGCTGAGCCAGGCCAGATTGATCGAGGCGACCTCGTCATACCAGGCAAGGAGCCACCGAAGGTGCGCAAGGCCACCGCCGCCAGCACGATCATCGTCAGGGAGAGCAGCAACCCGACGGTGAATACTTCCAGGCAGCGTTCCACCACCCAATTGACTCTGTCCAGCAGCGTCACGTCAGCCGTGGCCGTCAGTCCTTCCCCACTCTCGGTGGGGAAGGTTGCCTTGGCCGCATGGGAATGCGAGCTCATGACTTACTCCTTGGCCAGTGCCATGGCTCGGTCAACCAGTGCCTGGCCACCGTCGACCTTATCGGAGAACGCCTGATAGACCGGCGCACTCGCGGTGACGAAGGCATCCCGATCCACCTCATTGACGGCCATGCCGCCCGCCTTGAGGCTCGCCAGCAGCTTGTCATCCAGTTCTGCACCCTTGGCAAAGGCCCAGCTCTGGGTCTCGGCGGACACCTCGGCAATCGCGGCCTTCACGTCCTCGGGCATCTTGCCCCAGCCGGCCTGACTGCTGGTCAGCCAGATGGGCGAATAGACATGATTGGAGAGTGACAGGTACTTCTGAACCTCCTGGAACTTGGCGCCATCGATGTTGGACAGCGGGTTCTCCTGGCCGTCGACCACCCCGGTCTGGAGCGCCACGAAGACTTCCGAGAAGGCCATCGGTGTCGGATTGGCACCCCACGCCGTGAACATGCCGGTACGCCATTCGCTCTGCGGGGTACGCAGCTTCAGCCCGTCCAGATCTTCCGGCTCCACCACGGGATGTTCATTGTTGGTGATCTGGCGGAAGCCGTTCTCCCAGGTGGAGACCAGCTTGAGGCCCTTGGCCTTGGCATCCTCGGCCAGGTCCGTCATCACGATCTCGTCATCGATGCGCTTGAGATGCTCTCGATCCTTGACCATGAACGGCATGTCAAACAGCGCAAAGCTTGGCGAGACAGACGACATCACCGAGGAAATCGCGGCCAGATCGACCGTGCCGAGGCGCAGCTTCTGGATCAGCTGGCGCTCATCGCCCAGCTGGCCACTGTGGTAGTACTCGACCTGATGCTCATCCCCGAGTCGAGCCTGCAGGCTATCGGCGAAATGTTGTGCAGTCTGGCCCTGCAGACTGTTGGGGCTACCACCGATGGCAAACACGATCTTCTCGGCATGCGCAAGGGTGGTACCCAAGGCGGCGGCTAACAGCGTGGCGGCAAGCATGGCTCGCTTCATTGTCGAATCCCTTTGATTGTTCTGTTGTGGGGTATGGACGTATCGGGTCTGGCTTGCTGCTTGATCGCTCCGGACCTGAGTCTGTGTTGGCGAGACTGACTCACGTGCGTCACGTTCAAATTCCCCCCTTCAAGTGGACTGCAAACCATACCAGATGAAGCAAAACTTAGTCGCCCACCGCCGCATCGGTCAATCATAGCGCCGCAGAAATAGACCTTTGTCTAGCAAAACACGCAACAATCCTCCTTCCACAGCTTCATCTGGACTGGATGGCAAACCACACACCGACATCAACCGCCTGCTGTCGTCAGCCGCGGTGTTTGGAGGTTTTTCAGCCCTGCAAAACCAAAAGCCCCGCCGATTTCCTCGGCGGGGCGTGCATGCGGACCAGAGACGTCAACGTCTCGAAATAGGGCGTAACTGAAGAACGAAGCTGAAGGACCATGCTAGACGTCACTCAGTCACGGCGACCCCAAGCCACGGCGTCGTGAGGGTGCATACTTTCGACATGCCGCACGTGGACATATGCCTCGCCCTCGGTGATCGCCAGCCATTGATCAACCTGCGTGCGGCGCCTTCGACGAACATCAGATTCTGACCATTGAGCGCCGCTTCTGTCACACCCCGGAGCTGATGACTATAGCCGCCGCCATCATCGGCGAAGTCTCCACCACCGGCGGACTGCAGGCATCTTACTGGCTGGGTGCCCCCACCGGCCCCACCATCGTGTGCCTGGCCACCCTGCTGTTTGCCCTGAGCAGTGCAGCGGCACGCATCTCACGCCTTGTCTCACAGACCGGCAGCGAAGCGTCTCCTCAAGGGTGAGCTGGTGCATGCCCATACAGAGGCCCGATGAGTGCTGCATGATAGCTAGCGTTGTTCATCAGTCATCAGCTTGCGCAGCAGACAGGCAAGCTGATGTTGCTCATCACTGTCCAGCGCACTCGCCATCCGGTGCTGATTCTCGACATGCGCTTCCAGAGTGGTGTCGATCAGATGACGCCCTGCTTCCGTCAGCGCGACGCGATTGCTGCGCCGATCCTCATCACTGGCCTGGCGCTGCAACAACCCTCGCTTCACCAGCTGATCTATCCGCGTGCTCATGGCACCGGAAGAGAGCATCAACGTCTGATACAGCTGGGTCGGGGTCAATGGCGCCTGTGAACGTCGCAGCGTCGCCAGGATGTCGAACTCGACAGTCGACAGGCCCTCCTTCTCGAATACCTGCTCCATCCTCGAGCCAAACACGCGACCTGCCCGACTGATACGCCCGAATATACCCATCGGCCGACAATCCAGATCGGGGCGAGCCTCCTCCCACTGCGCAAGAATGCGATCCACGGCATCCGTCATCATGAAACCTCCCAGTTATCTTTCCAAAAAGATACTTTGATGACGGCGAGTTTGCGAGTACTCTCACATCTATCTTTCTAGAAAGATACTTCAAGGAGAGACAAATATGCCATCTTCACACCTGAAGGTTGTCGCCATGACCGCCACGGCCCCGATCATATGGGGAAGTACTTACCTGGTGACACAGACCCTTCTCCCTGCCGACACCCCACTCACCGCAGCCACCATTCGCGCCCTGCCCGCGGGAATGCTGATTCTGCTCTGGACTCGACAGACCTTGTCGGGAGGGTGGTGGGTGAAGGCCATGGTGCTGGGTACTCTCAATATCGGACTCTTCTTTACCTGCCTGTTTGCCGCTGCCTACCGCATCCCCGGCAGCATGGCCGCCTTGCTGCTGGCAAGTCAGTCGGTGTGGGTTCTACTGCTGAGCCACTGGTGGCTGGGGACAGGCTTCAGCATGACAGCCGCAATGCAGTGTGGACTGGGCATGGTCGGAGTGGTGCTGCTGCTCAATCCCGGCCAAGGTGGGCTGGACATGACAGGGGTCGGGATCGCGCTGATCGGTGCTGTCTCGATGGCCGCCGGCATCGTACTCAGCAAGCGCTGGCAACGTCCGCCCGACGTCAGTCAATTGAGTCTGACGGGCTGGCAATTGATCTTCGGTGGACTGTTGTTGCTGCCCCTGGCCGCCTGGTCGGAAGGCATACCGACCAATCTCGAGCTGCAACATCTGCTGGGCTATGGCTACCTGATCCTGCCGGGTGGAGTGCTCGGCTATGGCCTCTGGTTTGCCGGCATCCAGCGATTGCCCGCCTTCTCCGCATCACTGCTGGGTATCTTCAGCCCGCTGACGGCAACGGTGCTGGGTTTTGTGTGGATGGGCGAGTCATTCGGCCCCCTTCAATGGCTTGGCACTTTCTGCATCGCTTCTGCCCTGACATTCCCCCTCTGGGTATCGCTCAAGCGACGTAGCGCTCAGCCAAACCGTCATGAGTTGACTCCATGACCCACCGGGGGGAAACCGACGTGCATGGGCAGCCGGCCGTTAACGGGAAGGCCATCTCTGTAAGGAACGTAGAAACAGAACACCCCACTGATCGCGGATCAGCGGGGTGTCTAGGCGAGTATCAGCAGATCAAAAACTCAGGTGCCGTCGCTCATTCCCAGGCGGGGAACGGGTCCGGCAGGTCACGCCAGGCTTCCTTGCCCGCCAGCAGCGTGGCGTCATCGAGCAGACACTCATCCAGCGCATGGCGGATACGGGCTTCATCCAGGTTCTGACCGATGAATACCAGCTCCTGGCGCATGTCACCGAACGGCTCCTGCCACTTTTCCCGGATCGACTCCAGATACTCGGGGTCTTCTGGCCATTCGACCTCCGGGACTGCCTTCCAGAACATGCCCCCGAACCCGTAGTGCGCGATGCCACCGGCCTGGTTCCACTGTCCGGCAAACTGCGGCCGCGTGGCCAGCCAGAAGAAGCCCTTGGAGCGCAGCAGCTTGCCTCCGAACCAGTCTCCGTGGAGCAGCTGGTGGAATTTCTCGGGATGGAACGGCACGCGCGCATGGTAGGAGAAACTCGAGATGCCATATTCCTCGGTCTCCGGCACGTGCTCGCCGCGCATCTCCTTCAGCCAGCCCGGTGCCTGTTGCGCGCGATCGAAACTGAAGCGGCCAGCGTCCAGCACCTTGGAAAGCGGCACGGCGCCCTTCGTCATGGGCAGAATCTCGGCCTCCGGGTTGAGCGAGCGCAGCACCGCGCTCAGCTCAGCAAGCTGCGAGGCATCGAGCAGATCCGTCTTGCTGATCAACAGCACATCACAGAATTCGATCTGATCGACCAGCAGGTCGGCGACATTGCGCTCATCGTCTTCGCCGAGGCTTTCCCCCGCTTCCGCCAGTGACTGCGCCTCGCGATACTGGGTGAGGAAGTTGGCGCCATCCACGACGGTAACCATGGTGTCGAGACGCGCGACACTGGAGAGGCACTGGCCGTCCTCGTCCTCGAAGGTGAAGGTTTCCGCCACCGGCAGTGGCTCGGAAATGCCGGTGGATTCGATCACCAGGCAATCGAAGCGCCCTTCCTCGGCCAGTCGCCGTACCTCGATGAGCAGGTCCTCACGCAGCGTGCAGCAGATGCAGCCATTGCTCATCTCGACCAGCTGTTCCTCGGCACGATTGAGCGTCACCTCGTTGTCCGCACCGGGTGCGCCACGCACCATGGCGGCATCGATGTTGACCTCGCTCATGTCATTGACGATCACCGCCACCCGACGCCCTTCACGGTTGGCAAGGATGTGATTGAGCAGCGTCGTCTTGCCTGCGCCCAGAAAGCCGGACAGCACAGTCACTGGCAGCGCCGGAGGCAGTGAAGCGGGCCTGTCAGGAGAGGAAGTCGATTGCAGAGTTGTCATCAGTCATTGCCTTGGATTCATGAGGGGGCATCACGCCGAATCAGGTGCTGCATGACGCCCATGAGGGCTTGTCTCACAGAGCCCTTGTCAGAGCCCTTGACAGAGGGCTTGCATCAGCAAGCACGATTGCGCGGCAGGTCGAGGAATGCGCCATCATCCACTCGACCCCAAAATGATACGTTATAACATTTCTACAAGGCAATCCCTTACCCCCTGACAAAAAACGCCCCGCTGACAAGTCAGCGGGGCGTCGATAGCGCAATGAATCCAATGCGAGAGTTCATGTCATCGTCATGAATTCCCTCAACCTGAAATCGTCCTAGACTGCCATCATCACGGCAGAGGCCATCACCGCTCCGCCCACCAGACGTGAAGCGATGGCAGGTACCCCCATCAGGCGCTGGCCGATTGCACGGCCCAGCAACGCCAGGGCCAACGTCGCGATCACGAAGCCCGCCATGTAGCCCGCAGCGCTGCCAACCGCCGGCATTTCCAGCGCATGCGCGAAACCGTGGCAGGCCATGAAGCCGGCGACCATCACGGCGCCAGCCATGGTCGGCAGACGCATCAGCAGCGCCACCAGCGCACCGGAGACCAGCACCGAGAGCAGAATGCCCTGCTCGGCGATCAGTGCATGCAGCGCCTGACCACCGCTGAGCAGCGCGATGCCCGCCCCAGCGAGCATGCCGACGACCATCAACAGCGGCGTGGCAAGCGTCAAGGCCCGCGACTGACGCACACTCCAGATGCCGATGGCCAGCATGGCCAGCAGGTGGTCCAGCCCGGTAAAGGGATGCGACAGGCCCGCCATCAGCCCCTGGGCATCATGGCCGGGGTGGGCAGAGGCCGAGGTCGCCACCAGCAGCAGCGAGGTGGCAAGCAGTGCGGAGTGAAAACGCTTCATGTGTCATTCCTGAACAAGATGATGATGAATCCCCGACACCCGTGGTGAGACGAATGTCGGGAGACAATAAATCGTAAACAAGTGGCAGAAAACGCTGCGCCGTCAGGCCTGTGCCGCCAGCTTTTGCGGGCGACGCTCCGGCAACATGCCGCGATCCAGAATGAAGGCGATGATCTCCTCCAGCCCGACACCGTCATACAGATTGGCGAACACGAAGGGCCGCTCGCCACGCATCTTGCGCGAATCGCGATCCATCACCTCGAGCGAGGCATGCACCTGCTCGGCGATGTCGATCTTGTTGATGATCAGAAGATCCGACTTGGTGATGCCCGGCCCACCCTTGCGCGGAATCTTGTCGCCTGCCGAGACATCGATCACATAGAGGGTGAGATCGGAAAGCTCGGGGCTGAAGGTCGCAGACAGGTTGTCGCCACCGGATTCCACCAGTACCAGCTCCATGTTCGGGTGACGCGCCTGCAGATCATCGATGGCCGCCAGGTTCATCGAGGCATCCTCGCGAATCGCGGTATGCGGGCAGCCGCCGGTCTCGACCCCGAGGATACGGTCCGCGTCCAGCGCTTCATGGCGCAACAGGAAATCGGCATCTTCGCGGGTGTAGATGTCATTGGTGACCACCCCGATGTCGTAATGATCGCGCAGGGCCAGACACAGTTGGCGCAGCAGCGCCGTCTTGCCGGAGCCCACCGGCCCACCCACTCCTACGCGTAGACAATGCTTCATGGCAGCTTCCTTTCTCGTGAGATATCAGACGTTCATGTCGGTCGGTTCAGGCGCCGCCGCCTCAAGACAGGCGGTCTTGGCTCAACTCCTGAACAGACGAGAATATTGGGTTTCGTGCTGGGCGGAGGCGAGTGCCAGCCCCGGCAATATCGGGCCAAGCTCACCATCCAAACGCTCAAGCGCCTGCGCGACGATTTCCACCACGCGGGGGCGCAGCTGCTCGGTCAGGCGTTGGGCGGCGGTGTGCCCCAGTGGCATGGCCTTGCAGGCCACCGCCAGCTGATTCTCGAGCCAGGCCCAGGCGAAGCCGATCAAGGTCTGGCGCGGCGGCACCCCACGCTGATGCGCCACCCAGGCGAACACCGTGACGTAGCCGGGTGCCTGGGGCATCAGCGCCACTGGCGGTTCGAGCTCGAGACTTCTGAGCAGGCGCAGCAGCGCCGCCCCGAGACGCGCGTCCTCATCGCTGAGTTCGGCGGTCTCACGGGTCGCCTTGAGCCAGCCATCCCACTCGTCGAGCGCCGGTGCATCCCCCTCGGCCCACGCCTGCTGCAGACGCACCAACAGTGGCAGCTCGCAACGGCCAAGCCCGTCTTCCAGCACGCCGTCGATCCACTCGCCAAGCTCCTGCTCCTGAGTGACCCAGCCAAGCTCGAAGGCACTCTCCAGCCCCTGAGACCAGGCAAAGGCGCCGATGGGCAAGGCCGGACTCACCAGCTGCAACAGCCCCAGCAGCGCCAGATCCTCCTGCGCCGGCAGGCCCGCCATAGCATCAGTGCTCATGCGTGTGCTCATGGGCGTGGCTGTGAGAATGGCCGTGGCTGTGCTCATGGGCATGGTCGTGAGCATGTGAGTGGCCGTGGCCATGACCGTGTGAGTGAGCATGCCCCTGCCCCGCCTGGGCATAGGCGCCCGGCTCAGGGTCAAAGGGCGCCTCGTGATGGATGAGGGTCGCGCCCAGTCGCTCGGCCAGTTCTTCCAGCACGTGATCCGGCGGGAAGCGCACCCAGCCGGTTGCGCTCGCTGCTTCGCCCTTTGCTTCGGCCTTTCCTTCACTACTGCCAGCGTCAGGCGTCTGCATGCCGATGGCGAGCTGCACATGGCGATTGCCCAGGTGATAGCAGAGCGCGGCCATCGGACGCCCGGCGGCGATGTGGGCAGTCACTACCGGCTCATCCGCGGCGCGGATGCGGATCACCTCACCCTCGCGCGAGGCCAGCCGATCGCCATCACGCAGTACCGGACCGCGATCCAGAAACAGGCCAACCTCGCGTCCGCCATCCGTGGTGGCACGCAGACGACCGCGGATGCGCAGCTCCAGCGGCAGGGTCAGGGTGTCGAGGGGCTCGGCATCGGTGTGAGCGCTCGCTGGGTCGCCTGAACCACTGGCGTCTGGCAGGCGATGTATCAGTTCCATCATGGCGTCAATCTCGAATAGGGAATCAGAACAGGCACTTGAAACAGGCCTTCAGAACAGGTGATAGCGCTGGGCCAGCGGCAGCTCGCTGGCAGGCTCACAGGTCAGCAGCTCACCGTCTGCGAAGACTTCGTAGGTCTCGGGGTCGACCTTGAGCTCCGGGCAGGCGTCATTGAGTTTCATGTCGCACTTGCGCACCTGACGCACGTCGCGGCAGGCGGACAGCGGGCTGTCGAGCCCGAGCGCCTCCCCGACACCAGCCTTGAGCGCCGCCTGGGAGACGAATGTCAGGCGCGTGGCGCTGGCCGCCTTGCCGAAGGCACCGAACATCGGGCGGTAATGCACCGGCTGCGGCGTGGGAATCGAGGCATTCGGGTCGCCCATCGGCGCAGCGGCGATCATGCCGCCCTTGAGGATGCAGGCCGGTTTGACGCCAAAGAACGCCGGTGACCACAGCACCAGGTCCGCCAGCTTGCCGACTTCAATTGAGCCGACCTCGTGGGCGATGCCGTGGGTGATGGCCGAGTTGATGGTGTACTTGGCGATATAGCGGCGCGCACGGAAGTTGTCGGTGCCGCGCTCGCTGTCCTCTGCCAGCAGGCCGCGCTGTTCGCGCATCTTGTGCGCCGTCTGCCAGGTACGGCAGATCACCTCGCCCACGCGGCCCATCGCCTGGGAATCCGAGGACATCATCGAGATGACACCCAGGTCATGCAGGATGTCCTCGGCGGCGATGGTCTCACGGCGAATGCGCGAATCGGCGAAGGCGACGTCCTCGGGAATGCTCGGGTCCAGATGGTGGCAAACCATCAGCATGTCGAGATGCTCATCCACCGTGTTGACGGTGTAGGGACGCGTCGGGTTGGTGGATGACGGCAGCACGTTGGGCCGCGAGCACGCGGTGATGATGTCCGGGGCATGGCCGCCACCGGCGCCTTCAGTGTGGAAGGTGTGGATGCAGCGGTCCTTGAAGGCCGCCAGGGTGTCCTCGACGAAGCCCGACTCGTTCAGGGTGTCGGTATGGATCGCCACCTGCACGTCATAGGCATCGGCGACGGTCAGACAGTTGTCGATGGAGGCCGGCGACGTGCCCCAGTCCTCATGCAGCTTGAGGCCGATCACGCCGGCCTCGATCTGCTGCTCCAGTCCCTGTGGCAGCGAGGCATTGCCCTTGCCGAGAAAGCCGATGTTCATCGGCAGGCTATCCACCGCCTGCAGCATCTTGCCGATATGCCACGGCCCTGGCGTACAGGTGGTAGCATTGGTGCCGGTGGCTGGCCCGGTACCGCCGCCGAGCATGGTGGTGATGCCGCTCATCAGCGCCTCTTCCACCTGCTGAGGGCAGATGAAGTGGATGTGCGGGTCGACACCACCAGCGGTGAGAATCTTGCCCTCACCGGCGATGATCTCGGTGCCCGGGCCGATCACGATATCCACGTCAGGCTGGGTATCGGGGTTGCCCGCTTTGCCGATGGCCGCGATGCGCCCAGCCTTGAGGCCGACATCCGCCTTGACGATGCCCCACCAGTCCAGAATCAGCGCATTGGTGATCACGGTATCCATCACGCTGTCATCGGCGCGCTGGCTCTGGCCCATGCCATCGCGGATCACCTTGCCACCGCCGAACTTCACTTCTTCCCCGTAGTGGGTGAAATCCTTCTCCACCTCGATCCACAGCGCCGTATCGCCCAGACGCACGCGGTCCCCGGTGGTCGGTCCGTACATGTCGGCATAGGCCTGTCGCGTTATCTTCATGGGTTGCCTCTTGATCCCTGAGCTGCAGCTTCTAAGCCAACGCTTCTGAGCTGCAGTTGCTAAGCCGCAATTTCTGAACTGCAGTCGCCATGTGAGCTCCGAACTGAATGCCTGTCAGCGCCATTGCCTGACGTCTTGCCGGAAGGAGCATCGCTCGCTCAGCGCTGGACACTGCCGTCATCCTTGAGTTGCCCCATCACCTCGCCACGGAAGCCATAGATATGACGGCTGCCGGCGAAGGGGATCAGCGTGACGTCACGCGTCTGCCCCGGCTCGAAGCGAATCGCCGTGCCGGCGGCAATATCCAGGCGCTGCCCGAGGCGGCCTCGCGATCAAACACCAGCGCCGGATTGGCCTCGGCAAAGTGATAGTGCGAGCCGATCTGGATCGGTCGGTCGCCGGTATTGCCGACCGAGAGCGTGGTGCGCAGGCGGTCCTCGCAGAGAGAGATCTCGCCGTCCGCCACCAGATATTCACCGGGAATCATGATTGCTCGCCTCACACGATGGGGTTGTGAACGGTCACCAGCTTGGTGCCGTCCGGGAAGGTCGCCTCGACCTGCACTTCGGGAATCATCTCGGCGATGCCTTCCATCACGTCGTCACGGGTCAGCACCTCCGCGCCGCGCCCCATCAGCTCGGCCACGCTCAAGCCTTCGCGGGCGCCTTCCAGAATCTCGGCGCTGATCAAGGCGATGGATTCCGGGTAGTTGAGCTTGAGGCCCTTGGCCTTGCGGCGTTCCGCCAGCAGCGCTGCGGTGAACAGCAGCAGCTTGTCCTTGTCTCTTGGCGTCAGTTCCATGTCGTGGCTCTTGTGGTTGTCATTCAGTGGGGTCTCTCGAGATCAGGTCAGCCAGATACGTGGCACCTGTGCCTCAAGCCCCGTCATCAGGGGGCGCAGGAGCTGCCATGCCTGCTGGCACAGCGTCCAGGCCTCGTTGCGTTCATGGCCCAGATAGCGCAGCAGCAATACGCCTTCGCGGCATGTCACCGCCCAGCGCGGGGAAGCCGGCAACGCCTCACGCAGGGCCTCGATGGCCGCCGCCTCATCCTCGAGTCCGACCGCCCACAGCGTCGCCTGCACACTGCAACCGCCCTGCCCCCAGCGCCCGGTGAAGCGCGGATGCATCGGGTCCAGCGACTGGCGCTCGATCCACACTGGCTTGCCGTCGCGGGTCAGGCGAAAGCGTTGTTCGAGATGGCCGCTGACGAAGGGCAGCTCGCCGACCGGTCGCCCCAGTGCCAGCACTTCCCAGCCCAGACAGCGCGCAGAGCTGGCAAGCTCGAGGGTGGTGGTCTGCTCGCCGCGCGAGCCATTGAAGGCCAGCGTTTCCTGAGGCAGCCATTCCAGGGTGGCCCCCTCGGCGACCTTGAGATGCGTATGCTGGCCCCAGGCCACGCCGTTGCGATCGGCCTTGTAGAGCTTGGCCGCCGCCGGTGTGGTCAACAGCACATGCGCGCCCTCCTCCACCTCGGCCTCGATCTGCAGCGCATCGCCGCTGACCAGCCCACCCGGAGGTGCAGCAGATAGACGTGGCAGCAGCCGTGGCGGCCTTCGGGATAGAACGGGCGCTGCACACGCAGCGGGCCATGATGACGTCTGCGCGTCAGGCGGGTGATGGCGCGCCCGCTATCACTGGTGTCGCGCGCATCCGCCTCGAAACGCAGCGCCAGCGCGGCCTGCCACTGGCGCTGGTCATCGAAGCGGTGGCCAGAGGCATTGGCCTCACTGCGCACGGCATCCATCGCGCCGTCAGCGGGAATCACGCACCGGATCGTCATACGGTCAGGTGCTGCTTGATCAGTTCATCGGACAGCGCCGCGATCTCGCCTTCGGCTACCCGGCGGCCGCGATCCATGATCACGAAGCGATCAGCGTACTTGCGCGCGAAGGGCAACTTCTGCTCGACCAGCAGCACCGTCAGGCCGTCTTCCTTGATCAGACGGCGGATGACCTCACCAATCTGGGCGACGATATTGGGCTGGATGCCCTCGCCGGGCTCATCGAGAATCAGCAGGCGCGGTTCGATCACCAGCGCGCGGCCGATGGCGAGCTGTTGCTGCTGGCCGCCAGAGAGATCCCCCCCACGCCGGTGACGCATCTCCTTGAGCACGGGAAACAACTCATAGATGCGCTCGGGAATCTGGCGCAGGCCATCCCGGCGCACGGCAAGACCGGTGCGCAGATTCTCTTCAACCGTCATCATCGGGAAGATCTGTCGCCCCTGGGGGACGTAGCCGACACCCAGCCGCGCGCGCTCCTCGAGCTTGCGCCGCGTCAGATCAAGCGGCTCATTGCTACTGGCAACGCGACCGGAATCGCTGCCACTGGCATCGGCGCGGTACAGGAGCTTGCCGTCACGGACGCTCTCCTCGCCCATGATGCATTTCATCAGCGTGGTCTTGCCGACGCCGTTGCGGCCCATCACGCAGGTACATTGCCCAACGGGAATCTCCAGCGTCAGGTCCCACAGCGTGTGGCTTTCCCCGTAGAACTGGTTGAGCGTGTCGATGGTCAGCAGCGGCGACTCGCCGCTCGGCATCGGTGCCTTGGTGTTCAGCGCTTGCGTCATCCGTCACTCTCTCCCAGGTAGACCTCGACGACTTTCGGGTCGCTCGATACCGCATCCATGCTGCCTTCCGCCAATACCGCGCCCTGATGCAACACCGTGACCTTGCGCGCGATGGAGCGCACGAAGCCCATGTCGTGCTCGACCACCACCACCGACTGGCGCCCCGCCAGGCTGGTCAGCAGCTCCGCGGTGCGCTCCATCTCCTGCTCGGTCATGCCGGCCACCGGTTCATCGACCAGCAGCAGCCGCGGCTTCTGCATCAACAGCATGCCGATCTCCAGCCACTGCTTCTGGCCGTGGGACAGGATGCCCGCCTCGCGCGCATGCCACTCCTTGAGGTGAATCGTCTCGAGCACCTCCTCGATCCTGGCGCGGGTCTCGCCGCTCATGCGGGCCGCCAGCGTCGGGAAGATGCGCTTGTCGGTGGCCATGGCCAGTTCGAGATTCTCGAACACGCTGAGCGCCTCGAAGACGGTGGGCTTCTGGAACTTGCGCCCGATGCCCAGGGTGGCGATCTCGGGCTCACTCATGCGCAGCAGATCGTGCCGGCTGCCGAACCACACCGAGCCACTGTCGGGGCGCGTCTTGCCGGTGATGATGTCCATCATCGTGGTCTTGCCCGCGCCGTTGGGGCCGATGATGCAACGCAGTTCGCCATCATCGATGGTCAGGTTGAGGTCATTGATCGCCTTGAAGCCATCGAAGCTGACACTGACATCTTCCAGATAGAGGATCGGCCCGTGGGTCACGTCCACCGGCGAGGTGCGCGGGGTCAGGAAGTCGAACACGCGGTCACGCGTGGCCATCTCTTTCAACAGGCTCATGCGGTGGCCTCCTCGATGGGACGGGAACCGGATGCCGATTCGGTCTTAGCCGCGGACGACTGCGAACGCCTGCCCCAGCCACGCTGAGCGAACAGGCCGGCGATGCCCTTGGGCAACAGCACGGTGACCAGCACGAACAGGCCGCCGAGGGCGAACAGCCAGGCATCCGGCATGATGCCGGTGAATACCGTCTTGGCGTAGTTGACGATCAGCGCGCCCAGCACGGCGCCGTAGAGCGTCGCGCGGCCACCGAGCGCCACCCACACCACCACCTCGATGGAGAACAGCGGCGAGAACTCGCCGGGATTGATGATGCCGACCTGCGGCACGTACAGCGCACCCGCGACCCCGGCCAGCATCGCCGAGACCACGAAGATAAACAGCTGGACACGTTCGACGCGGTAACCCAGAAAGCGCGTGCGCGCCTCGGCGTCGCGACAGGCGATGCTTAGCCGCCCCAGCTTGGAGCCGACGATGCCACGACACAGCAGATAGCCGAGCCCCAGCGCCACACCACTGGCGATGAACAGCGCGATGCGCACCGCATCCGTGCGCAGATCGAAGCCGAGAATGTCTTTGAAGTCGGTCAGGCCGTTGTTGCCACCAAAGCCCATCTCGTTGCGGAAGAACGCCAGCATCAAGGCGAAGGTCAGCGCCTGGGTGATGATCGAGAGATAGACGCCGGTGACGCGGGAGCGGAAGGCCAGGAAGCCGAACACCAGCGCCAGCAGCCCTGGCGCCAACAGCACCATCAGGAAGGCGAAGGCCGGCATGTCGAAGCCCTGCCAGAACCACGGCAGCTCCTGCCAGTTGAGGAAGACCATGAAGTCCGGCAGCTCCGGATTGCCATAGACGCCGCGGTCACCGATCTCGCGCATCAGGTACATGCCCATGGCGTAACCGCCCAGCGCGAAGAAGGCGCCATGGCCCAGGCTGAGAATGCCGAGGTAGCCCCAGACGAGATCCACCGCGACCGCCAGCAGCGCATAGCACAGGTACTTGCCCAGCAGGGTGACGGTGAAGGTGCTGACATGCAGCGGATGCCCCTCGGGCAGCAGCACATGCAGCAGCGTGATGGCGAGCACCGACAGCGTCAGCACCGCGAGGAATATCTGGGTGGAGCGCTCCGTGAAGGGGCGCGCCAGCCAGGAACGTGAATCAGGCATGGATCAACCCTCCGCGGCGCGGCCCTTTTGCGGGAAGAGTCCCCGCGGGCGCTTTTGAATGAACAGGATGATGAAGACCAGCACCACGATCTTGGCGAGAACCGCACCCGCCCAGGGCTCGAGGAACTGATTGAGCAGCCCCAGCGACATGCCGGCCACCAGCGTGCCCCACAGATTGCCGACCCCGCCGAATACCACGACCATGAAGGAGTCGATGATGTAGTTCTGGCCCAGGTTCGGCCCGACGTTGGTGATCTGGGAGAGCGCGACACCGGCAAGGCCGGCCACACCGGAGCCCAGCGCGAAGGTCATGATGTCGACGCGGGTCGCCTTGATACCCATCGAGCGCGCCATGGCCCGGTTCTGGGTCACCGCCCGCACCTCGAGGCCGAGACGGGTACGGCGCATGATCAGCATCAGACCGGCGAACACGAACAGCGCGAAGCCGATGATGTAGAGGCGATTGAGCGTCAGTGACAGCGCCTCGTTGATCATCAGCGAGCCACTCATCCACTCCGGCGTGACCACGATGCGATTCAGGGGCGAGATGGTGGTACGCACCAGCTGCTGCAGGATCAGGCTGATGCCGAAGGTGGCCAGCAAGGTCTCAAGAGGACGCCCCTTGAGGTGCTGGATGACGCTGCGCTCGATGATCACACCCACCGCCGCCGCGACCAGAAAGCCTGCCGGAATCGACAGCAGCAGCGCCAACCCCGGCTGCCCGGGCAGCAATTGCTGCATGCCCCAGGTGGTGTAGGCGCCCAGCATGATCAGTTCGCCATGCGCCATGTTGATTACACCCATGACACCGAAGGTGATGGCAAGCCCGATGGCGGCCAGCACCAGTACCGAGCCCAGCGAGAGGCCGAAGTAGAGCGTCTCGAGCCCGCTGTTGAGCTGAAGCTTCTGCTCGATACCGGCCAGCGCCACCTTGGCGGCCTGGGCCAGCTGCGGATCATCACTCACCGCGGCGCCATTGATGGCGGCGATCGCGGCGGCATTCAGGCTGCCGGACAGTGTGTCCAGTGCTGCGGGGTCGCCGTTGGCTTCCAGCTGCTGGATGGCGAGCGCTTCCTTCAGAGTGGCGCGGATAGCGTCATCGCCTTCCTGCTCGATCAGGCTCGGCAATCGCTCGGCCATGGCCTCATCGACACTGCCGCGCAGGCCGCGTGCCGCCGCGAGTCTAACTTCGGCATCCGGAGAAGACAGGTCGATCATCGAGAGCACGCCATCGATATGCCCGCGCAGCGAGTTGTTGCTGCGCAGCGTCTTTAAGTCGCGGCGCGAGACCTTGCCCGCCGATTCTCCCGACAGGGCGTCGGAGACGGCCCATTCGCGGCCGCGATTGTTGTCGATGATCAAGAAGCGCTCGGCGTCCTTGAGACGAGCCAGCTTGCTGGCAGAAAAGGCTTCCAGCCAGCCACGTGCACGTGCATCGCCGCTCATCGCGATCTCATCGATCACGGCTGGCTTGGCCGGGTTGCGTGCCTCGGCGAGCCGGGTCAACAGGGATTGAGCAGCGCCGTCAGACAGGCGCGCAGACTGGCCAGTCGCAGACTCGGACTGGGCAGCGGCAAACAGGGGGAATGACAAAAGACAGACCAGCAGCATCCACTGCCAGCACCCGCGGTACATCGTTGCAACGGATATAGACATCAAGAAGGCCATCCATGGTGAACGCACAAAGGCGTCATCAGTCTCCGAGGGCATCGTGGCCTCGGAGCTGACACTCAACGAGGCGACATGCAGGCTCCCCTGCACGCCGCCTCGCTCTCAGAACGTGCCAGGCATCATTGCGTCGCAACGCTCTGTTGAGCCCCACAGGAATGAGTCACGACATTGTAGTTGCCGCATTCCATCGGCTTGCGCCAGTCACTGATCAGGTCCTTGGAACCTTCCAGATAGTCAGACCAGGCATCGCCTGCCACGGTGGACGGGGTCTGCCAGACGACGGAGAACTGGCCGTTGTCCTGGATCTCGCCGATCAGCACCGGCTTGGTGATGTGATGGTTGGGCATCATGGTGGCGTAGCCGCCGGTCAGGTTGGGCACCGAGACACCGATGATGGCGTCCTTGACCGCATCGACCTCGACGCTGCCGGCCTTGCGCGCGGCTTCCATCCACATGTTGAAGCCGATGTAGTGGGCTTCCATCGGGTCGTTGGTGACCGCATCTTCCTTGCCGGTGTAATCGATCCACTCATCGATGAAGTCGTAGTTGGTGTCGCTGTCCACGCTCATGAAGTAGTTCCAGGCGGCCAGGTGGCCGACCAGCGGCGCGGTATCGATGCCCGAGAGCTCCTGCTCGCCCACCGAGAAGGCCACCACCGGGATGTCCTCGGCATTGATGCCCTGGTTGGCCAGCTCACGATAGAACGGCACATTGGCATCGCCATTGATGGTGGACACCACGGCCGTCTTCTTGCCGGCACTGCCGAAGGACTTGATATCCGAGACGATGGACTGCCAGTTGGAATGGCCGAAGGGGGTGTAATTGACCATCACATCCGCGTCCGCCACGCCCTTCGACTTGAGGTAGGCGGCCAGGATCTTGTTGGTGGTACGCGGATAGACATAGTCCGTGCCCGCCAGCACCCAGCGCTCCACGCCCACATCGTTCATCAAGTAATCCACTGCCGGAATCGCCTGCTGATTGGGCGCCGCTCCGGTGTAGAAGACGTTCTCCGAGGACTCCTCGCCCTCATACTGCACCGGATAGAACAGCAGGCCGTTGAGCTCCTCGACCACCGGCAGCACCGACTTGCGCGAGACGGACGTCCAGTTGCCGAAGATCACGTCGACCTTGTCCTGCGCCAGCAGCTCACGCGCCTTCTCGGCGAACAGCGGCCAGTTGGAGGCCGGGTCGACCACGACAGGCTCTAGCTTGCGTCCCAGCAGCCCGCCCTGCTCGTTCTGCTTCTCGATCAGCATCAACATGGTGTCTTTCAGTGTCGATTCACTGATCGCCATGGTGCCGGACAGTGAGTGCAGGATGCCGACCTTGATCGGCCCCTCTTCTGCCTGGGCGACATTGGCCAGCGAGAAACCGACACAGGCGGATAGCATTGCGGCAGCGATTTTCTTGTTCACGACATTCCCTCGTGTCTTGTTGTACTTGTTGTCCCGATTGAAGTAGTGCAATCGATGTGCCAGCCCGTGATCAAGCGCACCCGTATAGGGGAATCACCCTCGTAACGCGTTGTCTGGAGAGATGCACACATACCTTAAGTGCACCGAAACAGAGCAACAAAATCTCCTTCATGTAGAAAGCGCACCAACATGGTGAGCTTTCTACAAACACCTCATATAAGCCTCTGTTTCACAGTGCTTCTTAGACTGGTTTTATTGTTGCGTACTGGTGCATATCGAATTCGACAGACTTTCCGTCCACATGATGTCTCTGCGAAATCAACCCCTTTTTAACAGCCCTTCCCCTCTCTATGAGGACAGCGACTTCTGACATACAGACTGCAGGAGTGCGGCCGTCAGGCCGTTGCAGATCGCCTTCCCTGAAGCACGAAGCCCGATAGCGTAGGTGGGACTTGCGAACAACAGCGCAAGTCACAGGCGTCACAGCGTCGACGCCCCACACTACTGATCAACCGAGGTGCTTCATGACCATCCCATTGCCATACCGGTATTCATCCAGGCGTGAAAACGCCCCGTGCTGGATAACACCCTCTGACTTCGATGGATTGACACCATCAGGAGGTGAGCATGTCGCTTGAAAAGGAACCGGGACGCTTACCGAGCGAAGTCACGCCATGGCTCGGGAAAGAGCAGAGCCATGAGCTGACAGGCAACATGCAATTGTCACGCGCCGCGAGACGGCTACTGGCTGACAGCATGGCAAAGAACACCATCCTGGCATTTCGATCAGATATCCGGGGCTTCTTGAAAGCCGGCTACTCACTCCCCGCCACTTCCCATCAGGTCGCCAACTATCTGGCGGAGATGCATGCCAAAGGACGCAAGCCTGCCACGATTTCTCGTCACGCCAGCTCGCTGGGTACCTGGCATGTCTATATGCAGTTGCCCTCGCCCACGCTGAGCCTGGAAGTGAAAGGGGTATTGAAGGGGATTCATCGCAAGAGTGATGGACGACAGCGCCAGGCCCCCGCTTTGCGGCTCCATCATTTGCAACAGCTGTTGCAAGCTCTGGACCTCGATGCTCCCCGAGATCTACGTGATGCCAGCATGTTCTGCCTGTGCTTCTACGGGGCGTTTCGCGCAAGTGAGGTCGTCGCGCTCTACCGAGAGGATATCGAATGGCGTGATGCCGGTATCGTGATCACGTTGCGCCACAGCAAAACCAATCAAAGCGGACGGATCGAACAGAAGACGCTCCCCCGCAATCCAGCCGGCGGGCGTTGCTGCCCAGTGACGTTACTGGAGGCTTGGCTTGCCTGGAGTGGCATTCGTCGAGGTGCGCTGTATCGTTCCATCGATCAGGCAGATCGAGTGGGGGCCGGCAGAATGCACCCCGTCACGTTCGGCAATCTACTCAAGAAGGCGTTACAGCGCGCCAACCTCAGTGCAGAAAAGTTCACCACCCACAGCTTTCGTGCCGGCTTCATTACCGAAGCGCATCTTCGTGGGAAAAGCGATCAACAGATAAAGCGCATCAGCGGGCATCGTGATCAGAAGACTTTCGAACGCTACATTCGACTGGCGGATGACATGCATGACCCGGGCAATGACATCTTTTGATAGCTCGCACCCTGAAAGGCGCTGCCAAGGACGGCAGCACTTCCAGCGGGGTCGATGAGATGATATTTATCCTACTATAAGGATGAGATAATTAATAAGACGCAAGGGAGAGCTCATGACCGATACCTACACGCCCCTGCCTGAGGCTGAGTTTTCCATCTCAGGCAAGATACGGAATCTTTCACGACGCTCTCTTGGCGATCTCATCTCCCTTCCGCCTCCACGCAAAGGCAAGGCCCCTTCATACAAGGGCCTGCTGCTCAGCCACCTCCCCATCGTGCTTGTCGGTGCCCAGGGCCACACCGAGCTGCTCACCCATGGCATGCTCCTGCGACAACTCAGAGAGTCATCTCTCGAGAACTTCCGTTCCCTCAAGGTGTTTGAGGTGGACCGTGAAGGTCTCACCTACGAGGAGCTGGAGGTGTTGCGCTATCTGTCAGAGGTGCTACCTCAGGAGCTTTTCAACACCTCACACGTGATGGAAGCCCGTGCATTCATCAAGCAGCTCAATGAGAAGCCTGGGCTGGAAGAGAAGTTGGCCCGTATCGTGTTCGGGTTATCGAAACCCACCCTGGATATCAAGAGTCTCATGATCCTGACCCAGGGCCGCTGGGCGAAGAGCACACTGCAACGTGCCCACAGCCCCAAAGGCCAGCGGAGTCTCGACGATGATCGCGGAGCCTCAGAGCCACTCTCCCCCGAGACAAGCAAGGACAACGAGGCACAAAAAGCGGCGCCAACATCAGTGCCCCTCACTCCCCCAGCGCCCAAGCCGATTCCATCCGCTCGGTACCAATCAGCATCGGGCTCCGCCCCAGACACCACGAGGCCAGCCACCTCACCCACTCGCAGGTCCCATGTAGCACAAAGGGTTGACGACCTGTTTGGCGATCTATTGGACGAGGAAGGGAGTCCTCCTCATGATGGATGATACTCCCGAAAGCAAGACATGGCTCCCCGAAACCATCCTTCATCAGTGGGAAGAACAACTAGATGACGTGGTATTGTCGGCTTCGGAGGAAACGCGCTTATGGCCGTTTCTTCACTGTAATCTTCCCCCATGTAGTCAGGCGGATCTCTGGATATCCGCTCATATTCAGGCAGCGGATGACAATGATCCTGAGTTGCTCGACCTCATCAACAAACTCCTGAGGAGACTCCCTCTTGCGCCGGGACCATTACAGGCGATTCGTCAGAGCCACCCACTGCATAGCCAGCTGACCTTTCCCGATAAATTCGCTCCCTCCATGGTGCGAGCCAATATCGCAAACCAGGCAATACAGCTCGCGCGCCATGGCACGACCTCAACACACGCTTTCGAACTCTTGCCAAGCAATGGCGAGCCATCCCCCATCGAGCACAATCGCCGATTGATTCGTCTTGCCTTGCGCGACATGGCCGGCTATCACTCGGGGCCTTCTGTCGATTGCAATCTCTATTACCAGCATTTATCGACCCTACATGTCGCATTGAAGTACATGCTGCCACTTTGGCAGCACCCGATCGCGTGGCATCGTTCTGCCAATCTCTCGTTACTCAGCGCCTGTAAACATATCCCGTGGCTGAAAAACGGCAACCCAAGACTGTATGACCAATTGCAGCAGGCCCAGGAATTGCTCTCCGGTTACCTGCCCATCGGAACTCGTCGCGCGCCCTACGCGAAGCGGCTCCCACAACGCTCCGTCTTTTTTCACGACTCATTCAAGCGCGACTTTTCATCGGTTGCCTCCAGTCCTGAACTATCTGAGACACTCGTTACCGCACGACCTTCGGACGACAACGAGGACGTTGACACCAGTCTCGAACCAGACAAGATCTCTCAGCCACAAGAAGAAGTGGAAGCGCCCTTTCATCACAAGGGAGATACCCTGTTGACACCGCAAGATTGCAGGGTGATCGCGCGCAAACGTCAGCAAACCTCTATCGCACAGAGCCTGGGAAGTCTGTCGAATTTCGCCACCACTCAAGGGCAGATCCGAAGAATACTGACATTACCTTTCCCGCCTGATGCCAGACTGCTGGTGCAGCTTGTGCTCGCAACAGGTATTGCCCCCGAACGTCTCAGTCAGCTCCGTGTGACGGGTGTCGAGCAGGAGGCACTGCTCTGCACTGCGACGGT
This sequence comes from Cobetia crustatorum, assembly GCF_000591415.1. Taxonomy (GTDB): domain Bacteria; phylum Pseudomonadota; class Gammaproteobacteria; order Pseudomonadales; family Halomonadaceae; genus Cobetia; species Cobetia crustatorum. The sequence goes on along the minus strand of NZ_JEMF01000056.1, from coordinate 32,422 downwards.
GTCGCGGAATCAATCACTGCAGTGGGTCCCCGATAGCAACACACTCTACGTTCCTGTCATTCATGCACCGTCACAAAGCCCCCCCCTGCCTCTTCGCCTACCGGACGCCCTCGCGATACCCCTCAATCAATTGAGCGAAGCGACAACTCAGCCTCTGACCAAGAGTCTGGCGGTGCTCAACCGCCAGCTGAGGCAACATATGGCAACGCACACAGGCACGACTCCCACGGCCCAGCGCGTGGCCAGAGCCGCACGGCTTCATCTTCTCGGCATGGCGAAGACCGATATCGAAGCGGAGTGGCTTCACGGGGAGCTCAGCCTGAAAACAGCAGCGCCTGCCGCTTACCGCAAGACGTCCCTACGTGAACTGCAGCGTCTCATGAACACGTCGCTGGGGTGGTGGGAGATCACGACACCGATGAACGCGACCCTGCCTCCCAGGAATGCACACGCCATCACGACCTTGGGCTCGAGCATGACACTTTCGCTCCACACTGCCAGGGTGGCACTGAAGGGCTTGCATGATCTGGCCCAAAAGGGTCTTTCCGACTTTCCCATTGCTGCCCGTGGCCGAACCCCTTCACCTGAGGACTGCTCGGCCTTGATCGAGCTCAACAGTGCGCTTTGCTGCTACGTACTCATGGGAGTCCAGCTGACGGTAGGACTTCGTCCACCAGGTGCCACTACGCAAATGTCTCGGCGTGGACGCCTGCTGTGGATCGCTGACAAGGATTCAGGCCTCTACAGAGAAAGCCGGGTCATCCCGTTGCCTCTCCCGGTTTGCCAGAATCTCGATACCCTGCAGGCATGGCAGGCCTCCTGGCGGCAGCACTGGCCACGAAATGGCGGGACCTGGCTGTCATGGCCTGAAGACGAGCAGGCACTGGCCATATGGTGGTCAAGACGCCAAGCCAGCCTCAATCTGACCGCAAAGCCTTGCCAGCAGACCCACATCCGAGGCTGGATCAGCACACATCATCAAGCGCCGTCACTGACAGCCGCGTCACGCAGTGCACTCGCAACCCTGCTGGCACTTCCCGATAACGCGCCACGTCATTTCGTCGCCCAGACACTCGATGGGCGAATGCAAGCGAACACGCTGGATATGCTGCTGGGCCATGTCAAACGCGGCCAGCAGCGCCATGCCCCCTATGCCAGCAACATCTGCCTACCGCCGGAGATGCAACGCCTCTTGGGGGAGTTGTCCGATGAGTTGCGAATCAAGGTGATACCTCTCAAGGATTTGCCATGAGTAGAGATGGGAAGTTTTACCTTGCACCTGCAAGGGAGACGTCAGGAATCCGATCACTGACCAAGCTCGACCCTGACTTGCACCTAAAGCTCATGAGCACCCACCACATGCAAGAGCTATGGTCGCGCTGGGAGGAACGCCGACTTGATCGAGTCAAAGGCACGCAACGCCAGCAAAGCCTGCACCTGCTGTACTGGATCGAGCGTCACGCCAAGCGCCAACCGGCCAACGATATGCCGGCAGAGGCCGGAAGCATGATGCTGTACCTCAACCATACGCAAGCCAAGGCAATGGTCACGGAACTGATTCGATGGAGAAAGGTGCATCATCGCCGGCCGATAAGGCCCCGTGAAGCTTACCGCGTCATCGGCCGCTTTCTGGAGGAAGTCAACCAAAGCCCGGGAGTCGTGGCGATGCTGCCACAGTGGCCCACACAGGCCCGGCGCAAAAGCGTGCTACCAATGGAGGCCAAAGCTCTGGACCGCGCGACCAGGGTCTTGCCGATCATCCGCGCGCTACGTCAACCCGGGACTGGCTTTCCGCTGTTGCGCGCTGCCGTAGAGCTCGGTGTGCGTGCAGGGTTAGGCCAACAGGTGATTCTGGTCACATTGGCCTGCCTGACGCGTCGTCACTTCGAGAGCGATCGCAACGCCCCCAATGAGTGGGTCTGGATCCCCGCTCACGCGGCACCGTCGACGGTCATGTCGCCTCACATGACGGCCTACCGTCTGCCATTGGAGTCGACACTGACGACTGCGCTCAAGACATTGAGAGCCAGAAAACCCACCACAGCCAAGGACGAGTGGTTATTGGCCGAGAGGCCAGAAGACCAGTCCCTCTCGATTCCCGAACGGATTCGCATCGTCAAGGGTCGCATGAGACAGGAGCTGGCCTCCCTGATCACCACACTGCCCATGACAACCGAGGAACGCCGAAGGCTTAAGCTGACCACCTTGCTGAGCGCATTGCCTCATGCGGCAGTCCTGGGGGGATTGCCCGGCTACTGGGTCAGCCAGTTCAGTCGCTATCCGATTCCCTACAGCAGCGCGCATGGGCTTTATGAGCCCCACTCCTACTTCGCTCGGCTCGAGGCTCCACCGGTCAGCACGGTCATGGCGACTGATTCCGGCTACCATCAGCAGGAACCCATGGCGGATGACGACTCGGTGAGCGCCATGGATCTTTTCGCGACCAAGGCATCAGAAACGAACGCTACCCCCCACTCAACCGTATTGACACAACCTCCGGGGCAGCGCTTGATGACCCAGGATTCCTGGCAGATAGACTGGCTTCCGTCGGCGAGACGCATCCTCAAGCAATGGATCGGGGTCATTTCCTCTGATCATCTTCGCAAGACAAGTGACGAAAGGGTCAAGAAGCGTCTGGAGGCGCTGCTGCTCGAGACAAGCAGACGCCTCACAAGACTCATGGGCATCCGCCATAGCTACCCGGTCATGGTGCTCTATTGGCTGCATGATCTGCGCGTGACTCGCATGCTGCGCGTCAGTTCGCTGCACACCTATCTTTCTCGCAGCTTGCCGATGGCGATGGCGGACTACACCTTGTCGATCGACATTCAGGAGTGGGACAACGACAGTGCCCAGGAAATGTGCTGGTGCGTGCCACGCGATATGGGGTGGTCAGCCAGCACGACACACAGCTTTCTTGGCAATATGGGGCAGCTCATCCGCTTCATGCACAGCATGGGAGTATTGCTGGACGTGGAGCCGCCGATATCAGGCAATCACAAGACCCCCAGCGCCAAACGAATTCATTTCGCCACCCTGAGACAGATGGAAAAGGTACGTACTCATCTTCTCGCAGTACCCGATGCAACACCTGATGCCACCATGCAGTGGCTCAGCATCGCGCTGGGCTTCCACGGGGGGATGCGCGCCAGCGAGGTCTGCGCCCTGACGCTACGGGACATTCGCATCGAATGTCCTCAGGGCACCTTTTCGCTCGAGCAGTGGTTGGAGGACCACTGCCCAGCCGAGCTCGCAAAGGCGCTACCTGATACGGGATTCTCACCTCCCGCACCGCATGAGAGAGAGACCCTGCACGTGAAGTTGCGTGAACTGCTGAAGTCATTGCCGGAGATTGAGTGCCGCGTTTATATTCACGCCGGAAAGACGCCTTCAGCGCGGCGCGTACTTCCCCTGCACCTTCTGACATTCTTCGGCGATATTGAAATGTTGGCAGCATGGTGGGTATATCGACGGCGATGCTTCCCCTCGACAGCCCTCTCTGATATCGCGCTGTTCGGCCCGAGCGAGAGTTGTCAGGCATTCAATCATGCCGGCCTGATCGCTCCGGCAATCGACACCATGCGAAGTGTGCTGGGGAGTGCCATCGATTTTCACTCGTTGCGCCATGCAGCGGTCAGTTGGTGGCTGATTCGTCTTGAGGCGGCGCAGAACCGTGACATACTCGACGACTTGCAGGAGCACGGCTCCTGGGGACTGCAAAAAGCGCCCCTGAAACGCTTTCTGAAGGGGGTTCGAGGCTATGCCGGACAGGACAGTCAGGATCGCGGCATGTTGTTGTATCAACTTGCCGTCTGGATCGGCCACCGCACCCCGGAACAGACATTGACGCACTATGCCCATAGTCTGGAATACCTGCACCGGCAGGCCATGCGGCGCGCCAGTGAGTACACCCGGGCGATCACACCCTGGGTAGCCCCAGTAACATGAGGTGCCATGGCCTGACTCAACGCCTCTCCCCCCAATAGGCAACCGCCTTGCCATGCCCCAACGGGGGGGCCATATCGGGATCACACCGGAGCAAACAACAAGGCCAGATCCTCCTCATCAAACAGGGGCCCCTCCTCCTGACGCCCGCTTCCCCCTTCCAGTACTGATGCGGCAAGATCCGCCTTGCGAGACTGCAGCTCCAGGATGCGTTCCTCAACAGTTCCTGCACAAACCAGCTTGTAGACAAACACCGGATTCGTCTGGCCCATTCGATGAGCACGCCCGGTGGCTTGGGCCTCTACGGCAGGATTCCACCAGGGGTCGTAGTGGATGACCGTATCTGCCGTCGTGAGATTGAGCCCAGTCCCCCCTGCCTTGAGGCTGATCAGGAATACGGGTACCTCGCCACGCTGAAATTGCGCCACACGCTCGGTTCGCACTGCCCCGGGCGTCTGCCCTGTGAGAGTCAAGTGAGAAATCCCCTCCCGCTCCAGTGCTCCCCCGATCAATTCAAGCATTTCCGTAAATTGCGAGAAGATGAGGATACGCCGACCGTCCTCGACCAACGATGGCAACAGTTCACGTAGCGCCTCCAGTTTGGCTGAGCACTGAACCGTCGCCGCACTTTGATGTTTGACAAGCCGTGGGTCACAGCACACCTGGCGTAATTTCAACAGCGCATCTAGCATCACGATGCCGGAGGCTGCCAGCCCGCGTGTCTCGATCGCCTCCTTGACCCGTTGATGCTGTGTCAGTCGAAGACTCTCATAAAGCTCTCGCTGTGCACCGGTCAGCGTGACGTCTCGCTGAGTCTCCGTCTTGTCCGGCAATTCATTGAGGACTTGCTGTTTGGTACGCCGGAGGATGAGTGGCGAGATACGACGAGAAAGTCGCTGACTCACAGCGTCGTCAGCATGTTTCTCGATAGGGGTACGAAAATGCCGACCAAACCACTGCTGGCTTCCCAAGGCGCCTGGTGCAGCAACATCCAATTGCGCCCATAACTCACCCAGGTGGTTTTCCAATGGCGTTCCGGTCATCGCGATCATGCGATCTGCATTGAGCCTGCGTACGGTACGCGCGGTCTGACTGGCAGCATTCTTGATGGCTTGGGCCTCATCCAGTACCACGATACCGAAGTGCTGCTCGCACAGATGCTCAATATCTCGCACCAGGAGGGGGTATGTCGTGATGACGAGATCCACATTGGCGACAACAGTATCGATCTGCTCACGACGGCTGGCCTTGGCTCCCTGAAGCGCCAGCACGCTCAGTGTCGGCGCAAATCGAGCCGCTTCGGCGCACCAGTTACCGACGAGACTTGTCGGGGCCACCACCATGACAGGCCCGCGCAGCTCCCCTCGCGAACGCTCATCGAGCACGTGTGCAAGGATCTGGATGGTTTTTCCAAGCCCCATGTCATCGGCCAGAATACCGCCAGTACTCAACTCCGAGAGGAATCGCAACCAGGCTAGTCCTCGCGCCTGATAATCGCGCAATTCACCCTGGAAACCGTCAGGGGCTGGCAATTTATCAGGAAGCTCACGCAATCGTTGGGCAAGGGCCACGGCATCCTCTCGCCCCACCCAGCGCTCATGATCTGCCAAGGGGGCCAGCTGATCGATGGAGGTCAATGGCACACGAAGTGCGCTTGTGGGTGCCTCGCTATCGTGAAGCCAGTCCATCAAGGGAGCCAACCAGGCACGTAGCTTGGCAAGTGGAAGCACCAGCCGACGGTTATCCGGCAGGTGTACTACCCAGCTTGCCCCCGCTTCCTCATCCTCCTCCGGCGTCAACGGAAAGTCTTCGCGCTGAATGAGTTGACGCAGAATGGGGAGCAGATTGAAGGATTCATTCTCCACCTCAACGCCCAACGCAAGATCGAACCAGCCGTTCTCGGCGGACTCGAGCGCTCCATACCAGTTGTCTGGCGATAGATATTCGGGCTCTTGCGGGAAGTCGTCACTGAACTCGACCACACATCCCGCCTGACGTAATTGCAGGATCATGTCCCACCATTCCTCAGGAGCAGAAAGACAGGTCCTCCATTCCGCCGCATTTTCTGGCACCTGCCTATCTATCGGCAGCAGCAAGCTCCACGAGGGCAACTCCAACCCATCCGGTACATCGTGGTGCGCGGCGAGTTCTTCCAACGTGACCATGCCTGGCGGAATGGCGCGAATCAGCGCGATTTCCGCCTGTTGATCACGTGGTATCGTCAAACGCTGCCCATCGCGCAGCCCTGGGCCACCTCTCCCTCCTCTGGGGGTATCTCGATACCGGCATAGCTCAGGCTCACGACACCAGCGCCCAACCGAATAGGAGTTTCGTTCCAGACATGGCGGCGCGTTGGCAGACGTGCCTGTGCGACACACATGGTGATCTTCAGCTTGGGTTTCACATCCTCGAGCGTTGTTTCCACGAGGGTTCTCGGAGAGGGGACTTGGGCTGCCAGCCCCGAGACATTCTGGAGGCGAGAGGTCAACCACTCGCTCATTTCCGGCGGTAACGCGGGAACGTGCTGGAGTTGGCGCCAAAGCTCAACATCCCCCTCCAGAGGGCCAAACTGCTTATTCTGAGGGTCAAGATAACAAAGCGACTTGCCGACACTGGCTACGATAGCCGCGGGAGACAAGATATCTTCAGGTATCGTGGACATCTGCAGCCGCTGCACACCCTGCTCATCCATCTGCCAGGTCGGGGCGATACGGCAGGTCGGCCCAATACCAAGCTGTGGGCCCGTCTGCTTCTGATGGAAAAGCAAGGGGGAGGCATCGCTTGCCAGCAGGGACCAGAGCGCTTTCGCCTGGAATGCCTTGTTCAACGTCAAACCTTTGGATTGCCCAGGAAAGTACCATTGCGAATCTTTGCTGCCATGCAATAACTGCTCGATGGCCTCCTCCTGCGCCGGCTGCCATCCCATTGCAGGAACAGGTGACAACTCCCCCACGTGAGAGACTTCAACTTTCACTGGCGAGACCCATCGATCAAGCTGCGTCTTGCTCTTGGAGGGCCTCAACCACACCGGCTGCACCGTCAGCGCGGGAAGCCCCCTGTGGCCGGACTGCACATCAAGGAACAACCCGAGACGGTGGTTGGCACCTACTTGGACGGCTGACGGCACCGCCGGGGCTTGACTGTGATGTTGCAGCCAGATTGTCCACTCACGTTTCGCCGCCTGAAGTGACGGCGCTTGCTCCACTTCGTCGGGCTCAAGCGTGTCAGGAACCTCCAGGGCTTTCCCCAAAGGGCCGCTACTCAGGAAGGTATCGATCAATGCGACTGCGTGCTTGCAGGTACTGCCCACCGGACAACTACAAGCTGTTCGCATCTGGTGCCGAGTACCCACAGGAGCCAACATGATCATCGTGCGATAAGGGGTGCCCAGACTGCCCGCGACATCGCCAGAAAGCGTCAAACCACCCTTCTCATCCAACTCTACCTGCCACTGCTCATCCACTCGCTGCTGGCGCGCGTAACGCAGACCACGCTCCAAGGTGCCTGCATCAAACTCATCACGCCATCCATGCTGAAGGAGTGCGATATTCAAGGCGAACGATGCATTACTCAAACCAGTGGCTGCCACAGCGGCACTCTCCATAGAAATATGACGATATTGGAGCAAATTACGGGACTGCTAGTAAACCAGACGGATTCGCCGCCATAGGGCAGGCCTAACAAGCCTCATGGACCGAAGCAAACCTCTATGCAAAGGGGCTTGCTCCGATAGCCAGAGAAGTGAGCGAACACCATGAGAATTAAGGTATCAGTCGCGATGCCACCTGAGACTCTCTGGTATAGCGCCGTCCCCCACTTCGGTATCCTTGCCCTTCCACAGCCCACCAGGATAGCTCCCATGAAGCGTTATGAACGCTTTGCTGCCGAGATCTCAAACCTGATTCGTACCGGCATTCTCGCCCCAGGTGAGCGCGTGCCGTCAGTGCGTCAGGCCAGCAAGGCGCATGGCATCAGTCCCTCTACCGTCTTCCAAGCGTATTACCTGCTGGAGAATCAGGGATTGATCAGTGCGCGGCCGCGCTCGGGATATTTCGTGCGTGACAATGCCTCGCGGATACTCGATGAGCCGCATGTCGCCCTGCAGCAGCAAGCTCCTTCCGATGTCGCCGTCAGTGAACTGGTGTTCTCGGTGCTGGGCTCACTGCGCGACAACGATACCGTCCCCTTCGGCTCTGCCTTCCCGAGCCCGGAGCTCTTTCCCCTCGCGCGGCTTGCGACCAGCATGACGCGCGGGCTGCGCCAGCTGTCATCGCATGCCGTGATCTCCGACATGACCACAGGCCATCCTGACCTGTGCCGACAGATCGCTCAGCGCTACATGGTCAATGGCATGCAGCTGCCGACAGAGGAGTTGGTGATCACCAATGGTGCCATGGAGGCGCTCAATCTTGGCCTGCAATGTGTCACCCAGCCCGGGGACCTTGTCGCCATCGAGGCGCCGGCCTTCTATGCCACGCTTCAGGTGCTTGAGCGGCTCAAGCTGCGCGCGGTGGAAATTCCGGTACACCCGCGCGAAGGGATTGATCTCGAGGTACTCGAGAATCGTCTGGAGACGCTGCCCATCAAGGCCTGCTGGTTCATGAGTCATCTGCATAATCCGCTGGGGGCCAGCCTGAGCGATGCACGCAAGGCCGAACTGTATGCGCTGCTCTGCCGTCATCAGCTACCGATGCTGGAGGATGATGTCTACGCGGAACTGTATTTCGATCAACGTGCCGAGGTGTCGCCCCCGCAACCCGTCAAGGCGCTGGATGTCGAAGGTCTGGTGATGCATTGCGGGTCGTTCTCCAAGTGCCTGGCACCGGGCTATCGGGTGGGCTGGATATCCGCGGGGCGGCATACCCGGGAGATTTCGCGCCTCAAGCTGATGACGACCATCTCGCCATCGCTGCCCGCCCAAGTGGCCCTAGCCGACTACCTTCAGCATGGCGGCTACGACCGCCACCTGCGCAAGCTACGTCTGGCGCTCGAGACCCAGCAGACAGCCATGCTGGCAGCCATTGATCGCTACTTCCCCGAAGACACTCGCGTGACCCACCCCCACGGGGGTTATTTCCTGTGGTGCGAGCTTCCCGAGCACATCGACTCGCTGGCCCTGTTCCAGCAGGCGTTGGCCCACGGCATCAGCCTAGCGCCGGGGCCTATCTTCTCGGCCACCCAGGGCTTCAAGCATTGCATTCGCTTGAGCTACGGCCACCCATGGGATGCGGCGTCAGAGCGCGCCATGCAGACATTGGGTGAATTGCTCAAGGCAGCCTGAAACGCGGACCGCTCAGGCTGCATGCGAGGTGCGAGGAGTGCCTCGAGTATATGCGCGCATGAGTGCGCGCAAATGCCGCAGCCCTTGTGGCCGCCTTGCCACACAGTCTTCACTCGTCATCCGCGGGGGCGAAAACAGCCTTTTGCGGCACATGTCACTCGCGCGCCAGCTGCTTGCCACACCTGGATGTCGCACCTTGTTGCGCACCCTGGCTGCATGCCTTGATGCCGCACGCGTGCCCTAGCAGGGTGCGCAAGAGCCCGCCATGGCGGGGCCTGCCGCCAAGGGCGATGTGGCACGCGCCTGACCCCGTCATAGTGCTGACGTGAATCAGAGTGCGCCCTCCTGCCCGACTCGCCTTGCTGGATTCTCGCCAGACCACCTGGCTGGCTCACGGGCATTTAACGACTGACCAAGATTCAGCTCGCAACTGATATGGTTTTTTCTCGCACAACTGAGCCTGTTATGGCTTCCGGTGGCTCCCTAGAGTAGCGGCGAAGATTCAGGCAGGGCCGTCCCCCTTGCCGCCTACTCAGGAGACATTGCCATGTTCGGCACCGAGGCCATCGACCTGGCCAGGATACAGTTCGCCTTCACCATCTCGTTTCACATCATCTTCCCGGCCATCACCATTGGTCTCGCCAGCTATCTGGCGGTGCTGGAAGGCATGTGGTTGAAGACGGGCACACAGGTCTACCGCAACCTCTATCATTTCTGGTCGAAGATTTTCGCGGTCAACTTCGCGATGGGCGTGGTGTCAGGGCTGGTCATGGCCTACCAGTTCGGCACGCATTGGAGCGGTTTCTCGGCCTTTGCCGGCAGCGTGACCGGGCCACTGCTGACCTATGAAGTGCTGACCGCCTTCTTCCTCGAAGCCGGCTTCCTCGGCGTGATGCTATTTGGCTGGAATCGCGTCGGCCGCGGCCTGCACTTCTTCTCGACCTGCATGGTGGCGCTCGGCACCCTGGTCTCGATGTTCTGGATCCTGTCGTCCAACAGCTGGATGCAGACCCCTCAGGGGCATGAGGTCATCGATGGCATCGTCGTGCCGGTCGACTGGCTCGCGATCGTCTTCAATCCCTCCTTCCCCTATCGCCTGGCCCACATGGCACTGGCCTCCTTCCTGAGCACCTCGCTGTTCGTCGCTGCCTCCGCCGCCTGGTTGCTGCTCAAGAAACGCGACACCCCGGAAGTGCGCAAGATGCTCGTCATGGCGGTGCTGATGTTGATGGTGACCGCCCCGCTGCAGGCCTTCGTCGGCGACATGCATGGCCTTAATACGCTCAAGCACCAACCGGCCAAGATCGCGGCCATCGAAGGCCATTGGGACAACAGCCATGGGGAACCGACACCGTTGATCCTTTTCGGTGTGCCCGACATGCAGCGCGAAGAGACGCGATTTGCGCTCGAGATTCCGGCCCTCGGCAGCCTGCTGTTGATGCATGACATCGACAAGCAGGTGCCGGCGCTCAAGGACTTCCCCGCCGCCGACCGCCCCAATTCGACCGTCGTGTTCTGGAGCTTCCGCCTGATGGTCGGCCTGGGCCTTGCGATGATTCTGCTCGGCCTCTCGGGTGTCTATCTGGCCCGCAAGGGCAGGCTCTTCACCTCGCGGCGCTGGCTGAGACTGGCCGTCGCCATGGGGCCGGCCGGTCTGATCGCGATACTCGCGGGCTGGTTCACCACCGAGGTCGGCCGCCAGCCGTGGGTGATCTACGGCTTGATGAGAACGGAAGATGCCGTCTCTGCCCACAGTGCCGTTCACCTCAGCATCAGCCTGACAGCCTTTGTCACGGTCTACTTCATCGTCTTCGGCACGGGGATCAACTACATCTTCAAGCTGATCAAGAAAGGGCCTGAGGGTGATGACAGTCACGCCCCCAGCGGCGGCCCCGGCAAGCCACGCACGCCATCCCGCCCACTGTCGGCCATCGAGGAATCTCTCGACGGCACCACTCACTGACCGGAGCGATGAACGCTATGGGTATCGACCTTTCTGTCATCTGGGCGGGCATCATCCTGTTCGGCCTGATGATGTACGTGATCATGGACGGCTTTGATCTGGGCATCGGCATTCTCTTCCCGTGGGTGGAGGAAAAGGTGGACCGCGATGTGATGATGAATACCGTGGCGCCCGTGTGGGATGGCAACGAGACATGGCTGGTGCTGGGCGGCGCGGGGCTGTTCGCGGCCTTCCCGCTGGCCTACGCCGTCTTGCTGGAAGCCCTGAGCATTCCTCTTGTCGCCATGTTGATCGGCCTCATCTTCCGCGGTGTCGCCTTCGAATTTCGCTTCAAGGCCTCGGACGCGAGTCGCCACTGGTGGGACAAGGCCTTCGTGGGCGGCTCGGTGCTGGCTACCTTCAGTCAAGGCGTCGCACTGGGAGGCTACATCCAGGGCATCGCCTTCGATGGGGTTCACTTCAGCGGCGGTTCGCTGGACTGGCTATCACCCTTCCCGCTGTTCTGCGGTGTGGCGCTGCTGTTCACCTATGCGCTTCTCGGCAGCACCTGGCTGATCATGAAGACCGAAGGCATTCTCCAGGCGCGCATGTTTGCCCTGACGCGCCCGCTGACGCTGTGGGTATTGATCATGATCGCGGCCGTCAGTCTGTGGACTCCGCTGGCGCACCCCGCCATCGCCGAACGCTGGTTCACGCTGCCGCAGCTGTTCTGGTTCCTGCCGGTGCCAGTGCTGGTAGTGCTGGCCGGTTATGCGCTGATCCGCGCCGTCGCCTTTGAATATCATGCCCAGCCTTTCCTGCTGGTGCTGGCCTTGATCTTCCTGGGCTACAGCGGTTTCGGCATCAGCATGTGGCCTGACATCATTCCCGGTCATGTGACGATCTGGGAAGCGGCCTCTCCGCCACAAAGTCAGGGCTTTGCCCTCGTCGGCACGCTCTTCATCCTGCCGATCATCCTGGTGTATACGGCGTGGAGCTACTTCGTGTTCAAGGGCAAGGTCCGTCATACCGATGGCTACCATTGAGAGGTGCTGACATGACATCCCCGACACACGAGTCACCCTCAGCACCACTGCATACCCCCACAGCCAGACCCGGCGGTGAGCCATCCGGGACGCCCGCGCGCCCGGCCAGCTGGCTCAGTAAGATCGGCTGGCTAGTGCTGATCTGGGGAGGCAGCGTAAGCGCGCTGGGCCTCGTCTCTCTGGCACTGCGTCGCTTCATGCAGGCCGCGGGCCTTACGCCCTGAAAGCAGCGAAAGAAGACATCAAGTAGACACAAGAAAGACGCCGGAGCAGCAAATGCTCCGGCGTCTTTCTTGTTGGTCTGGGGGCTTGGTGAACCGATTGGCCTGAATGACGAGTCAATGCAGGGCGCAAACGTGACGGGTCACTCCCTCCCCCCATCACGGCGACTTTAGACATCAGCCTCCAATGCGGCATAGGCGACCATCTCGACCAGCATCTCTTCGAGTGCAAACCCGGAGACGATGATGGCAGCCCGGTTGGGATAGGGCTCACGCACATATTCTGCATAGAGGCTATTCACTGTCGCCAGGTGCTCGCGATCAGTCACATAGATCAGTACCTGAGTCAGCGAGGAGGCGTCACCACCGGCGCATTCCAGGGTATGAATCAGATTATCCAGCGTCTTACGGGTCTGGGCAGCAATTCCGCCCTCCACGACATTGCCGGCGGCATCGATCGGGATCTGCGCAGTGAACAGGATGCCATTGCCGACACTCGCCCATGACAGAGGCGCACGAGAGGCAAACAGATCAGTCTTGACGGGATGAACCATGGGTATTCCTCGAGAATCTTTCGATGGGCGCACTCCATGCCCCGCCGATGCAAGAGCGGCGAATCATGGAGTGATGGGGCGTATTGAGAAGAAAGAGGTCAGTCGTTGTCGGTGGAACCGGCGCCGGCACCACTGCGGGAATCCTCTGTTGCCTCGACCAACAGCCGTGTCGAGAGTGCTTTCAGGCGTGACCAGAGTTCGTCATCCACCTCGATGCCTTCCTGCATGGCACGTTGGCGACAGGCGAGCAGCTTCGACTCTTCATGACAGGCCAGCAGGTCAACGTCATAGTCGGAGCGAAGGGATGGCAGCAGATCGACATGGTTGGCCATCACCAGCGTGATGCCATCATTGGGCTCATTCTCTTCTGGCACTTCACGCACGGCATAGACCCGTATCTCGGGGACCGAGCTGTTGGCCCTGAAGCCCACGACCTGCTCGATCATGGGGCAGCCGACCGCCTCGTCCACATCCTGGGCGTTGCGCCAGAAGGCGGTGACATTCATGCCGCGCCCGGCAAGGCGCGCCAGATAACCCATGATCCGCTGCCGATTATGGCAATGCTGGATCTTGATGACGGCGAGGCCACGCGCACGTGCCTTGGCGAAGCCGAGTTCCAGCGCCAGCGATGAGCTCTTCAATACGCTGTGTCCGTGGCTGTCGAGTACCGCGAGGTCGCCATCGGCATAGACGATCTCCGGCGGACGCTCATCGGTATCTTCCAGCAAGAAACGCAGTCCGCGATTGAGCGCCGCCAGCCCTTCCAGCTCATAGAGCTGCATCCAGGCCACCATGTCGGCGGCATCCCCGGCGTCACCGTCTTCAAAGCCCATCGCCTGAAAGGCCTTGCGACACAGTCCGTGAAGCTCGTTGTAGGAGACCTTCATGACATTCCTCCCACTGTCGTAGTATTGCCCTGCCGAGGGTCGGCGGTCATCTCTGGCAGCACCGTGCGCGCAATCTGCGGAGCCAGCGGGAAGCTCCAATCATCAAACGCGACAGGGTCCTGCGGCTCGGCGTTGAGTTCCTCCACCAGCGGAGCCCCCTGGAAGAGCGTGATACGCACCCAGCGGTCAGACTTGGGATCGAAACGACTGGCACCGAAGAACGACAGCTTGGTCCGCAACAGGTGCATGGGTTTCATGTCACGCGCCCACAGGTTGGCGCGTATCTCGCCGAAACTCGTGCTGGCCATGCTCTGAATGCGGCGAACGATATCCTTGTGACGCGGGCACTGGATGAGGAATTCCACCACCAAGGCACGAGGGTGATCTTCCAGGTACTGACTGATCGCCGCATGGGTATCGGCGTCACGCGGGGCAATCGCCAGCTTCATTTCCTTGTCGGCACCTGCCTCCGTGTCGCGGACTCCCAGACGGGGCTCCTCCTTCTCGACCGAGCGATACCAGAACCAGTGGCGATTCTCGGCGAGTGAAAAATCGACGCGCAACGCCCAGTCGTAGTGCGTTTCGATCACCTGCTTGAGGTGAACCAGCGGCATGTCAGGGGTCAGTTCCAGGCTTTCCTCCACCGCCATCAGGTCCTCATAGCGGTCGACGATGCTCGGATACAGCTCCAGCAGCAGAGTGTTCACCAGCTCCTGAGCCTCGAGCCCATGCTGCTGGTGACTCCAGTCGATCAGCTCCTGCCAGAGCTCCGGCGACAGCGGCACGAGTTCGAGCCATGTCATCAGCTCAGGCAAGGACGCCACCGTGGCCTGGTTGCGCAGGGTCTGCTCGTGATCGTCCGTGACCGTCTGGCGCAGATGAGTCTCGGCGCGCTTGAGGAGTGCCAGCAGACGTGAACGCTCCTGCTCTCCCGGTACCTGTGCCGTCACCTCGGCAAGCGCCAGTTCTCGGCTTTCCACCCAGCGCTGTACCAACTGCGGATGATTGATCAGGAACGGTGCCATCCCGAGGCCGGTGGAGTTGCCGATGCCCAGATAGCGCTTCAATGAGGTTGCCAGAGGTGCGGCGGTCTCGGGAGCCCGGGCACGGGCCATGTGCTCTATCTGCTGGATCGAGAAGTGACGCAGCAGATAGACGCCCAGCATCTGGGCAGAAAATGGCCGGTGGAAATCCGCGTTGTCCTTGAGACGGTCATAATCCGCGATGCCGAACTTGCCATTGCCATAGACGGCTGTGGTTCGATACAGATAGCCGACCCGGGTCAGCCACTCAGGATCAGGTTGCTGGCCTGAACTCAGCGCCTCCAGGAAGCTTGCGAAGTTACGCAAGCTGCGATTGGCACGCGAAAGGACCAGCAATCTGGGATGCTGGCGCCCGGCTTCCTGCAACGGCACATTGGCCGCCATCTGCTCGAGAAGCGCATCATCCACATCCCCCCTCCACTACGCCGAAGGTGACATCCCAGGCTTCGGCGATGACGCGGTCAGAGCGTGCGGAATCCTCAAGCGCCTGAGAAAATATGACGCCGTGATAGCGCTTGTTGGGCGTCTGCAGGCAGTAGATCGCCACACCGTGACCGAGGGCATCCAGTTCGAAGCGGGTCGTCGTGATATTCCATTTTTCATGTGCCATCTGGCGCACCAGACTTCTCACGAAACTCAGGCGACTGGCATGCAGGCTGCCGAGACGCTCCAGCTGCATCACATCGTCCGGTGCCCGCAGTCGCAGACGTTGCTCGGTGGATGAGAGGCGCGCGCCTGGTGATTGCGAGACATATCAACGCTCTCCTGCGTCTTCCGGGGCCGGCATGGCGGACCGCTGGCTGGTGATTCCCTGCGCACGTGCCATCGCGAAGGCTGATTGAGGTCCTGTCCACAATGAGGGCAGCAGCACCAACGAGACAGGGATGGCCGTGATGACGATGAACTGCTGAAGCGCACTGATCTGGCCGGCTCCCATATAGAGGAGTATCGCAGCCATCAACGCCATGCTGATGCCCCAGAAGGTACGTACCAGCGGGCTGGGATCATCGTGTCCGGCACTGACGACAGCGATCGCGTAGCTCATCGAGTCACCGGTGGTGGCGACGAAGATGGTGGTCAGCGTCAGGATGGCAGCTGCCATTGCGGTTCCGCCGGGCAATGCCTGCGCCACGGTGAGGGTCGCGACATCGAACTGGAAGTTGTTGAGCGCTTCGGTGAGGTCGATCACGCCGGTGAACTGATAGAAGATGCCCGCCCCGCCCAGCAGGGTGAACCAGACAGCGGTGGCCAGTGGCGCCAGCACGGCAACGGTCAGGATCATCTGACGGATGGTTCTGCCCTTGGAGATACGCGCCACGAAGATCGCCATCAGCGGGCCATAGCCGAGGAACCAGGCAAAGAAGAAGACGGTCCACCACTGCATCCACCAGTCAGGAGCGCTCTGTGCCGTCATGGTCGACATGGTGAAGAACGAGCTCAGATACTCGCCAAAGCCCTGGGTGAAGGCATTGACCATGAACAGGGTCGGCCCGAAGACGAAGATCACCGCCGCCACACCCAGCGCCAGGAAGACGTTGAAGCGCGACATGATCTGGATGCCCTTGTCGATGCCGGTCACGGCCGAGGTCACATAGATCACCCCGAGCACTACCAGCACGCTCAGCTGCGTCGAATAGTCATTGGTCACGCCAAAGAGCTCATGCAGGCCGAAACTGACCTGGGTGGCCAGAAAACCGATGGGGCCCACCGTTCCTGCCACCACGGCGATGACGCACATGGCATCCACCACCCCGCCCAGCTTGCCCTTCATGATCTTCTCGCCGAACACGGGATACAGTAGCGTTCTCGGCTGCAGGGGCTGGCCCTTGTCGTAATGGGCATGCGCCAGCACGATGGCGGTCAGGCTGCCCAGAATGGCCCAGGCAAGAAAGCCCCAGTGCATGAAAGATTGCGCCAGTGCAGGCGCGATGGCGTTCGCAGTGCCCGGCTCGGTATCAAAGGCAGGCGGCGTCACCAGGAAGTGGTACACCGGTTCACCGGCAGCGAAGAAGACCCCGCCTCCCGCCAGCAAGGTGCACATGATGATCGACACCCACTTGAAGGTGGATAGCTCAGGCGTTCGCGTGCCACCGATACGGGCACTGGCCGCAGGCGTTGCGGTCAGCCCCAGGGCAATGAAGAAGGTGAGCAGCAACAGAATCTGGAAGTAGCTGCCCAGTGTTCTGGCGGTCCAGGCAAAGCCGGCACTGATGGCTTGCGCGACCCCTTCAAGATCAAACAGGGACAGGCCGACGAACAGCAGTATGAAGCCGATGCTGCAGGTCAGAACGACAGGGTCACCAAAGCGGTACTGACCTTCCGGTAACGCATCCGACGTGGCGGACGTCGTGGTCTTGCGAGATGAAGTCATGTGGCATTCCTCTGACGAGCTCTCGTCATTGGCAGGCATTTATTATGGTTGTTGGTTGCCGAGCGATACCCTGAGGATTCCTGGCTCGGCACAGGTGCCATGGCATAGCGTTACGGCGATCTGGCAGGAGCGGTCTCCTGACGGGTCGCGGCGCGCTCGAGGAGCGCGACCCAGTTCTTGCCCATGATGCCGGCCACTTCGTCCTCGGACATGCCGACCTTGCGCAAACCGACAATCAGGTTGGGGAAGTCACGACTGTCTCGCAGCCAGGACAGCGGACGCGGCCAGTCAGCGTTGCTGGCACTGCCTTCACCGTAATCCATGTCCTTGGACCAGCGACCATTGCGCATCCACTCCAGAATGGACACCGGCTGGTTCTGGCACAGGTCGGTGCCGATCCCCAGGTGCTCGATGCCCATCAGGTCTGCGGTTCTGGCGATCATTTCGCAGTATTCGGTCAGGGTACAGTCGGAGCCATTGCGCAGATGGAAGGGATACGCCGAGAACCCCAACAGCCCATCACTCTCCGCGATGGCCTTGAGCACCTTGTCGGACTTGTTGCGCTTTGCCGGATGGAAGCTTTCCGGGTTGGCGTGGGAAATGATCACGGGGCGCTCGGATATCTCGATCGCCTCGAGCGTGGAGCGCTCTGCGCTGTGCGACATGTCGATGACCATGCCGACGCGATTCATCTCACGAATCACCTGGCGTCCGAAGCGTGTGATCCCGCTGTCTTCCGCCTCATAACACCCGCAGGCCAGCAGACTCTGGTTGTTGTAGGTCAGCTGCATGATCATCAACCCGAGGTCACGCATCACCTCGACCATGTCGATATCATCCTCGATGGGGGAGCAGTTCTGCGCCCCCAGGATGATGCCGACACGCCCGCTGGCCTGCGCAACCGCTATGTCCTGCGGCACATGCACGGGCATGATCAGATCAGGCCAGGCCTCGAAACGGCGATTCCACTCGCCAAGACGCGACAAGGTCTCTCGCGTCGTCTCGTGGTACACGAGGGTGGCATGTACGGCGTCCAGCCCGCCTTCACGCATCTGTTCAAATATCTCGCGTGACCAGTTGGAATACTGCAGGCCATCGATCGTCAGCATTGTCTTTGACATGGGGCCTCCTCACGCCTTGATGTAGCAGGTCTTCACGATGGTGTAGAACTCGCGCGCGTATCGCCCCTGCTCACGAGGCCCGAAGCTTGAAGCCTTACGTCCGCCGAAGGGCACGTGGTAATCGGTCCCCGCAGTCGGCAGATTGACCATCACGCAGCCGGTTTCGGCACGCGCCTTGAAGCTGCTGGCCAGTTTCAGGGAGTTGGTGATGATGCCCGCCGTGAGCCCGAAGTGCGTGTCATTGAGCACATTGATGGCTTCTTCTGCGTCGCTCACCTTGATGACACAGGCGGTGGGACCGAAGATCTCCTCGCGATTGATGGCCATGTCGTTGCTGGTATTTACCAGCAGCGCTGGGCTCATGAAGTAGCCGTCGGTGGCGCACTCCACACGCTCGCCGCCGCAGACCAACGTTGCCCCCTCTTGCTGGGCGCGCTGCACCCAGGACAGGTTGGACTCGAGCTGTCTGGCATCGACTGCAGGCCCCATGTGCACGCCCTCTTCCAATGCGTGGCCGACGCGTACCTGAGACAGTCGCTGAGTCAGCTTTTCCACGAATTCGTCATGGACTGATTCCATCACGATCAGCCGCGAAGATGCTGTGCATTTCTGGCCAGTGCCCGAGTAGGCACCATTGAAGGCTGCCTCGACGGCCAGCTCCATGTCGGCATCATCGGCGATGATCAGGGCGTTCTTGGAGCCCATTTCCAGCTGGCACTTGACCAGATTGGCAGCAGTGGCCGCCGCCACTCGGCGCCCCACTTCCAGAGAGCCGGTAAAGGACAGGGCATGAATGTCAGGGCTGGAGATCAGTTCATCCCCGATGCTGCTGCCCGGGCCCATCACCAGATTGAAAGTGCCTGCCGGGAGTGACTGGCGATGAATGATTTCGGTCAGCGCCCATGCGCTCGCAGGGACCAGATTGGCCGGTTTGAAGACGACCGAGTTGCCGAAGGCCAGCGCAGGCGCAATCTTCCAGACCGCTGTCGCCATCGGGAAATTCCAGGGGCTGATCACACCGACGACACCGACAGGCTCCCGACGGACCTCGACCTCAACGCCAGGACGCACCGAGTCGGCGCGCTCATCAATCTGGCGCAGCACTTCAGCGCCGTAGTAATGGAAGAACTGCCCGGAGCGATGTACCTCACTCACCCACTCCCTCCGCCAGAGTCTTGCCCTCTTCACGCGCCAGCAACTCACCCAGCTCCGTCTTGCGGGCGATCAGCTCATCGCCGATGGCCATCAACACGGAATAACGCTGCTCGAGGCCTGACTGTGCCCATTGTGCCTGGCCACGCTTGGCCGCCTGGATGGCATCGGCGACCTGATCGACACTGGCCTGCGCATAATGGCCGATGACATCACGGGTATCGGACGGATTGAGATTGGCGATGCTGCCCTGACCTGCGACCCACTGACCATCGATGTAGAGATCGTGAACAGCGGCGTGAGTGGCGGTAGTGGTGTGGTGTGACATGTGAACCTCCTTGAACGCGGTGACAACAGACTAGGAGGCCCAGAGGGATAAAGATAATCAATAATAAATACCCTATGATAAATTTCCCTTACCACTTTGAAGAGGATCGACGCGATGGTCGCAGAGCTGAAGATCACGCCGCTGCGCTATGTCCTGGCAGTGGTGGATCACGGTGGTTTTCACGCTGCCTCTCGTTATCTGCATCGCACGCAGCCTGCCCTGTCGATGGCCATCCGCGAGCTGGAAAACCGCCTGGGGGAGGCACTGTTCGAGAAGGGTGCCAAGGCGACTCTGACACCCTATGGCAGCTACTGCGTGCCGCGCTTTCGGGAGCTGATCAATCAGCATGATCGTCTGAGCCGGGAACTACAGGCGCGCGCCGCCAAGGAGGCAGGCCAACTGGACATGGCAGTGGTGCCGTCAGTGGCTAGCCGACTGATGCCGAAACTGCTCTCCGAGTTCGTCAGTCGCTATCCGGGGATAAAGGTCGGCCTCCACGATGGCAACGCCGATTTTGTCCGCGAGCAGGTCATCAGCGGTCAGGTCGACATCGGCATCACCAGCCTGTGGGGATTGGAGGAAGAATTGCTCTTTCATCCGTTGTTTCATGACGAAGTCGGCGTGGTCTGCCGTGATGATCACCCCTTTGCCGAGCGCCAGACTCTGACATGGCAAGCACTGGAGACAGAATCTCTGATCGGCAATGGCACCTCGCGGCTATTGCAGGGCACGGCGGCCGAATCACTGCTCGAGATGCATGCCTTGTATATCTCCAACATGATTTCGTTGACAGCCACGCTGGTCGCCGGGATGGGGGTCACCACGCTGCCCCGCCTGGCGTTTCCGCAGGAATATGAGCGCCTGCGGTTCATTGAGCTCGCTGAACCGCGGGTCAGTCGCGAAGTGGGCCTGATTCGCCGCAAGGGCGCCAGCTTGTCGCCGGCGGCGCAGGCCATGGAGAGCTTCATCATTGAAAGCCTCGCCGCCGAACAATGAGTCCTTCATGGCCCGTCGCCTGCGCCTTGGCCTGCGCCTTTCGATAGTGACGCTGTCGCCCACGGGATGTCGGCCCGGGTGGCGGCCATGCGAAGATAGCGCTCCGAAACGCCCAGGGCGTTACCCCCGCCAGGTTTTGACAGGAGGCATGCGTGTATTCGATTCGTCTGTGGGCCGCACGTCACGCGCGACTGCTGGAGCTCACCTATCAGGCCGTCGAGCCGGTGATCATCAAACTGCAGCCGCTGTGGAAGTCCGTCGGTTACGCACGCGCCGAGAAGCCCGTCGCCAGATTGGAGCAAGCCTGCAAGGGCTTGCTGTTTGACTGTCAGATGTGTGGCCAGTGCATTCTGAGTTCGACCGGCATGTCCTGCTCAATGAACTGCCCCAAGCACCTGCGCAACGGCCCCTGCGGCGGTGTCATGCAGAATGGCAACTGTGAAGTCGAGCCGGACACGCGCTGCGTCTGGGTGGAAGCCTGGGAAGGCAGCCAGCGGATGAAGGACAGCGATGCGATCCAGATCGTGCAGTTGCCGGTGGACCATCGCCTGCAGGGCACCTCATCCTGGCTACGCGTGGCCCGGCAAGCCGCTGAACGCCGAGAGAGCCTGAAATGACCTCCAGACTCACTATCCCGAACAGCTCCCAACTGCCACCTGCCGAGGACGCTGGCAACGTCGGTCGCCTCGAGCGAGTACTTCGCAGCGGTCAGTTTGCCGTCACTGCCGAACTGGCGCCGCCTGACTCGGCCGACCCGCAGGAGGTGCATGCACGCGCGCAACTGTTTGCCGGCCATGTGGATGCCATGAACGCCACCGATGGCTCGGGCGCCAACTGCCATATGTCGAGCGTGGCGATGTGTGCCCTGCTGGCCCGCGAAGGCCATGAGACGGTGATGCAGATCTCGTGTCGTGACAGAAACCGCATCGCCATCCAGGGCGATGTGCTGGGGGCCGCGGCGCTAGGCATCCGTAACCTGCTGTGTCTGACCGGGGATGGCGTGCAGGTCGGGGATCACCCCGAGGCCAAGCCGGTGTTCGATCTCGACTCCCTGTCGCTGCTGGACATCGTCGCCGGGCTGCGTGACAAGCACGCCTTCGCAAGCGGCCGGACACTGACCTCAGCGCCCCAGGTATTTCTCGGCGCCGCCGCCAACCCCTTCGCCCCGCCCTTCGCGTTTCGCCCTCATCGTCTGGCCAAGAAGATTGCTGCCGGCGCCCAGTTCATCCAGACACAGTACTGCTTCGATCTGCCGCGCTTTCAGGACTTCATGCATCGTGCCCGTGATCTGGGTCTGTTGGAGAAATGCTTCATCCTGCCCGGCGTCGGCCCGCTGGCCTCGGCACGCACCGCCGAGTGGATCCGCCGCCATGTTCCTGGCGTGCATATCCCGGATGACGTACTCAAGCGCTTGAAAGGGGCCAGGGATCAGAAGGCGGAGGGCCGGGATATCTGCATCGAGATGATCCAGCAATTACGTGAGATCGAGGGCGTCAGCGGCGTACATATCATGGCGCATCGCCAGGAGGCCTTCGTGCCCGAGATCATCCAGCGCGCGGGCATTCTGGGGGCGCGTATGCCATGGACACCCGAACCTCGCCCCCCCCCCTTCTCCGTAAACCGCCAGCCTGTGAGTGATAGCGTCACATTTCAGGAAGCAACGACAGAGTGATGACCAACAACGAGATTGATATCGGCTCGGGCACCCTTGTCGATATCGCGTGGGCGTTGGCGAGGCTGGTGGCGGCGTTCGTGTTCTTCTGTCTGATGCCGGTTCAGGTTTTGGCCTCCGGCCAGTACTACCTCAGGAAGCCGACAAACGATACGAGATGCTGTCAAATGAATCATCTGATACCCTGAAGAGGTATCAGATGAAGTGACGGGAGAGAGCTATGCAAGCCGCTATCAAAGAGTATCGCCCAAAACCAGCCGCTCGGAAGGACGACTTCTGGAGGGCTCTGGGTCTTCCCTCGCGTGGAGCCAAGCTGCATGAAGCGCTGAGTGCCGGCATCTCGTACAAAGTCTATACCAAGCTCACCGAGGCCTCCGGGCTTGAGAGCAAGGAGTTGGCACGGTATGTGGTCATTCCTCCGGCAACCCTGAAGCGTCGTGCCGATACTGGCTACTTCAAACCTGCCGAGGGCGATCGGCTTTACCGCTTCGCTGAGGTGTACAAGAGCGCGGTGGACCTGTTCGAAGGCGACAAGGCGAAGGCGAAAGAATGGTTGCTCAGCCCCGTGCGTGGGCTGGGGGGCCGTCGACCGGTCGAGATGGTGGCTACCACTGCTGGCGCCGAAGCCGTTCTAGATCTGATCGGCCGACTTGAGCATGGCGTCTTTGCATGACGGTGGTGCGCGGTTATCGGCTCGTTAAGCGGAAGTGGCTAAAGACAGCCTTTGATGGGGAAGGGGCTCGGCTGTACGGCGGGCGCTGGAACAGCAAAGGCAAGGCCTGTGTGTACCTCGCGAGCACAGAGTCATTGGCCATGCTCGAGGTGATGGTTCACCTGGAAGACAATCAACTGCTGAAGGAGTATGCGCTCCTGGAGGTGACATTCCGGGAGGAGGTGCTAATGCAGCTCCCGGAGGACGTTCTGCCAGCAGATTGGCGAGCTGAGCCGGCGCCACCCTCCACAGCCGAGATCGGTGACGACTGGCTTGAGGGACAGTCGAGCCTAGCTCTGGCGGTTCCGAGTGTGGTCGCGCCCCGAGAAACGAACTACCTCGTTAATCCAGAGCACCCCGCTTTTCTGGCGCTGGCCCAGGGCGCCGAAGAGGTCGATTTCACTCCAGATCGTCGACTGTAGCGCCCGCCCCTCAGTATCAGCGCTCCCCTTTGACCGGAAGAGCCGTGTGTTGCTCTTTCTTTCTGTCAGGAGCGCTATTGCCTCGCTCCTTTGCCCCTCTGACACTGTATGCCTGCACAGAAGTCGAGAGGGAGACGTTGCCCTTCCAACATGATGACGCCACCCCTTGCGGAGTCGAAATGCTGGGGCAGTCGGCTAGCGATTCTTGCTATACCCTGCCGTTGATGGCTGGGGAGGTCGGGCTGGGTTTCCATCCACGCGGATGCGGCGCTTGATCACGTCTTGGGCCCCACCGAACACCTGATCCCTCACCCCAGCGCCAGCGACTTCTGTCGAGCCAAGGGCGACAACATGTTGGGCCAATGGCATGGCCAGCGGCGTTGCTGTCGGGGGTCCACTTCACACTTCACAGACCATTACCTGCCGAGGAGCCTCTCACGCCTAGCAGACTGGTAAACGCAACGCTGCGTCACACCAACTCTTTGCCCTCTCCTCTCAAATGCAACCAATCATGATGTTATTCTAATATTTCAGCACAGTCTTCTGACACCCCCTCTGCATTCTCTAGGCATCACCACCCCATGACAGGAGTGACGTCGAAGAGAGGCGGCAAGAGTCGTCATATGGTGTGCCCCTCTCCCGAAGGAGTCAGCCAGATATCGCGTTGAACACTCGCTGGAAAGTTGAGCGAGTCACCGACACACCGCGCTCAAGGAGGCAATATGTCGCTCGATTCCGAAGGTCAGAAACGCCGTGAGTTCATGCGGAACTCACTGACCGTCATCCCTGCCGTCACCTTGGCTCCAAGCCTGCTGTTCAGCCAGTCGTCGGATGCGGCGACCCCACCTCTTCATCAGTACGTTCCTGCGTTTTTCAACGAGGAAGAATGGGAATTCATTCTCTCCGCCACCGATCGCCTGATACCTGAAGATGAACATGGTGCCGGGGCCTTGACGGCCAACGTCCCAGTTTTCATCGACAAGGAGTTGAGTGGAGACTACGGGCAGGCGAGCGACTGGTACATGCAAGGCCCCTTTCACCCGAACGCCGATCCCGTCTTTGGGTATCAGCTCCCCCACACACCTGCAGCACTCTATCGCTTGGGGATTCAAGGCGCCCGTCACCATGCCAAGCAACAAACGGGACAGGAATTCACTGACCTTTCATCAGAGCAGAAAGATGCGCTGCTAACCGACCTGGAAAATGGACGAGCTGATTTCAAAGCCGCAGGGATACCCGATCTCCCTTCCGCCACCTTCTTTGCTTTTCTCTTGCAGAACACACGCGAAGGGTATCTCTCCGATCCCATGTATGGCGGAAACCGGAACATGGTGGGCTGGAAGATGCTTGGCTTCACTGGCGCTCGCGCCAGCTTCCGCGAGTGGGTCACACAACATGATGTGCCCTATCCGCTCGGTCCAGTCAGCCTTGCCGGAAAGCGCGGCTGATCAGCACCGCTCAAATTATTCAGCCAATCTCCCACTGGACGACGGGTAACAGGAGCAACGGATGCCCCAATACAGAAATTGGCCAGTACGCCTCGTACTCCTGGCGGCTGCCGTGAGTGCCGCAGGTGCGGCAATGGCCGTTCTCGGTGACAGCCCTACACATAGTCAGTCCTCTATCAGTACGGATAGTGCGGCCAATCCCCAACTGATCAAGCGCGGCGCCTACCTGGCCCGAGCAGCAGATTGCATGGCGTGCCACACCCGTGAGGGCGCGAGTAAAGAGTACGCAGGGGGACGCCCCATCGAGAGTCCCTTCGGTACCATCTACGCCACCAATATCACGCCAGCGCCCAAGGCAGGGATCGGGGAATATCGTGAGCAGGATTTCGCCGCTGCTCTGCGACAAGGGATACGTGCAGATGGCAGTTATCTGTACCCGGCAATGCCGTACCCGTCTTATGCCAGCCTGAGTGACGACGATATCAAGGCACTGTATGCCTATTTCATGGAGGGAGTACCCCCTGTCACCGAGCCCGCACCGGAGACCTCTCTCAGCTTCCCATTCAATCAGCGCTGGGCGATTCGGTTCTGGAACTGGCTGTTCGTCGATGATGTATCGAATACCTCTTCCGCCAATCATTCCAGTGATCTCTCTGGTGATCGACAGCAACAGCTGGCGCGTGGACGCTACCTGGTACAAGGCGCGGGGCATTGCGGCAGTTGTCATACCCCTCGCGGCCTGTTCATGCAGGAAAAAGCGCTCAATGACCAGGACGGCGACAACTACCTGGCTGGAACTGAGCTGAACGAGTGGCAGGTTCCTTCACTGCGTGGCGGCGACTCGACGGGATTACGCGATTGGTCGGAAGACGATGTCATCGATTATCTGGCCACTGGACGCAATCGCCACGCCGCGACTGGCGGCGAAATGACCTCTGTCATTCAGCACAGTACGTCCCACCTCACTGATGCGGACTTGTCTTCCATCGCTGCCTACCTGACGACGCTGGGTGCCACGGACAAGCAACGCGTCTCGCCCGCCCCCGTCTCGACGCCACCTTCCCACACAGCACCGGATGCCACGACACGGCAACTGACGAGCGCGACTTCCCTCGACGAGGGGGCACGTCTGTATCTGGATAACTGCAATGCTTGTCATTTCGCCAATGGTAGAGGCGCAGATAGCGTCTTCCCCCCGCTTTCCGGCAACACCCAGGTCAACGCTGACAACCCGACAGCCCTGATCAGCACCATCCTGTATGGCGCACAGTTGCCGTCGACGCCAAAACGCCCGGAACGCTTGCAAATGCCAGGCTTTGACTGGCGCTTGAGCAACGAGGAAGCCGCCAGCCTGGCAAGTTTCGTCCGCCAGAGCTGGAGCAATGACGCCTCCCGGGTGACTCCTGAGCAGGTGGCTGAGGTGAGACAGGCGCACGGGCCTGGCAAGCCGGCGCAACAAGGGCGTCCAGACTCCCTGGATCATGCTCGCGAAGACGCTGCCTCCACACCCCCGTCGAACTGAAAGGAATCACGACATGTCCATCACACAACCAGACGTCGATGTCGTCATCATCGGTCTTGGCTGGACCGGCTCGATCATGGGCCTGGAAATGACGAGCGCCGGATTGAACGTGCTTGCGCTTGAGCGCGGAGCAGATCGGAGCAAAGAAGACTTCCTGTATCCCAAGCCTGCGGATGAGCTCAAGTACGGGGTACGCCTCAAGATGATGCAACGCCCACGTCAAAGCACCGTCACAATACGACGCAATCGCCAGGAACAGGCCATTCCCCAACGTCATTGGACTACCTTCCATCCCGGTGATGGCGTGGGCGGTGCCGGTTCGCATTGGACAGGTGTGCTGTATCGCGCCACACCAAACGAACTGGCACTCAAGAGCTTTGCCGATCGCACCTTTTCTCCAGGCTTTTTGCCTGAGGACATGACCATCCAGGACTATGGCGTCAGCTATGAAGAGCTGGAACCTCACTATGACTTCTTCGAAAAGGTCGCAGGCTTATCCGGTCAGGCTGGCAATATCCAGGGGGAAATGATCGAAGGAGGAAATCCCTTCGAAGGTCCGCGCAAGAATCCATTCCCACTCCCTCCCTTGCCGAGAACCCTGACGGACACCTTGTTCACCAAGGCGACCCAGGCACTGGGCTGGCATCCATATCCCTACCCCTCTGCCAATGTATCGGGCGCTTGGACCAACCCCTATGGCATGCAATTGGTCCCTGCAACTTCTGCGGCTTTTGCAGCAACTACGGATGCCTCAACTATTCTAAGGCATCCCCACAGACCTGCACGCTTGATGCACTCAAGCAACGCGAGAACTTCGCGTATCGGACGGGCTGTGAAGTCACACGGATCGTGAAGCACGAGGAAGATGAGACGGTCAAAGGGGTCATCTATCGCGATGCTGATGGCAATGAGGTCTTTCAGCCTGCGGGCATGGTCATTCTTGCCTCATTTCCCTTATCCAATGTCCGCTTGTTGCTGTTGTCCGAGATTGGAGAACCCTATGACCCGGAAAGCAACACCGGGGTGGTGGGACGCAACTTCTCCTACCAGATCACGGGCTCCATGGATCTTTACTTCAAGGATCATCAATTCAACCCCTTCATCTCGGCTGGTGGCAGTGGACAGGTCATTGATGACTTCAGCCCCGATACCTTCGATACCGAGCAACACGGTTTCATTGGGGGCTCCTACATCTATACCACCCAAGGCCCGGGAGGCGCGATCGGTGCACTACGCACGCCTCCGGGAACGCCGCAGTGGGGTAGTGAATGGAAAAAGCAGGTCCGCGAGCACTACGGCCACCATATGATGCTGGGTACGACAGGTACGAACATGTCCTACCGAGACGTCTACCTGGATCTGGACCCCACGTACAAGGACCCCCATGGTGATCCATTATTGCGCATGACCTATGACTGGAAAGACAACGACCTGCGAATGACGGAATTCATGGCGGCGCGGATGCGTGAAATCGTCGCCCAGTTGCAACCGGACTATCATACCGAGAGCGTCAAACAGCGCGGCGACCACTTTGATCCCTCAAGCTATCAATCAACGCATCTGACCGGTGGCGCTATCATGGGAACGGACCCCAAAACGTCTGTCCTCAATCGATATCTGCAGCACTGGGATGCACATAACCTCTTCGTCATGGGAGCCAGTGCGTTCCCACAGAACATGCAACACAATCCGACAGGGACCGTCGCGGCGCTGACCTACTGGTCAGCACAACATATTCGTGAACGCTACCTGGACAATCCCGGGCCTTTGATGTCGCGCAGCTAAGCTCCTCTCGACTCGCCTCAATGGGACCCAGTCTGTCACTGCTGAGGCGAATCCATTCCATCCTCGCAACATGATCTTTCCTGCCAGCGCGCCCGGAGCCTTTCTGACACGGGAAGTCCGGGCGCGGTCAACCACCACGCTCCCTTCTCCTGCTAGCTGACAGTCGTGTGGGACGGCCCTCTTCCTTTTCACTAAGCAGACGACACTATGGTGAGACGATATCGGAGCGTCTGACAGGGCACCCTGCCTTGGGATACCCGAGGCTTCCCGTGAGCCAGCATTCCCTCTGAGCAGACAATGAACAGCAGACAGTGTGCCGTGAGGTTCGACCTGACAGGCTCGACACGCCCGATCCGTGCCCGCTGAAGATCGAGAACACCTCGTCCTAATCTCCTGACGGCCTAGCATCGCGCGGGTTATCGGGACACGTCGTCACACAACAACTCCTTGAAAGAGGCCGGTGAGACTGGGGGGCCAAGATAAAACCCTTGCACCTGATCACAGGAGAGACTGGAGACCCTCTCGAGCTGCTCAGTCGTTTCCACACCGCCGACAGTCACATTGAGAGACAGGGCGTGCCCCATTCTGATGATCGCATCCACCACTGCCTCATGACGCTCAGAATGGTCGAGGTACATGAGAAAGCTGCGATCAATCTTGATGCCATCGAATGGATAGCTCTGCAGGTACCCCAGCGAGGAGTAATCCGTCCCGAAATTATCCATCGACAAGCGAACTCCTAGCGCTTTGAGATCACTCATCGTCGTCAGGATCGCCTCGGAATCCTCCCGCATGATGTTCTCGGTGATTTCCAGCTCCAGACGTTCAGCAGACAAGCCAGTCTCCTCGAGTACCCGTTGGATGCGCTGCACCAGATCATGACGCTGAAACTCGACGGGAGATAGATTGACTGACACCCAAAGATTGTTATCCCAACTCATGGCGTTCCAGCAGGCTTCTCGCAAGACCCAATCGCTGATCTCGAAAATCACGCCATTTTCTTCTGCCACAGGAATGAAGCAAGCCGGACCTAACACATCCCGAATAGGGTGATGCCAGCGTACCAACGCCTCTGCGCCGATGATGTCCTGAGTCATTGCATCGAAACGCGGCTGAAACTCAAGCCGCAACTCCTTGCGTGCGACAGCCTGGCACAAATCCATTTCCAGCTGACGTCGCTCCAAGATGCGCTCGCTCATGGAAGGGTCGTAAATGCATGCCACATTTCTGCCCTGGGACTTGGCTTCATAAAGCGCAATATCCGCACCCCGCAACAGCGCATCATGAGTCAATGCATGATATGGCGCGGCGATGATACCAATGCTGGTCCCGACGTGAATCACGTGATTCTCGATCTGGATCGGTTGATTGATCTTGTCGATCAGACACTGGCCCAGTCGTGTTGCGTCCTGAGGCGTCTTGCACTGCGTGGCGACCACAATGAATTCATCTCCCCCGAGTCTTGCGACCATATCGCGACCCTCTGTGCACTCCTGGATCGCTTTCGCAATTTCACGGAGCACCTGATCCCCAATCGCGTGCCCGTAGGTATCATTGACTGGCTTGAACCGATCAAGATCAAGCGCCAGTACGAATAATGGATGATCACCACTCACCTCGGTACTCAACTTCTCGCCAAGAAACCGATCGAGGCGATGGCGATTGGCAAGCCCGGTCAGTGGGTCATGTTGACTGAGGTGCTCGATCTGCGCCTTGGCTTCCATTTCACGCGTAATGTCACACACGGTTCCCTGATAGCCCTTTAGCTCTCCCCCGACACGAAATTCACAGGCAAAAATCTGACAATATCTCACACGCCCCTCGCCATCCCGCAGCTCACACTCGATAGGCTGACGCCCGGCCGCCGCCCCACGTGTGGCAATGGCCACCAAAGTCGACGCGTTGTAATGCAAAAGCTCTGACAACGGTCTTCCGACCCACTCCGAAGTCGACAACCCTGTCAGCGGCTCGAAGCGCTCAGACAGATAGACCAAGACCTGGTCTGTATCGGATTGCCAGATCCAGTCGGACGAAATTTCTGACAGATTCTTGAAACGCTGCTCGCTGACTTTCAAGGCGCCCTGCACTTCATCCACTACCTTGCTGGCATGATTGATACGCTTGCGAAGCCATATCAACAGGAACAGTACCAGCCCCCCTACCAATACCCAGGTAGGCAGCACCTTGATGAGGATGTTTTGGCCATAAGCGGTTTTCTGCCATTGCAACACAATATCCCCAACCTCCTCGCTGGCGAGAATCACGTAGGGTTCCTCGAGGTCTTCCCCTGCTCCAATGCCAGCACGCAAGCCTTTCAGGTCATAGCTTTCGGCCAGTGCGGCCAGTTTTGTCGCATCCAGGATGTCAACATACAAAAGATAGGAAAGCGTCTCGAACTGTACGTAAGAACTATCCGGCCGAATAACGGCAGCCGAGACGACAGCGGGTACGCCATTGACTGCCGTATATTCAGTCGCGACCTCATCCTCCAGTGACCCCTCTCTGGCTTTTTCCAGTAAGCGTGGCAGATCACTCTGGATCCACTCCTCTACCTTGACATCAGTCAATTCACCGTTGATGAGAGCGTAACGTGTAGCGCCTGCTGGCCCCACAATAAATACGCCATTCAGTCCATAGGTGGGATATAGAGAAGCCCCAATATTATCTCGTTCATACGCCCACTCATGATCGACTTCACCATAGGTATAGTCATAGGAATCGATCCAGAAGGCATAGTCGTCCAGGGCGATGGCAATCTGTTCCAATCGGCTATTCAACGCCAATGAAACATCAGACTTGTTATGCGCCAGCTGGTCTTCGTCGACCGCCAGACTGAGGTATATCAGGCCGCCACCCGACATAAGAAATAGGGCGACGATAATGTACATGAGGAGTCGTGACGCCAGGCGGGTGACGTCAGTGTACTGAGAACTTTTCTCAACTGGGGAAGGCTCAGGATATTGAGTCATGGTCATCCGGCGAGTTAAAAGCTGTTGAAAGTCGCATACGATGCTCGATCACGGCAGACACTGACACGAAGACTGATACAGTGGTTAAGTGGGGCATCCTTTAACGCGGCATGGTGACAGCCGCCTCTCTCTATCCCTATGTCATACAGTGTCCGAGAGCAATCAAAGAACAGGCTGACTCGAGACTCTCTGGTGTAAAGGCATGGAACAAGATCCATTCACGTTATGCTGGTCCAGGGGGGGAAGACGACCCACCTACCAGAACGCGATCTCGATGATAACGAAACTTGCCGTTTAAGACGTAAGCGTTCGGGCATCACCGCTTGCGAGTGATCACGCAGTATGCTGCCAATGATGGGGCAGAAGTTCGTGCACTTGGCTAGCCTTTTGGGTCGGCAGCCTTTCCAACACATTCTTCAGGTAGGTATAGGGCTCATGGCCGTTCAGCTTGGCACACTGAATGAGGCTCATGATGGTGGCAGCACGCTGGCCACTGCGCAGAGATCCGGCGAACAGCCAGTTTGAACGCCCCAGCGCCCAGGGGCGAATCAGATTCTCCACCCGGTTGTTATCGATCGGCAACGCGCCGTCATCCAGGTAGCGCGTCAACGCCGCCCAGCGCTTCAGGCTGTAATCCAATGCTTTCGCCGTCGCCGAACCATTCGGGACCTTCTCGCGATGCGCCAGCATCCAGCGATGTAGCGCATCGGCGATGGGCTTTGCTTTCGTCTCCCGCAGCCGTTGACGCTCTTCCGTACTGAGTGACTGTACCTCACGCTCCACCTGGTATAGCTGACCGATCAGTTCGATAGCCTGCCCGGCGATCTGGCTCTTGCCAGCGACGTGCAGATCGACAAATTTACGGCGGGCATGGGCCATGCAACCGATCCCGGTAACACCGTTGGCGAAGCTCTGCTTGTAGCCGCTGTAGTCGTCACAGACCAGCTTGCCCCGCCACTTCCCGAGGAAGTCGCGGGCATGTTGACCGCCACGTCCCTCGCTGAA
>NZ_JEMF01000055.1 GCF_000591415.1 Cobetia crustatorum | reverse complement strand
ACAAAGAGAACCGCCCCTGCAGCAAGGCTACAGGGGCGGTTCAGTATAGGTGCCTGACGATGACCTACTCTCGCATGGAGAAACTCCACACTACCATCGGCGCTAAGCGGTTTCACTTCCGAGTTCGGCATGGGATCGGGTGGTTCACGCTCGCTATGGTCGTCAGGCGAAACGGGGGTGCATTGCTGCACCTGAGTCTCAAGGCTTGTGGCCTCGCGACTCGCAATATGAATCATGCTGACCGATATGTCGGTCCGACCACACTTGCGTGTGTCGTAATCCCGGCGTTTGCCTAAGCAAACCCCTTGGGTGTTATATGGTCAAGCCTCACGGGCAATTAGTACTGGTTAGCTCAACACATTGCTGTGCTTCCACACCCAGCCTATCAACCTTGTAGTCTTCAAGGGCCCTTCAGGAGGCGCAAGGCCTCAGGGAAGTCTCATCTTGAAGGGGGCTTCCCGCTTAGATGCTTTCAGCGGTTATCCCGTCCGAACGTAGCTACCGGGCAATGCCACTGGCGTGACAACCCGAACACCAGAGGTTCGTCCACTCCGGTCCTCTCGTACTAGGAGCAGCTCTTCTCAAACTTCCGACGCCCACGGCAGATAGGGACCGAACTGTCTCACGACGTTCTAAACCCAGCTCGCGTACCACTTTAAATGGCGAACAGCCATACCCTTGGGACCGACTTCAGCCCCAGGATGTGATGAGCCGACATCGAGGTGCCAAACACCGCCGTCGATGTGAACTCTTGGGCGGTATCAGCCTGTTATCCCCGGAGTACCTTTTATCCGTTGAGCGATGGCCCTTCCATACAGAACCACCGGATCACTAGAACCTACTTTCGTACCTGCTCGACGTGTCTGTCTCGCAGTCAAGCACCCTTATGCTCTTGCACTCAATGCACGATTTCCAACCGTGCTGAGGGTACCTTCGTGCTCCTCCGTTACTCTTTAGGAGGAGACCGCCCCAGTCAAACTACCCACCATACACTGTCCTCGATCCCGATAAGGGACCTGAGTTAGAACGCCAATGATGTCAGGCTGGTATTTCAAGGTTGGCTCCACCTGAGCTAGCGCCCAGGTTTCCAAGCCTCCCAGCTATCCTACACAGACAACATCAGCATCCAGTGTAAAGCTATAGTAAAGGTTCACGGGGTCTTTCCGTCTAGCCGCGGGTACACAGCATCTTCACTGCGATTTCAATTTCACTGAGTCTCGGGTGGAGACAGCGTGGCCATCATTACGCCATTCGTGCAGGTCGGAACTTACCCGACAAGGAATTTCGCTACCTTAGGACCGTTATAGTTACGGCCGCCGTTTACCGGGGCTTCGATCAAGAGCTTCGGACGAATCCTAACCCCATCAATTAACCTTCCGGCACCGGGCAGGCGTCACACCCTATACGTCCGCTTGCGCGTTTGCAGAGTGCTGTGTTTTTAATAAACAGTTGCAGCCACCTGGTATCTTCGACCGGTAAGAGCTTACGGAGCAAGTCCTTCACTCAAACCGGTGCACCTTCTCCCGAAGTTACGGTGCCATTTTGCCTAGTTCCTTCACCCGAGTTCTCTCAAGCGCCTTGGTATTCTCTACCTGACCACCTGTGTCGGTTTGGGGTACGGTCGCATATGATCTGAAGCTTAGAGGCTTTTCCTGGAAGCGTGGCATCGGCAACTTCCTGACCGTAGTCAGTTCGTCTCGCATCTCGACCTCAGAGGAACCGGATTTGCCTGATTCCTCGGCCTACATGCTTTCACCAGGACAACCAACGCCTGGCTCACCTAGCCTTCTTCGTCCCCCCATCGCAACCATATCCGGTACGGGAATATTAACCCGTTTCCCATCGACTACGCGTTTCCGCCTCGCCTTAGGGGCCGACTCACTCTGCTCCGATTAACGTAGAACAGAAAACCTTGGTCTTCCGGCGGGGGAGTTTTTCACTCCCCTTATCGTTACTCATGTCAGCATTCGCACTCGTGATACCTCCAGCAGACTTCTCAATCCACCTTCATTGGCTTACACGACGCTCCTCTACCGCTCATCCATAAGGATGAACCCGTAGCTTCGGTACCTGATTTAGCCCCGTTATATCTTCCGCGCAGGCCGACTCGACTAGTGAGCTATTACGCTTTCTTTAAAGGATGGCTGCTTCTAAGCCAACCTCCTAGCTGTCTGAGCCTTCCCACATCGTTTCCCACTTAATCAGGATTTTGGGACCTTAGCTGACGGTCTGGGTTGTTTCCCTTTTCACAACGGACGTTAGCACCCGCTGTGTGTCTCCCACGCTGCACTCACTGGTATTCGGAGTTTGCCTCGGGTTGGTAAGTCGGGATGACCCCCTAGCCGAAACAGTGCTCTACCCCCAGCGGTGATACGTGAGGCGCTACCTAAATAGCTTTCGAGGAGAACCAGCTATCTCCGGGCTTGATTAGCCTTTCACTCCGATCCACAGCTCATCCCAGCATTTTTCAACATACTTGGGTTCGGGCCTCCAATTGATGTTACTCAATCTTCACCCTGGCCATGGATAGATCGCCCGGTTTCGGGTCTATACCCTGCGACTGGTCGCCCAGTTAAGACTCGCTTTCGCTACGCCTCCCCTAATCGGTTAAGCTCGCCACAGAATATAAGTCGCTGACCCATTATACAAAAGGTACGCGGTCACAGAACAAGTCTGCTCCCACTGCTTGTACGCATACGGTTTCAGGATCTATTTCACTCCCCTCGCCGGGGTTCTTTTCGCCTTTCCCTCACGGTACTGGTTCACTATCGGTCAGCCAGGAGTATTTAGCCTTGGAGGATGGTCCCCCCATGTTCAGTCAAGGTTTCTCGTGCCCCGACCTACTCGATTTCACGATACTCAGACTTCGACTACGGGACTATCACCCTGTATCGTCAGGCTTCCCAGCCTGTTCGTCTGTCAGTTGTATCGCTTAAGGGCTGGTCCCCGTTCGCTCGCCGCTACTTGGGGAATCTCGGTTGATTTCTTTTCCTCCGGGTACTTAGATGTTTCAGTTCCCCGGGTTTGCCTCTATAGGTTATGTATTGGCCTATAGATACTCACCTGATGGTGAGTGGGTTTCCCCATTCGGAAATCGTTGGGTCGCAGGGTATTTGCCACCTCGCCAACGCTTATCGCAGGCTATCACGTCCTTCATCGCCTCTGGCTGCCAAGGCATCCACCGTATGCGCTTAATCGCTTGACCATATAACCCCAAGGGGTCTGTCAAGGATTACGAAAATGTCGGACAACTCCGACATATCGTTTGATGGACATATGCTTGGCGCACATATCCATCGTCAGCATGATTCACATTGTTAAAGAGCGGCTGTTCAGTGAACAGTGAGAAG
>NZ_JEMF01000054.1 GCF_000591415.1 Cobetia crustatorum | reverse complement strand
GCGGGCTTTGGGGTCTTGGGGTGTCATGCCACAGGTCAAGGATGGCATGACGTTGCCAGCAGGATGCTCGAGATATCCCGGGCTGATGCTTTAGACCAGCTCGCGTTCTTCTTCTCGTGCACTGCGGCGGTCGCGGGCAACCGCACGGCAGATGACAACCAGTACCGCCAGTGTCAGCACCGGCCAGACCAGGACATAAACAGCGAAGAGTAACGTCATGATGAATGTCTCCTTGTGTTCAGGTGCTATGCATTCGTTGGAGTGGCAGGCCGTGTCTGGATCGAATCAGAGTCACGGCGATTCTCGGCATCCAGCGCTTCATCGTAGTTGCCGACCTTTTCACCGATGGTGGCAAAATCGAAGCGCTCCTGACGACTGGACAGGCTCATCACCACACACACCAGCGTGCTGGTGCCGTAGGCGGTAAGTGAAGCCAGCAGCACGGTGTAATCGCGAAGGAAGCCGGTGGCGAAGATCAGCATGGCAATCATTGCCGCAACACCTGCAATGATGCCGAGTGTGCGTCCGAGGAAGCCAAATACCATCAGGCCGATGATGACACCGCCCCCGATGCAGGCGAGCAACTCGAAGAACAACCCGCTGAGTCCAGTGAGCGGAACCAGTTCAAAGCGCGCAACGCAGAACAGCACCATGGCGACCAGTACCGAGACGGTAAAGGCGGCATTGGTGACCCGATTCCAGAAGCAGCTGGCGATGACAGGGAATACGATAGCCCCCCACAGCGCACCGACGAATACCAGCATCACGAGGATATCCAGTGAGAAACTGGCGAAGGTAATACCGAGCATCGTCGCGACAATCATGGTCACACGACCGATGAGCAGCATGCGTCTGGGGTCTGGCTTGCCGCGGGCGATATTCTTGCCGTAGACATCGGCCATGATGATGGCGGACAGCGCAGATAGATCAGAATCGGCGGTGGACGACAGTGAGCCGATCACCAGAATGAAGAACAGTGCGATGAAGAAGGGCGGCAAGTACTCAGACACCATCTGAGGGATCAGATTGTTCATGTCGCCATTCATGGGCTCGACACCCAGTGTCAGCGCCATCAGGCCGATCATGCCCAGGCCGATGACGATGGCGCCATAGCCTACGGTCGCCGTGATGAAGGTCGGTTTGATGTGGTCTTCATTGACGGCAAAGAGGCGCTGGGAAATGGTCTGGTTACCGATCGCGTAGGCCAGTACAGCCACGAAGAAGGGAGCCCCCTGATTGAGGATGGCATCCATCGAGAAGAAGTCCGCCTGTTGTGGCGTGACATGCTTCAAACCTTCGACGAGCTCTGCAGGCCCCCCCATGGCAAAGAACACCGCGGGTATGATGATGATGGCGATGGTCATCAGGGCGACCAGCTGGGCGAAATCGGTCAAGACCGATGCGCGGAAGCCAGACCAGAAGGTGTAGAAGAGCACCCCTGTCCCCGCCATGATCACGCCCGCCTGGAACGACAGCGGAGACAGCACGGAGACCAGTGCGCCGGCGGCAGTGAAGTTGACCATCAGGCTGATGATGCTGCCTAGCACGTTGGAGAAGGCCAGGATCAGCTGGCTGCTTGAACCGTGTCGCGCATGGATCAGCTCCCCCAGCGTGTGG
Organism: Cobetia crustatorum; assembly: GCF_000591415.1. Classification (GTDB taxonomy): domain Bacteria; phylum Pseudomonadota; class Gammaproteobacteria; order Pseudomonadales; family Halomonadaceae; genus Cobetia; species Cobetia crustatorum. The sequence goes on along the minus strand of NZ_JEMF01000054.1, from coordinate 39,443 downwards.
GCATTGGGGGCAAGCTTGCGGAACCGACGGCCGAAGGGATAGATGAATAGAATCATCAGTGCCCCCCAGAAGCCATAGTGTATCGGGCCAGAGACGCCATAGGTGAAGCCCGAGGTAGCTGCTGCGTAGAACGATGCCGCCCAGATCCAGGTGGCGGTCATGCTCGCAGCGCCCATGCCGAAGCCGACTCTATGGTTGGAGACCATGAATTCGTCAGCATCTTCGGTTTTCTTGCGGATGCTGAGTGTTATCAGATAGGTGCCGCCATAGAAGGCAACCAATAGCAGCACGACAGTCAGCGTCGAGAATTGATATAACGATTCATTGTTCAAGAACGGACCCTCTGTGGGTTAACAGGGCACTGGTCAGCAGCAGAAATCACTGTCGACAGCGACGAGTAATGAGAGGAAGGTTCTTAGCCGTAGACGAATACAGCATTATTTGCACAGGCAACTGAGGTCCTGCGCAGCGCGATATGCCACGTCATTGATTATCGGCAGACTCAGTCGGTAGTGACTGGGCCCTTAGCACTTCCCGTCGAGGAAAGTGGCGGGGGGCGGGCGTCGGGGCATGCATCGTCCTTCATCAGTATAATGAAGTCTCATGATCTTCCTTGTTATTGAGTGTAGCCATCAGCTATGGCGGTTTTTTTAAGCAATATCCTTGGTCTACGGCATACGCTATGCACCCTGAGCGACTGGTCGCCAGGCACGTAAATGTATGCGGAATGTAACAATTATTTTTTCGCATTATGCTTTCCACAAGCAACCATAAATTATTCGTATTGAACTGTCCAATCTGGCCATTTCAAACGCGTTATCTGAAAAGCATTAAGCGGTATTTAAACTATCATTGCTGGCAAAAAGTCATTGAATCATGGTGGGTCACAAAGGCCGTCCAGTCTCACGGAATGCACGTGTTTCGACGTGCCGTGGATCGTTAGATGCTCGTGAGGTCGTTACAGCCAGGTGGACAAGACGCGCGATCGAATGAAGCGGCTCATCCCGATGCTTAACTTCACACCGCCGTGCGAAATATCAGCCTCCATCCTGTTCCGGGCTTATGAAGAAGCAGCCATGATCAATGGCGCCGACCTGCTGGTCGATGGCGGCTACACCGCGATCTGATGATCCGGCGAGTCCCATTGAGATAGCAGTAGATGTGAAAAAGGCACTGTCGATGACAGTGCCTTTTTTGTGCATATACCTTTTGGGCGCTTTTGGTTATCCTTTTAAATCTTTAATATTTCTCTTTTGATCATTGACCCAGTCTTTGGCATCAATACCCCAGACACCTTTGAATGATTTTAAAAAAATCAATAATATGATCAAAGGCATTATTATGGTTTTTATTAAGAATATAGTCATCAAGTTGATCATGGAGGTTATTGTATGATCTAGCTGTTGGCCTAGCTTTGTTATGTTAGACATGTTTGCTAGGTGACTAAGTTTTTGTTTGGTACTTGATAACCATCCTTCCGAGTCGCCATTGAGTTCCTCTTCTATATCCAATATGTCACTATCGATATTATCTAAATTATCTGTTAGATCTTCTAGCATTGCTATAGAATTTTTGAGATCTTGGTTTGCTAACTCACGATCATTGTCGAGGTCTTTGTATTCCTTGTCGCGGTCAAAAAAGCTGATTTTATCGAGAGTACTTAATTTTTCTTTATACGTATTCAGTGTGCTCTGTGTTTTATTGAAATCATTTTGCTTTTCAATAATATCTGATTGTACAGTTGTAAGTTCAGCAATGATGATCGATTTTTTGTTTGTCAAGCTAGCTAAATCATTTTCAAGTTTTTTATTTTCCTCAATCGTTAGCGAATCCTCTTGTTTTTTTGATTGGTTTTCAATATCCGTATCGACGATATCTTTTACGCCACCAAGTGCTATATTTTCTTTTTCAGCATAATCATCTACAAAAGCCTGACTCACTATTCCATTCATTAGTACGACCAATACGATTATAATCCTGAGGAATGCCATAGAGGCAAAAATCTTAAATAGGAAATTGGTCATTATTCTCTGTCTAGTAACTATTGCAACTGCAAATGCTAGCCCTGTGATTGTCAATATTGTTTTAAAAATAGTGGTGGAAGAAATTTCAATCAGCATCTTTTGACCAAAAAGGGATGCGATAGAGATTTTCATTATTTCCGAATATTGTTCAACAGCATCATTGATCGGGTCTAGCAACTGTCCTACTTGCAGTGATGCACCCACACCTAGTGAGAATTCGAATTGTGCTGTTTGTATCACTGATACAAAAGCATTGATTATTTTGGCAATACCGAATGCCGCCAAAGACTGATTGGTTGCTGAATCAATATAGTTCAAGGCTAATTTGTCGAGGTAACCAATCCAAGAAATAAAAATCACAAAAAATATAATAGCGAGAGTTATGTTCCTATGTTGGTTGTTTGTATCTATAGCCAGTGGTTGTTCTATTGACATTTCGTTCCCTTTCATTTTGTACTCTCTTATATTTATGGAGGTTTCTAACTTTGAAATTAGCACGACTGAAACTTTTTTTCATAGAAAATTTATAAGTGAAATACTGGTATAGATTAAGGTGTATCTAATTTACTGGTGATTTTTAATATCCAATTCCCCCTCTGCCCTGTGGCTCAACGTGTTAGGCAATGTAATGCAAGGCAAGACGCCGCGCCTCAAAATCTGGATAATGGCCCCATCGCGTAGCCGCCTTCGAGGCGCGCATGCTCATACTCTTCACAGCGGTGCATCGTTCATGGAAATCAAGGTCAACTTTCTCGACAACCTGAGGCTCGAGGCGAAATTCGATGACTTCACGGTCATCACCGATCAGCCCATTCGTTACAAGGGTGATGGTTCGGCACCGAGCCCGTTCGACTACTTCCTTGCATCGTCAGCGCTGTGCGCGGCGTACTTCGTGAAGGTGTACTGCGTGGCGCGGGACATTCCGACCGAGAACATTCGTTTGTCGCAGAACAATATCGTCGATCCGGAGAACCGCTATAACCAGATCTTCAAAATTCAGGTTGAGCTGCCGGAAGAACTGTCGGACAAAGACCGCCAAGGCATCCTGCGTTCCATCGAGCGCTGCACTGTGAAGAAGGTCGTCCAGACGGGGCCGGGCTTTGAGATCGAGACAGTCGATAACCTCGATGAAGATGCACAGGCACTGCTGATGGCGGAGCCGCCGGAAGGGCAGAGTACCTGGATAGAAGGCAAGGACCTGCCGCTGGAGCAGACCATCGCCAACATGACCGGTCTGTTGAATGACCTTGGCATGAAGATCGAGATCGCCTCCTGGCGCAACATCGTGCCGCATATCTGGTCGCTGCACATTCGTGATGCCGCGTCGCCGATGTGCTTCACCAATGGCAAAGGCTCGACCAAGGAGAGCGCACTGTGTTCGGCGCTGGGCGAGTTCATCGAGCGTCTGAGCTGCAACTTCTTCTACAACGACCAGTTCTTCGGCGAAGCGATCGCTGACAGCGAATTCGTGCATTATCCAAACGAGAAGTGGTTCCAGCCGGGTCCGAAAGATGAAATCCCACAAGGCGTGCTGGATGATTACTGCTTGGAGATCTTCAATCCCGACGGTGAGCTGGGTGGCTCCAATCTGATCGACACCAACTCCGGGCGTGCGGATCGTGGCATCGTGTCACTGCCGTTCGAGCGCAAGTCAGATGGCGAGACGGTTTACTTCCCGTCCAATCTGATCGAGAACCTGTATCTGAGTAACGGCATGAGTGCGGGTAATACCCTGCCGGAAGCGCAGGTGCAGTGTCTCTCGGAGATCTTTGAGCGAGCCGTGAAGCGCGAGATTCTCGAACAGGAGCTGACGCTGCCAGATGTGCCGCAAGAGGTGCTGGCCAAGTTCCCCGAGATCGTCGAGGGCGTCGAGGCGCTCGAGGCACAGGGCTTCCCGATTCTGGTCAAGGATGCCTCGCTGGGCGGACAGTTCCCGGTCGCATGCGTCACATTGATGAACCCGAAGACTGGCGGTGTGTTCGCCTCCTTCGGCGCGCATCCAAGCTTTGAAGTCGCCATTGAGCGTAGCCTGACCGAGCTGATGCAGGGTCGTAGCTTTGAAGGGCTCAACGACTTCATGCCGCCGACTTTCAGCTCGCATGCGGTTTCCGAGCCGAACAACTTCGTCGAGCACTTCATCGACTCTTCCGGCCTTGTCTCGTGGCGTTTCTTCAGCTCGAAGACGGATATTGAATTCGTCGAGTGGGATTTCTCCGGCACCAATGACGAAGAAGTCGCCAATCTGTTTGGTATCCTTGAAGAGAGCGGCAAGGAATCCTATATGGCCGTGCACGAGGATCTCGCGCGCCGGTCTGCCGTATTCTGGTGCCGGGCTATTCTGAGGTCTATCCGGTCGAAGACCTGGTGTGGGACAACACCAACATGGCGTTGGACTATCGCGAAGATATCCTCAATCTACATCGTCTTGATGATGAGCAGCTGTCGGATCTTTCGGAGCGTCTGGAGGAAAGCCAGCTTGATGATCATATGGACATCAAGACGCTGATCGGCATCGAATTCGACGAGAATACCGTGTGGGGTCAGCTGACAATTCTTGAGCTGAAGCTGATGATCGATCTCGCGCTGGGCCTGCATGAAGACGCGCTGGATCGCGTCGAAATGTTCCTGCAGTACAACGACAACACCGTCGTGCGTGGTCTTTATTATCAGGCCACGAAAGCAGTGCTGGAGATTACCCTCGATGACGAGCTGGAGCTGGAAGATTACCTCTACAACTTCCGCCGCATGTTCGGTGAAGAGACGATAGCGGCGGTTGTCGGCTCTGTGGAAGGTGAGGTTCGCTTCTATGGTCTTGAGCCGACCAACATGCAGCTGGAAGGTCTTGATCGTCACCAACGTCTGATCGAAAGCTATCAGAAGCTGCACGCGCATCGTGCTGCATTGGCCGCCAAGCAGTCATGATGGGCTAATATCGTCGTGAAAAACCCTCCTTTATCTGCCGGTAAAGGAGGGTTTTCGTGTCTGGGCGTGTAGAAACTTCTCGACCGCATTGGCGAGGCATTGTCAGACGACCGGTAGCATCGATTCTGGTATATTCAATACTTAAAATATTTCAATGCATGGAGGCATTATGTTACTGGTCGTCGGCTTGGCCCTGAATCTGTTGTTCGTGTTGTTTTTCCCGCAAATTGCAGCAGATAGAGACATGTCGGGAGATACTGCATTCGTCTTCCAGATGTCGCTGTTCGCCAGCTGGTGCATCAGTGTATTTGGCGCTGCCTTGCTGAAAGTCGGCAAGCACAAGGCCGGTTTCATTCTGGTGGCAATCGGTAGTCTGTTGTTCGTTCCTCTCGGGCTTGTTGCCATGATCGGTGCACGCAAGTTGAAGGAGAAAGATCAAGGGTCGTCTCTTGAAGCGCGTCGCGAAGCCTTGGCGAACGCTGACAAGGACGCTGCATGAGCACTCAGGTTACAACGGCGGAGCCGCTCGATTTCTATGCGGACAAGCACTCGCGAATGAACATGACATTGGCCTGGATTGCGCTGGCAATTCTTGTCGTGGTGTTTCTGTTCACTATATCCCAGAACATGACTAGCTCTGGTTTCGCGCCGCTCGTCATGGCTATCGTCATCTGCTTCATGCATGGCAATGCCTACAAGAAAAAACCAGCGGCTATCCTGGAGACAGATCACGTGTCGTTGCTGCTCAATCCTCTGGCGGGGCGCAAGCTGGCACTCTACAAGGAAGTGACCGGTCTGACGCTCAAGAAGGGGAAGGTATGCATCATCAAGTATGTGCAATCTGATGATGCCAAGTCGCGCGAAAAGACACTCAAGCTCAGCCTCAACATGTTTGATGAGGGACAACGCAATCCCCTGATGGAAGAGCTTTCGGTGCGTACCGGGTGCGATATCCTTCGCTCATAAGGAAAGAGGGAGGGGGCTGTCAGAACGTTTCTTTCGCGAAAGTCCTTGATGGCTTGGAAGGAGTGTCTGGTATTGGGACAGCCTCCACAAAAAGCGCCCGCATAAGCGGCGCTTTTTGTGGTTATTTCGCGACCTGGTGAGCCATCCATGCTCGGAAGCCATACTGCCATGGAGGTAGTTGATCACTTCGCTCCACCCGGTTTTTCAAGGCACCCAAACCAGGGGTAGAAATAGTGACCGTATCACCAAGGTGGTGAGTGAAGCCTTGTCCTGTACCATCACGGTCCTGAATGGGGGAGAACATGGTGCCGAGAAATAACATGAATCCATCGGGATACTGATGATGTGCACCGACCGTTTGTGCGATTAGCTCTTCAGGATCACGACTGATTTCGCGCATGTCACTGGAGTCCTCAAGCATGAAGTTATCATCCTTCCCTTCGACACGTAGACTCACGAGCGCAGATCGCACATCGTCCATGCTGAAATGTTCATCGAAGAGGCGAATGAACGGACCAATAGCGCAAGAGGCGTTATTGTCCTTGGCCTTACCCAGTAGTAGAGCGCTCCGGCCCTCTACATCACGTAAGTTGACGTCGTTGCCCAGCGTTGCGCCTTTGGCATGACCGTGCGAGTCCACTGCTAGCACTATTTCTGGCTCAGGGTTATTCCAGTGTGAGCTTGGATGTAGCCCGACCGAAGCGCCGAAGCCCATTGATGATAGCGGCTGGGACTTGGTGAAGACTTCGGCGTCTGGTCCTATGCCTACTTCCATGTATTGAGACCAGGCGCCGCGCTCCTGAAGCTCCTTCTTTAGTGTCATTGCGGCATCAGAACCCGGAACGATTTTCGACAGATCAGTGCCAATGAGATGCTTGAGCTCTTCACGTAATTCATTGGCACGTGCCGGATCTCCTCCTGCATTTTCCTCGATGACACGTTCCATCAGACTGACGGCAAAGGTTACACCACAGGCTTTTATTGCCTGTAAATCACAAGGCGCCAGTAAATAAGGAGGGGTCGCGGGGGATGAGAGAGAGTTACTGAAAAGAGTATCGATATCACAAAGGGTCTCACCCTGTGCGCAGGCCGCGAGAGAGCTGGCATTCTCGTGATCAAGTAGATCTGCCATCACGTTGACAGTGGCTGAAATGTCAATAACCTCACGGTCACGAACTACCACGATGCCAGGGCCCCGCTTCTCGCTACGCCAGACACGACCCACAAGCAAGGCACGTTCATGGTCTTGGGGTAGTAGAGAAATATCCCTATTTATAGTCTTAGCACTAAACATGAAGCCTTTTCCTTTTGAGATGAATAGTCAGAAGAGTGTGATGGCTAATCATGTGTCGCTGGCAGTATCCGACCTGGCGACATCATGCCTCTGGGATCAATCTGGCGTTTTATACCGCGCATTATTTCGTGTTCGGGTGCTGTCAGTGTTTCCAGGAAGGGGGCTTGTTTGGCTCGACCGATGCCATGTTCTGCGCTGATGCTGCCAGAAAACTCGGCGACTATATCGAATAGCTGAAGCTCGAGTTCGTGCAGTAAACTGCGCTTGGCCTCTTGTTCGAGAGTCGGGGGTGGCAAGACATTGAAATGAAGATTTCCATCTCCGACATGCCCATAAGCAATCACCGTACACTCAGGAGATGTTTCTTCCATGGATAACTGCGCTCGGTGGTGGAATTCGGACAATGCTGATAGGGGCAGTGATACATCGGTTCGCAAATGTTCTCCGCGTCGTTGTTGTCCCTCAAGCATGGCTTCACGAATTCTCCAGAGCTGCTTGGCCTGATGATCGCTGGTCGCCAAGACACCATCGTTGATCCATCCGTTCTCGATACCGATCTCGAACAGAGCTTCTATCATGCCATCCAGATTTACCGGACCGCTGGCCGCGACCTCCATCAGAATATAGACAGGGTGCCCCTCATCAAGAGGGTCTGGAAGGTCGGGGGCGACCTCAATGGCGAGTTCGAGGCAGATGCGGGGGATCAACTCGAAAGCGCTCAATAGGTCGCAGCAGCTACGGCGTGATTGAGCATAGAGCTTGAGTACAGACTCTACATCCGGGCAGCCGATCAGCGCAGTACGCGTCACTTGCGGGCGGGGAAACAGCTTGATCACGGCACCGGTCACGATGCCAAGCGTGCCCTCGGCACCAATGAACAGCTGCTTCAGATCGTAGCCTGTATTGTTCTTGTGCAGCGCTTTCATGTCGCAGAGCAGGCGCCCGTCAGGTAGCGCCACTTCCACCCCTAGTACTAGCTGGCGCATCATTCCATAGCGCAGCACGTTTAGACCACCTGCGTTGGTGGCAATATTCCCCCCTATCTGACAGCTTCCCTGTGCCCCGAGTGTGAGAGGAAAGAAGCAGTCTTCCGCTTCGGCAGCGTCCTTGATGGTTTGCAATATGCATCCGGCATCAACACTCATGCTGAAATTGATAGGATCCACGTGACGAATTCCATTCAGACGCTCAAGGCTGATCACCAGCTCTGGCGTGTCCCTGTCCGGCAGTGCGGCTTCCACCAATCCACTTCCTCCGCCCTGAGGAACAACAGGAATATCATTTCGGTGGCAATATCCCAGAATTTCGGCTACCTGCTCTGGAGTCGCTGGGCGAGCGACTGCCAAGGGAATACCGCCCTGCGCGCCGGCCCAATCAATCCGGTAGCGCGCGATATCAACATCATCACAAAGGACTCCAGAAGGTCCCAGCGTAGTGGTAAGAAAGGTAAGCAACTCATCGTGTGCGGTCATGATGTGGCCCCATTGAGCATGACTGAGCAATTACCTTTTGATGATGCAAGGTGATGCCCGTCTACGTGAATATGTGCCGAATTCATCTGAGTCCAGTAGTGAATTTCTGAGTTCAGAGCGGCCAGGAATATTGCGGCAGAATTCGAAGGATCTATCGGAACCACAACACCACCCCCGGGAATAGCAGGAAGACTGCCAATAGCCCGACAAGTGTGAAATAGAAGGGCATGAGACTCTTTACCAGGCTTTCCATGCCGACTTTTCCGACGCCACAGCCAACGTACAATACGGTGCCAACAGGCGGTGTGATCAGGCCAATGCCAAGAATGAATGACATCAGGACACCGAAGTAAACAGGATCAATGCCAAGCTTGACGACGACTGGTGTCATCAGCGGAGCCAGGATGACCATTGCTGGCGTTAAATCCATGAAGAAACCCACTACCAGCAGGAAGGCAGAGAGTATCAGGAGCAGGAGGAGCCTATTCTCGGTGATGGTCGATAGACTGGTAACAAGCTGCTGAGGAATCATGTTCGCTGTCAGCAACCAGGCCAGCACACTGGCGAAGGCGAGTAGTAGCATCACCACGCCTGTCAGCCTGCCGGTGGCAGCACATAGAGAGAAAAAGCGTTTGAGGCTAAGGCTGCGATAGACAAAAAACGACACGGCAAAGGCATAGACCAGTGCAATGGCGGCGCTTTCTGTCGGAGTGAAGACTCCCGTGAGAATGCCACCGACGATGATGATAGGAAGAAGCAATGCCAGAACTGCATCCTTGAGCGCGTCCTTGAGCTCAGGGAACGAGAAGGGTTGTCCGCGGCCATTCTTGCGTGATTGCACATAAGTCGTGGCGGCAAGGCCCAGGGTAATCAGAATGCCAGGGACGATACCTGCGAGAAACAATTGTGAAATCGAGGTGTTGGTGACCACGCCGAAGAGAATCATTGGGATAGAAGGAGGGATGATGATGCCAACGACGGAAGCCGCAACTACGATGGCAGTGGCGAGCGGGGCGCTATAGTGGTGCCGTTTCATGGGTTCGATCATCATGCTACCTACGGCAGAGGCATCTGCTACTGCTGAACCACTGATTCCACCGAAGAACATCGATGTCATCACTGCCACCTGACCGAGTCCCCCTGCGACAAAGCCGACCAAGGCGCTCGCCAGGCGTACCAATCGCGTAGCAATCCCTCCTTCACTCATCACTTCACCGACGAGAATGAACAATGGAATGGCGAGTAGTGGAAAGGAGTCGAGTCCATTGACGGCTTGAGCCACAATTGGTGACAACGAATAGTCGGCGTAGAAGAAGATGAACAGGCTAATGGCGCCAAGGCCGAAAGAGATCGGCATACCGATCACGATGCAGATGGCCAGACCGATCAGAATACTCCAAAGAATCATGTTGCTTGTCTCCGCAGTAGCTCGATAAGCGCGAGTGTGTTGGCAATCAGAGTGAGGATTGCCATGACAGGCATGGCGCTATAAAGCCATGTCTTGGGAATACCCAGCATTGGTGTGGCACTCGTATAGCCTGAGATCAGATCCGTGAATCCGACCAATATGCAAATGCACACTACATAAATAATGGCAATGGCCATGAGCTCAAGCAGCTTGCGTATACCGGAAGGAGCGAGCTCCTTGAAGTAAGTCACCGCTACATGCTCTCGTTCGAGGCTGCCGAGTCCGGCACCGAGCAGGACAAGCCAGATGAACAGTACGCGTGACATCTCTTCGGCCCACTCGTATGACGTGTTGAGTACGAAGCGACCGAAAACATTGGCGGTAACGCAAAACACGACCCCGATGACAAGGAGTCCGACAGATATCCTCAGGGTGGTGGTGATGTACCTCAACCAAGCTGGGGCTGTTGTCTGTAACGACATGAGTCACCTCCCTGGTGACGCGCCCTGCGTTGCCGCGAAATATGGCAATACAGGGCGCTTTGGGTAGAAGGGACTACTGTGAAACTGCGCGGATATCGTCTATCAACTTACCGCCAATCTTTTCACGCCAGTCGTCATAGACGGGAGCTAAGCTGTTCTGGAATGTCGCGACTTGTTCAGGTGTGAGCTCCGTTATTTTCATGCCTTCATCGATCAATTCCTGCTTGATCTGGACATTCATGGAGCGACTCACCTCGCGCTCATAGTCACCCATCTGCTGAGATGCTTCCGTCACCAGTTGCTGGTAGCCATCGGGAAGTTTTTTCCAGAAGCGTTCGGATACCAGCGTGATGAAGGGGGTGTATACGTGGTTCGACTCAGTGGCATAGCCTGGACTTCGTTGAATTTTGAGGACTGGATAGTGATCCAGGGATTTTCTTGTCCATCCACCACACCTTGCTCAAGTGCCGTGAAGAGTTCAGCAAAGGACATGGGAGTCGGATTGGCACCAAGGGTGCGCCAGATATCCAGATGAATCGGATTCTGCATGGTGCGGACCTTGAGGCCACCAAGATCACCAGGAGTCGTCACGGCCTGTTTGCTATTGGTCAATTGGCGATAGCCATTCTCTGCCCACCCGATGGCGACCAGACCATTCGTGCTAGCAGTTTCCAGCATGCGATCGCCAATCTCTCCATCCAGTACTTCATCTGCGACTTCTGGCGTGGGGAACAGGAATGGAAGATCGAATACGGCAAACTGAGGAAACATACTGACCAAGGGTGAGGTAGAAGGTGCCGTCATCTCCAGGGTGCCCGCCTGCAACGCGCTGACAGCCTGCAAGTCATCGCCAAGCTGAGCGCTGTGAAAAAGCTCGACCTGGATATGGCCCTCACTTCTTTTCTCGACAATATCCTCAAAATATTCCAGTCCACGATATTGTGCACTGGACTGTGTGGTACCTATGCTGAATTTCAACGTGTAGTCATCGCCATCACCTTGAACCACTGCTCCTTGTACTTCTGGAATGACGGGCATCTCTGTAGCGGCCTGTGCTGTCAATGATGTACTGGATAGTACAAGTGAGCTGATAGCAATCATCATAGATTTTCGAGATAATCGTGAGTTTTTATTTTCTTTACCGTGAAATGAATTGGCATTTTTGGCGCAATGGCTTGTAATTGTTGTCATGCATTTTCTCCATAATGATAGGCCTAATGGGATTGGACTATCGTGGAATATCATAGTTTTAACATTCTTTTTTACGATGTTTAATGGATAGGTATTTATGGCAGATATGATTGGGTTTATTGCCACGCTTGTCCATCAGGAAATGTATAATTTATCCTAGAGTCGGGCTTCATGGTGATGCTGTACCCTGGTGAATCAGGGACAAGATAGTGACCAGATCTAATTTGTACTGGATCTACAAAATGATCATGAAGGTGATCGACATATTCGAGAAGACGACCATCGAGTGAGCCAGATATGGCGATATAGTCGAACATTGAAATATGTTGAGTATATTCACATAGGCCCACGCCACCACCATGAGGACACACTGGGACATCGAACTTTGCGGCCAGGAGCAACACAATGATGACTTCGTTTAGGCCACCCATCCGAGCAGCATCAAGCTGACAGTAATCTATAGCCTCGGCCTGCATAAGCTGTTTGAACATCACGCGATTATGGCAATGCTCACCAGTAGCAACACCGATATTTCCGAGGCGGCGGCGAATTTCAGCATGCCCAAGTATATCGTCAGGACTTGTGGGCTCCTCGATCCAATGAGGATTGTACTCAGCCAATCGACGCATGTTGACGATGGATTCATCGACATCCCACATCTGATTCGCATCCATCATCAGAGTACGTTCTTCACCGATTTCCTCGCGCAATATGGCAGCGCGGCGACGGTCTTCCTCAATGTCTCCACCCACTTTCTGCTTGAAGTGTTGCCAACCATCATCAATGGCTTCACGACATAGCCGTCGCATCTTGTCTTCTGAATAACCTAACCAGCCAGCCGAAGTGGTATAGGCCGGATAGCCATTTTTCCGAAGCTCGGCCTCACGTTCGGCTTTACCCGATTCACGACGCTTGAGTATCGATATTGCTTCTTCAGGTGTCAGGGCATCGGTGACAAACCGAAAGTCCAGGCAGTTGACGAGCTGCTCAGGGCTCATGTCGGCCAGAAGCTTCCAGACAGGTTTACTTTCACGTTTGGCCCATAGATCCCAAATGGCATTGATCATGGCGGCGGATGCCAGGTGGATGACACCTTTCTCAGGACCTAGCCAACGTAGCTGGCTATCACCACTCGTGAGTTCACGCCAGAATTCCCCCATACGCTGGGTAATGTCTTCGAGTCGTTGCCCCGTCAGGCGTGAAGCTAGAGAGTTCACGGCTGCTACGCAGATCTCGTTGCCTCGTCCGATAGTGAAGGTAAGGCCGTGTCCGGTGACATCCTCACCCTGATCGGTATGAAGAATCACATAAGTGGCGGAGTAATCCGGTGCTGCATTCATGGCATCAGAACCGTCAAGGTCCCGAGAGGTTGGGAAACGAATATCAAGTGCTTCAACGCGAGTAATAATTGTCATTCTAGTGAGTGTCCTATTGTTTTTTGATCCTGATGTTCTGGCTGTTTGAATAAGTTACGAACTCAAAAGCATGCTTTTTCGAGCATGATATATTTCTACGTCTGATAGACTTTGGTGCCATTGTGATAAATTATTCTTACGATATATCACCGATGAAATCTATGAGTTTCGTAGAATGTATTTTGCTCATTTTCTTTCTATTGAATATTTTTATCAGAGAATTTTTCATGGATTTTTCAAGTTTGTTTTTCACTGACAAGTCAGTGTATGTAAATAGTAAAAGATTCCGCCAATGGTTTTTTTTGCCTAGGCGATAACGTCAGGTTATCATCAGGTTTTAGTCCTCGAAGATAAGGTGTTTCATGTCTAATGACAGTGGTTCTCACGTGAGAAGTTGGCTGAGATTGAAGCATTTGGTGGCGCTAGTTTCCTTGGACGAAAGTCGGAATATGCATGCTGCGGCGCGACAGATGAATATCAGTCAGCCTGCCGTAAGTAAAATGCTTAAAGATATAGAAGGGTTTCTTGGGACCGCGCTATTTGTCAGAGATGTTGGAAGAATAGAGACTACTCAGGCGGGAGGGCGAGTGCTCCAGTATGCTCGACGTGTACTCAATGATACCAATCGATTGATGGATGATCTTGTGTCACTGAGAGAAGGGGGATGTGGGAAATTGATGGTAGGGTCTGTACCAGGTGCCGCTCCTGTCATGCTGCCGCATGCCATGTCCATTCTGAAGGAGACGCGTCCACAGTTGGCAATCAGTCTTCTCGAGAATTCCAGTGACCGACTGCTTGTTGATCTGGAGTATGGCTTGCTAGATGTCGTGATAGGGCGCTATACAGAACACTCCCAGCGTCATCTTTTCGATTTTCATCGTCTTAAAGAAGAGCCGGTATCAGTGGTGGTAAGACCTGACCATCCACTATGTCAGGAAGTTCCAACATTATCTGATGTCGTCAGATGGCCATGGGTATTACACCCGATGACCAGTCCGATGCGCGGGCTTTTCGAGGCAGCCCTCGCTGAAGCAGGTGTGCCTTCGCCTCGAAATGTCATTGAAACGACATCGACACAGGCATCTCTTCAGCTGATAGCATCCTCGGATACCCTGTCCGTATTACCGAGCTCGGTATTGAAGACATTATTCGTCGAAGGAAAATTTGCGACATTGCCACTAGTTATCGGTGACCCACTCGGATACTACGGTGTGATGACTCGACGTGATGAGCCTCATACTGAAATCATGTCTGATTTTATAGCGGCGCTTGTTTCATCATCGGATTAGGGAGGTTGGGTGTGGTTGATACGTTACATTGATGTTTCTTTCTACTGTTTTGACACGCCATTAATGTGGAGTGAGATGATAAGTTATGATGAGATATTCATTGTTTCAGCTATGGTTTCAGTAGAGAAATACCAAGTCTATTAAGGGAGAGCACTTTATTGATGGAGTGCTCTCCCTCTTATGAGATATCTCTTGCCAGCCAGGCCCTGTTAGATTTCGCGTTTACCGTCCATCAGTCGGCTGACACCCAATGGATTATTATCCTTAAGTGCTTGGGGAAGCAGGTCTTCGGGCAGGTTCTGATAGCACACTGGGCGTAAGAAGCGGTGTATCGCAGCACTTCCTACTGAAGTGGTACGTGAATCTGATGTGGCTGGATAGGGGCCGCCATGAACCATGGCGTGACAGACTTCCACACCTGTTGGCCAGCCATTGACCATGACACGTCCAGCTCGGCGTTCCAGCGTAGGAAGCAGTGAGCGAGCGATATCGATATCTGTATCATCCATCTGAAGAGTTACTGTCAGTTGTCCTTCCAGGTGTTCGGCAACGCGCTTAAGATCGCTGAGGTCAGAGCACTCTACGATCAGTGAAGTAGAGCCGAAGATTTCCTCTTGCAGAGCCTTATCTGCCAAGAAATCGCCAGCATTGGCGATGAAGAGCCCAGTCTGGCATTGGTTGGGCCCTTCGCCAGCCTCGCCATATGCGACGTGTCGAGCATGATTGTTGGAGGCCAGCTTTTCCACTCCCTTGCTGTAAGCATCGTAGATACCTGGTGTCAGCATGGTTTGACCGCCACTCGATTTGATCTCCGTGCTGGCGGCATCAATGAATGCGTCCAGGCCCGCGCTCTTGATGCCGACCACGATCCCCGGCTGGTACAGAATTGTCCGGCGCCCATGTTGAGTGAACCTACAAATGCTTTACCTAGGTCAGGACCGCGAGTCTTGAGTGCTTCCGGTAGCAGGAATACCGGATTGATAGAGCTCATCTCTGCATAGACTGGGATAGGTTCCGAGCGATCTTGCGCGATTCTCATCAGAGCAGTGCCCCCAGAGCGGGAGCCTGTGAAACCTACTGCTTTGATCCGTTTATCACTGACGAGGGCTTGGCCAACGTCAAAGCCAGAGTCATAGATCAGCGAGAAAACTCCTTCGTCGAGTTCACACTCGGATACCGAGGCTTGTATGGCGCGGCCGATCAGTTCAGAGGTGCCAGGATGGGCGGAATGAGCCTTCACTATGACTGGGCAACCTGCGGCGAGCGCCGAGGCTGTATCACCACCGGCAACCGAGAAGGCCAGCGGGAAGTTGCTGGCACCAAATACGGCTACCGGGCCGAGGGAAATATGCCGTTGGCGCAAATCGACGCGCGGCACAGGCTGGCGTTCCGGTAGTGCGGGATCGATGCGCACATCGAGCCACTCCCCGGCGCGCACGATATTGGCAAATAGGCGCAGTTGGTTACATGTTCGCCCACGCTCACCCTCCAGCCTTGCGCGAGGCAGGCCAGATTCTCGCATGGCCCGCTCGATCAGGCTGTCGCCGATGGATTCGATATTTTCTGCAATGGCTTCCAGAAAGGTGGCTCGAGTGTCGAGATCGGTTTCGCTATAGCGATTGGAAGCCTTTTCTGCGAGCTCGCATGCACGTTCGACCTCCGCCTTGCTGCCTGCGTAATAGATTGGCTCCAGACGTTCGCCAGAGGAAGGATCGATTCCTTGGATGACAGAGCCTTGGGTCAAGATGGCTTGACTACCGATGAGTTGCTTGCCTTCGAGGGTCATGATGATTCCTTGGTTAGGGCATGAAAGAGCGCTTAATGCTCAAGGCTGAGTTGGATCACATCAGGAAGCAGAACGGCACAGGTGGGAACGCATCTTGTAGCGTAGATCACGCTTTCGGTGTCACTCCTGCTCCTTATCTGTGCCTGATGACAGTCGCTGCCGGGGTATTTTCTGATCTCACTTTAGCGCCTATTTGAATGGTATGTACAACATACATAAGTATAAGTATGTCATATGAGTGCCCGCGTCTTGCTCAAGTTGCTTACTGGTATCCGAGCTGCTAGCTAACGACTGATAGTATGTTCAACATATACCTTTGTATGGTTTTTTTATTGCCGTCTCTCTCGTAGTGTTGCCACTACCACATCTGATCGCTCAGGATTCTGGCAATGACACATGACGCATCATCAGTGAGTTCATACAAAGTGCCTGCCAGCGGTGACACTCCTGCTAGTACGCCAAGGCTACGTAGCGCTGAGTGGTTTGGTACTGCTGACAAGAATGGCTTCATGTATCGCAGCTGGATGAAGAATCAAGGTATTCCTGATCACGAATTTGAAGGAAAACCGATCATTGGTATTTGCAATACCTTCTCTGAATTGACCCCTTGTAACGCTCACTTTCGCAAGCTCGCCGAACACGTCAAGAAGGGGATTCTGGAGGCAGGCGGCTACCCAGTGGAGTTCCCTGTATTTTCCAATGGGGAATCGAATCTGCGACCAACGGCGATGTTCACGCGGAACTTGGCCAGCATGGACGTCGAGGAGGCCATTCGCGGCAACCCTATGGACGGCGTGGTGCTTCTGGTTGGCTGTGACAAAACCACTCCTGCACTGCTGATGGGGGCGGCCAGTTGCGACTTGCCGACGCTGGTGGTCACTGGCGGTCCGATGCTCAACGGCAAGCACGAAGGACGCGATATCGGCTCCGGCACCGTGGTCTGGAAACTCTCTGAACAGGTCAAGGCTGGCGAGATATCGCTGCATGAATTCATGTCCGCCGAGGCGGGCATGTCACGCTCGGCGGGCACCTGCAACACCATGGGCACTGCCTCGACCA
Organism: Cobetia crustatorum; assembly: GCF_000591415.1. Classification (GTDB taxonomy): domain Bacteria; phylum Pseudomonadota; class Gammaproteobacteria; order Pseudomonadales; family Halomonadaceae; genus Cobetia; species Cobetia crustatorum. The sequence continues at coordinate 22,135 of NZ_JEMF01000054.1, read as the reverse complement.
TGGCCTGCATGGCGGAGTCTCTCGGAGTCTCGTTGCCCCATAACGCGGCGATTCCCGCGGTTGATTCGCGTCGCTATGTTCTTGCCCACCTATCTGGGAATCGTATCGTCGAGATGGTGCATGAGGACCTGAAGCTCTCGAAGGTATTGACGAAGGAGGCTTTCGAGAACGCTATTCGCACCAACGCAGCCATCGGTGGCTCGACCAATGCAGTGATCCACCTGAAGGCCATCGCTGGACGCATGGGAGTGGGGCTCGAGCTGGATGACTGGAATCGCATCGGCCGTGGCACGCCGACCATCGTCGATCTGCAGCCTTCAGGGCGCTTTTTAATGGAAGAGTTCTACTACGCCGGTGGCTTGCCTGCAGTGTTAAGGCGCCTCGGCGAGGCCGATCGACTTCCCCACAAGAAGGCTTTGACTATCAATGGCAAGACCTTATGGGACAACGTCAGGGATGCGCCGCTGTACAACGATCAGGTAATCCGCTCGCTGGACAATCCACTGGTGGAGGACGGCGGTATGTGCGTACTACGCGGCAATCTGGCGCCAAAGGGGGCTGTGCTGAAGCCGTCGGCGGCAACTCCGGAGCTGATGCACCATCGTGGGCGTGCAGTGGTATTCGAGAATTTCGATGACTATAAGGCGCGTATCAATGATCCGGATCTCGAGGTCGACGAGCACAGCGTTCTGGTGATGAAGCACTGCGGCCCACGTGGATATCACGGTATGGCGGAGGTCGGCAACATGGGCCTGCCTTCGAAACTGCTGGCGAAGGGCGTGACCGATATGGTGCGCATTTCTGATGCCCGGATGAGCGGGACGGCCTACGGCACCGTGGTGCTGCATGTAGCGCCGGAGGCTGCGGCAGGTGGACCTTTGGCCGTCGTGCAAAACGGTGACTGGATTGAACTGGATGCTTATGCCGGAAAGTTGAATCTTGAGGTTGAGGAGGAGGTGTTGGTCCAGCGGCTAGCAGAAGGTGATCCGAGAGCAACCTCCAACCATATTGCCAGCCAGGGCGGTTATCGCCAGTTATATATAGAGCATGTGCTGCAAGCTGATGAAGGCTGTGATTTCGACTTTCTGGTCGGCTGCCGTGGCGCGGATGTGCCGAGGCACTCTCATTAGAATTCCTTGCGATATATTCATACCGATCTTTCCGACAGCGGCTCACCCGAGTCATTCAGCTCCAGAATGAGCTTGAGCACAACATCCTTCTTAAGTAATCAGATTATTGCGCTTGTCACCCTTGAATGGAGTCTCGCATGACGAATCGCCCCCGCCTCACCTCCGACCAGCTTCGCTCACGCTGGTGGTTTGATAACCCGGAACACCCGGGTACCACTGCGCTTTGTATCGAGCGTTACATGAATTACGGCGTGACCCTGGAGGAGTTGACGTCGGGGAGACCAATTATCGGTATTGCTCAATCCGGCTCCGACCTGACTCCCTGTAATCGTCATCATCTCGAGCTGGTAAAACGTGTGAAGGATGGTATTCGCGCAGCTGGTGGGGTGCCCTTTGAGTTTCCCATGCATCCAATCCATGAAAACGTTCGGCGGCCAACCGCTGCGCTCGATCGAAATCTGGCATATCTCGGTCTAGTTGAAGTGCTGCATGGTTACCCACTGGATGGTGTGGTAATGACCACTGGCTGTGACAAGACCACACCAGCCTGCCTCATGGCGGCGGCTACGGTGAACATTCCCGCTATCGTGTTATCAGGTGGGCCGATGTTAAACGGCTGGCGTGGCAATGAGAGGGTGGGGTCAGGTACGGTCATCTGGGAGCTGAGGAAGCGCTTGGCTACCGGCGACATTGAATATGCTGAATTTCTCTCCAGAGCGACTGACTCCGCCCCGTCGGTTGGCCATTGCAATACCATGGGTACTGCCTCAACCATGAACTCCATGGCCGAGGCCCTGGGGATGAGCTTGCCTGGCTCCGCGATGATTCCCGGGCCTTACAAGGAACGCTCGATGGTTGCCTATCAAACAGGCGATCGGATCGTGAATATGGTTTGGGAAGATATCAGGCCGCTCGATATTTTGACGCGCGCGGCCTTCGAAAATGCGGTGGTGGTGTGTTCCGCGTTGGGGGGGTCTTCCAATGCGCCGGTTCATGTCAATGCCATCGCGCGTCATGCCGGTGTAAAGCTCGATAACGACGACTGGCAGCGTCTTGGGCATCCCGTGCCTCTGCTGGCTAACGTGATGCCGGCGGGAGCCTACCTCGGTGAAGAATTTCATCGTGCTGGTGGGGTACCTGCCGTGGCGCTCGAGCTGCTAAAGCATGGGCTGCTGAATGGTGACGTGATGACCGTCAATGGCCATACGATGGCTGAGAATCTAAAAGGTAACGATACGTTGGATGATGACGTCATTCGCCGTTTTGATAATCCGCTGGTTGCCCATGCAGGATTCTTGAACCTCAAAGGCAACCTTTTCGACTCGGCACTGATGAAAACCAGTGTCATCTCGCCGGATTTTCGGCGCCGATTCCTGGATAACCCAGAGGATATTGAGGCCTTCGAGGGCCGGGTGGTCGTATTTGACGGCTCCGAGGATTATCACGCTCGCATCGATGACCCAAGCTTGAATATCGACGCGACGACCATTCTCGTCATGCGCGGAGCGGGGCCAGTAGGGCATCCGGGTGGGGCTGAGGTCGTCAACATGCAACCTCCTGAAGCCTTGATTCGACAGGGTATCGAGTCGCTGCCGTGTCTCGGTGATGGCCGTCAGTCAGGAACATCCGGGTCGCCTTCCATTCTTAACGCATCACCCGAAGCTGCCACTGGCGGCCCCTTGGCATTGCTTGAAACCGGGGATCGGTTGCGTGTCGATCTAGGCAGAGGGCGGGTGGTTTTGATGGTGGATGAAAGCACCCTGGAGCTGAGGCGAGAACGTCTTGATGCGATAGGTGGATATCCTTATCCGGCTCATCAGACTCCGTGGCAGGAAATACAGCGAACACTGATAGAACCACTAGATCGAGGGATGACGCTACGAGGCGCCGATGAGTATCGCGATGTGGCCCGCGTCAGCCCTCCACGAGACAACCACTGATTGGCGCGCACGCAGGCATGATCGTCGGCTAGCGATCATCCTGAGAGTCATGGTTTTCAGGAGCAATCGCGGGAGGCAGCTTCATAATTGATGGTACCCGTTTTGCGTTAGCAACAAATGAAGGAGGCAATACACTTCACGGTGGGGTAGATGGATTTGAGCGTCGCTTATGGGAGGCCCGGCCTTTCAGGGAAGGGACGGGCGTTGGTCTTTCGCTGATATTGGAAAGCGCTGACGGTGATCAAGGTTTTCCTGGAAGGCTGAGCATTGAAGTGCGCTATACCCTGCTTGCGGAGAATACTCTCGATATCCGCTATCAGGCAGTGACGACGAAAGCCACTCATGTGAACCTGACGCATCATGGTTATTTCAATCTTGAGGGAGAGGGTGAGGGCAATGTTCTCGATCATCTTCTGATGATCAATGCCGACGCCTTCCTACCGATAGACGACGCTCTGCTTCCTGTCGGTGATCTTCGCTCTGTCACGGATACGCCTTTTGACTTCCGGCAACCGATCTCTATTGGCGCCCGCATCGAGACAGACGATAGGCAGCTTGTGCAGGCCAATGGCTATGACCACAATTTCGTGGTGACACAGGGGAATGAGGATAGCGAGACTCTGACACTGGCTGCGGTGCTTGAGGCACCACGGTGTGGACGAGTCATGAAGGTCTATACGACGGAGCCCGGAATTCAGCTGTATTCCGGGAACTCTCTGGATGGCAGTTTGATTGGAAAATCAGGCAACGCCTACTCAAGATATGCTGGTGTGGCGTTGGAAACACAGCACTTTCCGGACTCACCTCATCATCCGTCGTTTCCATCGACATTGCTGAAGCCCGGTGAGAGATATACCAGCAATACTCAATATCAATTTTCTACCCGTGCCGACCTGGGGCTTGCTGGCGTATCAGAAAGGGCCTGAGAGAGTATCTCGGCAGCAATTCCGCGCGCTGCGACGATGCGGCTGTCGTCGAGAACCCTTGGGACGATGCGTGAGGCATCTGGAAGCAGTCGATTCTGATGCTCCTCAAACATGGTCAGGGCTGGCTCCATCAAGGCTGGGCCAAGGCGGGTCAAAGAGCCCCCAATGACAATTTCCGCGGGGTTCAGTGTGTGATGCAGGTTCAATAGAAGCATGCCGAGTGCTTCGCCGGCATGCTTCAGTGTGGTTGCGACTCTGTTCTGCTCCGGATGACGAGCTATCGCCTTATCCAGCTCACTCTCTTCTGAAATACCCAGTGCGGCACGAATTGACCAACCACTCACCAGAGTTTCGGCACACCCTCTATTGCCGCAATGGCAATAGAGGCCGCTGGGTTGGAGTACCGTATGGCCGATTTCTCCCGCCAGACCATGAACCCCGCGGATAACGCGCAAAGGTCTGCCTTCGACGAGGCCGCTGCCTATCCCCGAGCCTGCACTTATATAAAGCAATGATCCCGGAGTGGGATGATGTGCGTTTCGGAAGTACATTTCACCAAAAGCCGCTGCTTTGGCTTCGTTATCCATCAGCCATATTCCCCCGAGATGTGGGAGACGTTCCCGCAGCATGTCGAGCAGGGCGACATCTCTCCATCCAAGATTTGGGGCCAGGCTCAGGCGTCGTTGACTCGGAGAGGTAGGGCCCGGAACGGCAAGCCCTAGTCCAAGACATTCACGCTGCTTGATCTCGGGTGTCTCGAGTATCTCCTCGACAAGGATTGCCAGCCTATCCAGCGTCTCTTCTGGAGTAGTTTGGAGCAAGGCCAAATGGCGCTCTTCAAGAATGGTTCCTCTCAGCGTGCAGGTCACGACGTGTAGTTCGTGCACACCTATCTCGACACCTACGAGTGCGTGGCGAGTTTCGTTGAGATAAAGCGCTCGTCCGGGGCGCCCACCGCCGCGGCGTTGTAAATCCCCCTCCTGTAGCCACCCTTCGTTCAGTAGTGCCTGTACGGCGGCGCCGACTGTCACCTTGGTAAGTTTTGAGCCTTGAGCGACTTCTGCTCGAGTAAGCCCCGGGGTTTGACGCAACGCCTCCAGGACGGCGCTGCGATTGAGCTGTTTCAAGAAGCTGAGGTCACCGGCTTGTGGACGAGGAGCAAAGGTCATGGGCTGGAAGGCTTCCTGTCGAACGATGGGTGAGAATTCTTACAGTGTATCAAGAAGTTGTCATTCATGACGTAGCTGAAAGCTAGACGTGGTTGGTAATCATAAATTACTAATTGGCATGAAAAGGAGGGTGAGTGATGCTGGCTCTGTGATGGAGGTGTGCTGTTTAAATATGGCGGAATAATCCATAAGTCCGTGGATGATAGGTGTCTATTGGAGAGGTGTGGGGGACTTAAGTGTAATGGAAGTTGGCGAAAATATCGTTAAGCTCCCATTGATAAGTAAATACTGTTAACTAACTATTTCGCAGGCTTGCCGATACAAGGGCGGACCTCATTGGGTGCCTTTCATGAGTCAGGCGCCTGAATCCACGCCATTCAGAGGTAATTTCATGACTCCACCTTCCACGTCTCCCATCGCTATCTACCCGGGATTGGCCACCAAGCGTGTGGTCATCACTGGTGGTGGTTCCGGTATTGGAGAGGGCTTGGTAACGGCTTTCGTCGAGCAGGGGGCAGAGGTCCACTTCCTGGATCTCCAGGATCAGTCGTCTGATATCTTAGCGGTAGGTCTTGATGGCGAAGCAGGCTCACGTGCGATCTATCACCAATGTGACCTCACCAATCTCGAAGCGCTAAAGAGAACCCTAACTGATATCGGTGATATCGATATTCTCGTCAACAATGCGGCCAACGACGATCGCCACTCACTTACTGATATTACCCCTGCTTATTTTGATGAGCGTATAGCAGTCAATCTTCGGCACTTGATTTTCGCAAGCCAGGCTGTCGCACCGGGGATGGCGCGTCGAGGAGGTGGCTCCATCATCAATATGGGGTCCATCAGCTGGCATCTCGGGCAAGCGGACCTCGCACTCTACGAAACCTCCAAGGCCGGTATTGAAGGTCTGACACGAGCGCTAGCACGTGAACTCGGGAGTGATGCCATCAGGGTCAACTGCGTCGTTCCCGGTAACGTCAAGACACCACGACAGTCACGCTGGTACTCCGAAGAGGATGAAGCGCAAATTGTCGCTGAACAGAAACTCAAGGTGCGTATTTATCCCCATCACATCGCCTCAATGGTGCTGTTTCTGGCATCAGAGGGTGGGGCTGCCTGTACTGCGCACAATTATTGGGTCGATGCGGGTTGGCTATGACGGCTGATGGCGTTTGTCAGGGGTGCCATTAATTACCTGTCGTCATCATCACTCGTTTTGTCAGCAAGCAATATCAGGTTGTAAGTCACGCCAATGAATAACAAAAAGGAATTCCCATGCACGCCGAGACCTTGCCAGAGCTGGCGCAATTAAAGCATCAGCGCTATATCTTCGGAATCTGTTGTATTGCCGCTATCGGTGGCTTTCTCTTTGGTTTTGATAGTGGTGTCATCAACGGCACTGTCGATGGGCTTCAAGCCTCATTCAATTCGAATAGTGCAGGCACTGGGTTCAACGTCGCCTCAATGTTGCTGGGTTGCGCTGTCGGTGCTTTCTTTGCGGGACGTCTGGCTGACCGATTTGGTCGACGTACGCTGCTGATAGCCTCTGCCGTATTCTTCATCGTCAGTGCCTGGGGTTCTGGCGTGGCCGAGAGCTCGCTGGAATTTGTCGTATATCGGGTATTGGGAGGGATTGCAGTAGGCGCTGCCAGTGTCATGACGCCCGCATATATCAGTGAGGTTGCACCAGCCAATAATCGTGGTCGCTTGGCGACCATTCAGCAGGTGGCAATAATCTCTGGTTTATTCGTGGCTTTTCTCAGCAACTATGTATTGGCTAACGTTGCAGGGTCTTCCACGGAAAGTCTATGGCTCGGTTTTGAGGCCTGGCGTTGGATGTTCTGGATCGAGATGGTGCCTGCGACGATATTCTTCCTCGCATTATTGAGCATTCCGGAGAGCCCGCGCTTCCTGATCAGTCGGGGGCGCGAACAAGAAGCGGGTAGTGTGCTGACAACGCTGATGGGCGAAGAAGACGGGCGTGTCAAAGCGGAGGAAATCCGCCATTCACTCGTCAAGCATCATGCTCCAAGCTTGCGTGACTTGTTCAATACCTCCAATGGACGTGTTCATCGTGTCGTCTGGGTGGGTATCGGGCTGGCAGTATTTCAGCAGCTGGTGGGTATCAATGTCGTCTTTTATTATGGCGCGGTGCTGTGGCAGGCAGTGGGCTTCTCCGAGGGTGATGCCCTATTGATCAACGTGATCAGTGGCGCAGTGTCTATCGGGGCTTGCCTGGTGGCTATCTCGCTGATTGATCGTATCGGACGTAAGCCACTGTTATGGGCTGGCTCCGTTGGCATGGCGGTGACGTTATGCATAGTGGCATATGCTTTCTCTACCGCCTCAAACATTGACGGAGCATTATCATTATCAGGCAGCATGGGGATTGTTGCGCTGCTGTCGGCCAATGCTTATGTGTTGTTCTTCAATGTGTCATGGGGGCCGGTAATGTGGGTCATGCTAGGGGAGATGTTCCCTAACCAGGTTCGTGGCTCCGGGCTCGCTGTCGCAGGACTATTTCAGTGGCTCGCCAATTTTGCTATTACCATGACTTTCCCGATCATGCTGGCGGGTATCGGCTTGGCGGCCGCGTATGGTGTTTATGCTTTCTTCGCTGCCTGTTCCATTGTGTTCGTGATGAAGGCTGTCAAGGAAACGCGTGGTAGAGAGCTGGAGGAGATGGAGTACGAATAAGGTTTTGCTTCAGTGACGTTCTCTATTGGAGTGAAGTTCACTAATTGATGGTCAGCGGTATCACTCAATCAGCCTCATTGTTATCAATGAGGGGCTGATTGAGTTCAAGAAGAAGGGGGAAGTGCAAAGTGACTGCCAAGGATGGTCTCGCCTGGCTCGAGGCCGAGTGCATCCGCTGTTCCGCCGAGAACTGCTTGAGCTGCAAGAAAGGCTTTCTGAGGCTGACGTGTGCGAATTGCCTCCATCAGTATTCGATGGCGCTCCAGGCTTGCTTCGGGGTCAGTAGCATTCTCGTTGGACATCTCAATCAGCAGGTAGATTGAAGGCCGTAGAATATGCGAAAGCTGTGACCAGACGATGTTGCGAGTCGCTTTGAAGATTGCCACATGAAACGCGATATCGTAATCACTGTGCAGACGCTTCATGCCATTTTCCGCGGCATTCATGTCCTGGGCCATGCCATCGAAAGCTTCCTCTATGGCGACGAGATCTCGTGCAGTGGCACGACGTGCGGCCGTCATCGCTACATAGGGTTCGACGTCCAATCGAAAGGCGAGAATCTCGCGTTGTATTTCTGGATTGGGGGCCGCGTAGCAGGTCATCCAATGAGTGACCTGAGGGTCCAGAATATTCCATTCTTCAAATGCCCTGACCTTCGAGCCATGGCCCGAGATGCGCTCAATGATGCCTGCGTCCACAAGCTGGCGCAGATCGCTACGGACTGCGGAGCGATTGATCTGAAATTCCTCGGCTAGATCCACCTCTTTGGGGACGAAGCTGCCGGGACGATATTTACCGGAGAAGATGGCTTCAGCAAGATATTCACTGATGCTAGGCCGTGATCTGGTGCCTTGAAGAGGGGGCTGCACTGGCTGACTCCACTAGAAAACGCGTTTGATGCTAGCGAATGTTGAACATAGTCTCAATCTTATCAGTTTCTTGCTACCGCGTTCCTGCTATCAAGTTCTTGATACATGCTATGCATGCTGCCTTTTTTACTCGGTCTGCATGTCGGTAGGATCATTCTCCTGAATTGCGACAACATTCGATAATCTGATCCCTTAGCCAGCGATGTGCGGGGTCTTTCTGATAGCGGCGATGCCAGCTGAGATGGAAGGGGAACGAGGCGAATGCTACCGGTGGCGCGACGGTGGTCACGGAAAATTGATCGCTGAAATGCTGACACAAGCCTGTCGGCAGGCTGGCGATCAAGGGCGAGCGCTCGAGCAAAGAGGGCACGGCCATGAAGTAGGTGACCGCGAGTGCTACCTCGCGTTTGAGTCCATGCCCCTCCAGCTGCTTGAAGATGCCACTTTTCAGGCGCGTATGCGGTTGTACAAGCACGTGGGCATGTTGCTCGAAATCTTCTTTCCTCATTCGTCCCGCGCTATCCAGTCGTTCCAGCAGCGGGTGGCCGTTGCCGACCAGGCAATCGATGCCTTCCCGAATCACCTCACGCACCACCAGATTTTCCGGTGGCTCTACCTGACGCCCGAAGGCGAGATCCGTGGTGCCGCTCATCACGCCGGCTTCGCTCATGTCTTGCGATAGTCGACGTACCTGAATCGTGATGCCCGGCGCCTGTTCACGCAGAATGGCGGCCAGTTGTGGCAGCACCAGTACCTCGAAATAGTCGTTGGCCGCGATCTCGAAATGACGACATTCGGTATCCGGGGCGAAGTGACGCTCGCTGTTGATCAGACCGTCGAGGTCTGTCAGAGCAGTCTCGATGGTCGGGAACAGATGCTCGGCCTTCTCCGTCGGACGCATGCGCTGACGGTCACGAATGAACAGCGGATCATTGAATAGCTCGCGCAGCTTCGAGAGCGCTGCACTCACTGAAGGCTGGCTCAGATGCAGTCGCTCACCCGCACGGGTGACGTTCTGTTCGAGATAGAGCGCATGAAAGGTACGCAACAGATTGAGATCGTAGTTGAGCTTCATGATGGCACCAGAGAGTACGAGAGCGATGCGGAGCGCAGACAACACTACTATTTGTCTCGATGATAGCAGCTATCCGTACTATCGATTGTGATGATGATGACATGCGCAGTATGGTGGATCTCAACACACGGCGAGCGATTCGCCGCTGCACGTTCCATCTAATGCAACATCGCAGCATCCCCGCACAAGGAGAGCGTCATGAGCAAGGTACTGGTCGTCGTCACTTCCCACGATACCCTCGGTGACACAGGCAAGAAGACAGGCTTCTGGCTGGAAGAGCTGGCAGCTCCCTACTACGTGATGAAAGATGCAGGCGTCGAGGTGACACTCGCCTCTCCCAAGGGTGGTCAGCCGCCGCTTGATCCGGCAAGCGAAGGCGAGGACTTCCAGACGGATGCCACTCGCCGCTTCGACAAGGACACTGCCGCGCAGCAGGATCTTGCCACCACCGCCGTGCTGTCCGAGATGCGCGTCGAAGATTACGATGCCGTCTTCTATCCGGGTGGCCACGGCCCGCTGTGGGATCTGACCAACGACGCCGATTCCATCCGTCTGATCGAGCAATTCCATGCGGCTGGCAAGCTGGTCAGCTCTGTCTGCCACGCACCCGCCGTGCTTCTGAACGCACACAAGCCGGATGGCACTCCCTTTGTTGAAGGTGTGCATGTCACTGGCTTCACCAATGGCGAAGAGGAAGGTGTCGGCCTCACCAACGTCGTGCCGTTCCTGGTGGAAGACGCGCTTCAGCAGAAAGGGGGAATCTACGAGAAGAAAGATGACTTCGCCTCCTATGCCATTCAGGATGGCCTGATCATCACTGGTCAGAACCCGATGTCTTCCGAGGCGGTGGCAGAACTGCTACTCAAGAGCCTCGAAGCCTAAGGCACGTCACAAAACGGCCCTTCACCATCAGGTGAAGGGCCGTTTTTTTATGGGCTGACGCCGAGTGGGACGGCGACGAGATTCCGTTCAGCGCGAGACGTCATCCTGTTGAGAGACGCGCTTTTCGCTACTCCTGATCAGCTGTCCGTTCTCCCGCCAAGGATGACGTGGCGGGTAACACGAGCGTCACAAGATGGCGTGCGCCATCGAGGGGGACACGGATCGTTTCCGCCTCACAGAGTATCTCATCTCCATTCAGTTGCGCTGTTGAGACAATGAGAGCGGCGTCCGTCGAGCGTTTTACCTGAAGCGTGTAATGCGACGACGCCACGCTGATGGTTGCCTCGAATCCCGGCCAGGCAGGCGGCAGGCACGGGGCGATGACAAGGACATCGCCTTCGCGACGAATACCGAGAATGCCCTCCAGGCCCGCGCGGTACATCCAGCCTGCGGAGCCCGTGTACCAGGTCCAGCCACCGCGTCCTTCATGTGGCGCAATGGAGTATACGTCCGCGGCGACGACATAGGGTTCGACCTTGTAGCGTTCCGCTTCCTCCAGACTGAGAGCATGATTGATGGGGTTGAGCAGCGAGAACAGGTTGGCCGCCTTGTCGCCCTGTCCCAATGTTGCATACGCCAGGATGGCCCACATCGAGGCATGGCTGTATTGGCTGCCATTTTCCCTGAGTCCGGGAGGATAGCCACCGATATAGCCCGGGTCATGTTCAGGCTTGTCGAAAGGCGGCCAGAACAACAATGCCAGCCCGGGGTCCACCCGGATCAATTCTTTCTCCATCGACCGCATGGCGAGTGCGGCACGTTGTGGATCGGCCGCGCCGGACAGCACCGCCCAGGTCTGGGCAATCGAATCGATGCGACACTCATCGCTTGCATGAGTCCCCAGCCAGGTGCCGTCATCGTAGGTCGCACGTCGATACCACTCACCATCCCAGGCATGTTGTTCGAGGGATTCGCGTACCGACTCTGCGTGGGCACGCCAACGTCTGGCGCGAGACTCTTCGCCGCTTCGTTGCTCTGCGAAGGGCACGAAAAGCGCCAGGGTGCGTATCAGCAACCACCCCAGCCACACGCTCTCGCCCTTGCCGGCTTCCCCTACACGGTTCATGCCATCGTTCCAGTCACCCCCGCCGATCAATGGCAGACCATGCTCACCCGTCAGCGTCAGGCATTGATCGAGACCACGAGCGCAATGCTCATATAGTGAGGCTGTTTCGTCAGCAATCATGGGCTGGAAGAAGGCGTCGTGTTCACCGCTGGCCAGCAACGCGCCTTCGAGGAAGCTCACCGGCTCATCCAGCACGGCAGTGTCGCCTGAGGTGGTGACGTACCGGGCGCAGGCATAGGACAGCCAGACCCGATCGTCGGAAATGCGCGTACGCACGCCCTGACCGGAATGCGGAAGCCACCAGTGCTGGACATCTCCTTCGACGAACTGACGCGAGGCGGCACGCAGCAAGTGATGTCGAGTCGTTTCGGGGCTGGCGAAGGTCAAGGCCATGCCGTCCTGCAGTTGATCACGGAAACCGTAGGCACCACTGGACTGATAGAACGCGGAACGCGCGGTGATGCGGCAGGCCAATGTCTGATAGAGCAACCAGCCATTGAGCATGATATCCATGGCGCGATCGGGGGTTGTGACTTGCACCGCTCCCAGCTGCTCATTCCAGTGGGCGGCCACCGCCGCGAGCTCAGCATCCAGGTCGGCCTGACGATACCGGAGAATGAGTGCCCTGGCGTCTTCATCGCTATGACATTGGCCGATGAAAGAGGCGATCTCGACGGTCTCGCCGGGCGCCAGCACGATGCTGCATTGCAAGGCCGCGCAAGGATCCCACCCGGCGCCCACGGCGCCTGAAAGGGGAGTGCGACCAGCAAGGCTTGCGGGGGCGGCATGGCTGCCACCATGGCCGAGAAATTCGCCGCGATCAGCGGTCCAGGTCGTTTGCAGGCCGCTGAGATCGGCGAAGGCAACACGTCCGGGGAAGTTCATGTTCCACGGATTGCTGGCCAGCAGCGCGCCACAACTTTCATCCCGGCGTGTGACAATGAAGGGGGCGGATGCGCCGCGAGACAAGCTCAATGTCCACTCCGCATAGGCCGTGACAGACAGCTTGCGTGGCCGTTTCGAATGGTTTGTCAGGGTGAGACGCGAGATCCGGATAGGGTCATCCAGCGGCACGAAATGGATCAGGTCGAGGCCGATACCGTGAGCCTCGTGTTCGAAACGGCTATAGCCGAATCCGTGGCGGGCCACGTAACGACCCTGATCACGTACCGGCATTGCCGTTGCCGTCCATACTGCCAGGCTCTCTTCATCGCGCACGTAGATCGCATCGCCGCAGGGGTCCATCACAGGATCGTTGGACCAGGGCGTGAGCGTATTCTCGCGGCTGTTGTCGGCCCATGTATAGCCTGCGCCTTCCGCCGATACCTGAAAACCGAAGCCGGGGTTGGCGACGACATTGAGCCAGGGAGCCGGCGTGCTGCGGCCGGCCTCCAGGATCGTCACATACTCCTTGCCCTGCTTGTCAAAGCCCCCGAGACCATTGAAGAACTCCAGCGCAGGCAGCATGTCTTCGTTCTGAGGTGCTTCGTTCTGAGGTGCTTCGTTCTGAGGTGCTTCGTTCTGAGGTGCTTCGTCCTGAGGTGCTTCGCCCTGCAGCGGTTGCACTGTTGCAGGCTCAGGCTGGTTCGTCGTCTCGGACATCGCGTCGGGCATCTTCCCGGACGGCGGATAACACAGTGCAGGCGGTATCAGAGCGAGCTGGTCGGCAATGGGTCCACGGTGCGCCATCAGCATCACCCTCGCCACGGACTGCAGCAACAGACGTGATGCAAGGCTCATCAGGTCAGCGCGCAAGACGATGACCGAGCCCTGATCATGGCCCTCGTGCATGCGCGGGCGTGTCTGGCTGCTCTGCACAGCGGTTTCTATCGCTTGCTGTAGGTCCTGGACATAGGAGGAGGCGCGCTCATTGATGATCACCAGATCGACGCCAAGGCGCTTCATTCGCCAATATTCATGGGCGCGCAGCAGCTGGCGTACCTGGGCCATGTCCTCGGTGGAATCGATGCGCACCAGTACGATCGGCAGGTCGCCGGAAATGGCCAGCGGCCACAGTGAGGATTGCAGGCCAGCGCCGCGTGCAATGGCCTCCCGCGAGGCCCTGAATCGGATATCGGCATACAGGATGGGGGCGGCCAGGCGCTGGAAGTCCGAGGCCTCTTCTGGCGTGATCCCCAGATGGCGAAGCTGAACCTGTGCCTGGGTCCAGGCCAGCGTCTTGGCGCGTTCATAGGCGCTGCGGTCGTGGTGCTTGTCGATCAGATCCAGCAGCGCTTCGCGAGACGCCGCCACGACAGTCCAGAAGGCGATGCGAGTGACTTTTCCGGAGGGCACCTTGAGGCAATGGCGCAGTGAGAATACCGGGTCGAGCACCGTGCCGGTCGTGTTGCTCAGGCGCTGTTTTTCCTTCAGGGCAGCGGCTGTCATCACCGTGCGCCCCCTGCCGATGAATTGGGCGCGATCGGTCTCGTACTGGAGCGCGCCGAGGGATTCGCCTTCCACTATCGCGAAGTGCGCGGCCCAGATCTCAGCCTCATCTGGACTGCGTCGACGACGTGTCGCGATCAACGCCTCGAATTCTTCCAGGTATTCGGTAACCACGAACAGCTTGGCAAACGCTGGATGAGCATTCTCGGTGGTGGGCGTGGTCAGTACCAGTTCCGCATAGGAGGTCACTTCGATCTTGCGCGCCTTGCGCCCGCTGTTGGTCAGGGACACGCGACGGACTTCGCTATCATCCTCGCCAGAGACAAGGACATCGAGGTGAGTGGTCAGGGTGTCCTGGCGATGCGTGAAGCGGGCATAATCTTCTGCAAAGAGTACATCATGGCTGTCTGCCTTCGCTTCTCCGCCACTGCCGGGCATGGGGCCACTGGCTGACCAGACGGTGGACGTGTCCCTGTCACGCAGGAAGATGAGGCTACCCAGGTGATCACGGGTCGCATCTTCCAGCCAGCGACTGATGGCGATGTGCTGCCAGCGGCTATAGCCGGCTCCTGTCGCCGTCAGCATGACGGAATAACGACCGTTCGAGAGCAGGTGGGTGACGGGTGCGCCGGCACACGTTGCCGGGATACACCGGATCGCCCGACCATCGTTGAGCGTGTCTCGCGGGGGTGACGTGACTTCTTCTGCGCGAGGATGCGCGATTGCCATGTTGCGTGGGATGCGTTCTTGCAACAGCAGCTCGCAGGCCTGAATGATCGGCTCACGATGGAAGCGTTCACGCATCTGTCCGTCATGAAGGGTATTGGCAATCGCCACGATGCTCATGCCCTGATGGTGGGCCATGAAACTGCGCACGATGGAAAACGGCTTGCCTGCCTGGAGGCGCGAGGGCGTGAAATCGAGTGCCTCATAGAATCCATGGCGACCCAATGCGCCCAGCTCAGCAAGGCGCGCGAAATTGCGATGCGCGGCGAGGGGCTCGACCATCGTGGCCAGCCCGGTCGCGTAGGGCGCGACGACCAGGTCCGCTGACAGGCCACGCTTCAGCCCCAGCCCCGGTACGCCGAAATTGGTGTACTGATACGTGAAATGCACATCGCGAACGTTATAGGCCGATTCGGAGATCCCCCACGGCATGTCGCGTCCTGCGGCATAGGCCATCTGGCGCTTGACCACCAGGCGATTGGTTTGCTCAAGCAGACTGCCGGCCGGCGCCCGCATCACCAGCGATGGCATCAGGTATTCGAACATCGAACCTGACCACGAAATCAGCGCTGAGCCATGCTCAAGTGGCGTGGCCGTCCGTCCGAGACGGAACCAGTGGCGCGTCGGAGCATCGCCCTTGGCAATCGCCAGCAGACTGGCCAAGCGGGCTTCGGAAGCGAGCAGGTCATAACAGCTACTATCGAGTGCATTGTCGTCCACGGAATAGCCGATCGACAGCAACTGGCGTTCAGGCACGAGCAGGAAGGCGAAATTCATTCCCAATGCCATCGCTCGAGCGTCGGCAGCAATCTGTCTGAAGCGCGCCAGGAGCTGGTCACAGGGATCAGTCTTGGTGGACTCTTTTTGATCGTGGTAATGCTCGGCGGCCGACTTGCGCAGCACCCCTACCCAGAACAGCACTTCTTCGGCCCAGCCTGCCTCGGTACCGCGCAGGGAATCATGGGCGATTCTCGTGGTGTGATCCGCGAGTTGTCGCAGTGCGGACAGGCCCGTGATGAACGACGCATCTGTCTGCAAATATCCTTCGATGTCCTTCAGGCAGAGGCAGAGCGGTGCGATCAGTGTTGCATGTGTCGCCGGGACTGCCTTGAGGGCGTCGCGTAGCAGGCTCAGATTGTCGGCGACGCCTTGACGCAGAGTGGGCAATTGCCGGGTTCTTGACCAGGTATCACAGGCATTGGCGACCACCAGCAGATGGCCCGCCAGATTGCCGCTATCGACCGAGGAGACATATCTTGGGTCCAGCGGGCGCAGGTCACGAGTATCGTACCAGTTGAAAAAATGTCCACGGTAACGGGGAAGCGTCTGCATGACGCCCAGTGTGGCCTCCAGACGCTCGGCGGTATTGAGCGCACCCAGCCACCCAAAATCCCGGGCGGCCAGAGTGGACAGCAGATAGAGCCCCATGTTGGTGGGAGAGGTGCGATGCGCGATGACGGGCTGAGGGGTTTCCTGAAAATTGTCCGGTGGCAGCCAGTTGTCGCGAGCGGTGACGAAGGTTTCGAAGAAGCGCCAGGTCCGTCGCGCGATCAAGCGCAGTTCACGTGCTTCGGCATCAGACAGCGGCGCCTGATGTTCAAGGCACCCCGGCCGACTGACCCAAGCGGCGATAGCTGGCGCTGCCAGCCACAGCAGGCCTGCCAGCAGTGCCACCGGCCAGGCCTCGGGCGACTGGATCACGACACTCAATGCGGCGGCCAGTGCCAGCAATGTCCCCGGCGCCATACTGCGATAGAAGCCGGTCAGCGTCAGTCGCGGGCGACCGGTTGACTGGGCCGCCGTCGTCCACTCAAGCAGATGGCGGCGAGTGATCGTGACCCGAATCATCGTCCTGACGATGGCATCCAGCATCCGCCAGGCCTGATCGGGCAGGAAGGCGAGCCACAATAGTGTCTGTATCGACGCCAGTCTGAGTTCGGAGAACCATTGCTGAAAATAGTGGCGCACGTTGATGCCAGACCGCCTTGGCACCAGCGACAGCAACAGCGGCAGAAGCGGAGGCGCGGCAATAACGATGATGGTGCCCAGTGTGCCCAACAGCGCCGCGGGCAGCGGCAATAACCAACTGATGATCAGAAAGGCGAGCAGGAGTGGTACAAGGAGTGAGCGGCGAAGGTTGTCCATCAGTTTCAGGCGCCCGGTCCAGGGCATCGTCTGCGCAACGATCCATGGCAGCAATTGCCAATCGCCTCGTGTCCAACGGTGCTGGCGCTTGGAGGCAACATCGTAGCGGGAGGGGAATTCCTCGATCACTTCGATATCCGAGGCCAGCCCGGCCCGAGCAAACACGCCTTCGAACAGATCATGGCTGAGGACGCTGTTTTCTGGCACACGCCCGCTGAGCGAGGCTTCGAATGCATCAATCTGGTAGATGCCCTTGCCGGCGAAGGACCCCTCGCCAAGCAGGTCCTGATAAAGGTCTGAGGTCGCCGCAGCGTAGGGATCTATTCCGCCGGGCGCGGAAAAGAGACGTTGGAAGATCGAGCCTTGTCGACCCATCGGTAGCGAGGGTGTGACACGTGGCTGCAATACCGCATAACCCTCAACGACGCGCTGGCGGCTTTCATCGAACCTGGGCTGATTCAGCGGGTGCGCCATCTTGCCGATCAGTCGACTGGCTGCCCCCCGCGGCAAGCGTGTCCGCATCCAGCGTGATGACATACTGCACATCACTCGGCATGGCCGCGGGCGCCAGGAAGGTGGTGTCGTTGGCACCGCGCAGCAGGCGGTTGAGCTCCTGTAGCTTGCCGCGTTTTCGCTCCCAGCCCATCCAGCAGTCTTCACTGTGATTGAAGACCCGTCGCCGGTGCAGCAGGAAGAAGCGATCATGACCATCAATGTCGCCATGGCGCTGGTTCAATTGCGCGATCGCTTCACTGGCGGCCGCCAATAGCGGCGCATCGTCGTTGATGTGTTCGTGCTGAGCATCGACCCATCAGTGAGCAGCGCATAGACAAGCGCACCGCCACCGCTGGCCAGATGATGTACCTCCAGTCGCTCGATCTGCTCGTGAAGTTCGGCCGCATTGGTCAGCAAGGTGGGTACGGCAATCAGGGTGTGCAGATTGGCGGGGACACCTTCGGAGAGATCAAGGCTGGGTAGCGGCTTGGGGCCAACACAGAAGATGATGAGGCGACTGGCCAACAATGTCGCGATCTCGGTGGCCGGCAGCAACCCAAGCAATCCGAGTAGCCACAGCCAGCCAGTGACCGATTCACCGCCGGACAGTGACCATAACCCTGTCAAGGTCACTGCCAGCAACGCGGCGGTCATGAGTGCAATCAGGCTCACGTAACCGCCAATGCCTGCGCTGACAAAGCCCTGGCGTATGCGCTGGCGCAGTGAAGGCCGAAAGCCGAGGGTTCGTTCAAGTGCAGGGCGCCCAGCGGCTATCAGAAAATAGCCGGGATCACCGCGGCGAGCGGTTTCGATGGCGCCCTCAGCGTTGGCCAGTGCTGCGTGTGCGGCGGCCAGGGCGTGCTCGGCAACTTCCAGTTCTTGCCAGTCAGAGCCACGCGCCAGTTGCTCCACGGCACTGCGATAACTATTGCGGGTCGGGAAGTCGAGAGTCGCGAAGAGAGGGCTCTGGTTGAGCCGCGTATTGACCAGACTGACGCTTTCGAACAACTCCGCCCAATCGATACTCGAGACGAAGTGCATGCTGGTGATGATGTTGCGCACGGTAACGTTGGCGGCCCCCTGATGTTGCTGGGCTCGCTGTACCACATTGTCGACAGAGCCGCCTTGAGACCTGACTTTCCGCTCAAGCCAGTCCACCATGGGATTGGTGCGCGGATCCAGACCTCGCAAGCGCTTGGCCAGCTGGGCGACGAAGGGGTCTTCTAATGGCGTTGTGCTTCGCGGCAGCGTACTGATATCCAGGGTTGGATAGAGTTCCTCCGGCACCAGCCACTGACTGGCCAGGGCATCTGCCTCATTGCGGGCAGACTGCTCGCTGACAATTTGTTCGGCGAGGCGCCGCAGGTTTTCGACAAGCACGATGCGAAGCGTGATCGCGACCGCCCAGAGCTCGCCGATCGTCAAGGGCTGAACGCGCTGATAGGCCGTGATGAAATCGTGCAGAGTGTCGATGTCGAGGTGGCTGTCGGTGTGAACCACAAAGGCCCAGGCAAGGCCAAAGACACGCGGATAGCCGGCAAATGGGCCTTCTGCCAGTTTGGGAAGCTGGTGATAATAGCCGGGAGGAAGGTCATCGCGAACCTCGCGAATCTGGGCCTCGATGAGATGATAATTATCGAGTAGCCAGGTGGCGGCAGGCACGATGTCGCGTCCCTCCGCGACTTCCAGCGCACTGGCGCGATAGGCCTTCAGTAGCACCTTGGCATTATCCTCAAGTCGTGCCGACAGCGACAATACTTTAGGAGGCGTGTCAGTGATACCCTGCGCGAGCGCAAGGCTACCGGCATGTTGTTCGAGACGCTCAACACTGAACAGCTCTCCCCGCACGGGGGCTGTATCATGCCAAGGTGAAGACGAAGACGAAGGAAAAGCCCGGAGCACCATATTAAGGAGAGAGGTCACGAGCGCTATCCTGGTCGATGCGCATTACCCATGGGGGCAAGCGATAGTACGTCACCAGAAAGTATGTAGAAAGCTCATGAAACTGTCTGTTCGCTAGCGCACATATCCCTCCCTGCCGCGGCGCCTCGGCAATTTAACGTAGTGTGGTGTTCAACGGTTTGTTATTACCAGTGAGCACTCAGTCTTTTTAAGCATTCAGGCATTCAGGCATTCAGGCAATCAGGCAATCAGGCAATCAGGCAATCAGGCAATCAGGCAATCAGGCAATCAGGCAATCAGCGAATAGGGCATCAAGCGATCGCTTTCCTTTTTTACCACCGCATAACACTCACAACTTCGTTCTTCGAGTCGCGGTCTGTCGAGTACCGTGATATGGCCACGTCGATATTCGATGATACCCAGTTTATGCAGTTTTCCGGCCGCCTCGGTAACGCCCTCACGACGCACTCCCAACATGTTGGCGATCAACTCCTGGGTCATGTCCAATTGATTACTCGGCAGCCGGTCCAGGGACAGCAGCAACCAGCGACATAACTGTTGGTTGATCGAATGATGGCGGTTGCATACCGCTGTCTGCGCCATCTGAGTAATGAGTGACTGGGTATAGCGCAACAGCAGGTGCAGCATTTCGCCATGGCGGTTGAATTCATCCTTCAGCTGATCTACCGGCAATCTGAACGCCAGCCCAGCACTCTGCACAATCGCGCGACTGGTGGTGCTTTCTCCCCCCATGAAGACAGCAATACCGACCAGGCCTTCATTGCCGACCACCGCGATTTCTGCAGAGGCACCATTCTCGGTCACATAAAGTAATGACACGATCGCATCAATGGGAAAGTAGACGTGATTCAGTGCGCTTCCTGACGTGTGAATGATCTGCCCCAACGAAAGTGGCACGGTGTCTATGTGCGGTGATAATCGTTTCTTCACGTCATCAGGCAGTGCCGCTAATAAATGATTATGATCATGAGTCAGACGCTCGGTCATACCTTTCCTCCAATGAAAGGGTTTGTGTAGCAACATCCATTGTCTTGACATTATGTATGTCTTTTACTTCTGTGATTTTATATGGCTATAGGTGGGCGTAGTATTGTCTTCGCTATTCAAGATGAATCGAAGGTCTAACGACGTTACTCACCTTCTCGAGAAAAGCCGACATCAAGTGTGATCAGTCTATTTGTTGAGAATGGAGGTGACGCTGAGTATTACGGCAGCATGGCACCCCGCAATAACGTCAATAACGACGGAATGTTACTGAATAAGTGCTAGTTGACTCGTCATGATGACAGTCAAGACGTGATGGCGAATGGAGCTGACGCTACAAAGTAACATAGTCTCAGTGACCACATGCTCATGACAGTCTCTTGTGATGCTGATGGATAGGCCAACCGTATCTATCGTCGGTGTGAGAAAGACGCGAGGTTTGACTGCCTGAAACAGGCCAGCGTCATCAACGAAAATGGGCGCCCACTCATCGAGAGTTGGACGCCCATTTTCATCTTCCTATCATTCTCTTCCCGTCATCATCTTCCTGTCTAGAAGTAGAAGATAGGTCACGCCACATGCTTATTTTTGCTCCACCCAGGCCTTCCAGCCGCCGTACTCGCTGATGTCCGTCATCGGCACGTCGCAGTCAGCGGAGACCGAGCAGATGAAGCCCGCGACCCAGCGGCCGTCTTCGAGCTCGATCTGACCCAGCCCCAGCGGGAAGGGTGGGAGACACTGAACTGCACCAGATTGACCTCGCGGTCCTTCAGGGACTCGATGGAATCGCCGTCGCGCACCATCACGCCGTCATTGCCATCGGAGTAGTCACCCAGAATCAGCGCGGTGGAATCCACACTGCTGGCGGCGGGGAGGGTGAGGGCGTCCATGTTGGTCATGGCGCAGCCATCGACATTGCCGGAGGTGTACTGATTGATGGACTCGACGTAATCGTTGACCTGCACCACATCGATGTTGATGTCGTACTTCTTGGCCCACTTGTCGACGATTCCCTGGGTGTCCGCGTATTCCCACGGCATCCAGCCGGCATACACCGACCAGCATACGCTGAAGGAATCCTGCGCCATGGCCTGTGGGCTCAGCGAGGCGCCAAGCAGCAGCGCGCCGGCCAGCGCGGCACGTCGGGAGGTCTTGCTGGATACGGCGGATACCGCAGGGGAATCAGATGCGACAGCAGCGGATGGCGCCTGAGCGCAGGCATCCGAGAGGGAAGTCGTAGACGGGGAAAGGCGAGCGGGCTGGGTCATTGTCGTTATCTCCGGCGGAAAAAGTGAGAGGCGCCGACCTTTTCAGGCGTTGCGTCTCCCGGGCTTTTATCCCGCCGTGTAACCCCCAGCTGGAGGTCGAGTGCTCTCGGACCAGTCGTGACGGCTATCAGCCAGTCACCGGAACCCTAGCGCTCCATTGGTGTAGATTTTCGATTGTTGTATGCCTATCGGTGCCTCCCTGAATGTCTAGCAGGAAGTGTGGCATTGTAGGATTTATCAGATTAATCAATTGGTTATAGGCAATAAATGCTGTCTTTGAGGATATGGTTTACAGAAAATGCACCATTCGTGGTGCTGTTTTAAGACCAGTGATCCATATTGGTGAAAAAATTAGCGTTGGCTTTGGGTAATTGTCGGGTCCCGTCTGATTA
>NZ_JEMF01000053.1 GCF_000591415.1 Cobetia crustatorum | reverse complement strand
GACACATCAGCGACACATCACGCCCGCGAAGACATCGGACACGTCTCTTCGCGGCGCCTTGTCTTGCGTATCCCGATGACTGCTGCTTCGCCCAAGCTCTCCCGACTTACCGGTCAGTTCGCGCTTGAGACGAGTATGCTCATCGGCTAGGACCTGGAACTTGTTTCTCTTGACCGTTGGCGCGCCACTGACAGAGCTGGCTGGGCTGCTGACCCAGCTCACGGGCAGCGGCACTGATACGGTCGGCGAGACCCGGTGCCTCATCTGTATAGGATTGAGAGTAACGAGTACAAGTCTTCATCATCGACGCTGCTTGCCATGGGTTGCCTCGTTCAGTTTATTTTCTTAACGAGGTGACCATAGTGAGTTGATAAAATTATTAACGACCTTCTCACTATCAGTGACCAACAATTTGCAACTATTATGGATCATTACTTTACTGCCATATGTCATACCATAATCTATACTTATGCTTACGAATTAAAATAAACATTATCTTCGCACAACTCTTAGATGATAACTAAATGAACACCCTTTGGTTTCAGTATATGTAAATCATAATATATAGCAGCCACGCCAGTAACTATATCTTCGAATTCCAAAAAACCGTATATAATTACAGGGGTAGTACTTTCTGACCATGGTAGAAACGTCCAATTATGCAAAACTAATTCTGCAGTATTACTTTCAACAGCGAAACTACGGTTACAATTAGAGTATACGATATTTTCTGTATTTATCCGCACGCCATATTTGCCCTCAAACTTCTTTAATGTATCTGAGTCTCTATCTTCTTCGCAAATAAACCAAGTATAATCCTCATCTCTCTTAAGCCCAGTTGTGCTTGCTATAGACTTAAACTCAGAAGCCAATGCATTAATTAGTCTACCTACAGCCTCGGCACCAAAAAACTCATTACCAATTAATTCCTTACCACTTCTAGAAGAAAAATAATATGATGAACACCCTTTAAAAGAATACTCAAGAACTTTTGGCGGTATACCTTTTGTATAACTCACGTTAATAGCAGAACAACTTTGAAAGCTATTCCAGAAATTTATATTAGTTAGCTTCCAAGCCTTGTATATAATTTTAAGATCTGATGTATCCTTGTGCTTATCATTTTCAGAAAACCTAGTTACAGGGATACAATTTTTTAATTCCTTGGCAATATACTTGTCTAACCTGAAAAGCTCTTTATCTAAGAATTTGTTTACCTGGATTTTTATTTCCCGAGCTTCCATATAACTCCAACCAAATGCATCCATAACAGACCTATCCAAAATTATATCTAACTTTAGCTTTAACAATTCAATAAACGACTTTAAGTCATCAGAAATCGTAATAGAATTAACAGGAAAGGGTTGTAATTTAGCCCTTTTAACAATATCCCCCATAATTATTACACAAGCTAAGGCTATATGTGCTTTTAAATCAACTCTATCGTAAATAGTTCGATCTATTGATAATACATGGTTTAAAATCCATTCCATAAAAGCAAGGGGGTCTCTGGATAAGAAATCATGATTAACATAAATCGCGTCAGCATCCTCTGGTTGAGAACAATACCAACATTCTTTTAAAATATCCCACAATCGGCGGTCTCAAGTTCCAAG
>NZ_JEMF01000052.1 GCF_000591415.1 Cobetia crustatorum | reverse complement strand
AAAACACTTGACCACTACAACCGGATTGGCCATCCGAGGCCCAGCCTGCCATAGACATGATGTGGGTCGTTCTTTGCCCTTGCCACTCCCCGGCAGCCCTCAAGCGCGAGAGCTGGATGCACGACTCTGGCAGTGTGAGGCCTCTCTCTCACTGCCAAGCTTGTCGTGAAGAAATTCGATGAAGGTACTGATCCGTCGACTTGCATATCTGCCTTCCGGAAACACGGCGTACAGATTCACTTCAGGAATCCGATAGTCATTCAGCACAACTTCCAGTCGTCCGACCTCAATATCCTCTGCCACATCCACCATCGATTTAAATATCACTCCAGCCCCTGCGATCGCCCACTCGCGCAACGCGCCACCATCGCTGGCCATTCGGTTCCCCGCCACCGTCACGGAAAATACCTGCCCTGCCTCCTGGAACTCCCAATGGTTCTGGGGCGCTCCTGGGCGAGCGAGCACCATGCACTGGTGGGATGACAGCTCTGATGGGTGTTGGGGGCGCCCTGCGTCCTGCCAATAAGCAGGTGCCGCACACACAACACGATGGGTACTGACGAGACGTCGTGACGTCAAGCTTGAGTCCGCCATCGGCCCATGACGAATGGCCAGATCAAATCGTTCATCGACCAGGTCCAACACTCCATCGGATAGCACGAGTTCAAATTTTACTTCCGGGTGCTGTATCAGGAACTGATCGATCAGCCGTGGTAGGCGCGTGCGGCCAAAATCATTGGTCGCCGTCAGCCTGATGGTGCCACTCAGCGACCCTGTGCCCGAGATCCGCTCAAGAGCCTTGTCATACTCGGCCAGGATCCTTTCGCTGTCGTCTCGAAATTGTTCGCCTTCCGCCGTCAAATGCATGGCACGCGTTGTTCTGACGATAAGCTTGGCCCCGACCTGCTGCTCAAGCTTCTGTAAGGCTTGGGTGACCAATGACGGGGACTGGCCTCGCTGACGGGCCACCGCCGCCATTGACCCACGCTCACAGATATCCACAAAAAGTTTCATTAACGCCAAGCGATCCATTATTCACCATATAGTGAAGGATGAATTCATCAGTCGAGCATTTATTAGCAAAACAAACAATGCCACTGTCAGGGCCGACGTCATGGGCGACCCCTCCCATGATCATGCGCCACAGGACAGGAGAGTCTCATGAGCCAACATCACCTATTAGTCGCTGGTGCCAGTGGCGTCATCGGCCGTGCAGCAACATTGGCCTTTGAAGAGGCAGGATGGCGAGTCACGACACTCTCTCGCTCCTCAGAGGGTCCGGGAAGCGGACACCACATCAGCGCCGATCTCTTGGATATTGCCTCTTTGCGAGATGCAAGTGATGTACTGAGCAGCGTGACGCACGTATTTTACGCCGCCTTGAAACCGGATCCGGACCCTGCCACTGAAGCACAACAGAATGGCGACATGATGCGGCACCTCTTCCAGGTGCTTGAAGAATCCCAAGCGTCAATCGAGCACCAGGTCTTCGTACAGGGCGGGAAGGTCTACGGTGCTCACCTCGGGGTCTACAAAACACCGGCTCGAGAAGAGGACAGCCGGCATTTCCCCCCCAACCTGTATTTCGAGCATGAAGATCTGGCTCGCGAACTCGAAGGCAAGGGAATTCGTTGGACCGCATTGCGTCCCGACATCGTGATAGGCCATTCCCTGGGTTCAGCCATGAACCTCGGTAACCTTATCGGTCTCTATGGCACGCTTTGCCGGGAGCTCGGTGTTGCCATGCAATTTCCCGGTACGGCGCGTGCCTACGATATCTTGCTGAACATCTGCGATGCCGATCTGGTGGGCAAAGCCGCCCTGTGGGCCATCGCAGAGAACCAGCAAGGGCCCTATAACGTCACCAATGGTGATCAGATTCGGTGGCGCCACGTCTGGCCAGAGATCGCCAACTGGTTTGGGCTTGAGACCGGCGAGCCTCAACCTATTTCGTTGGAGACACGTCTCGCTGCCGTGTCAGGCACTTGGAAGACGCTTGCAGAGCGCCAAGGACTTGCCGAGACAGATATCGACAAGATTGCCCAAGGTGGCTTCGGAGATTTCATCTTCCATGTCGAAGAGGACGCTGTCTTTGATTTGACGAAGGCTCGCCAAGCCGGCTTTGCAGAAATGTGTCGCCACTCACCCCAGAGTCTCATTCAGCACCTTGAGGCCATGAAGGAACGCCGCCTGATCCCTTGACGTTTGATCACTCGACCCTCTGGTACGCACCTGCTCGATTCGCCCTAAGTGCTTGAGCGATGACGTACTACGGGGGCACTAACACGCTGACAGATAACCGCATGAGCCTACGCGGTTGCAGAGTAGACCGCCCCATGAGCGAGGGTCATAAAGCCTTCAAGTGACAGAAGTCAGGAGCCGTCACGACAATCAGGCCGCCTTCCATTAGCGAAGGTGGCCTGTCTCGTGCTGTCATCATGTATCGAACCATGATCAGCGCTAGCTTACAGCGTGAAGCCACCATCGACGGCGATGGCCTGCCCTGTCACGTGTTCGGCCTGGGCGAGGTAGACCACCAGCTGCCCCATGTCCTCAGGTGTCTGGGCGACTCCCTGGGGCAGCAGGCTCTTCTGCAGGCGCTCCCATGCAGCGGGCTCGCTTTCGCCTTCCTGACTCCAACGTGCCGAGAGCCCACTCTCGCCCCGCCACATGCCGGTGCCCACCACGCCCGGGCAGATCGCGTTGACGGTGATGCCTTCCGCTGCCACTTCCTTGGCGACGGCATTGGTAAAGCCGATGACCGCGAACTTCGAGGCACAGTAGTGCGACAGATCAGGAAAGCCGACCTTGCCGGCCATCGAGGCCACGTTGATGATCCACCCGACGCGGCGTGAGCGCATCACGGCGACCTCGGCCTGAGTACACAAGAAGGTACCTCGCGCATTGACGTTCATGACGCGGTCCCACTCCTCCACCGTCAGCGCATCGATGGAATGGATGCCGATGATGCCGGCATTGTTGACGGCGATATCGAGCGGGCCGAGTCCGACCTCTGCCTCTTCAATCAAGCGCCGCACGGACGCCGCATCCGCGACATCGACCTGTAGCGCCAGACACCGTCTACCCAGTGCCTCCACTTTTGCCGCCGTCTCGCGGGCGATGGCGAGGTCCAGATCCGCCACCACGACATCCGCGCCCGCCTTGGCCAATGCCAGCGCGATCCCCTGGCCAATACCGCGCCCACCCCCTGTCACCAGTGCAATCTTGTCGTTCAGTTGCATGAGTTGTCTCCTGAATCTTTCACCGAAATCTGCAAATGCTGCGCTGCTACCATGACGCTGGCAGACTGCCCAGCGCCACTGGCCTCAGCTCAGATGGTGGACTTCCTGAAGGCCGTAGACCGGCGTCGGAATACCCTCGAGCCGCGCCTTGAGCTGCAGCGCCAGATACTGGGAATAGTGGCGCGACTGGTGCAGGTTGCCGCCGTGGAACCATAACGCCTGCTGCTGGGTCGGCTTCCACATGTTGCGCAGCTCGCCCTCCCAGGGCCCGGGGTCCTTGAGCGTATCGGAGCCCATGCCCCAGCATTTTCCGACCTTGTCGGCGACGTCCTGCGAGATGATGCGTGCCGCCCAGCCATTCATCGAGCCGTAGCCGGTGGCATAGACGATCAGGTCAGCGGGCAATTCCGAGCCATCGGTCAGAGTGACCGAGCGCGGATTGATGCGCTCGATGCCGACGCCACTGCGCAACTTGATGTCACCATTGGCGACCAGATCACAGGCGCCCACATCGATGTAGTAGCCGGAGCCGCGGCGCAGGTATTTCAGGAACAGGCCCGAGTCGTCATCGCCGAAATCGAGCAGGAAGCCTGCCGCCTCCAATCGACGGTAGTAGTCGGCATCACGCTTGCGAATCGCCTCGAAGATCGGGCGCTGGAAGTCAGGCAGTATCCGGTAGGGGATCGAGGCAAAGATCAGGTCCGCCTTGTGGTGATCGATGCCGTTCTGCACTGCCTGCTCGGAGTAGAGCGGCCCCAGCGCCTCTTCCATCAGCGAGTTGGACTTCACCACATGCGTGGAGGAGCGCTGCAGCATGGTCACATCCGCGTCGTGCTCCCACAGCGCGGCACAGATATCGTGAGCGGAATTGTTGGCGCCCACCACGACCACCTTCTTGCCACGATAGGCATCCGGCCCCGGGTGCTGGCTGGAGTGTTGCTGCTCACCTTCGAAGGTTTCGGCCCCCGGAAAGTGCGGCACATTGGGCATGCCCGACATGCCCGTGGCCAGCACCAGTTGCTTGGGCCGCAAGGTCACGGGCTTGCCGTCGCGTACCACCTCGACCACCCACTCGCCGCTCGCCTCATCGAAGTGCGCGCTCTCACAAGCCGTGGAGTTCCAGTAATTGAGCTCCATGATCCTGGTGTACATCTCCAGCCAGTCCGCGACCTTGTCCTTGGGCGCGAACACCGGCCAGTTTGCCGGGAAGGGAATGTAGGGCATGTGGTCGTACCACACCGGATCATGCAGACACAGGGACTTGTAGCGATTGCGCCAGGCATCGCCCGCACGCGGATTCTTGTCGATCACGATGGTCGGCACATCCATCTGTCTGAGCCTTGCGGCCAGCCCGATGCCGCCCTGACCGCCACCGATGATCACGCAATACGGCTGGCGCTCGTAGCCCAGTTCAGCCTCTTCGCGCTGACGCGACTCAAGCCAGGTCTCACGCTGCTTGTTGGCACCATGCTCGGCGCCCTTGGGGCGTTGCATGCCCAGCGGCTCGGGGAATTCCTTGAGTTCGCGCATGGCGGTCAACAGCGTCCAGCAGCGCCCTTCCTTCAGGCGCAACAAGCCCTTGCCGCGTGCATCGGCGGTCTCGAAGGTGAACCAGGCTTCGACGATGCCGCCAACCTCACTGGCCTCACCATCCAGCTGCCAGCGAGAGGGAGCGACATGCTCGAGGGTCGCCGCGAGCATCGACTGGATCTCGTCCTTGCCCTCCGACGTCTTGAGATTCCAGGTGAAGGCGATCAAATCGCGCCAGTAGCATTCCTCGCCAAACAACGAGAGAACCCGGGCGATATCGCGCTGAGTCAGGGAGGACTCGAAATCATCGAGCCATTGCTGAGCGATCTGAGTTGGCGTGCGTGCGGTCATGTCGTCTCTCCGCGTGTTGTTGGATGTTGTAGTCACGCCTTCGATCCAAGGCATCAAGCATGCCAGCTTCGTCATGCACGACTGACAAAGCTCGTAAGCACTTGTCGTGAATGACAAAAATTCGCCACTACCGAATCACCACCCTCCTCGCCTCGCTGGGCTCTCCACCTTCCTTGTGACAACTGTACGCCGTACGCCTGACACGGGACGTTACACCTGTAACGCCCCGACCAAGGATGCAGGACAGGGTGATTGACGCTCCCGCCACACCGCATACGCTTGAAGGAGCACACGCCGCTTTCGCTATGGCCGCTGCTGTGACAACCGCGATTGCCACTTTCACAAGAGCCATCGCCACCTGCACAAGAGCCATAGCCACTATCAAAAGAGCCGTCCCGAGACGGCCAGCGCCGAGGCAGCCATGATTCACCAACTCGAAACGATGCAGCCCGACAAGCGGCAGCATATCCAGACCCTGATGCAACTGGGCGAAGGCCGCGACGCCTTCCCCGAGACGCAGCGCGATGTCATCCGTCGTTCCTGGCAGCGCTGTCTGGAGGAATATCAGCTCGACCCCAGCCGCCCTCGCCCGGTCCGTGTTCTCACCCAGCAGGCGCTGCGCGATCATCAGGAATCGGCGGATGAGCTGCTGCACGTGGCACGTGCCGGGGTGGAGCGGCTCTATAGTCAGATCGCACAACATGGCTATGCGCTGATCCTCACCGATCAACGCGGTATCGCGGTGGATTTCCGGGGCCAACGTGATCAATTGAGTGAGCTGCGGCGCGCGGGTCTCTATCTCGGCTCGGATTGGAACGAGCGCTATGCCGGTACCTCAGCGGCGGGCACCTGTCTGCACGATGGTGCAGCCGTCACCTGCCATCAGCGTGAGCACTTCGATGCCACCCACATCGACCTGACCTGCACCGCAGCCCCCATCACCGATCCCCAGGGCCGTGTGATCGCCGCCCTCGACATCTCGGCGCTGAAGTCGCCCCGCCCGCAGGAGAGCCAGACCTTTGCGCTCTCCCTCGTCACCCTGCATGCCCGCATGATCGAGGATGCCTACTTCCTGCATCGCTATCGGGATTGCCTGATCCTTCGCTTCGATACCGCGCGGGAATTCGTACACCTGAATGGTCGTGGCCTGTTTGCCATTCAGGAAGATGGCAAGGTGATCGCCGCCAACCACGAAGGCCGGCGCCTGATCGATGCGCATCTGGAGCGCTGGCCGCCGTGGACGGTCTCCACCCTGCCCGCCGTCACGCAGCTGTTCGATGGGGAGCTCAATGAGCTGTTGAGCATTCCGCACGCCAGCCGGGATCAGATTCGCGCCTTCCGTCTGCGGGCGGATGACGCCATCGTCTTCGTGACACTGATCGAGCCACGCGGCTATCCGGTGCGGGCCCTCCCCACCGTCAGCCAGCAGGATGACCCGGTGCCCGAGCTGGACCAGCTCGCGGGAGACGACCCTTCCATGCACCGGCTGCTCAAGCTGGCGCGCCGCATGCGCCATGAAAACGTGAGCATCCTGATTCGTGGCGAGACGGGAACCGGCAAGGAAGTGTTGGCGCGGGCGCTGCATGACAGCGGACCACGCGCCAAGTCGCCCTTCGTGGCGGTGAACTGCGCCGCCATTCCGGAATCGCTGATTGAAAGTGAACTCTTCGGCTATCTGCCGGGCGCTTCACGGGAGGAAGGCCCAAGGGCATGCGCGGCCTGATCCAACAGGCCGACGGCGGCACGCTGTTTCTGGATGAGATCGGCGACATGCCGCTGTCGCTCCAGTCACGCCTGCTGCGCGTGCTCGCCGAACGGGAGGTGTCGCCACTGGGGGCCGAGACGCCCATCAAGGTGGATATTCGCGTTATCACTGCCACGCATCGTGATGTCACGGAGCTGATCGCCAGCGGGCAATTCCGCGAAGACCTCTACTACCGACTCAACGGCGCCGAACTCCTGCTACCTGCACTGCGTGAGCGCGCCGATCGTCACTACCTCATTCGCAAGCTGCATGCGGAACTGCAAGCCGAACGCGAACAGTCACTCCACCTGCGCGCCGATGCCATCAGTGCGCTGCTGAGTCATCACTGGCCGGGCAACATACGCCAACTGCGCAATGCGATTGCCTTCGCGATGGCCACCGCGGAAGGCGATGAAATCACCCTGCATGATCTGCCGGAGGTCTGCCAGACCCACACCGGCAGCACCCGCGGGGCTGCCAGTCCGCTTGCCGCTGCCTCCCCCTTCGCATCCGGCGCTTCCTCGAACCCGGCCTCTCCAGCGCCCGCGTCTGCAGGGGCTGATGCGGGGACTGATGCGGACGCCAACGAACTGCTCGAGCTGTTGCGCCACACGGACTGGAACGTCAGCCAGGTCGCCCGCCAACTCGGCGTCTCGCGGCCCACCATCTACCGCCGCATGCGCCGCCATGGCCTGGTGGCGCCCAATCATCAGCCGCTCGCCTCATGAGCCAGCTGCATCTTCATGGCCGAGTATGGAGAACGTGAAGAGTGCATGAGGGTGTCGTGCTCTGAAACGTCAGGTGCTTGCCACACACAGGCCCGAGCGGAAGTTCGGGCCAGCGTGTGTGTTTCTCCATTCTTTCCCCCTTACCCCTCTTTCCCTTCTTACCCTTCTTACCCACTCCTCACGTCAACGTCTCTGCGGCTCACGTTGCGTGCTTGCTGAGCCCGCCTATCCCCGCTCGATTCGCCGGCTTTCACAACGTGCGAAATGACGCCCGCCCTCATCATGAATTTAACTCAACTTGAACATTAAAAAATCCAGTTTGTGTCATGGAGACAGGCACTAGATACTCACCTGCATCAGATCGTTGATGAAGACTTCCCATGACGCTGCACTTCACAGCCAGCACACGGAACGTGATGGCGAGCAGCGTGCCTCTCCCGGCATGGATGCGTTCTCACAGAGAGCAACCCGCTCACGAGACGCCTGAAAGATCACGGGAAGATGTCGACGACACAGTGAATTTTCTCTCTCAGGATCAGGGTGAACGCCATGAACAACGAATTCGGTTTCAGCATCAACAGTCTGCGCTTCGACGAGAACTACGTTCCGGCGGAAAACACCCGCCTGACCACCAACTTCGCCAACCTGGCGCGTGGTGAGAGCCGTCAGCAGAACCTGCGCAGCACGCTGAACATGATCAACAACCGATTCAATGCGCTGGCCAACTGGGACAACCCCAAGGGCGATCGTTACTCCGTCGAGCTGGACATCATCTCCGTCGAGCTGAATCTCGATGCCGCGCGTTCCGACAATGCCCTGCCGATCATCGAGATCCTGCAGACCACCATCGTCGACCACCAGACGAATCAGCGCATTGACGGCGTGACCGGCAACAACTTCTCGTCCTACGTGCGCGATTATGACTTCAGCGTGCGCCTGCTGGAGCACAACAAGGGCAAGGATTCCTTCAGCGTGCCGGAGCAGTTCGGCGTGCTGCACGGCAATCTGTTCCAGGCCTTTGTGGGTTCTGCTGCCTACAAGGAATGCTTCAAGAAGCCGCCGATCATCTGCATCAGCGTCTCGACCACCAAGACCTACCAGCAGACCGAGAACGTGCACCCGATCCTCGGGGTGGAATATCGCCAGGACGACGATTCCCTGACCGATGCCTACTTCAGCAAGATGGGCCTGAAGGTGCGCTACTTCATGCCGCCGGGCAGCGTTGCACCGCTGGCCTTCTACCACACCGGCGACCTGCTCAACGATTACAGCAATCTGGAACTGATCAGCACCATCAGCACCATGGACACCTTCCAGAAGATCTATCGTCCCGAGGTCTACAACGCCAATTCCGTGGCCGGTAAATCCTATCAGGCGAGCCTGAAGCAGCAGGACCATTCACTGACGCGCATCGTGTACGACCGCGAAGAGCGCAGCCAGCTCGCCATCGAGCAGGGCAAGTTCGTGGAAGAGAGCTTCATCAAGCCCTACCAGAACCTGCTCGAGCAGTGGTCCGCCAACTGGTCCGCCAACCGATAAATCCATCATCGGTCAGCTCACTGATCCGCAAACAGCGCGCGCTGATCGACGAACGACATTCGCTATCTGAACCATTCCAAGGACAAGGTTATTCATCATGACGAGATTACTCCCGACCTCCACCGCTGGCAGCCTGCCGAAACCGTCCTGGCTCGCCGAACCGGAGGTCCTCTGGTCCCCCTGGAAACTCGAAGGTGAGGCACTGGTCGCGGGCAAGCAGGATGCCCTGCGCGTCTCTCTGCAGGAGCAGCAGCACGCCGGGATCGATATCGTCAGCGATGGCGAGCAATCGCGTCAGCACTTCGTCACCACCTTCATCGAACACCTGAATGGTGTGGATTTCGAGAAGCGTGAAACCGTCAAGATCCGTGATCGCTACGAGGCCAGCGTGCCGTCCGTGGTCGGCCCGGTCTCCCGCCAGAAGCCGGTGTTCGTCGAGGATGCCAAGTTCCTGCGCTCGCAGACCGATCAACCGATCAAGTGGGCACTGCCTGGCCCGATGACCATGGTCGACACCCTCTTCGATGGCCATTACAAGAGCCGCGAGAAGCTGGCGTGGGAGTTCGCCAAGATCCTCAACGAGGAAGCCAAGGAACTCGAAGCGGCAGGCGTCGACATCATCCAGTTCGATGAACCGGCCTTCAACGTGTTCTTCGATGAGGTGAATGAATGGGGCATCGCCACGCTGGAACGTGCGATCGAAGGCCTCAAGTGCGAGACCGCCATCCACATCTGTTACGGCTACGGCATCAAGGCCAACACCGACTGGAAGAACACCCTGGGCTCCGAATGGCGTCAGTACGAAGAAGCTTCCCGAAGCTTCAGCAATCCAACATCGATATCGTCTCGCTGGAATGCCACAACTCCCACGTGCCGATGGAGCTGATCGAGCTGATCCGTGGCAAGAAGGTCATGGTTGGCGCCATCGACGTTGCCAATAACACCGTCGAGACACCGGAAGAAGTCGCCGAGACCCTGCGCAAGGCGCTACAGTTCGTGGATGCCGACAAGCTCTACCCCTGCACCAACTGCGGCATGGCCCCTCTCTCCCGTGAAGTCGCCCGCGGCAAGCTGCAAGCACTCAGCGCCGGTGCCGCCATCGTGCGCAAGGAACTCGAAGCACAGCGCTGATCGCTTGGCCGAGACACTGAACTGGCCAAGGTACAGCGCGAGCCAAGACACAGCACTGACAGATAGCGCCAGGCTAGTTCTGAACCGAATTGGCCCGACGATAGTACTCAAGGGTGAAAGTCGACGCGGCTGATACCGCCGCAAACAAAAATGGCCATCGTGAAGGATTCACGACGGCCATTTTTTCATCACTCTCACCCTTGCCCCCCAAGCGCCCAGTCCCGCGCTATCGCTACAGCCCCTTCCCCACGGCTGCTCGTTACCACCTCCCCACTCTCCCAGGATTTGCCATGTCACTCTCCGATACTGACACCAAAGCTGACACCACCATCGACCCCGCCAGTTTCCGTGAAGCCCTCGGCCACTTCGCCTCCGGCATCACCATCATCACTACCCAGGTCGACGACGAACCGATCGGCTTCACCTGCCAATCGTTCTACAGCGTCTCGATGAACCCGCCGCTGATCTCCTTCAGCGTCAAGGCAAGCTCGTTCAGCTACCCGAAGATTCGCCAGGCAGAACGCTTCGCCGTCAACATCCTCTCCAGCGAGCAAAGCCATGTCTCCAACCAGTTCGCCATGCGCGGCGCGGACAAATGGCAAGGTATCGACTGGCAGCTCTCTCCCCTCGGCAACCCGGTGATCGATGACAGCTTGCATTGGCTCGACTGCAAGATTCACGCTGAGCACCCCGCAGGTGATCACCTGATCGTGATCGGGGAAGTGAAAGGAATGAACCTGGATGTTGTAGGCACGGCGCAGCCACTGCTGTATTTCAAGGGGAAGTACGGGGGCTTGGCGGCGTCTGAGTGACATTCACTGGAGGCCATCTTGTATTTTGAACCATCTCTATGCACAAGTTCACGCATGGAATCATTGGGAAAATCAGTACTGGATTCATGGTGTTGTTCATCTGTGGCTATTGTTTCGATCATGAATCCATGATTACTCAGTATTTAAGAGTTCGAGACCTCCGAGATTTCCATGGAGCAATGCTCAGATAGCTACCTCCCTACGACCTAGTATTACGAGATAAGCCTCGTCGGTGGCAGGGAGTACACCCAGTAACCGGTCGTGCAGTACAATAATGCTTTAGAATGATTCAATTCTCAGGATTGGCTCTCGGCCAAGAGATAATCGTGGCGGTGCTGCCCATCGTATATCTCGTGGTGCCATCTTCGCCCTGTGATACGGGAGAGGTAAAGTTGGCCCGCCGCACTGCCCAGACGTTATCCTTACCGACGGTCATACCCCATAGTTCCAGCCCATGGACGGTACTGTCTATCGCTTGAGATACCTTGACCCAAGGCTTCCAGCTTTTTCCACCGTCACGCGTCTGGTAAGTGCCTATTCAAAATTAATCGTGCGCTCAGCGCCATAACCGTCGAGCAGCCGGTGCACCTCATCGCACAGGTGCTCAAATGACAGATATGCACTCAGTGGCAGCCATGCATACTCCTTATCTGCCAGCGTAGTTGTCACCTAAACGGATTGAGAGGTGATCAACGTGCGTTATTCCACAGAGCGTAAGGAAGCCATCCTCAAGAAGATGGCGCCGCCTATGAGCATGACCATCCCGGAATTGGCCAAACAGGAAGGCATCACTGCAACAACCCTCTACAATTGGCGGAAACAGGCCAGAGAGCGAGGACAAGTTTTGCCATCACGTTCCACCCAGCCCGACCAGTGGACCAGCCAGGAGAAGTTCCAGATCGTCCTGGAGACGGCCCCGATGAACGAGGCCGAACTCAGCGCCTATTGCCGCGAGCGTGGGCTCTACCCCGAGCAGGTGGAAGCCTGGCGGGATGCCTGCATGAACGCCAACGACGACGTGGCAGCGCAGGCCAAGCAACAACGCCAGGCTCGCAAGGCGGAGCAAAAGCGGCTCCGTAAGTTGGAGCGCGAGCTGCACCGCAAGGACAAGGCCCTCGCCGAGAC
>NZ_JEMF01000051.1 GCF_000591415.1 Cobetia crustatorum | reverse complement strand
AATCCGCCTGGTCCTACCAGATTCCAGAAAAAGCCCGGCTCAATGAGTCGGGCTTTTTCGTGTGCATGAAGCAGTGCTCGGCTTTCGAGGAGTGCAGCTGGTGAGGCATCTGGTCCAAGGGGCCGTGCCGGGGTTTGATCAGGCTGTGCCGGACGCTACTAGCGTCATGTCCACGAACTGGCCAGCTTCCTCCAGCGCTTCATTGGCCGCAGTCAACAGCGGTGCAAAGCCGACGAAGACATGCGGCATGTCTGGCCACAGGCTCAAGGTGACCGGTGAGCCACTGTCTTGCGCCTGCGCAGCATAACGGCGACTGTCATCAAGCAGGATCTCAGCTTCTCCGCACTGGATCAGTATGGGTGGCAGGCCAGAGAGGTCGCCTTCCAGCGGCGAGATGCGCGGGTCACCGAGATCGGTACCATCCTGCACATAAGCCATGCTTACATAAGGCAGCAGGTTGGGGTCGAGGATCGGGTCCACCTCTGCCTTGCGTGACAGCGAGGCGCTGCCCCAGCTGAGATCGGTAGGTGGCGAGAGGGCGATCACTGCGTCCGGCAGACGCTCATTGGCGCTCTTGAGTACATTGAGTGCGGCCAGTGTCAGATTGCCGCCGGCGCTGTCACCGGCCAATAGCAGATGGTCATCCGGGAATTCAGCGCATAGCCAGCGCCATGCGCTTAGTACATCGTCAAGCCCCGCAGGAAGGCAGCCTCGGGCGCGAGGCGGTAATCCAGTGTATAGGTCTGTGAGCGGACTGCAGCGCCCAGACGGCTTGCCAGAGGGCGATGGCCTGCTGGTGATCCCGCGATCCAGCTACCGCCATGGAGATACAACAGGCGCCGGGGCTTAGCGGGGGCTTCACTGGCCGCAGGTAACTCAATCACCTCACACAGGCGCTCATCTGCGCCGCCAGGCACCATGAGCAGGGTGGGGGTGACGCCGGTATCGAGAATGCGGGCATCCGCTGCGAAGTAAGCATTCAGCAGTGTGCGTTTGGCGCCAAGATCGGTTCCGGTACGCAGGGTCAATGCCTTGATGTGCTTCAGGTGAGCGATGACCGGTGCGAGTCCCGCATGGGCATCGTCAGTGTTCTGTAGTGGCGCATCGGCGTGAGAGTCCATGTCCTGCTCCTGTCGGGTCAGCGAAGTCTGTACGTTACACCTCGCCACTCGCCACGAAAACAGCCCACTGTTCGTGAGATGAGCAATGGGCTGTCGGAGCGTCAAATGGGTCTGTACTGACGATCTTACTGAAGGTCTATATGACGGCCTGATGTGTCAGTCAGGCACGGTGTCAAAATCGCTGGAAGCGATGAAGATCTCGACCAGGCGCTCGATGCCGGCCTGGTCTTCGGCGTCGAAGCGTTCCGGGCTGGGGCTATCCAGGTCCAACACGCCCCACAGTACTTCTTGCTCACCTTGCGTGACGATGACCGGCACGACCAGTTCGCTGCGCGATGCGGCATCGCAGGCGATATGCCCCGGGAATTCGTACACGTCTGCAATGCGTTGCGTGGTGCGCTGAGTGGCAGCAGCGCCACATACTCCCTTGGAGAAGGGAATGGGATGACAGGCTGGTTGCCCCTGAAACGGTCCAAGATGCAGAGTGCCAGGCAGGCGCTGCACATAGAATCCGGCCCAGTTGAGATTGTCGACCGTCATGTTGATGAAAGCGGCAGTCTGGGAGGCGTTGGTCAGCCAGTCGCGAGTGTCGAGCGTGGCATCGAGCTGGCGGGCCAGCATCGGGTAGTCAGGGCGAGTGGCCATGATGGCTCCTTGTGGAAGATGAGAGCAGCAATAAATGAGTATGTTGGTAAATGAGGTTGTCGGCGGTGCGATTCAAGTGACAGCGTATGCGGAGAGGGTTCAGCATGGCGCCCCTCGGAAAATGATGTCGCTATACGCAAAGCGCCGGCCAGTGGCCGGCGCTTTGCGCGTAAACATTACCTCATGAGGCGGTTGCTTACTTGAGATGTGAAGCTTACTTCCAGCCCGGCACCGCAGCGCCCTTGAACAGTTCTTCAGCCTTGGCTTCGACTTCTGCTGTCTGGTACGCCTTGACCAGCTTCTGCACCTTCTCACTGTCTTCATCACCCTGACGCACGACGATCAGGTTGACGTACGGAGATTCGGCACCTTCACGGATCAGGGCATCTTCCGGTGCCAGGCCAGCCGGCTGAGCAAAGGTGTTGTTGATGAAGGCTAGATCAACGTCAGGCAGGATGCGCGGCAGCTGGGCAGCCTCGATTTCCTTGAACTGATAGTCATGCGGGTTCTTGGCGACGTCGATCGGGGTCGCTTCGAGATTGTTCTTGTCGGTCAGCTCGATCATGCCAAGATCGTGCATCAGGATCAGTGAACGGCCTTCGTTGGACGGATCATTCGGCAGGGCGACGGTAGCGCCGTCCGGCAGTTCGCTGATGTCAGTGTACTTGTCGGAGTAAGCGCCGATCGGATATACGAAGGTCTTGCCGGCGCTGGCGAACTTGTAGCCGCGCTCACGCACCATGGATTCCATGTACGGCTGGTGCTGGTAGGCGTTGGCATCCAGAGAGCCGTCGGCCAATGCTGCGTTCGGAGACACGTAGTCGGTAAACTCGGTGATCTCGACGGTCAGGCCGTACTTCTCCTTGGCGATATCAGCGGCGACCTTCATGACTTCGGTCTCCGGGCCTGCGACGGTGCCCATCTTCAGGGTATTCTCGTCGGATGCGTCGTTGCCGCAGCCTGCCAGCAGTGTGGCGCCGAGCAGGGTAGCCGCACCGGCAAGGCGCAGCGGGGAAGAAAGGGTGGCCAGCATGTTGCGCATCGATGTTCTCCTTGTGACCCAGCGTGACCGATGGAGTCCGCGGGATATTATGAGTGGCGGCTCATTTCGTCGAGCCGCCACGATACCGAAATCAGCGTGTGCTTGTAGTGCTACTTATGGTCTGACTTGCGCACCAGATGGTCGCCCAGGCTCTGGAAGCCCTGCACCATGACGACAAGGATGACGACCGTCACCAGCATCACCATCGGATCAAAGCGGTTGTAGCCATAACGGATGCCCAGATCGCCCAGACCGCCACCGCCGACGGTGCCGGCCATGGCGGAGTAGCTGATCAACGTGACAACGGTAATGGTCAAGCCGTTGATGATACCGCCGCGGGCTTCCGGCAACAGTACCTTGGTGATGATCTGCAACGGAGTGGCGCCCATGGCCTGTGCAGCTTCCACCAGTCCTGGCCCCACTTCGTTGAGCGCGCCTTCGATCAGACGGGCGACGAAGGGTATCGAGGCGATGGTCAGCGGCACGATGGCAGCATTGGTGCCGATGGAGCTACCAGCAATCAAGCGCGTCAGCGGAATGATCGCCACCATCAGGATGATGAACGGTACTGAGCGGCCGACGTTGGTGATGATGCTCAGCACGTTGTTGAGTACTGGGCGCTCCAGAATCTGGCCGGGGCGCGAGGTATAGAGTGCTACGCCGAGCGGAATGCCGAGCGCTGCCGAGATCAGGCCAGCGATGGCGACCATATAGAGAGTTTCGAGCGTCGACTCGAAAACGAGATTAAGCAGTGCGGGTGACATGGCCGAGCACCTCCACTTTCAGGTCGTGGGATTCGAGATAGTCCAGCGCTTGCTGGGTCTGGTGGCTGTCGCCCATCAGCTCGGCGATCATCAGGCCGAGCGTGCGTTCCTGAATGGATTCGACCTTGGCCTGAAGAATGCTGACATCCACCTGACATTCGCGCGCCAGGCGCGAGATCAGCGGGGTAGAGACGGCATCGCCGCTGAAGGCGAGGCGCACTACCGGATGGGTGTGCGGTCCGGGCATCGTCTCGAGACGCTCGACCAATGCGCGCGGCGGTTCCAGCTGGAGGAAGTCATTGAGGAATTCGCGACCAAGATGTGTCTGCGGCGCGGTGAAGAAATCACCGACCGGCGCAATTTCGACCAACTCGCCATCACTGATCAGCGCAACCTGATCACAGATGCTCTTGACCACTTCCATTTCATGGGTGATCAGCAGGATGGTCAGACCAAGCTTGGTATTGATGTCCTTGAGCAACTCAAGGATGGAGGCAGTCGTTTGCGGGTCGAGCGCCGAGGTCGCCTCGTCACACAGCAGCACCTTGGGACGACTGGCCAATGCGCGGGCG
Organism: Cobetia crustatorum; assembly: GCF_000591415.1. Classification (GTDB taxonomy): domain Bacteria; phylum Pseudomonadota; class Gammaproteobacteria; order Pseudomonadales; family Halomonadaceae; genus Cobetia; species Cobetia crustatorum. Next base: position 18,438 of record NZ_JEMF01000051.1, on the reverse strand, counting down.
ATCGCCACACGCTGCTTCTGGCCACCGGAAAGCTGTGCCGGATATTGCGCAGTCTTGTCGCTCAGGCCGGTCAGCTCAAGCAGCGGTTCAACGCGCTTGCGAATCTCGGCCTTCGAAATGCCCGCCAATTCCAGTGGAAGTGCCACGTTGGCAAAGACAGTGCGTGAAGACAGCAGATTGAAGTGCTGGAAGATCATGCCGATTTGATGCCGAGCACTGCGCAGAGCACTCTCATCGAGGGCGGTCAGTTCCTGACCATCGACAATGATGCTACCTGCAGTGGGGCGTTCGAGCAGATTGACACAGCGAATGAGAGTTGACTTGCCGGCACCGGAAAGTCCGATGACACCGGTAATGGCGCCTTGAGGAACCGTCAGGCTGGCATCCTTGAGCGCGACCACGGGCTTGTCACCACTGCCGTAAGTCTTGGAGACGTTCTTGAGTGTGATCATGGGGGTCCGAATGGTAGAGGCACCAGCCGGAATGCGGGCGAAAGTCTGCGGTAAACAGAGCGTTCTGCGCAAGAAACAGAGGAGTGATCCAGAGGGTAAAAAAGACCACCCAAGATGGGTGGCCATCAACGCTGGACACACCCTTTTAGCAGAACTTGCACCCCGTGAGACAAGCTCTCGAAGTGGGCGCCCGCAATCCGGGTACAAATCGGCGCCAAACAGATTTGAGCCGCATTCTATCAGTCAGCCTTCTGCTGTCAACGACTTTGGTCTGGCGCCAGGTGTTTGTCGCCTTCGTCAGCTTATGGCGGCAGCTAACGACAATTTAGGTAAGAAAAATCTTACAAAGTCGCGCCAGAAGCACATGGCTTGCCGTGCACATGGCTGCCGAGATCCGCTGCAGCATGCTAGGATTTCGTTCTGGCATGCTCATGCTCCCAATGATGTGATATGCCGCTCATATTCACGGCTTCCGCGCTGCGGGGAGCACTGTCGTCAAGGAAAGCACGCGCATGTTCACTGGTATTGTACAGGGCATGGCTGAAGTGGTGGCCATTGAAGAGCGTACCGAGTTTCGTATCCATCAGGTGCGGTTGCCGCAAGGTCTGGAGGTCGGGTTGGAGTTAGGCGCATCGGTGGCACATAACGGATGCTGTTTGACCGTGACGCATCTGGAAGGGCAGCTGGCCAGCTTTGATCTGATGCGCGAGACGCTGCGTCTGACCAACCTGGGCGAGCTTGAGAACGGCAGTCACGTCAATATCGAGCGTGCCGCGCGTTTCGGCGATGAGATTGGCGGTCACTCCATGTCCGGCCACGTGATGGCGATGGTCACGATCGATGCCATCGAAGCGACGGCGAATAATCGGCGTATCTGGTTTCAGGCACCGGTCGAGCTGATGCGTTTTCTGTTCGACAAGGGATACGTGGGGCTCGACGGTGTCAGCCTGACCATTGGCGAGGTGCAGGGCACTCGTTTCTGCGTCAATCTGATTCCGGAGACGCTGGAGCGCACCCTGATGGGCACACGTGCAGTCGGTGATCGCATCAACCTTGAGGTAGACCCGCAAACTCAAGCTATTGTTGAGACTGTCGAGCGCGTCATGGCATCGCGTCTGGCCTGACCTGATAAGATGCGGTCTGATTCGTCCCGATCTGTACAAGAATCGTGGGACACAAGGTTAGGGTACGTAAAGTCGACTGCTTAGTCAGGAATTGAGCACGACCTGATGTTCAAGGCTCGATTCCCTGCAGACCTTTGGGTACCATGTTGCGCCTTCCGATGCCCTGCCGTTTGCAGGGCATCGTGGTTCAGGCAGTCTGCACAGGCATTCGGGCACCCGTTGCTCCTCCTGTCCGGCACTCCTGTCCGAGCTGATCGGCAGTCTCCGATCGTAACCGACCATAGCGCCTTGCCGGACAGGCAGTGCAGCCAAGGGCAGAGACCACTCCCATGCTGGAACGTCTTTTCAAGCTCAGTGAACACGGCACCAACGTGCGTACTGAAGTCATCGCCGGATTTACCTCTTTCCTGGCGATGGCTTATATCATCTTCGTAGCGCCTTCGATGCTGGCTTCGACCGGCATGGATCACGGCGCCGTCTTCGTGGCGACCTGTCTGGCCGCGGCGATTGGCTGCTTGATCATGGGACTCTACGCCAACTATCCCATCGCACTGGCGCCGGGCATGGGGCTGACGGCCTTCTTCACGTACACGGTTGCTGGCCAGATGGGTGTGCCGTGGCAGGTGGCTCTCGGGGCAGTCTTCCTGTCAGGTGTCAGCTTCTTCCTGCTCTCCGCTTTCAAGATTCGTGAGTGGATCATCAATGCCATTCCCGCCTCGCTCAAGACAGGCATTGCCGCAGGTATCGGCCTGTTCATGGCGATCATTGCGCTGCAGGGCAGTGGCATCGTGGTGGATGCGCCGGGCACGTTGGTGACGCTGGGCGATCTGTCCTCGCCGTCCGCCATGTTCGCGCTGCTGTCCTTCTTCCTTATCGTGGCGCTGTCCTATCGCAAGGTCATCGGTGCGGTGATGATCGGCATCTTGAGTGTCACCTTTCTGGCAACGCTGACCGGCAACAATGATTTCCATGGCTTTGCCTCGATGCCACCGAGCATCGTGCCGACATTGGCGGAACTGGACATTGCCGGCGCCTTCAATCTAGGCATGGTCTCGATCATCTTCGCGTTCTTGTTCGTCGATCTGTTCGATACCTCGGGCACGCTGATTGCCGTCTCTCAGCAGGCGGGGTTGACCAATGAGCGCGGCCACCTGCCGCGTCTGGGACGTGCGCTGATGGCAGACTCAAGCGCCACCATGGTCGGGTCCGTGATGGGAACCTCCAATGTCACCAGTTATATCGAGTCTGCTACCGGCGTGGCCGCAGGCGGGCGTACTGGTCTGACGGCTGTCGTGGTCGCAGGCTTGTTTCTCGTCAGCCTGTTCCTGTCGCCACTGGCGACCTCCATTCCGGCCTTTGCCACTGCCGGAGCGCTTCTCTACGTTGCCTGTCTGATGACCGGTGGACTGGCGCGCATCGACTGGAACGATATTACCGAAGCAGCACCAGTGGTGATTGCCACTCTGGTGATGCCATTAACCTATTCGATTGCCAACGGGATCGCGCTGGGTTTCATCAGCTACGCCGTGATCAAGCTGTTCTCTGGCCGCTATCGTGATTTGAGCCCGGGGCTGGTGATTCTCGCCATCCTGTTCGCCTGCAAATATCTGTTCCTCGACGGAGCCCTCTAATGAGCATCTACAGCGATTATATCAAGTCTGTCATTCGTACCGTGCCGGACTGGCCCCAAGAGGGTGTCAACTTCCGTGATATCACGCCGGTACTGCAGAATTCTGCTGCGTTCCGCAAGTTGATCGACTCTTTCGTGCACCGCTATCAGGAGATGGAAATCGATGCCATCGCCGCTATCGATGCACGTGGCTTCATCATCGGTGCGCCGCTGGCCTACGAGCTAGGTTGTAGCTTCGTGCCGGTGCGCAAGAAGGGCAAGCTGCCGTTCAAGACCATCAGCGAGACCTATACGCTGGAATATGGTGAGTCGACTGTCGAGCTACACTCTGACGCTTTCCGCGAGGGCGATCGCATTCTGGTGATGGATGACCTGATCGCGACTGGCGGTACGATGCTGGCTGCTTGCAAGCTGATTGAGCGCAGTGGCGGGATCGTGGTCGAGACAGCAGCGATCATCGATCTGCCGGAGCTTGGTGGTTCTGCCAAGATTCGCGAAGAAGGCCACAGTGTCTTCGCTGCGTGCAGCTTCACTGAATCCGAATAAGTCATGTCTCATGACGATGGCCCTGTCTCTTGGCAGGGCCATCGTCGTTGCTACCGCCAACCAAGCCGCCGCTCTGCTTGGTTGGCGGTAATGCTTTCCGTCCTTGTACGGTGGTCTTCAAGCCACCATGCTTCATTTCTGTTTTGTCATTGCGAGTGACCACCATGTCTTCCGAACGCTATCACGACCATTTCATCGTCTCCTGGGATCAGCTGCACCGCGACGTGCGCGCGCTTTGCCACACGCTGATCGGCCGCGATTTCAAGGGCATCATTGCCATCACCCGTGGTGGCCTGATTCCGGCTGGCCTGATCGCTCGTGAACTGGGTATCCGTCACATCGATACCGTCTGCATCAAGAGCTACCACGACCACATGGAGCAGGGTGGCCTGGAAGTGGTCAAGGGTGTTGATCACGATGGCGATGGCTGGTTGCTGGTCGATGACCTGGTCGATACCGGCAATACTGCGCGCGCCGTGCGTGACATGCTGCCCAAGGCACACTTCGTGACCGTCTATGCCAAGCCGGAAGGTCGTCCGCTGGTCGATGGTTTCATCACCGAAGTGCCGCAGAGCTGCTGGATCCAGTTCCCGTGGGATATGGGAATCGCTTATGTCGAGCCGATTTCCGAGCAGCTCAAGAAGCAAGAGAGCGATAGCTGACATGCCGCTGGAGACTGCCACTACCGGTAGCTCCGAGGTGCTGCCTGCCGATTGGCAGGCGCATCTCGGGCAGGAATTTCACGCTGACTACATGCAGCGGCTCAAGATGTTTCTGCGTGCCGAGAAAGACGCTGGCAAGATCATCTATCCGCATTCCAGCGACTGGTTTCGTGCCTTCTGGCTGACACCACTCTCCGATGTGAAAGTCGTGATACTGGGCCAAGACCCTTATCACGGGCCGGGGCAGGCACATGGCTTGTGCTTCTCCGTGCGTCCCGGAGTGCGCCCACCGCCCTCGCTCAAGAACATCTACAAGGAACTGGCGTCCGATGTCAGGGTCGAACCCGTCGATCACGGTTTCCTGGAAAATTGGGCAAAGCAGGGCGTTCTGCTACTCAACAGCGTGCTGACGGTGGAGCAGGCCAAGGCCGCTTCTCATCAAAAGCAAGGTTGGGAACAGTTCACCGACCGAGCCATTGACGTGATCAACCAGCACTGTGAGGGAGTCGTCTTCCTTCTCTGGGGGAGTTATGCCCAGAAGAAGGCGAGCGCCGTGGATAGCCAGAAACACCTGGTATTGCATGCGCCGCACCCCTCACCGTTAGCGGCTCATCGCGGCTTCTTCGGCTCGCGGCACTTCTCACAGGCCAATGCCTGGTTGGAATCACGTGGCGAGACGCCGATTGAGTGGCAGTTAATGGGGCTGTAATTTCTTGCGGTGATGACTTTATAAATAAAATTTAAACATTTTACGAGTTTATTTTGTTTTAGAGGTATAAATGAAAAAAGTCCTAATTCTAACTGGTACCAGAGCCGACTTTGGCAAGCTTAAAGGCATCATGCGATTTATCGAAGAGCATGATGACTTAGAGCTGCATATCTTTGGTACTGGTATGCATATGATGAAGCGGTATGGGTCAACCTATCGCGAAATTGAGAAAGAAAAATTTCAGCATACCTATTTTATACCCAACCAGAATTCAAGTGAGCCAATGAGTTCTGTTCTGGGCAATACGATATCTATTTTTTCTAGATTGACAGAGGAAATCTCACCGGACCTCATCATCATTCATGGCGATCGTCTTGAGGCTCTGGCAGGAGCAGCAGTAGGTGCTCTACAAAATATATTAGTCTGCCATATAGAAGGTGGTGAGGTTTCAGGAACTGTCGACGAGTTGATCAGGCACTCTGTTAGCAAACTGTCTAATATACATATGGTGGCTAATGAAAAAGCCAAAAAAAGACTGATGCAAATGGGGGAAGGAGATGATTATATATATATCATAGGCTCCCCCGATCTCGATGTTATGAATAGTAAGACGCTTCCATCTCTACAAGATTCAAGACTTAAATACGAAATAGATTTCGCGAAGTATTCAATAGCTTTATTTCATCCTGTAACAACTGAAAAGACTTCATTCAAAGAATATTCTGCCTCTTTTTTTGATGCTTTGAAGTATTCAGGCAACAATTACATTGTCGTATACCCGAACAACGACAATGGTTCAAATTATATAGTTGATGAAATTGAAAAGTTAAAAGATGATAGTAGTTTTAGAGTATTTCCATCCATCAATTTCGAGCACTTTTTGGTATTATTGAAAAATGCAGACATGATTATCGGGAATTCTAGTGCGGGCATAAGAGAAGCTCCTTTTTATGGAGTTCCAACAGTGAATGTTGGTACTCGTCAGCAGAATCGGTATTCTAGTGATACTATTATTGATGTAGATTATAGTTGCGATGATATTATTTCTGGCATTGAGATGCTTGATCGTATATCTCATATTGGAAAGGATGATTGGTTTGGTGATGGTAATAGTTTGGCACTATTCTCTGCAGCATTGGGAAATGAAAAATTCTGGACCACACCAACACAGAAGCTGTTCATGGAGCTGGCATGAAAAAAATCGCAATTATTACAGCGCGAGGTAATTCAAAGGGAGTACATAGAAAGAATCTGCGCAAAATAGGCGATGATTCGCTTATCGCGATCACATTCAAGGCTGCCGTGACGTCAAATATCTTTGATAGTATCATCATTTCGTCTGATGACGATGAGATATTGATTCATGCCAAGTTACTAGGCGCTGACATCGTCAGGAGACCTTCTTCTCTATCACAAGATGACTCTAAAAGCATAGATGCGGTTTTACATGTCCTAGAAACAATGGAAATAATTCAAGGAGAAGTGACGCTTCTTCAACCTACCAGCCCATTTAGAACCTCTGAAGATATTATTAATGCCCATTATAAATTTGATATAAGTAGTGTCAATAGCATTATTTCGGTATGTGAAATGAATGATCATCCTTACAAATCATTCATTGTCCAGAATAGTCGTGTTTTTCCAGTTCGTGATTTTAATGATATGGAGTCTCCCAGGCAGCAGCTACCGCTAGCAGTCAAGCCGAATGGAGCTATCTATATAGTATCTATCGCAGAATGTATTGAACAGAAAACATTCTTTGCTAAACCCTTTCAGTTCTATCAAATGTCAAAAGAAGCGTCGTTGGATATCGATACTGAATTTGATCTTGATTTTGCAAACTATATTCATTCCAGGAGAATTTCATGAGTCACTTTAAAATTGGCGATGTTGAAGTCGGTGACGGGTGTGCCCCCGTCGTAATTGCTGAGATCGGCATCAATCATGAAGGTGACTTGGCTGTCGCTAAAGAAATGGTTGACGCAGCACATCGTGCTGGCGCTCAGATCGTGAAGCATCAGACACATGTCGTCGAAGATGAGATGTCAGATGAGGCAAAAAAGGTCATTCCTGGCAATGCTGATGTTTCGATATACGAAATCATGGCAAGATGTGCACTGGATGAAGCTGATGAAACCAGCCTGATGCAATATGTACAATCCAAAGGAATGGAGTTTATTAGTACACCATTTTCAAGAGCTGCTGCATATCGGCTTGCAAGAATGGATATTCCTGCTTTCAAGATAGGCTCAGGTGAATGCAATAATTATCCATTGGTCAAGCTTGTTGCTTCGTTTGGTAAGCCTGTTATTCTGTCCACTGGTATGAATAGCATTGAAAGCATTGAGAAGTCTGTAAATATTTTGAGAGAAGCAGGAGTGCCTTTCTCACTGTTGCATTGCACTAACGTTTATCCCACACCCTACAATCTTGTTCGATTGGGTGCCATGGTGGAATTAGCTCAATGCTTCCCCGATGCTGTTGTTGGCCTGTCGGATCACACAGTTGACAGTTATGCATGCCTTGGAGCTGTGGCCCTCGGGGCAAAGATACTTGAAAGACACTTCACGGATAAAATGTCACGCCCTGGCCCTGATATTGAGTGTTCGATGGACACTGATGCTCTCAAGGAGCTTATTAAAGGATCTAATGCTATATTTCAGGCGAGTGGTGGTAGTAAAGGCCCGGTAGCTGAAGAGCGTGTGACTATGGACTTTGCCTTTGCTTCAGTTGTTGTTGAGACTGATCTGGTTGAGGGCAGTGTGCTCTCAGAAGTCGATATATGGGTCAAGAGGCCTGGGAGTGGCGACTTTACTGCTGAAGACTATGAAATGCTTATTGGCAAGAAGTTGCAGAGAAATATTAAAAAAGGGTCGCAGCTGAAGCGAGATGATATTTTCTAATATCGAACACGCGACCATCCATGGTGTTGGTCGCGTTTTTTATGCTAGGTTTTATATATAAGTTCAGGTGCTCATTTAATCTATAATCTCTATACCAGACTTTAAATATTCGTCGTAGACGGCATTTATGGTATCCTTGTGTTTAGGGTTTACACACGCGCTGGGTATTCTAAATGAACACACAGAGTCAAAATCTGCAATCCCCTTTAAACTTATTAAAGCACTTGTGTAAGCGCCAGCAATGCCCCAAGGCATTTTTTGTAATGTTAATATGTATAGCTCAGCTGGTAGCCCTAGGGCGTTCGTCTTGATATTCAGAGTATTTTTGATGAGAGAGAGTTTTTTCTCAGAATCACCTCTATGTGGTATATAGATAATAGTTTTCCCTTTTTCAGTATAATAGTCGTCAGCTTTTTTGATGAGCGCCAATTCGCTCTCTAAGGTCATTATTCCTCCCTCGCTATATTTTGAGCCAAAATATAGCACTGTTTTATTATCTGTCTCTTTTATATGATTTTTACTTCTTAACTTTCGATAATCATTATGAATAATGCCTTCTTCTTCGGAGTTATCAAGAAATGAGGTAAATAATATTGGCCTAGCATAGTGATTATCATTACTTTCTTTTTTACTCTTAGAAAAGTGATAAATTCCTTTGTCTAGGAAATTATTTTTTACGGTGATAATGGCCGCTCCATCATCAGAGAGATAGAGAGCCTTCGGTGATATACGTTTCTTTATGTCATGCATCCATGCACTACGAAACTCACCAATGCATAAATTATCTACTTTGTGCTTGAACTTTCGAGTAATATCAAAAAAGTGTTTTCTCTTTTTCAGCCAAGACAGTTGCTGCAAACTATGCTTGAACGAGATTTCAATCACATTGTTCCAATCGAGTGACTCGACAGTTTTTCTAATCTGATAATCGTGTGTTTCTTTCCTCTTTTCACCAGAGTATTTAACTATCAAAACGTTTTCGTGTCCCTTAAACAGCTGTGATGCAAGTTCATAGCAAGAGATGATCTGTAATGGTGACTCTGCTAAAAATAAGTTCATGATTTTTCCATTGCAGTGTGGATTATATTGGGCGGATGCAGACACTGAGTGCAACACCCCTATTAGATTGTGGAGGGGGCATCATTGTGCTTTGCCATCAGTTCATTCATTACCTCAATGGGACATTTGAAGTCGAAGCGCTTCCGAGGCCGCATGTTCAACTCGAAGGTAATAGCATCCAGCTCTTCTTGGCTGGTCAGTGAGAGATCCGTCCCCTTGGTCATACGTCAGGGTCTTTCGTGCTGCCAATGGCATTCTGTTCAGTGCAGCACTGAAGCCCTCTACGGCTGAGGTCGCAGTGGCATCGTGCATCTTGGCCAGTATCAAGTAGCCGCTACTGAGCTCTACGAGAGTGCCAACTTGATCAGATCGCCTTCCCAATGCCCCTGCATCTCGCGTTTGTCCACCTCAGGTGGGCGGGGGTGGATACTGACCATGTCGGGAATCTGACCTCGGCGATCCGTTTCGCCACGCCGAGGTTTACGTGTCCTTACAGGGAAGCTCAGGTGTTGCACTCAGAATCTGCGGCCGAGTTGATTAAATTTTCGCAGTATATTAGTTGTGACTAAGTTATATACTGTGCTTATCTAATAACCTCTTGCTCATCCTTCTTCTTTTCTTATATATGTATGCTTTTTGTAAAGATAATAGATTATGTACCTTTTTTGATAAGGGTATGCTTGGCTTGGAAACTTTATTCTACGGGGTTTTGACTCTGTAGTAAAAATATATATCTTTTAAAGGATGCATGCTGCCATAGTTCCAAGGCTTACTTCTCTTGCCCATATAATGTATCATTACTGGATTCTGAATTGATTCAATAAATTCACTTTTGGCTCTATGCTGTTCATACATTCTTTTCTCAATATTTTTATATGCAGGGCGTTGAGCATTCCAGCGTAAAGGCAATCTCAACCAATCCCCTTCCATAATTTTATTGAGAGCACATTGTTCGTTGTGCGGGCAGAGTTCTGGATAATTCAAGAGAAAAGCCAAGGCTCTTTTCCCCAGATGTTTTTTTCTCCACTCATTCATATTAATAAGCATAAGTCCGCAGTTAAAATAGTCTCCTTTATTAAGATTTAATTTTTTACAAGGAGACCTTCCTATATTTTCAACAGCTGCTAATACAAAGTTATTGTCTTTTGTGAGCTCATTGATTTTAAGTAGATCTTCAACAACGATAGTGTCGCAATCAATACACAGTATAGTTTCTATATGAGAGTCAATTAATTCATTTAGATAAAATCTAAAATAAATCGAGAGTCCATATCTTTTTATTTTCAAGCCTTCAAATTTTGTTTCATCTAAGTAGACAAAGGATACGCTTGATTTATTTTCTACTATGAATTTTTCCAGCTTTTCAATTGATGTAGGACGTAATCCTGCATCACCAATGATAAAGTTAAGATGTTCAGGGGTAGGGCAATTTAAAATAATCGACGTGATTGTAGTGGCGAGATGAGGTGCATAGTTTTCATCGCAAGAAAGAAAGAGATTCAACATAAAAAATACTCATGACATTACGTGAGTAATAATTTTATCACTTCTTGTTATTTTTTCCATACCTTGTGCTAAATTCGTGCAATATTTGTACTATTTGTTACACGTGGTAATTTTTCGAGGCTAGTTATTACTCTTTTATGGTTGACTTTATAGGTGTTTCTTGGTACGGATGCGCGCGTCTGGGATTGAGTTTTGCTGTCTGAGTCCGAATGTTGATAAACATATTAATTTTCCATGGAAAATTTCATCGCTAATATTCCCAAAGTCGGCGGATGCAGACACGGAGTGCAACACCCCTATTGGATTGTGGAGGGGGCATCATTGTGCTTTGCCATCAGTTCATTCATTACCTCAATGGGACATTTGAAGTCGAAGCGCTTCCGAGGCCGCATGTTCAACTCGAAGGCAATAGCATCCAGCTCTTCTTGGCTGGTCAGTGAGAGATCCGTCCCCTTGGGAAGATATTGGTGAATCAGGCCATTGATGTTCTCGTTGCCCCCCCTTTGCCAGGGGCTATGAGGGTCGCAGAGTAGATGGCGACGCCAGTATTTTGCGTGATAGCGGCATGCCTGGCCATCTCCCGCCCTTGGTCATACGTCAGGGTCTTTCGCGCTGCCAATGGCATTCTGTTCAGTGCAGCACTGAAGCCCTCTGCGGCTGAGGTCGCGGTGGCATCGTGCATCTTGGCCAGTATCAAGTAGCCGCTACTAAGCTCTACGAGAGTGCCAACCGCAGAAGCGTTGCCTTTCCCTTTGATCAGATCGCCTTCCCAATGCCCGGCATCTCGCGTTTGTCCACCTCAGGTGGGCGGAGGTGGATACTGACCATGTCGGGAATCTGACCTCGCCGATCCGTTTCGCCACGCCGAGGTTTACGTGTGCTTTTCCCCTGTCGTAGACAATGGATGAGCTCTTTGCGCAGTTGCCCGACTGGTAGCGCATAGATCGCAGTGTAAATCGTCTCGCGGCAAACGTAGTCGTCTTCAAGCTTGGGTAGATTCATGTTATCGATGAAGAGCTTTCGCTTGGGGCGATAGTAGAGCCGACGTTTGAGTCGGGACGCTTGTGCTCGTTCAGCTCGATAGCCATCACCCGAATCACTATTTCTACGGACTTCACGGCTGATGGTAGAGGGTGAGCGATCCAAGTACCGAGCAATGGCTCGCAGGCTCAAGCCTTGAGATAGGTAAATCTGGATAGTGGCGCGATCTGTAACGTTGAGTTCTGAGTATGACATGAGCGCAATACCTTACAGGGAAGCTCAGGTGTTGCACTCAGAATCTGCGGCCGAGCATTGTTTATTTGTTGTGTTGAATTTCTAAGGAAGATTCTATAATCCTCTTTTTGTGCATACTTCTTGCATTTTATTGTTTAACAATGCACTGCTTAATATAGCATCGGCTTTGAGTGCTTTTTGTATATATTTACTACGTCAATGCATTATGGTGCTAGCATTTATATGTGAAGTAAATATGTATCTATAAAGATTGTGATCTTATGCTATATGTTAATCATGCTGCGGCAGGATATAATTATATCATTGTATGGAGCTATGGCAATTATATGGTTGAGGTATGATTTATGGTTACAAGGCCTGAGAAAATAAAAGTTGCTCATCTGATAAGCCTCAAGAATCTAGGGGGGGCAGAACGCACTTTTACCAACTTTTTTCGGATGGCAGTGAAGGAGCGGGATCATCATGTCTTGCTACAGACCCCCGTCATACACTCCATGTTACAGCCGGCCTATGCTGATTACGTAGACCGTGTGCACAATATAAAGTGCTATCGGGGTATCAAGGTGCCACGTCAGATTCGTTGGTTACGTGATATCTGTCAGGCACGACTGCTTGAAGAGGAAGAAATTCAGGCCATTGTGGTGTGGAACAAGTTTCGCCATCATCCGCTACATTTCCCTGAACATATCAGTCTCATTCACTATGAGCATGGTGCTGCCTGGTTCGTGGAGCCTTCGCCTGAGATCCATGAGTACCTTTCCAAGGTCGATGGCATCATCTGCAACTCCTACGCTGCCAGTCGCATGTTGCAGTTATCACTCGGGATCAGTGAGTCATTGCCCTACAAGGTGGTACGCAACTCCATCGTGTTGCCCGAGACAAGTGCCGAGCATGGCGGAGAGCACTTCCGCATCGGTTTTGCAGGTCGGCTTACAGGGCTCAAGGCACCTATCATTGCAATCGAGGCTTTGAGGGAATTGAAAGGCAGTGTGCCACATGCTGAACTCTGGATCGCAGGGGAAGGGGGGCTGGAAGAGGCGTTGAAAGCACGGGTCAAGCACTGGGGGCTTGAGGAAAGCGTGCGTTTCTGTGGCCTGCTCGATGACATGAGCGAGTTCTACGCATCCCTGGATGCGTTCGTATGCCCTTCATGGCGTGAACCCTTTGGCAATGTTGTCCAGGAAGCTCTCGCTCATGGCGTACCTGCCATTGTCGGTAATGTTGATGGCCTTCCTGAGCAGATAACGCAAGGTATCAATGGCGAGGTGCTTTCTCCACGAAGAAGTCGAGAGGAACTTGCCGTCTATGGCAAGGACTTTACTCAGGGGCCTGATCGAGTTTATAGCCCCGAGAAAGATGCCATTGTGATTGCCAAGGTTCTTGACCCTGTTGACATAGCCAGTGTTCTTGAGCGTTGGGCGGCATCACCTCAGCAGCGTCGGAGGATGGGGGAGTCAGCACGTGAGATCATTGCACGTGATTTCTGTCAGCAGAATTATTGCCGCGGAATTGGTGACTTCATTGAGCATATTGTCATGGGGTGAAATTGGATATCATGAGAGGTATCGCCCTCATGATATCCAATACAAGGTTGTCAGAAAATAAAGCAGTTTAATATTCAGGTTTTCTTAATGCATATTGTTGTAATGTTTAATTAACTGCTGAGGTTATAAGGTTTCATATTTTTTGCGTTTTTGCACGATGCGATGATCTTTCTTTCCACTTTTCTTCTCTAGACTGCTGTAACAGTATGCATGTTACATATCCTGTCTTAGGTTAGCCTTTCTCTCATATTAAAGAGAGGCTCCCTTCAATCCTAGAGTGACGTCATGTGGCAAAGAAATGATTTTCCTTATCGCAAGCACTTTGTGCAGAACAAGTGCATCTTTATTCATATCCCCAAGGCAGCAGGGACTTCTGTACTGGCGGCTTTGGGAAAGAAGAAAGAGAAGGGGCGGGATCATATCTCCTGGCAGACTTACAAGAAGGCCAGCAATAGAAAGTTCAAGACATATTTCAAGTTTTCCTTCGTCAGAAATCCTTATGACCGAGCGCATTCAGCTTATCGCTATATATTGAGTGGTGGTAATCAAGGTGCTCAAGATTTGGCGGTCGCAAAGGAAATAGAAAACTATTCTGATTTTGATGATTTTGTCGAGCAGGCTTTATGGAAAGGTACTTTTCGTAGTCACCTTCTTTTCTTGCCGCAGTCCAATTTCATTATGGATGCGAATGAAACTCTAATGGTAGACTTCCTCGGATATTTTGAAACACTCGAGCAGGATTTCAAGCAGGTCGCTGATGCACTGGGCATCGAAAGTCAGATAGCGCATCGCAACAAGAGCAGCTCGACAGCTCCAGTCCAAGGGGCTGGCATGACGCAGGCAACGCGAGAAAAACTTGCCATCCTCTATGCTCAGGACTTTGTCAATTTCGGTTACCGCACCTAACGCACGTCACACATCTGACGCCCGTTGCTGGCTCACCCTGCAGGACGCGGCCTTAACTTATAAGACCTGTTCCGCTAGAATGCGTCACAATTTGCCGGCCTGCTTGTTTGCTATTGTCCCGCATCGGCAGGGCAGTGCTGCGCATCGTGAGCATCATCTTCTGTCCCAAGAGGTATTTCCATGAGCGTCCATGCCATCAATCATCCATTGGTCCAGCACAAGCTTGGCCTGATGCGCGCGGCAGGCATCAGCACCAAGAGCTTCCGTGAGCTGGCCAGTGAGGTCGCCAAGTTGCTGACCTATGAAGCGACCCAAGGCCTGGAGCTCGAGACCACCACGATTGATGCCTGGAGCGGCAACGAGCTCGAAGTCCAGAGCATCAAGGGCAAGAAGGTCACTATCGTGCCTATCCTGCGTGCAGGCCTTGGCATGTTGGAAGGTGTGACTGACCTGATCCCCAGTGCGCGTATCAGTGTGGTGGGGCTTTATCGCGACGAGGAGACACTCGAACCGGTGCCGTACTTCGAGAAGTTCGTCTCTGATCTCGATGAGCGTCTGGCGATCGTCATCGACCCGATGCTGGCGACGGGTGGCTCCATGATTGCAACACTGGACATGCTGAAGGCCAAGGGTTGCCAGCAGATCAAGGTGATCGTTCTGGTCGCGGCACCAGAAGGCATCGCCAAGGTGCAGGAATCCTATCCTGATATTGATATCTATACGGCCTCTGTCGATGACCGCCTCGATGAGAACGGTTATATCGTGCCGGGTCTTGGTGATGCCGGTGACAAGATCTTCGGGACGCGCTAAGCGCCTCGCTTGAGATCATCAAGACGCCCTGCGTATTCACGCGGGGCGTTTTTGTATCTGCTTAACCTGTCTATGCAGTCAGGTTAAGCGCATCCTTGCCAGTCACTGAAAAGAAAACTTCTCCATGTCGTCCTCTTCATCTTCTGATTCCTCCCCCGTTTCTTCTGCTTCCCCCGATACTGTTTTGCCTCCTGCGAAAGAGCCTTTCACGCTGACCACCGTCGTGACAGGCGCACAGATGTTATTTGTGGCGTTTGGTGCGCTCGTACTCGTGCCATTGCTGACAGGGCTTGATCCTAACGTAGCGCTCTTCACGGCTGGTGTCGGTACTCTGGTATTCCAGTGCGTCACCAAAGCGAGCGTGCCGGTCTTCCTGGCCTCATCATTTGCCTTCATTGCACCAATCCAGGGCTCGGTGGCCAGCTTCGGAATTCCGGCAACCATGGGGGGATTGTTCGTCGCGGGGCTTGTATATATCGCACTTGCACAGTGTATTCGCGTCAAGGGCGTTGGCATCGTGCATCGGCTCTTGCCCGCCGTGGTGGTCGGGCCAGTGATCATGGTCATTGGGCTGGCACTGGCACCGACAGCCGTCCAGATGGCCACGGGGGAATTCAGTGACAGCATCACGCACAGTCAGGCATTGATTTTGTCATTGATCAGTCTCGGGGTGACGTTACTACTGTCGATCTTCGGGCGCGGCATGTTGCGCTTGATCCCGATTCTGGGCGGTATTCTGACGGGCTACCTGTTGGGGCTTGCCATGGGGATCATCGACTTGTCGCCAGTACATGCGGCGCAATGGTTGGCACTGCCGAGCTTCACTGCCCCAACCTTCGAGTTCTCAGCCATCCTGTTCATGATTCCAGTCGCTATCGCACCGGCGGTGGAGCATATCGGTGATATGGTCGCCATCGGCTCGGTGACGCGTCGCGATTACCTGAAGAAGCCGGGCCTGCATCGCACGTTACTGGGGGATGGTTTGGCGACGTCAGTGGCTCCATGTTCGGCGGGCCGCCCAACACGACCTACTCGGAAGTGACGGGGGCGGTCATGCTGACGCGTAATTTCAATCCGCGGGTGATGACGGTGGCAGCGTGCGTGGCGATTTCACTCGCCTTCATTGGCAAGGTGGGGGCCATTCTTCAGACCATCCCGACACCAGTCATGGGGGGGATCATGTGCCTGTTATTTGGCTCCATCGCTGTGGTCGGGATGAATACACTGGTGCGTGCAGGTGACTCACTGACGGCGCCGCGTAACCTGGTGATTGCCTCCTTGATTCTGGTATTTGGTATTGGAGGCATGCAGGTCGGTGGCGGGCAGTTCACGCTTCAGGGCGTCAGCTTGGCCGCGATCCTCGGTATTGTGCTTAATCTGATACTGCCGCCAGCGAGAGAAGGAGAATGAGCTGTTCCGAAAGGGATATTGAATAATACACCTTACTGTTATGTGGGTAATGTTAGAATCGCGGTTTTACTTTATATAACGAGAGATGGCGATACGAAGATGATGCCGCTAAAAGTTTGGCAGAACGACCTGCATTGGAAAGGACCTGTGTGGTTGCTCGCTCTTGGCGCAGTGTCGTTAATGGCATACGCTTTCGCGCGAGTACTCTTTGACTCATCGATTAAACCCGTTGAACTGACGTTAGCGCTAAGCGGGTTGATAGCCTTCAGCGTCTGGGGGGGCTATTTGCGACGAAGCGTGATGTTGCTACTCGGCATGGCTATTCTCGTTCAGCTCATCGCTTGGGGGATGGGGAGGCTAGACCACCCTGAATGGACCAAGCTGTACCCCGATGTAGATCGTCTGGCTAAGCTTTTCATTTTTATTAGTATTGCCTGGTGGCTTAGAGGCAGTACGCGCAATACGTTGCTGATTTGGGGCTTGGCAGTTGTAGGTTTTTTGATAACAACGCTATTGGCCCCCGGTGGTGATGGTTGGGCGGCTGGGTTCACAGGAGAGCGTGTTGGTTTTGGAGTACGTAATAAGCAACATGCCTCCATGTTCTTCGGAGTTATCTGTCTTGGATTGACGGTATTTGCGCCTCGCTGTTTCATGCCCGGACCTTGGAGGGCGGCACGCATCCTGGCCTGGAGTTTAGCCATGGCGATAACAGTTGCCGGGATTGCAGTAGGGCAAACTCGGGCTATCTGGCTGGGGCTTACGGTTGCGCTCGCGACGGGATTGCTGCTCTGGAGCGCCCGAGTGGTACTGGCACAGGGAGCAAGGCGTCTCGTTAAGCCATTGGCATTGATCGTGATCTTGCTTGTCTTGATTGGCGGCATACTGGATTTTCTACTGGGTGATTCCATTCACCATCGCTTTAACAAGGAAAACGCCGTCATCTCTCAGGTATTGGAAGGCGATGTGTCAGGAGTGCCCTATACCAGCGTTGGGATTCGCATTCACAGTTGGGTGGCGGCTACTGATTGGATTACCGAGCGTCCAATGGTTGGCTGGGGTTCCGAAGGGCGAAGCCTGGTCATGGATGAAACCGAATGGCTACCAGAAAAGATATCGCAGAAATTTGGCCATCTACACAATTTCTTCCTGGAAATATGGGTGGGCTACGGTCTTCTGGGAGTGGCAGTCATTGCGGCACTGGCTATCTGGATTGGCCGAGCTACCTGGCTTGCATGGCGAGGTGGTGCCATGCCCGGTGATATGGCGTTGTTCGGCTCAGTCTTCTTTGTGTTCTGGATGATCGTCAATCAGTTCGAGTCCTATAATTCCTTCTGGACCGGTGTCTTTGTCCATAATCTTATTGTTGGGGGGTTAGTATCACATTACTGGCACTGGCGTACCGAGCAAGAAGAGGGGGCGAAGCTAGCTGAGGTGTGAGACCAGGTCCACTATAGACTGCCAGCGCCTGTCGCTTGTCTTCTGTTTATTCTCAGCATGATTCGGCGTGTTCACTATAATCCCCCTGCTTCGGAACTCCGGAGTGGGGGGATTTACGTTTGTGTATTCTGATGACATTTCCGATATCGCATATGTGATAGATCCTCCGTAGGATAAGGCTCAAACGTGCAACGTGAGGATTCGATCTTGCGCACACTGGTAGTAGTGAGAAGCCTGAAAATGGGTGGAATGGAACGCGTCGCCGTCAATTTGGCCGACAGCTTGGCGACGGCAGGCCATGAGACTCATATGGTTACCTGGCGCAAGCGTGATCAGGTATTGGCGCCTGGCCATGAAGCGGTTCATTTGCATATGGTGCCGATTCAACAACGAGTCCGTCGTTCGGTGAGCGGGGCGGTGATGACGTTCGTGTCCCGCTTGCTACTGAACCCATTGATCCGTCGCTCGCATTTTGTATGGGTAGCCCCCAGTGTCAGGATGAGT
>NZ_JEMF01000050.1 GCF_000591415.1 Cobetia crustatorum | reverse complement strand
GAACCCCCTATGGGACGCCACTCTTCAGACATTGCGAGTCACCTTTCTGGTCTCGTGAAGTCAATAAAAAAGCACACCTTGCGGGGTGTGTTTTTTTTGTCCCTGATTCTCGCTTATACACACTCGGTGTGTGGGCGAAAAGGCATGTTATCCCCAAGTCGCCCTTGACAGACCTTGTGTCTTGTCCACTGTTCGGGCGTTGCGTTAAAACCTCTGTCATTGTTCTTCAAAGTGCAGCCGTCATGGCTTGTGCTTACGTTGCGTTGCCAAAATTTTCTTTTATATCAACAAGTTACGAGGTGGTTAAAAATTGTGCAATCTGTTGGTAAGCCTGCTGTCATGCAGGTTTAGCGTGATTGCCTAAGGGTTATCAACGAGGTTATCCACAGATAGTGTGGAAAAACATGACGGGTCCAGCTTCTATCAGTGTTGTTGCAATGCCGCATAAAAAAACGCCCTGTCTGACCGTCAATTTGACGTTGGACAGGGCGTTTTTTTTGTGTCTGTAATTTCGTCCGTGGATGCTGCTGCCTTTAGCGATAAAATTGAGGTGCACTCAAGTGGCTAGAAGTGCAGGTGGGGCATCAGTCACAAGTCACTTGTCCAGGCGCTTGAGTAGCGAAGAAGTATCCCAGCGACCGCCTTCCATCTTCTGTACATCGGCATAGAACTGATCGACCAGTGCAGTGACAGGCAGAGTGGCATCGATACGACGTGCTTCTTCCAGGCAGATGCCCAGGTCCTTGCGCATCCAGTCGACGGCAAAGCCGTGCGCGTACTCACCCTTGATCATGGTGGCGTGGCGATTATCCATCTGCCAGGAGCCTGCTGCACCCTTGGATATCACCTCGATGACGGCTTCGCGATCCAGTCCGGCCTGTTCAGCAAAATGCAGACCTTCGGAGAGTGCCTGCACCAGTCCGGCGATACAGATCTGATTGACCATCTTGGTGGTCTGGCCAGCACCGGTTTCGCCGATGCGCTTTATCATGCGGCCGTAATGCGCCAGCACAGGCTCTGCTTTCGCGTAATCGTCCTGATCGCCGCCACACATGATGGTCAGCACGCCGTTGATGGCGCCCTGCTGGCCACCAGAGACGGGTGCGTCCACGAAGCCGACCGAGTGATCGCGTGCCGCTACGGCGAGCTCGCGGGCGAGATCAGCGCTGGCGGTGGTGTGATCTACCAGCAGCTGCCGGCAGACATGCCTGCCAGTACGCCATCAGCACCGAGAGTGACGCTGCGCACGTCATCGTCATTGCCTACGCACATCAGCACGATGTCAGCGCCCTGAGCAGCCTCCCGTGGTGTCGCGTGATGGCTGCCGCCATGCGTTTCGCACCACTGCTCGGCACGGGCGCGAGTACGGTTGTAGACACGGACGTCGAGACCTGCGGCGGCAAGGTGTCCGGCCATGGGGTTGCCCATGACGCCGAGACCGATGAAGGCGGCTGTGTGTGGTGTTTTTGTATCAGCTGACATGTGAAAGGGCTCCAGGCTAGGGTGAGTACAGCTATGACAAGCAAGGCCAAAATCGATGACGTAGAGCTACGCTAGCACGTCCCGCAGTGTTCATGGATAGTCTATCGGTCTCGAATGCGAGGGGCGGGTCCCGATTATCAGGCACAAAAAAACCGCCTCGTGAGAGACGGTTTCTGGAGTGGCGCTTGCGGGTCTTACTTCGTCGGATAGTCGCGCTTCGGGTGGCCGGTATAGAGCTGGCGCGGACGGCCGATGCGATGACCGCCAGCAATCATCTCGTTCCAATGCGAAATCCAGCCAATGGTGCGGGACATCGCGAAGATGACCGTGAACATGTTGGTCGGGATGCCGATCGCCTTGAGGATGATGCCGGAATAGAAGTCGACGTTCGGGTACAGCTTGCGCTTGATGAAGTACTCGTCTTCCAGTGCGATCTGCTCCAGGCGCTTGGCAATCTTGAGTTGCGGATCATCCGCCATGCCCAGTTGCTCTAGCACCTGATCGCAGGTTGCTTTCATGACCTTGGCGCGCGGATCGAAGTTGCGATAGACGCGGTGACCGAAGCCCATCAGCTTGAACGGGTCTTCCTTGTCCTTGGCCTTGTCGATGAAGCGCTGGATGTTCTCTTCGGAGTCGTCACCGATCTCGTCGAGCATGGTCAGCACGGCTTCATTGGCACCACCGTGTGCCGGGCCCCACAGCGCAGCGATACCGGCGCTGATGCAGGCGAACGGATTGGCGCCGGTGGAACCGGCCAGACGTACGGTCGAGGTCGAGGCGTTCTGTTCGTGATCGGCGTGGAGCATGAAGATCGTGTCCATGGCTTCTGCGAACACCGGGTTGATCTTGTACTCCTCGCACGGATTGCCGAACATCATGTACAGGAAGTTCTCGCCGTAGGAGAGATCATTGCGCGGGTACATGAATGGTTGGCCGATGTTGTACTTGTGGCACATGGCCGCAAGGGTCGGCATCTTGGCGATCAAGCGCACGGCGCTGACGTAACGTTCTTTCTCGTTATTGATGTTCAGGTTGTCGTGATAGAAGGCGGCCAGGCCACCGACAACACCACACAGGATCGCCATCGGGTGAGCGTCACGACGGAAGCCCTTGAAGAAGTTGACGATCTGCTCGTGCACCATGGTGTGGTTACTGATCAGCTGAGCAAACTTGTCATATTCTTGCGTATTCGGAAGCTCTCCGAACAGTAGCAGGTAGCACAGCTCGATATAGTTGGAGCTGGCGGCCAGCTGGTCGATGGGATAGCCGCGGTGCAGCAGGATGCCATTCTGTCCATCAATGAACGTGATGGATGATTCACAGGCAGCTGTAGAGACGAAGCCCGGGTCGTAGGTAAACATGCCTTCGGCTGTCAGGCTACGGACATCGATGACGTCCTGGCCGAGCGTGCCGGAATAGACCGGAAATTCGATGACCTTGTCTATGCCATCTACTGTCAAATGTGCTTTCTTGTCAGTCATGCCGACCTCCTCATTTTTCGCGTAACTCTTTGACTTGCTTGCCATGCCGGGCTTGCATCAATCCCGCCCACTATAGAAGCCCTCGAAAGATTGTCAATTCACCACACGGCGTAGAGACGTGCGGTGCTACGCTGTGCATCAGATTTCCGACGTTTACCGACTGCATGGCGACAGGTCGCGACCTGATCACTGCATTTTGCGCAATCCGTAGTTGCGGTGCTGCGACGCAGCGTCATTTGTCATGCCAATGACCAACCCCTATAATCTACCGTCGCGCGACTGGCGGGATATTCGGCTCGGTACCGTGGATGGCCTGCGCCCGAGACCCTTCCTCAAACCACCGCCCCTACGGGCTTGCGTCCGTGTTGGGCCAAGAGAGTGTGTAAGAGCCGTGAATAGCAAACGACCCGTAAATCTCGATCTGACGACGATAAAGTTCCCTCTCCCTGCGCTTACCTCGATCGCTCACCGTATTACCGGTGTGATCCTGTTTGTCGGCCTGGTGTTCGCGCTGTGGGCACTTGATGCCTCGCTGTCCTCCCCGCAAGGGTTTGAGGCAGTGCGCGAGACCCTGGCAACCAATTTCCTGGCCAAGATTGTGGCTTGGGGCCTGCTGTCCGCCCTTGGTTTCCACTTCGTGGCAGGCATCAAGCATCTGCTGATGGACATGGATATTGGTGTCGAACTGGAAAGTGCTAATCGCAAAGCGCAGGTCACTGTCGTGATCAGTGCTGTTCTCGTGGTCCTGGCGGGAGTCTGGGTATGGTAAACAACATCACTAACTTCAGCCGCAGCGGCTTGTCCGACTGGGTGCTGCAGCGCGTATCCGCCGTTATTCTGGCGGTCTATTCCGTGTTCATGGTCGGCTATCTATTGCTGCACCCGAACCTCGACTACACCACCTGGAGTGGTCTGTTCGAGAATACGGCAATGCGCGTCTTCTCTCTGATGGCATTCATTGCGATTGCCGCACACGCCTGGATCGGTCTGTGGACCGTGGCGACTGATTACATGAAGCCGACAGCACTGCGTCTTGGTTTCCAGATTTTCGTCATCCTTGCGCTGTTTATCTTCTTGGTCTGGGGCGTTCAAGTCCTTTGGGGAGCCTGATACATGTCCACCATGCGTAGCCTGACATTCGACGCGATCATCATCGGCGGCGGCGGCGCTGGCCTGCGTGCCGGTCTCGAACTTTCCCAGTCCGGCAAGAAGACTGCCGTGCTGTCAAAGGTCTTCCCGACCCGCTCGCACACTGTTTCTGCTCAGGGCGGTATCACCTGTGCCATCGGCTCTGCTGATCCGAACGATGATTGGCGCTGGCACATGTATGACACCGTCAAGGGCGGCGATTATATCGCTGACCAGGATGCCGCTGAATATATGTGCACCGAAGGCCCGAAGGCGGTCTTCGAGCTTGAGCACATGGGCCTGCCGTTTTCCCGTTTCGACAACGGCCGCATCTATCAGCGTCCGTTCGGTGGCCAGTCCAAGGACTTCGGCAAGGGCGGCCAGGCAGCACGGACGTGCGCTGCAGCTGACCGTACCGGTCACGCACTGTTGCACACCCTGTATCAGGCCAACCTGAAAAACGGCACCGTCTTCCTCGACGAGTGGTACGCCATCGATCTGGTCAAGAATGCCAACGATGACGTCGTCGGCGTGATTGCGTTGTGCATCGAGACTGGCGAGACCGTGATCGTCAAATCCAAGGCCACTGTACTGGCCACCGGTGGCGCAGGTCGTATCTACGCTTCCACCACCAACGCCTTGATCAATACTGGTGACGGTATTGGCATGGCACTGCGTGCTGGCCTGCCGGTTCAGGACATGGAAATGTGGCAGTTCCACCCGACCGGTATTCACGGTGCGGGCGTGCTGGTCACTGAAGGCTGTCGTGGTGAAGGCGGTTATCTGGTCAACAAGGATGGCGAGCGCTTCATGGAGCGTTACGCGCCGAATGCCAAGGACCTTGCGGGTCGTGACGTCGTCGCGCGCTCCATGGTGCTTGAGATCCTTGAAGGCCGTGGTTGTGGTGAGAATGGCGATCACGTCTTCCTGAAGCTGGATCACCTCGGTGAGGAAGTGCTGAACAAGCGCCTGCCGGGTATCTCCGAGCTGTCCAAGACCTTCGCGCACGTCGACCCGACCAACGCCCCGATTCCTGTCGTGCCGACCTGCCACTACATGATGGGTGGCATCGCCACCAACGTGCATGGTCAGGCCATCGCGCAGGATGACAGCGGCAATGATCACATCGTCAACGGCCTTTATGCCGTCGGCGAAGTGGCCTGCGTCTCCGTTCACGGTGCCAACCGTCTGGGTGGCAACTCGCTGTTGGATCTGGTGGTCTTCGGTCGCGCAGCAGGCAAGTACATCGAAAGCGCCCTGAACGAAGGCATCGAGTATCTCGAGCCGACTCAGGCTGACATCGATACTGCGCTGGTGCGTCTGAACCGCTGGAATGAGTCTGACAGTGGCGAGTCCGTGCCGGAACTCAAGCGTGAACTGCAGCAGATCATGCAGAACTCCTTCGGCGTCTTCCGTCAGGAAGACAAGATGGAAGAAGGCGTCCAGCAGCTGTCCGAGCTACGTGAACGTATCGCCAAGGCAGGCCTGTCCGACAAGTCTCAGGTCTTCAATACCGCGCGTATCGAAGCACTGGAACTGGACAACCTGATGGAAGTGGCCGAAGCCACTGCGATTGCGGCCCTGGCCCGCAAGGAAAGTCGTGGTGCTCACTCCCGTTATGACTTCCCGGATCGTGATGACGTGAACTGGCTGAAGCACTCCATGTTCTTCCCGCGTGATAAGCGCGTCGGCAAGCGTGACGTGAACTTCGCACCGAAGACCGTCGAGCGTTTCGAGCCGAAGATTCGTACCTACTGAGTTCAGTGCCTGCTGAGTTCGTGTTCATCAGGTACGTACCGGCTAATGCCCGTACCGATACAGTTTGCCCGGAGGGGAAACCATGCTTCAGGTATCCATATACCGCTACAACCCTGAAACCGATTCTGCGCCGTACATGCAGGAGTTTCAGGTAGACACCCAAGGTCGTGACCTGATGGTGTTGAATGTGATGGAAATGCTCAAGGAACAGGACAGCTCGCTGGCCTATCGTCGCAGCTGCCGTGAAGGCGTCTGCGGTTCTGACGGTATGAACATGAATGGCAAGAACGGTCTGACCTGTGTCACCGCATTGTCTGAAGTGGTCAAGGACAACAAGCTGGTGCTACGCCCGTTGCCGGGTCTGCCGGTCGTGCGTGACCTCGTCGTTGATATGAGCCTGTTCTACAAGCAGTACGAGCGTATTCAGCCGTACCTGCTCAACGATACGCCGGCGCCGGCCATTGAGCGTCTGCAGTCTCCGGAAGACCGTGACAAGCTCGACGGTCTTTACGAGTGCATTCTGTGTGCATGCTGCTCGACTGCCTGCCCGTCTTTCTGGTGGAATCCGGACAAGTTCGTGGGGCCGAGTGGTTTGTTGCAGGCCTATCGCTTCCTGGCCGACTCTCGTGACACGGCGACAGAGGAGCGTCTATCGGAACTTGACGATCCGTTCTCCGTATTCCGTTGCCGTGGAATCATGAACTGTGTCGCGGTTTGCCCGAAAGGACTGAACCCGACACGTGCCATCGGCAAGATTCGTGAGCTTTTGCTGGCAAACGCCACTTAAAAGCTGAGCGTTAGCTTGTTATGATTGCACGTCAGCTGCGGCGAGGTGTCACACCTTGTCATGGCGCACAGCTTGCTGGAGCCGGTGCCTTGTGCACCGGCTTTTGACGATAAAAGAAGACTCAGATGGTGAAGGCCACGATGGCTTCGTCATACAGGGCATAATCGAGTGACGCCGACAGCGTATGTCAGGCGCCTACCCCACCCCATCAGTCAGGGTGACCGAGAGATGCAAGAAGGCACAATGGAGTTGATGTGGCGCACTTCCCATATGAGCGGGGGGAATGTCCACTACGTAGAAGATCTCTACGAGCGTTATCTTGTCGATCCCAATGCGGTGACCGACGAGTGGCGCAACTACTTTGACACTCTGCCGCGTCATGACGGCAGCCCCTCCCAGGATGTTCCGCTAGCGCCTATCCGTGAGCAATTTTACGAGATGGGTCGCACCAGTCGCCGCCCGGCGACTGTCGCGGCGGGCGAAAGCAATGAGAACAAGAAACAGGTTCGTGTTCTCCAGCTGATCAATGCCTACCGTTTCCGTGGCCATCAGAAGGCGGATATCGATCCCCTTGGTCTACGTAAGCCGGCACCGATCCCCGATCTTGAGCTTTCCTTCCATCAGCTGTCCGCAGCTGACATGGATGTCGAGTTCCAGACCGGTTCGCTGTTCCTGGGCAAGGAAGTCGCACCGCTCAAGGAAATTCACGCCGCGCTGGAGCAGACATACTGCCGCAGCATCGGCGCCGAATTCATGCACATCGTCAACACGGAAGAGAAGCGTTGGCTGCAACAGCGTTTCGAATCCGTGCGCTCCAAGCCGAACTTCTCACGCGATGTCCGTCACCATGTCCTTGAGCGTCTGACAGCAGCAGAAGGCCTCGAGACCTATTTGGCGAGCAAGTATCCGGGTACCAAGCGCTTTGGTCTGGAAGGGGGTGAGTCCTTCATTCCGATGATGGATGAGCTGATCCAGCGCAGTGGCAAGTACGGTACCAAGGAAGTCGTGATTGGCATGGCCCACCGCGGTCGCCTCAATCTCTTGATCAACCTGCTGGGCAAGAGCCCGTCCGAGCTGATCGAGGAATTCGACGGCAAGAAGCAGATTGCCAAGGGCTCCGGCGACGTCAAGTATCACCAGGGCTTCAGCTCGAATGTCATGACACCGGGCGGCGAAGTCCACCTGGCGCTGGCATTCAACCCGTCTCACCTGGAGATCGTCTCTCCGGTGGTCGAAGGTTCCGTGCGGGCGCGTCAGGATCGTCGTGAAGACACCGAAGGCGATACCGTATTGCCGATTTCCATCCACGGTGACGCAGCGTTTGCGGGCCAGGGCGTGGTGATGGAAACCTTCCAGATGTCTCAGACTCGCGCCTACAAGACAGGCGGAACGCTACATCTCGTCATCAACAACCAGGTGGGCTTCACCACCTCGCGTGAAGATGATGCGCGCTCCAGCGAATACTGCACTGACATCGCCAAGATGGTTCAAGCGCCGATTATTCACGTCAATGGTGATGATCCGGACGCGGTGCTGCATGCGGCTCAGGTCGCTATCGACTACCGTCAGCAGTTCAAGCGCGATGTCGTGCTTGATCTCGTCTGCTACCGCAAGCGTGGTCACAACGAAGCTGATGAGCCCTCCGGCACTCAGCCGCTGATGTACGCCAAGATCAAGACCCAGAAGACTGCCCGCGAGCTGTATGCTGCACGGCTGGTAGAAGAAGGCGTGTTGACGGCGGAAGAGACTCAGCATC
The DNA here is from genome assembly GCF_000591415.1 of Cobetia crustatorum. Taxonomy (GTDB): domain Bacteria; phylum Pseudomonadota; class Gammaproteobacteria; order Pseudomonadales; family Halomonadaceae; genus Cobetia; species Cobetia crustatorum. The sequence goes on along the minus strand of NZ_JEMF01000050.1, from coordinate 86,321 downwards.
TGGTTGATCAGTATCGTGCTGATCTTGATGCAGGCAATCACGTTGCCAATGCGCTGGTGAAGCAGCCGAACACAGGGCTGTTTGTTGACTGGGCACCGTATCTTGGCCACGAATGGACCGGCGATGCTGATACCTCGATGGATATGAAGCACCTGCAGGCGCTTGCACAGAAGATGTGTGAAGTGCCAGATGGTATTTCGGTTCAGCGTCAGGTCAACAAGATCTACGAAGACCGCCGCAAGATGGCTGCCGGTGGCATGCCGATCAACTGGGGCTTTGCTGAAACACTGTCCTACGCGACGCTGGTCGATGGCGATAACCCGGTACGGATTACGGGTCAGGATGTGGGACGCGGTACCTTCTCACACCGTCATGCCGTCATTCACAACCAGAAAGATGGCAACATCTGGGTTCCGCTGCAGCACATCAAGGATGGTCAGGCGACATTCACCATCCATGATTCCTACCTCTCCGAGGAAGCGGTGCTGGCCTTCGAATATGGCTACTCCACCACCATGCCGACGGCACTGGTGATCTGGGAAGCCCAGTTCGGTGACTTCGCCAACGGCGCACAGGTGGTGATGGACCAATTCATCTCCTCCGGTGAGAGCAAGTGGGGCCGCCTGTGCGGTCTGACGATGCTGCTGCCGCATGGCTATGAAGGTCAGGGACCGGAGCACAGCTCCGCACGTCTCGAGCGCTACCTCCAGTTGTGCGCTGAGCACAACATGCAGGTCTGCATGCCGACCACACCGGCGCAGATCTATCATCTGCTACGTCGTCAGGTGATTCGCCCGCTGCGCAAGCCGCTGGTCGTGCTGACACCCAAGTCGCTACTGCGTCATAAAGAAGCGACCTCTACCCTTGACGAGCTGGCCGGTGGCCGCTTCGAAATGGTACTGGCCGACAAGGGCAATCTTGAAGCTTCCAAGGTCAAGCGCGTCGTACTGTGTGCAGGCAAGGTCTATTACGACCTGGCTGGCTACCGTGCCGAGCAGGGCCGTGAAGATGTCGCCGTCATCCGCGTTGAGCAGCTGTATCCCTTCCCGAAGGAAGAGCTACAGGCCGCCATCGCCGACTATGAAAATCTCGAGCAGGTGATGTGGTGTCAGGAAGAACCGCTTAACCAGGGCGCTTGGTATCAGAGTCAGCACCACATGCGTCAGGTCGCTGACCAGCATCATCAGGGGCTCGGCATGAGCCTGGCCTTTGCCGGACGCCCGGCCTCTGCGGCACCTGCCGCGGGCTACATGTCCGTTCATAACGAGCAGCAGCGCCAGCTGGTCGACGACGCCTTTAACAAGTAAGGCATTCGACCCGCAAGGGCACCGAGAGAGAATTGAGTTAAGGAACTCCAATGGCTATCGATATCAAAGCGCCGTCTTTTCCGGAATCTGTCGCCGAAGGCACTGTGGCGACCTGGCACAAGCAGCCCGGCGACAGCGTCGAGCGTGACGAGCTGATCGTCGAGATCGAAACTGACAAGGTCGTGCTGGAAGTCGTGGCACCGCAGGCCGGTACCTTGGGCGAGATCAAGGTTCAGGAAGGCGATACCTGCGAATCTGAACAGGTGCTGGGCTCCATCGGTGATGCCGCTGCATCTTCCGAGAGCAAGAAAGACAGCAAGGAAGCGCCTGCCGCTGACAGCAAGTCCGAGAGCAAGCCTACCGCTGACAGCAAGGCCGAAAGCAAGCCGGCCGCTGGTGGTAAAGGCGAGACGCTTGAAGTCAAGGCGCCGAGCTTCCCGGAATCTGTTGCTGAAGGCACCGTGGCGACCTGGCACAAGAAGGTCGGTGAAGCCTGCGAGCGCGACGAGTTGATCGTCGAGATCGAGACTGACAAGGTCGTGCTGGAAGTCGTGGCTCCGGCTGCTGGCACCCTGAGCGAGATCAAGGTTCAGGAAGGCGATACCTGCGAATCAGAAGCTGTGCTGGCACTGTTCAGCGCTGGTGCTTCCGGTGCCGCTGCTCCGGAAACTGACAGCAGTGACAACGACTCCGCGTCTGATGAAGGCAAGGACGAGAAGGTCGGTGACAAGATCCTCGCGCCGGCCGCTCGCAAGATGGTTGCCGAGCACGATCTGGACATCAACAAGCTGGTCGGTACTGGCAAGGGCGGTCGTGTCTCGAAAGAAGACGTGGCCAAGGCGGTCAAGGAAGGCACTGCAGCCAAGTCTGCTGCCAAGCCTGCTGCCGCACCGAAGGCCGCTGCACCGAAGGCTGCTCCAGCCTTTGAAGGCGAGCGTCCCGAGAAGCGTGTGCCGATGAGCCGCATGCGTCAGACCATCGCCAAGCGTCTGGTCACGGCTCAGCAGACCGCTGCGATGCTGACCACGTATAACGAAGTGGACATGACGGCTGTCATGGAGCTGCGCAAGCAGTACAAGGACACCTTCCAGAAGGTGCACGACACCAAGCTTGGCTTCATGGGCTTCTTCGTCAAGGCATGTACCGAAGCGCTCAAGCGTTTCCCGGACGTCAATGCCTCCATCGACGGCACCGACATCGTCTATCACGGTTACCAGGATATCGGCATCGCCGTCTCCTCTGACCGTGGCCTGGTCGTGCCGGTGCTGCGTGATACCGACAGCATGAAGCTCGCCGATGTCGAAAAGACCATCGTTGGCTACGGCCAGCGTGCACGCGCCGGCAAGCTGGGTATCGATGAGATGCAGGGCGGTACCTTCACCATTACCAATGGCGGTACCTTCGGTTCTCTGATGTCCACGCCGATCCTGAATCCGCCGCAGACCGCTATCCTGGGCATGCACAAGATTCAGGAACGTCCGATGGCCGTGAACGGTCAGGTTGTCATCCGTCCGATGATGTATCTGGCACTGTCCTACGACCACCGCATGATCGACGGCAAGGATGCAGTCCAGTTCCTCGTCGCCATCAAGGACCTGCTGGAAGATCCAGCACGCTTCCTGCTCGACGTCTGAGACTGTAACGCCTTACGCCTCTGGCACTTTTGGAGGCGTGAGCGGCGCCAGTGGAAAGCATCACCCTCCGCTGGCGCCGCCAACCCGAATCGAACTGCACCAACAGGAAGAGACATGGCCGATAAATTTGATGTAATCGTCATTGGCGCTGGCCCTGGTGGCTATGTTGCCGCTATCCGCGCTGCTCAGCTGGGTCTGAAGACCGCCTGCGTCGAGAAGTGGGTGAACAAGGAAGGCAAGGTAGTTCACGGCGGCACCTGCCTGAACGTTGGCTGTATCCCGTCCAAGGCGCTACTGGAAACGTCGCACAAGTATGTTGAAGCGCGTGACCACTTCGCTGAGCTGGGTATCAAGGCCGACGGTGTCGAGATCGACGTGGCCAAGATGGTCGAGCGCAAGGCCGAGATCGTCAAGAACCTGACCGGCGGCATTTCTGGTCTGTTCAAGGCCAATGGCGTGACCGCGCTGGAAGGTACCGGCAAGGTGCTGCCCAACAAGCAGGTCGAAGTCACCGGTCACGACGGCGAGAAGGCGACCTACGACGCCGAGAACATCGTCATCGCGTCTGGCTCCGTGCCGGTCGAGATTCCGCCGACGCCGCTGACCGAAGGTCTGATCGTCGATTCCACTGGCGCGCTCGAGTTCAGTGAGGCGCCGAAGCGTCTGGGCGTGATTGGTGCCGGTGTCATCGGTCTGGAACTGGGTAGCGTATGGAGCCGTTGCGGCTCTGAAGTGACCGTGCTGGAAGCCGTTGATAGCTTCTTGCCGATGGTGGACGCTGCCGTCGCCAAGGAAGCTCAGAAACTGCTCAAGAAGCAGGGCATGGACATCAAGCTCGGCGCACGCGTGACGGGTTCCGATATCAAGGAAAACGAAGTTGTCGTCAAGTATACCGACGCCAACGGCGAGCAAGAACAGACTTTCGACAAGATTATCGTCGCTGTCGGCCGTCGTCCGTACACCCAGAGCCTTCTGGATGACGACGCCGGCGTGAAGTTGGACGAGCGTGGCTTCATCTATGTTGATGACCATTGCAGCACTAGCGTGCCGGGCGTTTACGCCATTGGTGACGTGGTGCGTGGCCCGATGCTGGCTCACAAGGCCTCCGAAGAGGGCGTGATGGTGGCTGATATCATCGCTGGCCATAAGGCCGAGATGAACTACGACGCCATCCCGAGCATCATCTACACCTTCCCGGAGGTGGCTTGGGTCGGCAAGACCGAGCAGCAGGCCAAGGCCGAAGGCATCGAAGTCAAGACCGGCAGCTTCCCGTTCGCGGCAAGCGGTCGTGCCATGGCTAACAATGCGACTGAAGGTCTAGCCAAGATCATTGCCGACGCTGAGACCGATCGCGTACTGGGTGTCCACATCATCGGCCAACACGCCGGTGAGCTGATTGCCCAGGGCGTGACCGCCCTCGAATTCGGTGCAAGCGCCGAAGACCTCGCGCTGATCTGCACGGCTCACCCGACGCTGTCGGAAGCCGTACACGAAGCCGCGCTGGCCGTTGACGGGCATGCGATTCATATCGCAAACCGCAAGAAGCGCAAGTAAGCGTCCTTCCGAACAAGAGGCGCCTCGCCCCGGCCAGGCCGGGGCGAACGGTGGCAGCCACATCTGTGGCTGTCGTTCGAGTCTAATGCAACCAATGGCATGACACGATGAACCTTCATGAATATCAGGCAAAACAACTGTTTGCCGACTATGGCCTGCCGGTGTCCAAGGGCTTTGCCGTTGACACCCCGGAAGACGCTGCTGAAGCGTGCAAGAAGATTGGCGGCGATAAGTGGGTCGTCAAGGCACAGGTCCACGCTGGTGGCCGCGGTAAGGCTGGTGGCGTCAAGCTGATCGAAAGCGCCCAAGCTGCTGCTGATTTTGCGACCCAGTGGCTCGGCAAGAACCTGGTGACTTACCAGACTGATGCAGATGGTCAGCCGGTCACCAAGATCTTGGTCGAGAACTGCACCGACATCGCCGAAGAGCTGTACCTCGGCGCTGTCGTTGACCGCACCACTCGTCGTATCGTCTTCATGGCATCGACTGAAGGTGGCGTGGAAATCGAGCAGGTTGCTGAAGAGACTCCGGAAAAGATCCTGAAAGCAGAGATCGATCCGCTGGTCGGCGCTCAGCCGTACCAGGCGCGTGAACTGGCCTTCAAGCTGGGTCTGAACGCAGTCCAGATCAAGCAGTTCACCAAGATCTTCCTCGGTCTGGCGAAGATGTTCGCTGACAAGGATTTCGCGCTGCTGGAAATCAACCCGCTGGTCATCACCGACGAAGGCAATCTCCACTGCCTCGACGGCAAGATCAACATTGATGCCAACGCCGTCTACCGTCACCCGGACCTGCAGGCGATGCACGATCCGTCTCAGGAAGACGAGCGTGAAGCGCATGCTGCCAAGTTCGAACTGAACTACGTTGCCCTCGACGGCAACATCGGCTGCATGGTCAACGGCGCAGGCTTGGCGATGGGCACCATGGACATCGTCAACCTGAACGGCGGCAAGCCGGCCAACTTCCTCGACGTGGGTGGCGGTGCTACCAAAGAACGCGTTGCTGAAGCATTCAAGATCATTCTCTCTGACCATAACGTCAAAGCTGTTCTCGTGAACATCTTCGGCGGTATCGTACGTTGCGACATGATCGCCGAGGGCATTATCGGTGCCGTCGAGCAGGTCGGTGTCAACGTGCCGGTCGTGGTGCGTCTGGAAGGTAACAACGCTGAACTCGGCGCCAAGAAGCTGGCCGAAAGCGGTCTGAATATCATCGCTGCTACCAGCCTGACTGACGCGGCGCAGCAGGTTGTCAAAGCTGCGGAGGGCAAGTAATGAGCATTTTGATCGACAAGAACACCAAGGTGATCTGCCAGGCTTCACCGGCGGCCAGGGGACTTTCCACTCTGAGCAAGCCATCGCCTATGGTACGAAGATGGTCGGTGGTGTAACGCCGGGCAAGGGTGGCCAGACTCACCTGGGTCTGCCGGTGTTCAACACCGTGGCTGAAGCCGTGGCTGAAACTGGCGCTGAAGCGTCCGTCATCTACGTGCCAGCACCGTTCTGCAAGGATTCCATCCTTGAAGCGGCCAATGCAGGTATCAAGCTGATCGTCTGCATCACTGAAGGCGTGCCAACTCTCGACATGCTGGACGTCAAGGTCAAGTGCGACGAGCTGGGCGTGCGCGTCATTGGTCCGAACTGCCCGGGTGTCATCACTCCGGGTGAGTGCAAGATCGGTATCATGCCGGGCCACATCCACCTGCCGGGCAAGGTCGGTATCGTGTCGCGCTCTGGCACCCTGACCTATGAAGCCGTCAAGCAGACTACTGATCACGGTTTCGGCCAGTCCAGCTGTGTCGGTATCGGTGGCGACCCGATACCGGGTTCCAACTTCATCGACATCCTCGAAATGTTCGAGAAGGACCCGAAGACCGAAGCCATCGTCATGATCGGCGAGATCGGCGGTTCTGCTGAAGAAGAAGCAGCTGCCTATATCAAGGCGAACGTCACCAAGCCGGTCGTGTCCTACATCGCTGGTGTGACTGCGCCTCCGGGCAAGCGCATGGGCCATGCTGGCGCCATCATCTCTGGCGGCAAGGGTACTGCTGACGAGAAGTTCGCGGCACTGGAAGCTGCTGGCGTCAAGACTGTGCGTTCACTCGCGCAGATCGGCGATGCCATCAAGGAAGTCACTGGCTGGTAAGCCGTGATCTCCTGACAGCCGCAAGCCTTTGAGGCGTGCAGCATGTCACCAAAAGGGCAGGCCCATAGGGCCTGCCCTTTTTTTGTCTTTTGTTTCTGGCGACTCGGCCAGACGACAGGTGCGCTTGCTTCAGCTACTTGCTAATCTGATGATGTACTTGTGACACCTGAATAAGCGATGCGTTTGTACTGCCCCACGAATCACTGATAAGGATGTTCCATGCTCAAGACGTTCCCGGCTGTATCACGCTCTGCTCGAATGCTGGCACTGTTGTCTCTGCCTCTGATGGCGGGCATGTCCCTGTCAGCCAATGCTGATTCCGGTGCGGCAGCTGCCTCTGCACCTGAGGCGGCTGCTGACATGCAGGTTTCCTCCAAGGGAATCGAGTCATTGACCAGTCGTGATGATGTGTCTGCCGTGCAGGCGCGTCTGGAGAAGGCGCTGTCTGCCAAAGGACTGACTCTGTTCACCGTGATTGACCATGAAGCAGGCGCGCAAAAGGTAGGGCTTGAGCTACCGGCAACGCATACCGTCATCTTTGGCAATCCCAAGGTGGGTACGCTGTTGATGCAGTGCAATGGGTCTGCGGCGCTGGATCTGCCTCAGAAAATGCTGATTCGTGCGGTAGAGGGTGGCAGCGTGATCGAATGGAACGATCCGCAATACATGGCCGATCGCCATGGGTCCAAGGATTGCAGCCTGCCGCTGGACAAGATTGCGGGCTTGCTCAAGGGATTGGCCGCTGAAGCGGCTGGGCAGTGACAACCGCTGTATTCAAAACTGAACAAGTTGCTTCGATATAATCAAAAAGCCGGGCTCCCTGAGGAGCCCGGCTTTTGTTCATCGCCATTTAATCAATAACGTGAGCTTGGCTTACAGCGCGTCGCCGTTCTGCTTCAGCCACTGTACCGCACGGTCCGGATAGTCAGTGAAGATGCCATCGACACCGGCTTCTTCAAAGAACACGCGCAGCATGTCGTCATAGTCATTGGCCCAGGCAGGGATGCGACCTTCATCAAGACGGAAGGTATAGGGCATCACGACAAGCCCGGCATCATGGGCCTTGTCGACCAGCTCAGTGACCTTGATATTGCCCTTGGTGGAGCTATCTTCGATTACCATCGGCTTCCACGGGCCGATGCCATCTGCATAGCCTGCGATACGCCCCATCGCGCCTTTCTGGTACATCCAGTCGTAGCTGTAGGGCTCAAGCTTGCCGTCAGTGCCCGGTTGGAAAGTCATGTCCCAACTCGTCTCACCCATCAGCTGTACCAGGCGCAGGTCCATGCCCAATTCTGGCTGCAGCTCATCATGAATACGCTTCAGGCCGCGCGGGTCAAAGACCTGCACGATGGCGTTGTCGTCATGATCGACGTAGCCGTAATGCTTGAGTGTCTCGAGAACGGCCTTGGAGACTTCCTTGCCTTCTGACTGGTGGAACCAGGGCGCCTTGACCTCAACATACAGGCCGACATCACGCCCCGTGGAGTGGTTCAGGCCTTGAATCATCTCGATCTCTTCACTCAAGGTATGCAGCCCGAAGTGCGACTTGCCGAGCGGGAAGCGCTCAGGATAGTCAGCCACTTTCTTGCCATCATCGACAGTGAACCCTTCGCTGAAGGACAGCTTGCGCAGCTCTTCCAGCGTGAAGTCGATGGCATAGTAACGGCCATCCTCGCGTGCGCGTTCCGGGAAGACGTCGGCGACATCGGTCACACGATCCAGAAAGCGATCGTGCAACACGACCAGCTTGTCGTCTTTAGTCATCACGACATCTTGTTCGAGAAAGTCAGCACCCTGGGCGTAGGCCATCGATTTGGCCGCGAGAGTGTGTTCTGGCAGGTAGCCCGATGCACCGCGGTGAGCCACGACGACCCTGTCAGTCCCGTGACTGGGATCGACGCTGCGCAGTGCAGCGTCATCGGCGAAAGCTGAAGTCGTCGTGGCAGTGAGCAGTGTACCCACAACCCCCATGACGTGAAGTGGACGGATGACGCGTGAAGGAGAAAAGTCTGACATACGAGGTCACCTTGAGTAGTGGTTTATTGTATGGGTGTTCAATAACTGTGCATGACCATAACAAATCCTTATCCATGTGGCGATAACGAATAGAGATTCATGATGTGGTTAGGCCCTCAGACGTTCTGGAGTCGTCAAGAGACCTTTGCGCGGCGGTTCAGTAGGAGATCGAGCATGCTGCCTCCCGCCATGATGAAGAATACCGGTGCGCCAGCGATCAAGTAGAAATAGAAGGTGACGGCACGCCAGATGACGACGGCTGCCGCTGCACTGGAGGCACCAATCATCGGCGTAAGCAGGGCGGTAGATGATAGTTCGGCACCGCCTGCTCCTCCCGGCAATAGCGTCAGCTGACCGGCAGCCAGTGACAGCATCTGTACGATGAAGGTCCAGCTCCAATCAATATCGCGACCTAGCCCGGAGACCGCCAGATAAAGAATCGAGTAGCGTAGCAGCCAGTGCGCACAGCAGAGTAGAAATATCAGGCTCAGGGTCAGACGCGGCAGGGCCAATGTCTCGACCAACGCGTGACGGAAGTGAATAACGGCTCGCGTCAGCCTGATGCGTGAACGGTGGTGGACTTTAAGCCAGCGCAGTAGGTGGCCACTCGATCTGAGCAGTCCACGATGGTGCCGCCCGAGGGCGATCAGCAATCCGAAGCCGATGATCAACAGTAGCGCGGGCACGGCAAGCATCCAGCCGAGGCGTAGATCGATGGTGTGAGAGAGCGTATACAGGCCGATGCTGGCCAGCGCAGAAAGAAAGAACAGCATGTCAGTGATCTGATCGACCGCGAAGACGGCTGTCGCCTGTGCTGGGCGTACTCCCTGGCGTGACAGGAGTCCCATCAGCGTCAGTGGGCCGCCGCTGCCACCGGGCGTAGCGCTGATCGCGAATTCAGTCGCCATCACCATGCCCAATGCTCGGCGTTGACCGAGATGGCCACCGCGACCGGCCAGTAGCAGACGTAAGCGTCCCGCATTCAGGTTCCAGCACACCACAATCATGCCCAGCATCAACAAGAAGGTATCGAGCGGGAACTGGCGCAGCTGAGCACCCAGCCCTCTGCCCCCCAGCGTCAACGGAATCGCGATAACGAGTATCAGGCCAGCGGCCAGCATCCATGCTGCACGATTCATTCAGGGCTCCACAGGGCAGTCGCACATCGATGAGAGAAGCGGAGAAGGGACATGTCAGGCCGTTTTACCAGTAGGTTGATGGCCAGGATGTTGATGATTGACGGGAACATTCAACAGGCCTTGTTGCGTCAGCCAGTCAATCTTGGTCATCGGTAGGCGGCCATCATCGAGCAGGCGCGCGACGAGCTGTAACCAATAGCCTCGCGAGCTTGCATGCCGCATATCAACCGGATGCAGGCCCAATCGGAGCACCGGAGCATCTTGCGCGCGCGCCAGCTTGCGTTCACTGACCCAGCGTGACATCAGGCGGCGCGGTGCCGAGCGCGCGCTCCACACCAGTCCTGGCGCATCGATGACATTGAAGTCTGGCAGGCGGTAAAGGTGTTGGGTGTCACTGGTATAGCGAAAGTCGAGCGACTTCAGGGCACGCCGCGTGCCTTCGCTCATCAGCCATGCCGGCGCGATGAAACCATCAAGTGGCCAGCCAAGGCGTGTGAAAATTGCCGCACCAGCGGTCAAACGTCGGTTGGCCTCTTGCTCGTTGAGCGGATAGAACTCACCTTCCCAAGTCAGTACGCGTCGCATCAGGTAATCACGTGGCGTGCGTGGTGGTGGGGCGTCATCGCAATGATGAAAGCCATGCAACGCTAGCTCATCGCCCTGTTGACGGCGCGCTTCCAGGCACGTGATGAATTCAGGGGAGTCCTCCAGCGCGCTACGATGATGGAAGTCAGGCACGACTAGCCAGGTAATAGGGCAGGGACGATCCAGATGTGATTGGCAGAGCGCGTCCAGCTCGGTCACGAAGTCGCGATAGTCGGGCCAGGTTTCAGGGGCGACATCGTGCAGTACCAGCAGGAAATGGCGCGAGGAATCGGGTTGTTCAACCATGCGTCACTTCCTCCAGCAGGGGATGCAATCGGGTACCGGTCACGGCGCGGTAGTGGCCCATCAGGCCATTCACCACGTGGTCCCAGTCGTGATTTTTTTCGACATGACGGCGAGCCTGACGCCCTAGTGCGGAAGGATCATTGGCAAATACTTCCTGTACTGCGCGCACCATGTCGCGTGGCGAGTGTGGCTCACACAGCTGCCCACAACCCAGTGGCACATTTTCGGCCAATGCCCCGGCACGTGCTGCCACGACAGGAGTACCGCAGGCCATGGCTTCAAGCACGACCAGCCCGAAGGTCTCCTGAGTGCCGGCATGTAATAACACATCAACCGATGCCACCATGCGTGCCACCTCGTCACCGCTACAGAAATGCCCCGTCACGCTGACGTTATCCGGCAGATGACGCGGCATGCCTGAGCCAATCAAGAGCAGGTGGTAATCAGGGCCGAGCAGACGTGCAACAGCGAGCAATTCATCGAGGTTCTTCTCGCGCGAGCCACGGCCAGCAAAAGCGAGTAGTCGCACATGATCAGGCAACCCAAGTTTTTGCCGCAGTTGCATGTCGCAGCGATCTGGATGAAAGGTGGTGAGATCGACACCTAGTGGCTGGATATGCACATTACCAATCCCTAGACGATCAAGACGTTCAGCCATCACCTGACTAGGAGCAAGCACTCGATCGAAGTGACGATAGAGACGTTGAACATAGCGATCGACATTGTGACCTGACCACTCGCCGAGACGATTGGTGATCAAGCGTGGCAAGTCAGAGTGGTAGAAGCCCAAGACAGGTACGTCCAGCTTGCGCCCGGCGTCCAATGCTGCCCACGCTGTGACATAGGGATCGCCCGCTTCAATGATGTCGGGTGATAACGCCAGCAGGGTGCTGACCCAGCCAGTGCGTCGCAGTGGAAAGCGATAGCCATTACCGAACGGAATCGGTGGTGCCGGCACGTTATACAGGTCGTCGCTGACGCTGCTGGACTCGCCCGGTACCAGTAGGCTGTGGCGAATATCCGGCCGAGTTCTCAGTCGTCGTCGCTTGGCTTCCAGATACGTCCTAACACCACCACTGGAAGGGGCATGAAACATGGTCATGTCAGCGATATGCACACGGGCTCCTCATGACCGGCTTGGCGGTCGTGCGCGATAGAAGATGAATCCCGACATGCTTGCCAGTCACTGCCTGTCACTATAGTCCCCACTGCGACGATAGCGCAGAGCCGACTGGCAAGCATCGGTGTCCTGCTTTTTTTCATGGGGGGGATAAGGTCTGAAACCAAGGGGACATTTGTGACTCACTGCGTCGCGAGTAGCGGGCCGCCTTACCGCTCAGCATGTCGGGCGATGCTGATCAATGTGACAGCGAGATACGACACTTGTGCGATCAGCAGATACTGCGATGCAATAGGTGCGAGAGGACCTATCGATCTGGCTAGCAAAACGACGAATTACAGACACAAAAAGACCCTGTCCGGGGTCACCGGGCAGGGCAAGGCGCGTGCACTACAGGAATTCGAAGAGGCATGAGAGAAGCCTGATCAGGCGGGCAGATGCCTCGCCAAGTGTCTCTCATGATGTCAGGCAGCGTGTTTACACGACGCCTTGAAGCACATGTTGCGTGGACGGTGCCGTTTGGCCAATGCCTTCGGGATAGGAGGCGGTATTGGGTTCGACAGGACGTTGACTCGCGAGTAGTACAAGACTTAGCAGCAGGCCAGCAGCGAGTAACAAGCGGTTACGCGTGCGACGACGATCGCGCTCAAGCAGTTGGGCAACATGCTCCATTGCCTCACGCTGAATTTCACGTTGACGCTCCGGGTGTATCGCATCATGTGTGGATGCTGTGCTTTCCAATGATGACTGATCGTCGATACGGGCATAGGTCATGGCCGGCTGGCGCACAATGGCGGCATGGTCAGCCATGTGACGTAGCGAGGATGATGCGGGTAGGCGGTGCATCTTCATCCTGGAGTCCTCCCGGGGACATGATCCCGCCATCATGGCGGTCAGTGATCGCAGACTGTCTGATATGGTGTCATTGCAGCGTATGGTATGACGTCTCTCATAATCAAGAGAAAGCAGCTGTGGTTATTTTGGCTGCTCCGTGTTTCTGTCTAGTAAGCATACATCAATAATATGTTTCACAAAATTACAATATCTCACGATTGGTACACGTTTCTGTTTGCGGACCTGAAGAGATCTATCGTTTCAGAGTTTCAGAACGTAAAACGCCCCGGGCGCAAGGCGCTCCGGGGCGTAGATAGTCCACCATGTTGCTGGCGGACAAGGGGGGCTTCGGCTTATTCGGCCGGACGCCCCACCAACGAACGACGTTCTTCGCGGGCTTCTGTCAGAGAGACCTTGATGATGTCACCGAGAGAGTAACGCAGTACATCCTCGATGTTCACGCGGCCTTCCTTGTCATCGATCGCGACCTTCTTGCGATCGCTGTGGATCAGCGGTGCCGGAATGAAGACGCTAGCGCCATTCTCTTCCAGGCGCACACGCATACCACCGCGACGGATATCGATGATCTCACCCAGGAAGATCTGCTGCTCTTCAGCGGCCTTGGTCAGGTAGCGCACGTACAGCCAGTCTTTCACGTCACGCTCCGCCATACGGTTGAGACGACGACGCTCGCTGAGGTGCTCGGTCAGCTGCTCGGTGGCTTCTGCCGGAACTTCCTGGCCAAGAATCACGCGCTTGATCAAGCGGTGGTTGACCATGTCGCCATACTTGCGGATCGGCGAAGTCCAGGTGGCATAGGCTTCAAGGCCAAGGCCAAAGTGCGGGCCCGGCTGAGCAGACATCACGGTATAGCCCTGGAAGCGACGCATGCGCACGTCAAGCCAGGTATCTTCGCGGCTGTCCAGTTCCTGACGAATCAGGCGATAGCCTTCCAGGCTGCCAAGCTGTTCCGGCGTGGCAGTAATATCCTGCCCAGCGAGGAATTCGATGGTGTCGTCGTATTTCTCCGGAGCAAAGCCCTGGTGAACATTGAAGATACCGTGACCGATATGCTTGGAGAGCAGGCGTGCGCAGCTCAGATTCGCAGTGATCATGGATTCTTCGATCATGCGATTACTGATGCGACGATGGTCAGCACGTACGTTGAGTACGTTGCCTTCCTCATCCAATTCGAACTCGAAGTCCGGACGCTCGCGGAAGATCTGGGAGTTGCGTGCACGCCAGGCGATACGTGCCTGAGTAAAGGCTTCCAGCTGGCGAAGACCTTCGGCCAGTTCGTCGTTGGCCGGCGTCCAGCTACCTTCCTTGCCCTCGATCCAGTCTGAGACGTTGTCGTAGGTCAGGCGGTAGTGGGAGCGCATGGTGGCTGCGAAGAACTTCGGCTCAGCGATGACGCCATCGGTATCAATGTCGACGACGCACATCAGCGTGGGACGGTCTTCACCTTCCTTCAGCGAGCACAGATCATCGGACAGAATTTCCGGCAGCATCGTGACGTTCTGACTCGGCAGGTAGACCGTGAAGGAGCGCGTGCGCGCTTCTTCGTCTATCCGGCTGCCTTCCGGCACGTAGGCCGTCGGATCAGCGATGGCAATGCTCAGTGTCCAGCCGCCTTCAGGGCGCTCGACGATGTGCAGCGCATCATCCATATCGCGTGTCTTTTCACCATCGATGGTGAAGAAGGGCACGTGAGTCATGTCTTCGCGAGTCAGGCCTTCTTCCATCAACGGCCAGTCAGTGCCGCCTTCTGGAGAGGCCTGTTCCAGCGCATGACGCGCCAGAGTGACACGCCACGGCACACGCGGGTTGTCCGCGGTGGCGATGACTTCTTCAATTTGAGCGAAGAAGCTGCGGTCATCCTTGCGCATCGGGTGACGCAGCAGACGCGCCACGACCCAATCGCCATCATTGAGGGTTTCCTCATTGATGCCACGCTTCACGCGCGCTTTCATGCGCGTGTTGATGGAGGGATGGTCCGGCATCACGTTCAGGCGGCCATCACGCTTGCCGACACGAGCGACGAAGCGGTCGACACCCGTCTCAATCAGCACTTCCGGCTGTACGGACTTCTTCTCGCCTTCCACCTTGACGGAAGCTTCGACAATATCGCCGTGCAATACCTGCTTCATGGCGGGTGGTGGCACGAAGAAAGACTCGCCATCCTCACATTCGAGGAAGCCGAAGCCCTTGTCGGTGCCTTTGATCACCCCCGTGACACGGGGAATTTCCTGGCGGATTTGATCTTTCAGCTGCGCCAGCAGCGAATTGTTCTGCAGCATTTCGGAAGTTCTGTTGGCGGGGTCAGTGGCTCACTATACGGACATGGGGCATGGGGGGAAAGCCACCAGACGCGGCAACGCCCACGTGGTGTATCTGTGGGCGTTGTCAATGGGGTCTTTAGTCACGAATCCAGCACGTAAAGGCCTGCTTACGACGTGGCGTTGTGATTGGCGAGTAGGTGCTCTACGTGTTGATCACCGTCGAACAGGGTGAATATTGGCGCCTTTCGGTAGCGACCACCAATATCACGTGCCTGCATCAGGCCCAGCAGAAACTCGGCGACATTGGCGCGCGACACCTGCATCTCGTCAGAGGCATCGGCGTTTTCGGTCAGCTTTCCGCTACCGCTGGCATCGGTCAGGCGGCCGGGCTTGACGATGACATGACGCAGGCCGCTCTCGGCGAGGCATAGATCAGCGGCCTTCTTGGCGGCGAAGTAAGCGCGCATCGCTTTCGGGCCGGCCAGCGGTGTCTCGGCGCGGATCGAGCTGACCTGGATCACGCGTGACAGGCCGAACTCGCTGGCCAGATCCGCGGTGCGCATGGCGCCATGGAGGTCAATCGTCAGCGTCTTGTCTGGGCCAGTGTGCGGACCAGAACCCGCCACGAATACTGCCTGATCACAGCCATAGAAAGCTTGGCGCATCTCACCTTCGAGATCCCCGAGTACTGTCTTGATGCCGCGCTCGCGGAACCAACCTTGCTGGTCACTTGAACGGATCATGGCGACCACGGGTTCGCCAGCGGCTTGAGCCTTCTCACATAGCTGACGACCGATCTGGCCATTGGCACCGATGATAAGCGTCTTGCGCATGCTATCTGCTCCTGTCGCGTATTCTCGAAGTGTGGCCGGCGAGGGATGTAATCATCTCCTGTTGACCACGCTGATAGCTATATTCCTGCGGCCACCACTGATGAACTTCAAGGGGCGTATGTGCTCATGAGCGTGCTGGCATTGCCATCGATGCAGGTGTTAACAAGCCTCAGGAGTAAGCATTAAACACGGACGCCGAGGCTATCTCCCGTCGCACAGCCTGCTAGGATGGCGGATATGCATCGGGTCTCATATGCCCGGATAAGGATAAATGACAGCACTGATGACAAGGACGCCCGATGAGCTCAGCAATCTCCTGTGATGATACGCAACCCCATGATCACGCTGGCCCCATTCGTGTAGGTTTGATCGGCTATGGCATGGCAGTGCGCACTTTTCATGCGCCACTGATTGAGGCGACCGAGGGTTTTGAACTTGTCGCACTGTCAACGTCGCGCCCAGAAGTCGCCAAGGGAGAGCGATCGCGGCTGGCGGTTGAAGCGACGCCCGAGGCGCTGATGGCGCGTAACGATATCGACCTGATCATCATCGCCACGCCCAATGAGACTCATGCGCCGTTGGCGAGCGCAGCCTTGGCGGCTGGCAAGCATGTAGTAGTCGACAAGCCTTTCACTGTTACCTTGGCTGAGGGTGAAGCGTTGGCGCGTCAGGCTGAGCAGGCAGGTCGCGTGCTGGCGGTATTTCATAATCGTCGCTTCGATGCTGATTTTCTGACGCTGGCTGAGCTGGTCGAGAACGATACGCTAGGGCATATCACGCATCTTGAATCGCATTTCGATCGCTTCCGCCCAACAGTCCCGAATCGGTGGCGTGAGCAGGCGTTACCCGGCAGTGGCTTATGGTATGACCTCGGGCCACATCTGCTGGATCAGGCGCTATGCCTGTTTGGCGAGCCTGCAGGTATTCATCTACTCCGCCGTACCCAGCGCGACGGTGCAGTGACCGACGACTTCTTCCATGCTGTGCTGGATTACGCCGGGCATGCCCGCCACCCCGGACTGATGGTTGAGCTGCATGCCAGTGCGCTGACCGCAGCACCAACCGCGCGCTTTGCGGCTCATGGTACACGTGGCAGCTATGTCACTTTCGGACTTGATCCTCAGGAAGAGTGTCTCAAGGTTGGTGATTATCCTGCGCGTGATCTCTCTGTTCGTGCTGCACGCCAATGGGGACGTGATCCGCATCCGGGCATGCTAACGGTGCTGGAGCGCATCTCGGAGATAGAAGGGGAGCACCAGAATCGACGCGGCACCGAGACCGTCGAAAACGATGATGAGATATTGGTAGGGCGCTCTCATCAAGGCCGTGATGGAGACTACCCGGCCTGGTACGCACAGCTTCGGGAGTGTATCCGCGGCAGCGGTGCCAATCCGACGTCAGCGACTGAAGCGCTGCGGGTCATGAAGTGGCTGGAGGCAGGCATCGCAAGCGAAGCATGAGCTCTTGAATGACAACCAATGAAAAGCGCGCCTCGATCACTCGAGGCGCGCTTTTCGTTTTGCAGGGTGATCGTTCTTCAGGCCACCTTTCTTTAAGGTCGCTTTCTTTAAGCTCTATCCGTCTTCATGCGCCACCATCGTCCTCGCCCTTATCCGCTTTGCGCAAGCGCGAAAAGAGCTCGGAGCGCAGCTCGCCGATACGCGGTACCTCATCAGCATGGAAGGGGATTGGTCGTAACAATCGCATGGCACGCAGGCCCAGACGAGCGTTCATCAAGCCGCTGCCCAATCCCTGTCCCGCGCGAGTCGACAGTCGCCCTGCCAGATTCATCGACAGCAGATCCATGCTCGCTTCGGCGGCCAATTCACTGGCGCCAGCAAAGGCCATCGAGGCCAGCACTTCCTTGAACAAGCGCAGACGACTGGCGTAGCCCAGCTCCAGGCCATAGAGCTGTGAGAGGCGCTCCATCATGCGCAGGCCGCGCCACGCCACCAGACTCATGTCGACCCAGGTGAGTGGCGATACCGCCACCATCACGGCTGTTTCGCCACTCATGCGCGAAATCAGGCGGCGTGCTTCGCGGTCACGCGGGCCCAACACATGAAAGGCGAATAGCTCGCGCCGTTCCGATTGGGAGTGGTGCGCTTCGCAGGCAGCCCGCCAGGCGCGAATGCCGGCATCATCATTGCTGAGGCCCATCTGACGACGCAGTTGCTCCAGCAGGCTGTCCTGCTGGGTTGCCGACTTGTCTGTAGAGGCATTCTCAGATGTCAGTGTTTCTCCGCGCTGGCCGAAGTCATCCTGTTGATGCTCTTCAAGTTGCTCGCGCAGAGCGACATGTTGGCGCAGATGGCGCAGCTTGAAGAGTTCGCGGGTCACGGCACGTGCGCCTAGTCCGATAGCGCCGAGGCCGAGTAGCCCCCAGGCACCGGCAATCAGGTCACCGCCCATCGCCGCTTGATAGAGTGAATGCCCTGCCTCTACCCCTCCAATCGTCAAGGTGCCCAGCAACAGCCATTTGAGTCCACGATGGCGCGGTCTGGCGTTCAGCGTGGCATCCAAGCCTGGAGTAGCGGGTTCCGGCTCACTGATGGCCAGCGGCTGGCTGCTGGTGTCGGGCGAGAAGTGACGCGCACCGCGTAGTGCCTCAGCTGCACTGGCAGTGTCCGGGTCCTGTGTTGTCGTCTCGCGCTCGGGAGTGGCAGTGGAAAAGCGCTTGCCGGGGCGTGGGTGATGAGCATCACGTGAGGTCTGTGTCATTTCAGGTGATCTCCCAGCAGCCAGTCGAGCACGGCGTCCATACGAATGTGAGGGGGGGCATTGCCTTCAATACGAGGAGGCGCAAAATTCGGGAACTGGAAGTTGCCTTCGTTCCAGAAGGTGGCTTCCGGCAGACGCGAAGGCACTTCGCCGGGAAATAACAGCACGGATTCGCGCGGCGCAGCTGCCGGATCCGCTTCATCCATCGCTAGTAGTTGACCGGCAAGCGCCGGATGACGCTCACCATTCTCGACGACTTCGCGTGCCTCGCTTGAGCGAATGGCAGCAATGGTGAAGGCCTTGAGCGGTACATCTCGGTAGCGCAGGCGCTTGAGCGGATCCGCCAACAGCTGCTCGAGCAGGTCACGCATCGCACCATGCTGCTCTGGTGTGACGTGATCGGCCTTGGTGGCGGCGATGGCCAGCCGATCGATGCGTCGGTCCATCAGGCGCGCCAACAGGTGACGACGGCCATAGGCGAAGCTATCGAACAACTTGTCCAGCGCACGGGTGAGGTCACGGAACGGCGCAGGGCCGGCATTCAGCGCACCGAGTACATCGATCAACACGATCTGGCGATCAAAACGTCGGAAGTGATCATGATAGAAGGGCTGCACCACGTGGCGACGATAGTGATCGAAACGGCGTGCGAGGGTGCGGTAAAGGCTTGCCTCCGGTAGCGCGACCAGCGCCTCGGGCGTCCAGTCGGTCAGCCCTGTGAGCGGGAAGAATTGCAGCACTGGTGCTTCATCAAGTTCTCCCGGTAGCAGAAAGCGACCGGGCGTGAGATCGACAAAGCCCCCTTTGCGACGGGCGGCGTGCAGATAGTCGGTGTAATGCGTGGCGATCTCGGCCAGGCGGTCTTCATCAACCTCGCTGTCGGGTGTCAGAGGTGCCACTGCCGCCAGCCAGTCAGCGGCCCAGTGCGCGCGGTCATCGTTCAGTTGCGTTTCACACTCGGCACTCCAGGTGCTGAAATCCTGCTCCAGCATCGGCAGGTCCAGTAGCCACTCACCGGGATAGTCGATCAGATCCAGTGTCAGCGTGGCGCGTTTGCTGTCGAGCACTCGGGCGGCACGTGAGGTCGGGCGAAAGCCGATCTTGAGACGCAGCTCACTGATGCTGCGTGTTGGCGTCGGCCATTCGGGACCGTGTGGGGTGTGCTGGCCAGAGAGCGAGCGCAATCCGGCGTCCAGCGGAAATCGGGGGATCGAGAGGTCGGGCTGGCTGACACGCTCAGCGCCCAGCAGTCGCCCATCGCGTGCGGCGGGCAATAGCTCTAGACGCGCGCCGAGACCTGCGTGACGCAGTTGCTCGATCAGCGAGACGAGAAAGGCGGTCTTGCCGGCACCGGACAAGCCAGTGACGGCCAGGCGCAGCTGGCGGTCAAGGCCACGCTCCAGCAGGTCATGTGCTTCGCGACCCACATCGCGCGCCAGCTGGCGGGCGTTGCGGGTGATGGAGTTGAACATCAGGGGCTTCCCTATCGGTAAAGGCGTCGGCGCTCAAGATGATCATTGAGCCAAGAACAGCATCGACGGCCGTCATCTTTCTTCTATCAACTCTCTTCTATCTGCGGGCGACGGACACGCAAGGCAAGCTGACGCCATGCCAACAGGCCGATGGGTAGCAGGCAGAGTGGCATCAGCCACTGATTGAGCAGCGCCCAACCGATACTGCTGACCAGTGGTCCCGCCAGTAATGCGGTGATGGCACCGGTAGTGAAGACGAGAAATTCATTGGCGGCCTGGGTGCGGGCTTTTTCGCTCGGCTGGTAACACGTGGTAAGTAAGCTGGTGGCAGGCAGGAAGGTGAAATTCCACCCAATGCCCAACAGGATGAGGCCCAGAAAGAAGCCGGTGGTGCCGCTGAGATATTGTGCTGTGATCAGGCTGGCAAGCAGAAAGACACAGCCACTGACGATCATCGTGCCTGCGCCGAAGCGCGCGGTCAGTCGTCCGGTAAAGAACGACGGCAGGAACATGGCCACGACGTGCCATTGAATGGTGTCAGCGACGTGATCGAAATCGTGTCCGGCAGTCGCCATCGCCAACGGTGTGGCGGTCATGGCCAGATTCATGACGCCATAGCCGACCATGGCACTGAGGACGGCCAGCAGGAAGGTCGGTTGACGCATAATATGGCTGAGTTGACGTGCAGGGACGTCGCTGGACTGTCGGTCTGCCTCGGTGTCCTGTGGCAGACGTATGAACGCCAGCAGCCCCAGTGCCAGGAGATATAGTGCAGCCAGGCCGATGAAGCTACCCAGGAATGGCGTGTCGGCCAGCGTATGGCTGGTGCGGGCCAGCCAAGGGCCGAAGAAGGCAGCCAGTACGCCACCGCCCATGACTAGCCCGATGGCGCGCTCACGTTGCTCAGGCGGTGCAGCTTCCATCGCGGCGAAGCGATAAAGCTGACCGAAGCCAATCCCTATCCCTACCAACCAGGTCGAAAACAGGAATAGCCCAAAGTGCTGAAGTGATAGCGCCAACACTGCGAGTCCCGCTCCCGCCAGGCCACACAGATTGCCGAGCACGAAGCCGCGCCGGCGTCCCAGACGTGCGGTGATCAATGAGGCAGGAATGGTGGCACACATCAGCCCCAGCCACTGGGTGGCGACAGGGGCGGTGGACCAGGTGCTGGAGGCAAGCTGTGCCCCTATCAGCGGGGATACCGCGATCAGCAGGATATTACCGCTGACCAGTAGCGCCTGACACAGTGACAGTAGGGTGACGGCCAGCGGCATGCGGGTACGACCAGCAGGGAAAGGAGTGGGCAGCATGACAGGAGGGCTCCGGCGATGTCAGACGCCTCATGCGCCTGTACGGATTATGCCAGCGCTAGCCTGTCGCACACCATGGTGCTGACCAGACAGGCTATTCATCCAACCAGTCGCGCAGACTGCCGTTGCGTACGCGATGCACGGCATTTTTCAGCTCACCCTTGGCAGTCAGTCGCGAGATGATGCCGGGCAGTGCCTGACGAACCTCATCAACTGACATGCCGGGCGCAAGCTCTGGCGCATAGAGCATTTTGAGCAAAAGATAATCCAACGGGCTTAGCCAGGTATCGGTGCTCAGGTCGTTGAAGACCGAGGGGTACACCTCGCCCGAGTCATTGGGCAGTCCCATGACCTGTGCTGTTTCCTCGATGATGCAATCCACCAGTCGCCCCCTCTGGCGTGCGTAGTCGACTGGAATCAGGATAAGGCCGCTGCTGATGCTGTGGTCTTGCGTGCGCTTGAAGAGCGTCAGGCATACGCCTTCCTGCAGTGCCTTGCGCATGCCCGCAGTACTGACCTGTTTTTTACCCACATACTTGGCAGCTTCACGAGACATATGGTCATGGCTGATAAATGCGACACGTAGATTGGCTTTCTGAGAGGAGTCAACGAAGCTCAGTGGCTGGCCGGTGATCGATGTCAGGTGTTTCAGTTGTACGCGAGCAAGTTGATGTTGCAGGCGCGTATTCCCAAGCTGGGAATCGATTTTCACCCTGAGGGGGACCTGCCAGCGGACCAAGGGCTCCGACTTGCCGGGACGATATTCACGCTTGAGTGCCACCTCCATGAAGCTCTGGATCAGTACGTCAGAACGCTGCCAGCGTTCAGCGGCTTGACTGTTGGTGGCTGCCAGCAAGATGGCCAATAGCACGAGCCATAGTTGCCAGCGCATGTAGAGCGGAACGAGGGCGAGGCGTGACAGAAAGGGCATGAACAGACTCTTTGCTGTTTAGGGGAGCTTGCAGCATGCCTCAAACGGACTCCTGAAACACGATGCCCCGCATGTCTGAAGAGACACTGCGGGGCATCGACGCATTAGCTGACGATGTCG
The DNA here is from genome assembly GCF_000591415.1 of Cobetia crustatorum. Lineage (GTDB taxonomy): Bacteria > Pseudomonadota > Gammaproteobacteria > Pseudomonadales > Halomonadaceae > Cobetia > Cobetia crustatorum. The sequence goes on along the minus strand of NZ_JEMF01000050.1, from coordinate 64,009 downwards.
TGAGAAACGTCAGTGTGAAGCGGGCCTCAGCGTTAGATAAAGGCCAGATAGATGGCGATCACCAGCACGACGAGGATCAACGCACAGACCTTGGCACCTTTCCAAGGTGTCATGTCGATGGCCCCCACATCCTGCTGAACCCACGGTTCATCACGCGGCGCCAGCTTGCCGATGATCAACATCATCGCGATCAGCAGTACAAACACCAGTCCGACGAAGTGGAATTCGTGAATATTCTCCAATACGCCCGAGAATGCCGGTACGAAGTAAACCACGCCAATCACGATACAACCGATGAACAGCGCCAGATTGGCAGCAACCGTCGGCACGCGACGTGTCAGCAGGCCCATCAGGACGACGGCAAAGATCGGGATAAAGTAGATGGCGTTCATTTTCTGCAGGTAACCGAACAAGCTTTCCTGGCCAGCCAGTAGTGGTGCCAGTGTCATCGAGGAAATCGCCAGTACCCAGCCAAAGCCCTTGGAGATCTTGACCACTTCTGCGTCGGTGGCATTGGGGCGCAGGTGTGCCTTGTAGATGCCGGTTGAGAACAGTGTGGTGGTCGCATTCAGTGCCGAGTTGAAGGACGACAAAATGGCACCGACCATGGCGGCCGCGAAGAAGCCGGTCAACGGTGCTGGCAGCACGTCAAACACCAATTGACCGTAAGCGCTATCGGCCTTGACGCCGGAAGAAGCGTACAGGTGGTAGGCGATGATGCCTGGAATCACTAGATACAATGGGCCTAGCAGCTTGAGGGCACCGGTCAGCAAGACGCCTTTCTGGCCTTCGGCGAGTGTCTTGGCTGCGAAGGTGCGCTGGATGATCTGCTGGTTGGTACACCAGTAGAAGAAGTTGATGATCATCACGCCGGTAAACAGGGTCGAGAAGGGTACGGATTGGTCATCGCTACCCATGGAGTTGAATTTCTCCGGGTTGGCAGCGGTCAGGGTGTCCCAGCCGGCCATGACACCCTGGCCGTCGCTGACGGCATTCAGACCGAAATAGACGATCAACATGCCGCCGATCAGCAGACCCACACCGTTCAGGGTGTCGGAGATGGCGATCGAGCGCATGCCGCCGAATAGAGCGTAGATAGAACCGATGATGCCAACGACCCAGATGGTGATCCATAGTAGTGCATTGGGTGAGGTAATCCCCGTCAGAGTGGGGAGGTCGAGCATGCCCTTCAGGCCGATGGCGCCGGAATAGAGAATGATCGGCAGCAGAATCACGGCATAGGCGAACAGGAAGATCAGGTTGGTGATCAGTTCGGTGCTACGGCCATAACGCAAGGCGAGCAGTTCCGGCAGGGTGGTGATACCACTCTTCAGGAAGCGAGGCAGGAAGAACATCGCCATCACGACCATTGCGATGACGGCCATGACTTCCCACGCCATGACAGACAGGCCATCGGTAAAGGCGGCACCGTTCAAGCCGACCATCTGCTCGGTAGAAAGGTTGGTCATCAGCAAGGAGCCCGCAATCAGCGGGAAGGTCAGGCTGCGCCCGGCTAGAAAGTAACCGGTGGAGTGCGAGGTATCATCACGGTGCGTCCACCACCAGGTCAGAAGTGCGACCAGGCCAGTAAAGAACACGAATGATATGAGTGTCAGGGCATGCATGAGAGAGGGTTCCTTGATGCCAGGCTGTTACAACGCAATGCGTTGAAATCATCGCCAGCTAGGCAGTGTCTATGCAATGCACACAGCAGGCTGTGCCATCGTCCTTGAAGAGACTCACCGGTAACATTTACGGTAAGTCTGGCGATAGTGTAGGCATCTGCTGTGATCTCGCTATCCACCATTTGTAGATAATACGTTGGTTTCATACTGATATTTCCCGCGAGATCAGCGTTTGAAGCGCTCCTGCTGCGCTTTCTTATAAGACTTTTGGGGTGTGGTGGGTGACGAAGCTACGGATGTTTACGGAAAAACGCGCCTGCATCGCGGACTCAATAGTGGATAACCATCATGTGACTAACGACAGCGCCCGCCATCGGCAAAGATGGCGGGGCGCTGAAGGTGGTGTTCATGTCGCTGGAGTGGCTGTACTCGCTCCGTTAGCCAGCGAACGCCAGATAGATGGCCATGACCAGTATCAACAGAACGACACTGGCAACACGGGTGCCCGCCCAAGGTGTCATGTCGATGGCGCCGACATCCTTTTGAATCCACGGCTCGGCGCGCGGTGCCAGCTTGCCGATCACCATCATCATCGCTATCAGCACGACCAGCACGATAGCGATGAAGTGGAAGTTGTGTACCGCTTCCACCATGTCGGCCAGAGATGGCACGAAGTAGAACAGGCCGATGATCAAACAGCCCAGCACCAACGCCAGATTGGCGGCGATCGCTGGTACGCGCTTGGAGATCAGGCCAACCACGATCACCGACAGCAGCGGGATGTAGTAGATGGAGTTCACTTTCTGCACATAGACGAACAGGCTCTCCTGGGTCGCCAGCAGGGGTGCAATGACCATCGCTGATGCTGCCATGATCCAACCGGCCCACTTGGATATCTTCACGACCTGTGCATCCGTGGCATCGCGATTGATACGCGCCTTGTAGACATCGAGACTGAACAGTGTGGCGGTAGAGTTGAGCGCCGAGTTGAAGGACGACAGGATCGCGCCGACCATCGCTGCGGCGAAGAAGCCGGTCAATGGTGCTGGCAGTACATCGAAGACCAGGCGGCCATAAGCGGCATCCGCCTTGATGCCATCACCTGAATACAGCTGGAAGGCGATGATGCCTGGCAGTACCAGATATAGCGGGCCGAGCAACTTGAGCGTGCCGGTCAGCAGCACGCCTTTCTGGCCTTCGGCGAGCGTCTTGGCGGCAAAGGTGCGCTGAATGATCTGCTGGTTGGTGCACCAGTAGAACATGTTGAGCAGTAGTACCCCGGTGAAGAGGGTCGAGATGGGAACTGACTGATCGTCGCTGCCCAGTGAATTGAGCTTCTCTGGATGCGTTTCCCGGATGATATCCCAGCCAGCAAGAATGCCATTGCCGTCACTGACGCGATCCAGCCCGAAGTAGACGATGATCATGCCGCCGATCAACAGCCCGATGCCGTTCAAGGTATCGGAGATGGCGATGGAGCGCAGACCGCCGAACAGGGCGTAGATGGCGCCGGCAATGCCGACCACGATCACGGTGCCGGTCAGCAACACCATCTGTGAGTCGATGCCGGTCAGGGCACGCAAGTCCAGTACTCCCATCAAGCCCAGAGCACCAGAATAGAGAATGCTCGGCAGCAGGATGATGGCGTAAGCGAGCATGAAGATCATGTTCGCCAATAGCTGTGTGGTGCGATCAAAGCGCAGTGCCAGCAGCTCCGGCAGGGTGGTGATGCCGCTCTTGAGGAAGCGTGGCAGAAAGAACATCGCCATCGCGACCAATGAGACCACGGCCACCACTTCCCAGGCCATCACGGAGAGGCCGTCGGTGAAGGCGGCGCCGTTGAGGCCGACCATCTGTTCGGTGGAGAGATTGGTCATCAGCAGGGAGCCTGCGATGATCGGGAAGGTCAGGCTGCGGCCTGCTAGAAAGTAGCCAGCGGAATGCTGGGTATCATCACGTCGGGTCAGCCACCAGGTGATCACGGCGACCAGCCCCGTGAAGAACACGAAGGAGCTCAGAGTGAGGGCGTTCATGGCGTTATCCTTGTTGAACAACAGGGCTCGGAGGCCTGCTTGCTCAGCTGCCATCACTTGCATGACTCACCCCACCGTTGGCGCGCGGCATCTCGAGGTGAGCTGTCAGTGATCGACATCTAGAGTGCCGGTCAGTGTCAAATAAATGGGCCGTATCCACCATTGACAATTTGTCTGACATTTTTATGCAATTGTCTGAATTTTCCAAACATAGCTTCTGACGATAGCGCTTGAAGCTGAAGATAAGACCTATCGATTGGGTCAAGACACGAATGCCCCATGTCTCTACGAACCGCATTGGCGGCGAGAGGAGACATGGGGCATTGCACAGCATTCAGGCATTCGGTGTCAGGTTAGCTGACGGGAGTCGCGCTGATGATCAAGCCGTGACGTCAGTCGGTGCCAGTACCTTCTGATACAGCGATGCGCCGTGAATGTCTTTCAGAGTCACGGTGAGCGCCTTGCTCTCAGGGTCGAGATCGACCTGACCGAAGAACTGGAAGCCTTCGCTGGGTGACATGTTGGCGCGGCCCTCTGGCGGTGCCTTCACGAATTCAAGCTTGGGGCCGAAGGTGTTGTCCAGCTCGCCCGGGCCGTAGGTGCCGGCATGAATCGGGCCGCTGACGAATTCCCAGAACGGTGTGAAGTCCTTGAACACGGCGCGCTCTGGTGAGTAGTGATGGGCGGCGGTGTAGTGCACGTCTGCGGTCAGCCATACTAGATTCTGGATATCGTGATCACGCACGAACTTCAACAGTTCGGCGATATCCTGTTCACGTCCCAGCACCTCGCCATCGCCATTGGCGCCGTTCTCGAAGTTATCGCCATCACGTACCAGCAGGCCAATCGGCATGTCAGAGGCGATGATCTTCCAGGTGGCGGTGCTGGCTTTGAGTGACTGCTTGAGCCAGGCCAGCTGATCACGACCGAGGAAGTCGGTTTCCGGCCCGCGGCCCGACTGGCGATTGGCAGAGTTGGCGCCGCGGAAGCTACGCATGTCGAGCATGAACATCTCAAGATCGGGACCGAAACCGAAGTTGCGATAGATGCGCTCCGGTGCGCTGGGGCCAGTGCGCAGTGGCATGTTCTCGAGGAAGGCGCGGCGCGCATTGGCAGACAGTACATCGACATTTTTTTTCTGTGTAGCGGTCATCCTCGAGAATTTCGCCGGGGTACCAGTTGTTGGTGGTTTCGTGGTCATCCCATTGGGCAAACATCGGCACTTCGGCATTGAAGCGGCGCAGGTTGTCGTCCATCAGGTTGTAGGCGTACTGACCGCGGTATTCCTCGAGTGTCTCGGCGACCTTTGACTTGGCCGGCGTGACAATATTGCGCCACTCACTGCCGTCATGTTGGGTGACGCGCTCTTCCAGCGGGCCATCGGCATAGATGGTGTCGCCGGAGTGCAGGAAGAAGTCCGGTTTGGCCTGACGCATGGTTTCGTAGAGACGCAGGCCACCAAAATCGGGATTGATGCCCCAGCCTTGACCGACCGTATCGCCAGACCATACGAAGCGCAGCGCACGCGGTTTCTGAGCACTCGGCGGCAGGATCAAGCGGCCAGAGGTCGCCTCGCTGATGGCCTTGTGATCGTCAAGCGCCGCGTAGCGGACCCGGTAGAACACCTCACCGCTGGCATTGGCGCGCGTACCGATACGGGTCAGATCGAGCTTCGAGGTCAGGCCATCAGCAGGCAGAGCGGCGGGCCCCTGCATCTGGAAGGCACCGCGCATCTCGGCGTTATCGGCCAGTTCGATCAGCATGCGTGCGGGCTTGTCGGTCTGGCTCCACAGCATCGCGCGGCTGGCGGTGACATCACCGCTCATTACTCCTGACGGCATCTTGGGGCGACGGCCTTCCGCCATCACGATGGACGGCGCGCTCAGCAGGCCTGTCGTGGCCATCAGTCCGAACCCCGCGCTTGCAGGCCACGGCCCAGTAGTTTGCGCCGATCCATGCGCGAGGGCTCACCCGAGATAACAGCCGAGGACGTGGAGGTTTCGGACGAGCGTGACGCATTGCGGCTGCGCGGCAGGAATAAGTCAGACAGGCGGCGGGACATGTAAGCTTCCTTGTTATCAATCAGACGTCAGGAGAGCAGCGGGCGGTGCTCTTGAGAGTCGCTACTGTCGCTGCTCAAGATGACGAGAAGGTGTCAGTGCCATGATGATGTGTAGTAGTTGAAGGAGGCCGAGCGACACCAAGGTGTCGTCTGTCGTTGCAGATAGCCCTGTGGGCTATCTTCTTTTCCATGCTGTTGATGATCCCGTGAGTGTTGATGAACGTGCTGATGAGCCTGCAGGAGGCTGCATGTCGAAATCCCGAGTTACCCCCACATCTGCCGTTTCAGTTGCAGCGTCGGCACAGAGCGTGCAGTTAATGGCGGAGTGTCACGAAGAAGCACGCGGCATATTGGAATTCTGGTTCGTCGAACTGGCAGCCAGAGATTGGTTTCGCAAGAGTGAGACGTTGGATGCCACGATTCGCCAGCGCTTTGAGGAGTGTCTGCAGCGTGCGCTGGCATGTGAGTTATGGGAGTGGCGCGTGACACCCGGTGGACGTCTGGCGGAGATCCTCGTGCTGGATCAGTTCTCGCGCAATATTCATCGTGATACGCCCGGCGCCTTTGAGGGAGATACGCTGGCCTTGGCGCTCTCTCAGCAGGCGGTAATCGAGGGGGATCTTGAGCAACTGCCGGTGGCCTGGCAGCCCTTCGTGATCATGCCGTGGATGCATAGCGAATCGGTGGCGATCCATGATCGGGCAGAAGCCTTGTTCGATCGGCCCGGGCTTGAAAAAACATTGCGCTTTGAGCGCCATCATGCGGACATCGTGCGTAGATTTGGCCGCTATCCGCATCGCAACGCCATTCTAGGGCGGACGTCCAGTGCTGAGGAGGTCGCCTTCCTGCAGCAACCCGGCTCCTCGTTTTGAAGAGTTGTGATGTCCCCCCTTTTTTTTCGACGCGTTCGTCTCCAAGAAATAGGTAATGCTAAATCAAAGCTGTTTCATCATCAGGAGGTATTGAACTATGGGCATCATTCTCGGTTTGATTATTGGCGGTCTGGCGGGCTGGATCGCGGGCAACATCATGCGTGGTGGCAGTTTCGGCATTCTCGGCAACATCGTGGTTGGTGTGGTCGGTGGTCTGCTTGGTAGCGTGTTGTTCAAACTGCTGGGACTGGCCTCTACCGGCATCATTGGCTCACTGGTGGTCTCGGTCGTCGGGGCAGTGGTGTTGCTCTGGATTGTCTCGAAGGTCAAATCCAAGGCCTGAAGTTCGTGAATTCGTTCACCGAGTAACAGATTTATGCCCACTGCTACATCGAAGCAGTGGGGTGAAGTACCACCAGACGGCACAGGGCTCAGACCATGTCCCTGCTGTTTGGCCTGTTGGAAAGTCCGTCGCCAGCAGAGCGGCGGGTTGCAGATCTAGCGAAAACAGGAGTGTTTTAGCATGGCGAGCAACCAGCAGAATCCTTCCTCTCATGACAAGCCGCAGAGTGATCCGCAAGACGAGCAGCAGTGTCCACATCATGCTGGTCAGAATCCGGATCAAACGACGGACAATCCTTATACCTACTCGAACCGCAATGGGCCGCATGACACCAAGCCCAATGCAGGTGACGGCCAGGCCAAGGATGAGAATCTCGAGACCTTCCGCTCGGATGCTGAAGGTCACGATCTGCGCACCAACCAAGGGCTGCGCATCGCGGACAACCACAACTCGCTGAAAGCGGGTGAGCGTGGTCCGACGCTGATGGAGGACTTCATCTTCCGCGAGAAGATGAATCACTTCGATAACGAGCGCATTCCGGAGCGCATCGTGCACGCGCGAGGTTCCGCGGCACACGGTTATTTCCAGGCTTATGACAACGCTGCGCAGTACTCCAAGGCGGGCGTGTTTCATGATCCGTCGAAGAAGACGCCCGTCTTCGTGCGCTTTTCCACCGTGCAGGGTGCGCGTGGCTCCAACGACACCGTGCGCGATGTCCGTGGCTTCGCGACCAAGTTCTATACCGACGACGGCAACTGGGATCTGGTCGGCAACGACATCCCAGTGTTCTTCATTCAGGACGCGATGAAGTTCCCCGACTTCGTTCACGCAGTGAAGCCGGAACCGCACAACGAGATCCCCCAAGGCAGTCGGCGCACGATACCTTCTGGGACTTCGTCTCCTTGATGCCGGAAACCACGCATACCGTACTGTGGACCATGTCGGACCGCGCTTTCCCGCGTCATTTCCGCAACATGGAAGGCTTTGGCGTGCATACCTTCCGGCTGATTGATCGTGAGGGCACTTCACGCTTCGTGAAGTTCCACTGGAAGCCGGTGGCGGGCACCTGTTCGCTGATCTGGGATGAAGCCCAGAAGCTGTGGGGGCGTGATCCGGATTTCAATCGTCGCATGATGTGGGACGACATCAAGAATGGCGCCGCGCTGGAATGGGAGCTGGGTATCCAGGTTGTCGAAGAGAAGGATGAACACAGTTTCGACTTCGATATTCTCGATCCGACCAAGTTGATCCCGGAATCGCTGGTGCCTGTCGTACCGATCGGCAAGATGGTGCTGGACCGCAACCCGGACAATTTCTTCGCGGAAACCGAACAGGTCGCATTCAATCCAGCCAATATCGTGCCGGGTATCGACTTCTCCAACGACCCGCTGTTGCAGGGGCGTCTGTTCTCCTATCTCGATACCCAGATGTTGCGTCTCGGTGGGCCGAACTTTCACGAGATTCCCATCAACCAGCCGGTCTGCCCGTTCCACAACAATCAGCGTGATGCCCAGCATCGCCAGACCATCAATACGGGGCAGGCATCCTACGAGCCCAACTCCATCGATGGTGGCTGGCCGTCCGAGACACCGCCGTCTGATGACGCACATGGTGGCTTCGAGCCACACCATGAGCGCATTGAAGCCCACAAGGTGCGTGCGCGCAGTGAGTCCTTCGGCGATCACTATTCCCAGGCCACGCTGTTCTGGAACAGCCAGACGGATGTCGAGAAGGAACACATCATTGCCGCCTATACCTTCGAGCTTTCCAAGGTCGAGCGTCCGTGGATTCGTGAGCGAGTGATCACTGAGATCCTGCCCAATATCGATCTGGAGCTGGCGCGTCGCGTAGGGGAAAACCACGGGTGGCCACCCCGACAGCCAAGCCGGCGCCCGCGGGTGAGCTGGGCAGCAGCCAGGTGGAAAGTGATTCAGCCCTCAGCTTGATGGCTCGCCTGCCGGACTCCATCGCCACGCGCAAGGTTGCCATCCTCGCGGCGAATGGTGTCGCGGTCGAGGACGTCAATGGCATCAAGAAGCAGTTGGCCGATGAAGGGGCCGAGGGGCTGTTGATCGCGCCCAGCATGGCGCCGATCAAGGCTCTGGACGGCAGCATGCTGTCGCCGGATGCGATGCTCAATGGCATGCCGTCGGTCACGGTGGACGCCGTGGTCGTCGCTGGTGGCGAAGGCAGTGTCAAGGCGCTGAGCGCTTCAGGGCTCGGGCTCTACTATGTTCAGGAAGCCTACAAGCATCTCAAGCCGATTCTGGCCATTTCAGAAGGCCGTGAACTGCTGGCCAAGGCCGGTATCCCGGAAGAAGAGGGTGTCATCCTGGTGGATGAGGTCCTGGCGGTCAGCCTGCCGCTTCGCGATGCGCTGCTGTCTCATCGTGTCTGGGATCGCGATACGAGAGCCAACCAGATGCCTGCCTGATGTTGGCGCCATTTTGTTGGCTAGACAGGTGACCGTCACGTTACCTTCACATAACGCCCTGTACCTTTGGTCAGGGTGTTTCTTGTGCTCGCTCACCAAGATTTCTGATAGCCCTGCATTATTGAACGCATGCGGGTAATTGATTATCTCTTGTCTCGTCTACTGGCTAAAATGAACAGGTATCAAAGGGGTCATGCGCAAGCACACTGCCGGGCAGGTCGTCTTGGCCCTGAAGGAAATCCCGCACCGGTGATGGCTCGTTGATTTGAAAGTATTAACCTTCTGGTAGATTGCTTTATGCGTCATGTCATCACAGCAGTTCATGAAAACAACAGTTTCCTACTGCACCAGACACGAGGCGTGTGTCATCCAAATTCCTGACAGGAGAACGTCCGCATGTCACAGACTCCCCGCTATACCACCGCTAATGGTGCGCCGGTTCCACATGACGACATCAGTCAGACGGCTGGCCCGAATGGCTCCCTGACGTTTGATAACTGGCGTATGTTCGAAAAGCTGGCTCACTTCAATCGTGAGCGTATTCCGGAGCGTGTCGTGCATGCTCGTGGTATCGCAGCTTTCGGTACCTTTACTTTGACGCGTGACCTGTCTGACCTGACCATTGCACGTTTCCTGCAGGGCGTCGGTAAGCAGACGCCGATGCTGGCACGTTTCTCTACCGTGGCCGGTGGCCAGGACAGCGGTGACAACACTCGTGATGTCCGTGGTTTTGCTCTCAAGTTCTACACCGAAGAGGGCAACTGGGACATGGTCGGCAACAACACGCCGGTGTTCTTCATCCGCGAGCCGTCCAAGTTCCCTGATTTCATCCATACCCAGAAGAAAGACCCGCACACCAACATGGTGAGCTGGCAGAATCGCTGGGAGTTCTGGGCCAACCATCCGCAGGCGTTGCATCAGGTCACCATCCTGATGTCAGATCGCGGTATTCCAAAGTCGTTGACCACCATGAACGGTTATAGCTCGCATACGCTGAGCCTGTGGAATGACAAGGGTGAGCGAGTCTGGGTCAAGTGGCACTTCAAGACTGATCAGGGTCACGAAACTCTGACCGATGCAGAAGCAAGCCAGGTGGCACCTGACTTCCACCAGAATGATATGCATACACGTCTTGATCGTGGTGAGCGTCCGAGCTGGACTGTCAACCTTCAGGTAATGACCGAAGAGCAGGCGCGTAGCTATCACATAAATCCGTTCGATCTGACCAAGGTCTGGCCGCATGGTGACTTCCCGCTGATCGAAGTCGGCAAGATGGAGTTGAACCGTAACCCGGAGAACTACTTCGCCGAGGTTGAGCAGTCCACCTTCTCGCCGTCCAACTTCGTGCCGGGTATCGGTGCCTCACCGGACCGCGTATTGCAGTCGCGTCTGTGGGCCTATGCCGATGCACACCGCTATCGTGTTGGCGTCAATGGCGAGCAGCTGCCAGTTAACCGTCCGGTCTGCCCGGTCAACAACTATCAGCGCGATGGTGCGATGGCAGGCATGTGTCCGGTAACCGGGCACGGTGGTGGCCCGCAGGGTGGCCAGGCAACGCAGGGCATGCCGGGTGAGACGAAGGAAGGCGGCCAGTATTCCCGCACTAACTTCTACCCCAACGAGCGTGCCGAGCAAGGTGCACCGGTGCCGGACGCCACAGCTGTCGAGCCGGCCATGCCGCTGGAACAGGACGCTTGGGTTGGCTACTACGACAACAGCGATGAGGATAACTACAGCCAGGCGGGTAATCTTTACCGCATGTTTGATGAGGGTCAGAAGACGCGCATTACTGACGTCATCTCAGGCACCATGGTTGGCGTGAGCCACGTCGTGCAGGACAAGATGATCGCGCACCTTCGTCAGGCCGATGCCGACTACGGTGATCGTGTCGCGACCAAGCTGGTCAAGCTCGACCCGCGCTAAGTTCATCACGATGAATTCTTTGCGATGAGTGCCCGGTACTGAATCATCTGGAAAACGCTATTCGCAAAAAACTGTCCGTCAGATAAATGAGCTGACGGAAACATCAAGGCCCCCGCCGGTTACCCGGCGGGGGCCTTGTCGTATTGGCGATGTCAACCTGTTCTGAGGAGGTCTTGAATCAGCGTTGTAGTGCGAAATCAGCCGTCATCGCTTACACCCAGTGCCCACAGCAGGAAGGCATCCTGACGGGCATTGTCGCGCCAGGCTTTGAAGCGCCCCGAGGCTCCACCGTGCCCAGAGCTCATGTCAGTGCGCAATAGCACCGGGTGTGGCGTGCAGTCCATCTGGCGCAGGCGCGCATACAGCTTGGCCGGCTCCCAGTAGGGCACACGCGTATCGTGCCAGCTACCCTGCAGGAATAGCGGCGGATAAGGTGCTGCCGTCAGGTTGTCCAGCGGCGAGTAGGCGCGAATGCGGCGACGTGCCTCACTCTCGTGAGGATTGCCCCACTCGGTGTACTCGGCGGTGGTCAGCGGTAGCTCGGGATTCTCCATGGTGCGCAGCACATCGACGAACGGTACGTCGAGCACGGCGGCACAGAAGGCATCCGGGCGCTTGTTGAGGCTAGCCCCGACGAGCAGGCCACCGGCACTAGCACCGTAGGCTGCAATGCGATCAGCCGCACCGACACCCTGTTCAACCAGTGCATCACGCGCCGCGAGGAAGTCGTGGAAGCTGTTTTCCTTGTGCTCAAGCTTGCCCGCCAGGTACCAGGGTTCACCGCGATCACCGCCGCCGCGTACATGTGCGACCGCAAAGGCCACGCCACGTGTCAGCAATTCAAGGCGTCCAATCGAGAACCACGGGTCCAGCGTCTCGCCATAGGCACCATAGCCATACAGCAGTACCGGCAATGGCGCGAGCGGTCGCCCTTCTGTGTCACATAGATCACGACGCATCACGACCGAGACAGGCACCTGTTCGCCATCAGCGGAGGTGGCCCACAGACGACGGCTGATCAGCTCATCCGGTGCCAGGTCGCCATGCACCGTCTGGCGTTTGAGCAGATGACGAGTGCCGGTATCCAGATCGATCTCGATCCAGCTCGGCGGTGTCGTGAAGCTTTCCTCCCGGATACGCAGACGACGTGAGTCGAAATGCGGGCAGTCGCCCAGTCCCTGACTCAGTGGCTGTTCGGGCATCACCAGACGCTCGTCACGCGTGATGGCATCTGACCCTGATGCTGCTCCATCGAACTCGACGACACGCAACCAGGCTTGCGCCTGGCGATGATCACGCTCATCGACCATCAATCCCCAGCTGAAGGCATCGACCCCTTCCAGCGTCACCTCTTCGCGGGTGGGAATCAGTGGCTGCCAGTCGCCTGGTGCACTTTCCGGTGCCACATCGAGCTGGAAGTGCGGCGCGTTATGGTTATGCAGCACATAGAAGTGGCCGGGGCGGTGATCGACGCCGTATTCGACGCCGGTTTCGCGACCACGCACCAATGTCATCTCGCCCAGTGGTGTCGCTGCCGGTAATAGCCAAGACTCGCTGGTATCCTTGGAGGCTGTTTCCAACACTATATATTCGCGTGAGCGAGTCTTGCCCATACCGACCCAGAATTCGCTATCTTCCTCGCGATACAGCAGAGTTTCGTGACGGTTTTCGACGTTGAGACACCAGATCTCGAACGGGCGCTGGGTGCTGTCATAGCGTGTGAAAAGTAGATGCTGGCCATCCTCGGCCCAAGACAGATCCGGACCGATGTTGTCCAGCAAGCACTCGTCTTTCTGTCCCTTTTGACGAACGTCGCTGTCATTGGCATCCAGAATTCCGAGCATGAGGCTGAACACCTCGTCACCGCTGGTGTCCAGAGTCCACGCCAGTTGCTGTTCGTTCGGTGAGATGGACATGTCGCCTAGCTCAACGAAGTCGTGATGGCGCGACAGGGTTTGCAGATCGAGCAGGCATTCATGACGCGTGGTATCAGCGGGATCGGCTGCTAGAGGATGGCGCCACCACACGGGATAATCGGCATCGTCTGCGGTCTTGCTCCAATAGACGTAATAGTCCAGTGCTTCCGGTAGGCTGGAGACGGCCAGTTCACGGCGTGCCAGGTGGCCGGTATAGAGCGCATCGGCTAGCGGCATCAGCGGCGTGAACCAATTGTCGCTCTCGGCATTGGCTGCGGTGAGAAATGCCTCTACCTCAGGCGCGTCTCGTGTCTCAAGCCAGTGCCATTCTGGGTCATTGGCACGATAATGACGCTGGACAGGACTGTCGGACATGGCTACCTCGTGAAAGTCGGGGGCTCGAGTGTGTCGGGCGGGTATGGAGTGTAACATTGGGCGTGTCCCACAGCGTTCACAAGCCCTTGCCCAGTAGGAAAAGGGCGTTGAAATCGCGGGTCACGAACGTGCAGTGGCAGGGCATCATGCGCGGGACGTGTTCGTAGGAAATTGAAGTGTCGGCGGGAAGTACCGTCTGAAGGCATTGCTCGTCAGTTTTATCCGGCAGTTCTTTGTAGGAAATATTGATAGAACGTGTTGATGAAACATGTTGGTAGAGCGTGTTGATAGAAAGTTCTGATAGAAAGTTCTGACAGGAGTGAAGGGCATGTTGATTTCTGATTCCCTGCCGCAGATGTGGCTGATCTATTTCGGGCTGGCAGTGGTGGTGGTATTTACCGGATATATGGCGGTACGGATATTGCCGCGCTTCATGCGCTGGCTAGTGGTAGGTGGTGTCACCGGCATGATCGCGGTTCCTGCTGGCTTCCATGTGACTGCCACGGTGCCTGCGGATAGCTATTCCGGCACCGCGCCGGCGATTGTGGCTTTTGCGATTAGTCTGATACAGAAGGATGGCGGTGGTGTGGCGTCATCTTTTGCCATGCTGGTGCTCGGCATCGGATTGGGCGTGGCGGCAGGTTTGGGTATCTGGTGGCTGGGACGTGGTCGTGAACAGCGCCGTCGTGAAGCGCAGCGACCGTCACGTCGTGCAGCACACGATGATGAAGGCCAAGAGGGTGCTGTTGATAATGGCCTGCGTGCCGAAAGCCGTGATGCGCCAGCGCGCACCGCCGCAGCACGCCGTACGGCGCGTGATCGTCAGGAACCTTCCCTCTGATCAGCGCTATCTGTGCATTGTCCGTGCGTGGACTAAGGATCTGTGATGCCTCGTGATGTGAACGTCCCGTTATCTTTCTCGCGTCTGTGGTTGCGATGCTTGAGCAAGACACTGCTAGCGCCATTGCTGACAGGAGCGTGGCTAACAGGTCCGCTGCTGGTGGGTATGCTGTTCAGCCCACTGGCACAGTCTGAAGAGACAGAAGTGACGGCATCTGCCACGCAACAGGAGTCCGCTCCTGATCTGCGTATGGCGATTGATGTGTCTGGCAGCATGAAGCACAACGATCCTGGCAATCTGCGCGCCAGTGCGTTGGATCTTCTCGTCACGCTGCTACCGGAACGTTCACGCGCCGGGCTGTGGAGCTTCGGTGAGCAAGTACAACCCTTGCTGGCTCTAGGGCCGGTCAATAGCGATTGGAAGCAGGCGGCGCGCAGCCTTGAGGGCCGTCTTGATGATTACGAGCAGTACACCGATCTGGAAGCGGGTCTGCGTGCGGCTGCCGAAGGCGCTCAAACGCAAGTCGGTGGCGATACGCCACGCCAGATCATTCTGCTCTCCGATGGCATGGTGGATTTGCGTGAACCCGCTGGACTGAAGGCAGCGCGCGATACTGAATCACGTCAGCGCATCATTGATCAGCTTGCTCCGGCACTTGCCAGTCACAACATCACGGTGCACACCGTGGCACTGTCGCGTAACGCTGATATCGATTTGCTACAGCGAGTTGCTGATGCCACTGGCGGCCTGGCCAGTGTTGCCGAAACGCCGGAAGACCTGCTGCGGACCTTCCTTGCCGCACTGGATCGCATCGTACCCGGTGAGCAGGTGCCGCTGGAGAACAAGCGCTTTGTCATTGATGACAGCGTGGATGAATTCACTGCGCTGGTCTTCCATGGCCCAGCTGACAGTGCGCCAGTATTGATCGCGCCAGATGGACAACGTTATCAATTGCCCTCATCAAAGGAGGCAAGTTCTCTGCCGGAGGGCGTGCGCTGGGAGCATCAATCCCGCTACGATCTGATTACCGTGACCACGCCGCAGGCGGGTGAGTGGCGTATTGAGGGGCAGGTGGGTGCCGATAGCCGCATCACGGTGGTCTCGGATCTGGCGCTTGTCGCGCGCCCTCTGCCTGCCACGTTGTATCGCGGATTCGGCTATTCGCTGCAAGCGACACTGGCCAATGGCGCACGTGATGTCAGTGATGAGGAATTCCTGGCCACGCTCGACGGTAATGCACGGCTGGTGCCGGAGCAGGACGCTGATGCGGAGGCGGCTAGCGGCGGTGGCTCGAAGGATGCCTCGCTGGAAGCGTCAATGGCCGCGGTGACTACGGCACAGCAGCGAGGTCTTGAGCGAGACGGCGCTGACTTCAATGTCGACATGGCAGCTCCCCAGCAACTGGGCGGTGCGCGCCTGACGCTGACCGTGGCCGGTTATCGTGATAACGCGTCCTTTGCGCGCCAGCTCAGTCAGCGCACCAGTGTGGTGGACCCGCTGCTAGTCGAGCCGGTCGCAACGTCAGGTGCCTCCGGCAGCTCTGGTCATCCGGCCAAGGCGCTGGAAGTCACTGCGCGTCATCCATTGCTCAATACCGCGAATACGCGCCTGGTGGCCACGCTGCGTGGCGAAAGGCTGGCAGTCAGTGAGCAAGGCGAGCGTCAATGGCGTATCGACCTGCCATCACTTGAGCGTGATGTCAGTGCCGACGTGCAGATCAGCGCTCGCGTCGAGTTGGAAGGTGAGGCGCGCTTCATTGACCTCGCTCCCTTCACACTCAACGAGCGCGCGGCACGGCGTGCTGCCAATCTGGATCGCACACCGATCGAGGGCGAGGCCTTCGGTGAGGTTCAAGGGCTGGATCAGGCAGGTAATGAGAAGGAAGATCTCAATGCACTGCTGCTGAAGGGCCGTCTGCCGATTGATAAGGTGCCGGCGTTGATCAATCAGTGGTTCGAAGGTGCTTCGGGCTTTGCCCAGCGGGAGGCAGAATCACCGCAGAGTCGCATGATTGCCTACGCAGTGGCCGGTGTGATTGGTCTGCTTGCCCTTATCATGCTGGTGCGTCGCCTGACGCGTAAAACGCATCACCGGGAGGAACCCCATGTGTGAACTGCTCGGCATGAGTGCCAATGTGCCGACCGATATCTGCTTCAGTTTCGCGGGCTTTCTGCAGCGTGGTGGTGGCACGGGGCCGCATCGTGATGGCTGGGGCATCGCCTTCTATGAAGAGGGAGGGTATCGCGAGTTTCGTGATCCTCATCCGTCGGTCGACTCGCCTATCGCGCGCATGATCCTGGAGTACCCGATCAAATCGCAGATGGTGATCAGCCATATCCGGCAAGCGAACGTGGGGCAGATCACTCTGGCCAACACTCACCCGTTCACGCGTGAGTTATGGGGGCGCCAGTGGTGCTATGCCCACAATGGGCAGCTGGCGGAGTGGCAGGCACTGCCGCTGCCGTACTACCGGCCAGTGGGCAGCACTGACAGCGAGCATGCCGCCTGTTTTTTGCTCGGCGAGATTCGTCGCGCCTTTCCTGAACCGCCAGAACAGTGCGTCGAGCTGTGGCGACACCTGCATGTGCAGTGTGAGCGGCTCCGCAGTATGGGCGTCTTCAACCTGCTGTTATCAGACGGCATTCATCTGTATGCCTACTGCTCGACGAAGTTGGCGCACATCACCCGCCGTGCGCCGTTTGGCAAGGCGAGCCTGACCGACTTCGAGATGAGCGTCGATTTCCAGCAGCACACTACCTGCAATGATGTGGTGTCAGTGATTGCGACAGACCCGCTAACAGATAATGAGCAGTGGGTGCGCCTGCTGCCGGGGCAGCTGGTGGTGTTCCGCGAAGGCGAGTTGGTGGCGAGTCTTGGCGGTGAACTGCCGATTGAAGAAGGCGAGGGGGCGGATAGGCAGGCGACGGCGCGCCTCACGCCAGATTGGTTGGCCACCGATGTGAGTTGCTGAGTACGCTTCAGTGAGAAGACATTCTTTGATGTCTGGAAATCAGAAAGGGCCGCGAATGCGGCCCTTTCCATGTCTAACAACTGTGTCTAACGACTGTTCGACCAAGTGCTGGAATGCGGCATATCAGTCTTCAACTTCATCGAACATGCCAGCAAACATCGGTGAGGACAGGTAGCGCTCGCCGCTGTCCGGCAGGATGACGACGATGGATTTGTCAGCGTACGCCGGATCATCGGCCAGGCGCAGTGCCGCGATCATTGCCGCGCCACAAGAGATACCGCACATGATGCCTTCCTCTTTCATGATGCGGCGTGCCATGGCCATCGCCTCATCGCTGGCGACCGGCTCGACGCGATCGATCAGCGTCAGGTCCAGGTTGTCAGGGATGAAGTTGGCGCCAATGCCTTGAATCTTGTGCGGGGCAGGTGTGATGGACTCGCCCTTGAGACGCTGAGTGATGATGGCGGATTCGGTCGGTTCCACTGCTACCGCTTCAAGCGTCTGGCCGCGAATCGTCTTGAAGTAACGCGCGATGCCGCTGATGGTGCCGCCGGTGCCGACGCCAGCGACCAGTACATCCATGTCACCATCTAGCGCATCCCAGATTTCTGGACCAGTAGTCTCTTCATGGATACGCGGGTTGGCGGGATTCGAGAACTGTTGCGGCAGGAAGTAACGCTCCGGCTCGGCTTTCTGTAGTTCGCAGGCTTTGTCTATCGCACCCTGCATACCGAGTGCCGGGTCTGTCAGTACCAGATTGGCACCCAGTGCCTTGAGCACCTTGCGACGCTCCATGCTCATTGAAGACGGCATCGTCAGTGTCACCGGATAACCACGTGCAGCGCCGACAAAGGCTAGTGCAATGCCGGTGTTACCGGAGGTTGGCTCGACGATTTCCATACCCGGTTTGAGCGCGCCACGCTCTTCGGCATCCCACACCATGCTGGAACCGATACGGCATTTGACGGAAAACGCTGGATTACGTGCTTCCACCTTGGCGTAAAGGCGTGGGTGGCTGCTCAGGCGGTTGATCTTGACCAGTGGCGTGTTGCCGATGGCCAGTGAGTTGTCCTGATAGATCTGTGCCATGCGAGATTCCTCTACAGATGAGCGATGAACGAAAGCGCCGTCAGAATGAATATGCAGGAGGTGGAGCCCATCTCCTTCACTGGCGTTATCGCCTGATGCGCTTCAGAGTAAGGGTAAGCACGCTGCGACTCAAAGGCCTGGAGCGCATAACGACATGGCAGGGATGATAAATAGTGCAGGTAGAGGGAGAGGAGGGCGCGCACGTCGTTCGGCTTTCACTGTGTGTACTCCTGCTCTACTTTCCATCAGCCAGTCGTTAGCCATCGGACCAAGGTCGAATGCCTGCAATCCATTGATATGGTGAAGGATTCATGAATGTGAACGATGGTTTCAATCGATCGTTTTACAATGCAATGCGTGCTGGTTAAGGTAGCGTATAACAACGATGATACGCCTATCATTCGTGCCATCCATTTACATGCGGGCGTGACGGCCCGATAACAACAAAGGGTGTGAGCCCATCGATATTGCACCCGATGAACGTAGCCATGGAGCCCATTGCCATGCGTGATGCCA
This sequence comes from Cobetia crustatorum, assembly GCF_000591415.1. Lineage (GTDB taxonomy): Bacteria > Pseudomonadota > Gammaproteobacteria > Pseudomonadales > Halomonadaceae > Cobetia > Cobetia crustatorum. The sequence goes on along the minus strand of NZ_JEMF01000050.1, from coordinate 45,009 downwards.
ATTCTGCCGCTTCTGCGACAGCTGATAGCGCTGATAGTACGAGCGCTGATAGTACGAATACATGCGCACCAGACAGTGACAGTCTGATTCTATGCGGTGAGCCGCTGAACGGGCTTGAGGACTATTCTTCCATCCTTGAGGTCTTCGAGGCCAGCTGTGCCAACTATGCCAGTCGCCCGGCGTTCAGTTGCATGGGCAAGACACTGAACTATGCCGATGTCGATCGCCTGTCGCGTAACTTCGCGGCTTGGCTTGAGCATGAAACCGGACTTGAGCCCGGTGATCGTATTGCGATTCAGCTGCCGAACCTGCTGCAGTTTCCGGTCGCGGTCTTCGGTGCGCTGCGGGCGGGGCTGGTCGTGGTCAACACCAATCCGCTTTATACCGAACGCGAGATGCAGCATCAGTTTCATGATGCAGGTGCCCGTGCGATCGTGATTCTGGCCAATATGGCCGACAAGCTTGAGAAGGTACTCGACCGCACCTCGATTGAAGAAGTCATCATCACCGAGATCGGCGATCTGCATGATTTCCCCAAGCGCCCGCTGATCAATTTAGCGGTGCGCTATATCAAGAAGATGGTGCCGGCCTACACACTTCCCGCGGCACATGGTCTGCGCGATGTTCTCAAGCGCGGTGCAGGCCTTTCGCATACCCGTGTCAACCGTCAGCCAGACGACGTGGCGGCGCTGCAGTACACCGGCGGCACCACGGGCGTGGCCAAGGGCACCATGCTGACGCATCGCAATCTTGTGGCGAACATGCTGCAGGCGCGTGGTGTGATCAGTGATGTGCTCAAGGAAGGTCAGGAAGTGCTGATTGCACCGCTGCCGGTCTATCACATCTATACCTTCACGGTGAATTGCCTCTATAGCATGGAGAGTGGCAACCACAGCGTGCTGATCACCAATCCGCGTGATATTGATGGCTTCATCAAGACACTACGCACCACGCCGTTTACCGCCTTTGTCGGCCTCAATACGCTGTTCTCGGCACTGTGTCAGCGCGATGATTTCAAAGCGCTGGACTTCTCGAAGCTCAAGCTCACCATCTCCGGTGGCATGGCATTGACGCGTACCGCGGCTGAACGTTGGGAGGCCATTACCGGCTGCCCCATCGCTGAGGGTTACGGTATGACCGAGACTTCGCCCATCGTCAGCTTCAATCCGCCGCGTGAACTGCAGCTCGGTACCATCGGCCGCCCCGTCCCGGGCACGGAACTCAAGGTGGTGGATGTTGATGGCGTGACATTGGGTCGTGATCAACCCGGAGAATTGTGCGTACGTGGTCCGCAGGTGATGAAGGGGTACTGGCAGCGTGACGACGCCACGCGTGAAGCGATGGATGATGAGAATTTCATCCGCACTGGTGATATCGCCGTCATTCAGCCGGACGGCTTCGTGCGTATTGTCGATCGCAAGAAAGACATGATCATCGTCTCCGGCTTCAATGTGTATCCGAACGAGATCGAGGATGTGGTCAGTGGTCATCCTGATGTGGCGGAAGCGGCTGTCGTTGGGATACCTGATGAGCAGAGCGGTGAGGCAATCAAGCTGTTTGTCGTGTCGCGCAATCCCGACCTTGATCGCGATACCTTGCGCGCCTGGTGCAAGGAGCAGTTGGCTGGCTATAAGGTGCCGCGTTTCGTCGAATTTCGTGACGAGCTCCCCAAGAGCAATGTCGGCAAGGTGCTGCGCCGTGAACTGCGTGATAGCGAGAACGTCACGACGCGTGAAGTCTGAGGGTGGTGTCCCGCGAGAGGCACAGATGTCATGCCTGAGCCGCCCAAGGTTGGGCGCGGCTGCTGGCAAGGCTACAATGTACGGCCCGTCACCAAGTGACGGGCCGTTTTGTCATTCAGGTCTCTGCGACAGGTTGTGCGTGGGTGACCGAATTCCGAGAGTTTTCGGCTGTGCGCTCAGGCGTGCGGCCTCTGGTTGAGAAGAGGCAGTCCTTGAGCGACACCGCTACCGCACCGTCCGAACATGCGCGTCTTGAGGCCCTTGCGGCCCGGCTCGAACGTGCCCTGATCCGCGATCAGCGTGAACTGGGTAAGCGTCTGGCGGGGCTGCGTCGGCGCCTCAAGGAGAGCAAGCCCGTTGATCGCGCTATCAATGATGTCGAGACACGGCTTGAGGCCAGCATTGCCCAACGTGCGGCTCGCGAGACGGCGTTGGCGCGCTGGCAGACGCCTGCTGCACTCAATTATCCGCCGACACTGCCGGTGGTGGAGCGTCGCGAAGATATTCTCGCGGCACTCAGGGAGCATCAGATCGTCGTGGTGGCGGGTGAAACCGGCTCGGGCAAGACCACCCAGCTCCCCAAGCTGTGTCTGGAAATGGGGCTGGGCCGAAATGGTCTGATCGGCCATACCCAGCCACGTCGTCTGGCAGCGCGTTCAGTCGCTGCGCGTCTGGCGGAAGAGCTCGAGACGACGCTCGGTGAGACGATTGGCTATCAGGTGCGCTTCAACGACACCACGGGGCCGGAGACACTGGTCAAGCTGATGACCGACGGCATTCTGCTGGCGGAAACCCAGCATGACCCGGATCTGAGCCGTTATGAGGCCATCATCATTGATGAGGCCCACGAGCGCAGTTTGAACATCGACTTCCTGCTCGGCTACCTCAAGCGTCTCACCGTGCGCCGGCCGGACCTCAAGGTCATCATTACCTCGGCCACCATCGATGTGGAGCGCTTCAGCCAGCATTTCGCCGCGCCTGATGGCACGCCTGCGCCGATCGTCTCGGTGACCGGACGCAATTATGCAGTGGATACCTATTATCTGCCGCTGGTACGCGATGCTGAGGACGAGGAAGACTTGAGTCTGCAGGAAGGTATTCTGCGTGCGGTGGAAGAGCTGTCGGTGATCGAGCGTGAGAAGGGCTGGCTGCAAGGTCCGCGCGATGTGCTTATCTTCTTGCCGGGCGAGCGCGAGATTCGCGCCACTGCCGATACGCTGCGCCGTGCCCAGCTACGTGATACCGAGGTACTGCCGCTGTACGCGCGCCTCTCGAATGAAGAGCAGAACCGTGTCTTCCAGCCACATCGCGGACGCCGCGTCGTGCTGGCCACCAATGTCGCCGAGACCTCGCTGACCGTGCCGGGTATTCGCTATGTCATCGACCCCGGTCTGGTACGCATCAGCCGCTATAGCTACCGCTCCAAGATTCAGCGTCTGCCGGTAGAGCCTATCAGTCAGGCCAGCGCCAACCAGCGCAAGGGGCGTTGCGGACGTATCGCCGAGGGGCTGTGTATCCGCCTTTACAGCGAAGAAGACTTCCTCGCGCGGTCGGAGTACACCGAGCCCGAGATTCAGCGCACCAATCTGGCGGCGGTCATTCTGTCGATGCTGTCGCTAAAGCTGGGCGATATCGAGAAATTCCCCTTCGTCGATGCGCCGGATTCGCGCTTTGTCAGCGATGGCTTCCGTTTACTGCGTGAACTGGGCGCTGTCGATGAGCACAATCGCCTGACGCGCGATGGCCGCACGTTGGCACGCTTGCCGATTGATCCACGTCTGTCGCGCATGGTGCTGGAAGGTGCGAGCCGTGGCTGCCTGCGTGAAGTACTGATCATCGTCAGTGCGCTGTCGATTCAAGACCCGCGTGAACGCCCTGCCGAGAAGCGTCAGGCGGCTGATCAGGCACATCACGAGTGGGATGATGACAGTTCTGATTTCATCAGCTGGCTCAATCTGTGGGATGGCTTCGAGATCGCCCGTGACGCACTGGGTGCCAATCCGCTGCGTCGCTGGTGCAAGGCACGCTTCCTCAACTATCTGCGCCTGCGCGAATGGCATGATACCTATCGTCAGCTCAAACAGGTCACGCGTGATCTGGGGCTCGAGCTCACCAGTAGCCAGCATCCGCGTGAGGAAGAGGTTCAGGCCGACGTCGTCGCCAAGATACTGGCCGGACATGGTCAGGGACGGCGGCCTTCAGTCGCAATCGATGGTGAATCACTGCATCGCGCATTGCTGACGGGGCTGCTCTCCAATCTTGGCCTCAAGCAGGAGAATCGCGAGTACCTGGGCGCGCGTAACCGACGCTTCTTCGTGCACCCGGGGTCTGGCGTGTCCAAGAAGGCACCCAAGTGCTGATGGCGGCTGAGATGGTCGAGACGACCAAGCTTTATGCGCGTCAGGCAGCGGCGATCAAGCCGGAATGGGTCGAGCCGCTAGCCGAGCATCTGGTCAAGCGCAGCTACAGCGAGCCGCATTGGGAGATGAAACGTGCTCAGGTGGTCGCCAGCGAGCAGGTCACGTTGTTTGGTCTGCCGATCGTGACCGCGCGCAAAGTGCATTATGGCCCGTTGGCGCCGGAAGAATCACGAGAGCTATTCATCCGTCGCGCGTTGGTGGAGGGTGAATTCCAGACCCGTGCACCGTTCTTTTCCCACAATCGTGCGCTGATGGAGGAAGTCGGCGAGCTGGAAGCGCGTGCCCGCAAGCGCGATATCCTCGTCGATGAAGAAACGCTCTTCAGCTTCTATGCCGAGCGTATCCCTGCCGGTATCTATAACGGTCGTAGCTTCGACAAGTGGCGCAAGGATGCCGAACAGGATAATCCCAACGTCCTGCATCTGAATCTCGATGACCTGATGGCGCGTGATGCCGGTGAGGTGACGGCGGCGCGTTATCCGGAGCAGCTCAATCACAACAGCGTGGCCTATCCGCTCAGTTACCACTTCTCGCCGGGCGCGATCGATGATGGCGTGACCATGATAGTGCCGGCGGCGATGCTTTCTCAGCTGCCACGCTACCGTATCGAATGGCTGGTGCCTGGCCTGTTGCGTGACAAGGCGATCGCGCTGATGAAGTCACTGCCCAAACAGTATCGCAAGCAGGTGGTGCCAATCCCCAACTGGGTCGATGCCGCGCTTGAAGCGCTGACACCTGACGATGTACCGCTGACCAGTGCACTGGGTGAGTTCATGCGCGTCAAGACAGGCCTGCGTCTGCCGGAAGATGCCTGGCAGCCCGCAGCGCTTGAGCCGCATCTGTTCATGAACCTGCGTATCGTCGACCAGGACGGCAAGGTGCTTGGTGAGGGGCGTGATCTCGAAGCATTGGAAGCACGCTTCAAGGATTCTGCCGCCGCTGCGGCGCGTGCCATGGCCAATCGCAGCCGTGATGCCACCAGTGAAGTGCTGGAAGACCTGCCCGAGACGCCGATGGCTACCTCGCACAGCACCACCCAGGCGGGCATTCGTGTCGAGGCGTATCCGGCGCTGGTCGTGCGTGCGATACAGGAAGAGAGTGACGGTCCGGGTGCTGGCATGAGTGCCAAGCAGCGCAAGCTGGCGCGCAAGACGGGCAAGAACAGTGCGCCTTCCAGTCACGCCACTGTACCGTCTTCCTCTCAACAACAGGGCGAGCCGAGTCTGGCGGTGGAGCTTTTCGATCATCCTGCCAAGGCGCTCGCGGCGCATCGTGATGGCATCACACGGTTGGCGATGGCGCGTCTGCCGGACCAGGTCCGTTATCTGGACAAGGACATGAAAGCGCTGGAGCGCTGTGCGCTGCTGTTCGCCAAGGTTGGTACGCGCCGCCAACTGGCCGACGACTTCATCTATAGCGTGTTCGAGCAGGTGATGGCGGTGGAGCCGCTGCCGCGCTCACGCGGTGAGTTGCAGGCGCGTCTGGATGACAAGCGTGCCGAGCTGGTGCCGCATGCTGAAGCGCTGATCAAGCCGCTTGAGGCGGCACTGAAGCAGCATCTTGAGCTCTCCAAACGCCTCAAGGGCAAGATCGATTTCTCGATGGCGCTGGTAGTGGCAGACCTCAAAGTGCAGCAGGCACGCTTGATACACCCCGGCTTCATCCGTGAAGCGGGCGCATGGCTCCATCAGCTGCCGCGTTATGTCGAAGCGATGTTGATTCGTCTCGACAAGGCGCCGCGTGAGCGCATGCGTGATCAGCGCGACATGGAAGAGGTCAAGGGCTTTGAGACACGCCTCGATACGCGACTGAACAAGGCCCGTGAGCAGGGCTTGCCGGACGCTGAATTGGAGGATTTTGGCTGGTGGCTGCAGGAGTTGCGCGTGTCGCTCTTTGCCCAGCAACTTGGCACGCTAGAGACAGTGTCCACCAAGCGTCTCGACAAACGCTGGCAGGAGCTGATGGCACGTCGCTGAAGGCTGTTTGAGAATGCTGTCTGGACATTGTCGAGGCTACTCGCAACGTATGCTGCTTGCGTGACTCCTGCGTGGAGGCGAGATTGTGTCGGATGGCCCAAGCTGCATGCAGAGATTGCTGTTTAAGATTCGCCTGAATAAGTCACGAAGAGCTGCGCTCAGGCGTCTGTGACTGGCGATACAGCGTACACTGAAGATAATGATTCTGAAGGCGTGATGCAGGAGCGATAGGGGTGACATGATTCTGGTGACATGGCCAGAGGATCTTGATCTCTCCTAGACGATGTACGAAGAGAGGCCTGCGCCGGCCACGCTATCACCATCACACTATTACATAGGCCGTGCCCGGCAGGCGCCGCCGTCAGGAGTGGATGCATGCCCAGCAATGACAATCTGCGTGCCACTGGCAATCAAGACAAGACTGCTAACGGTAATCACCGGGTACTGATCACCGGTACCGGGCTCTATACCCCGAAAAATGCCATCAGCAATGAAGCGCTGGTCGCCTCTTTCAATGCCTGGGTCGCGGCGGACAATGCCGCCAACAGTGATGCCATCGCACGTGGTGAGCTTACGGCGCGTACTGAATCAAGTGCCGAGTTCATCGTCAAGGCATCAGGTATTCATAGTCGCTACGTACTGGATGCCGAGGGTATTCTTGATCCTGAGCGGATGCGGCCGTGTTTGCCCGCCCGCGCTAATGACCAGTCCTCCGTGCAATGTGAGATGGGCGTGGCAGCAGCGCACGAGGCGCTGGCCGCTGCTGGTGTCAAGGCCGAGGATCTTGACCTGGTGATCGTGGCCTGCTCGAATCTCGAGCGCCCGTATCCGGCGGTGGCAGTCGAATTGCAGGCTGCGCTTTTGGCCGGCGGCTATGCCTTTGACATGAATGTGGCGTGTAGCTCCGCCACCTTCGGTATCGAGACGGCGGCCAATGCGATCCGCAGTGGTAGCGCCAAGCGTGTGTTGATGGTCAATCCAGAGATCTGTAGCGCACACCTCAATTTCCGTGATCGCGACAGTCACTTCATCTTCGGCGATGCCTGCACTGCTGTCGTGTTGGAGGCCGCCGATGTCGCCACACGCACTGATGGTTTCGAAGTGCTGGGGTCGCGGCTGGTTACTCGTTTCTCCAATGCCATCCGTAACAACTTCGGCTTCCTCAATCGCACTGCTGCGCGTGAGGATGGCGCTGTCGAGTCCGCTGATGACAAGTTGTTCATCCAGGAAGGCCGTCGTGTGTTCCGCGAGGTTTGCCCGCTGGTGGCTGAACTGATCACTACGCATCTGGGCGATATCGATGCCACTGGCAGTGATCTCGATCGCATGTGGTTGCATCAGGCCAACCGCCATATGAACGACATGATTGCGCGGCGCGTACTGGGCCGTGATCCTTCTGAGCAGGAAGCGCCAATCATTCTGGATCGCTACGCCAATACCAGTTCAGCAGGCTCCGTGATTGCCTTTCATCTGCATCATGATGATCTGGCTGCGGGCAGTCTCGGTGTGCTGTGTTCGTTCGGTGCAGGCTACAGCGCGGGTAGCGTGCTGCTAAAACGCTGTGGGTGAAGCAGATTATTGCGTAGGGCAGGGATCCTGCGCTGGCTCTTGGTCGGCGCGAAACGTATAAAGAAAGCCGGATCTGATAGCCAAGGCGACTTTTTGTCCGATGTGAGGCGCAGGGTATGTGCGACACAATAAGCGGGCAGTGAGGGCGCTGCAGGCGTTCAACAGACTTACAGGTGACGAGATGCACACGATCAAGACTTCCCTGCCGGCGTTGCTGGCCATGTCCCTACTGGCCGGGTGCGCCAGTCCGGGCAACAGTGAGCCGAATCCCCAAGACCCGTGGGAGGGCTTCAATCGCAACGTCTATACCTTCAATGACACCCTCGATCGTTATGCACTCAAGCCGGTGGCACAGGGTTATGACTATGTAACGCCTGAGTTGGTGCAGGACGGTGTAGGCAACTTCTTCTCCAATCTGGGAGAGGTGCGCACCATGCTCAACTCAGTGTTGCAGTGGAAGTGGGCGAATGCGGGTGTCTCTACCGGGCGTCTGCTGCTCAACTCTACCGTGGGTATCGGTGGACTGTTTGATCCCGCGACCGAGCTTGGCTGGAGTGTCGACAAGGAAGATTTTGGTCAGACCCTCGCGGTCTGGGGTACGGGCCAGGGTCCGTATCTGATGCTGCCGCTGCTGGGCCCGAGTACCGTACGTGATACTGCAGGCTTGCCGGTGGACATGTATAGCAACCCGACCACTTACATCGAAGATGACAAGGTGCGTTACGGCCTCAAGGCGCTCGATCTGGTCGATACCCGTGCCGGATTCCTTGAGCAGGAAAAGCTGATTCAGGGCGATCGCTACAGCTTCATTCGTGATGCCTATCTGCAGCGCCGTGACTTCGATATCAACGATGGCAAGTTGGGTGATGATCCCTTTGCCAGCGACAGCTTCGATGATACGGATCTCGACGGTGCCTTTGCACCGGAAGATGATAGTCAGTAGGCAATGCCTGCCGCGATGCGACAGCGCTGTCATGAGGCCCTATCGGACCGTCGGGATTCAAGATCATCTCGAGACCGGGGCTAAAGACTGCCCCGAAGATGGGGCTCACGAGTGTTTCGATTGACTGGCACGAGAGGCTGGCATGACGGATGAGCAAGGCAAGCGTCTGTTGATCGGTCTGATTGATCTGCCCGGTATGCGGCGTGATTCACTGGCGACAGTACTGACAGATGACCACTGTGCTGTCGCTGCCTGCGATAGCATTGCGGCACTGCCTAGCGGTGTCGCGGTGGTGGTGGCGCATGTCGGGGCAGTCGCAAGCCATGATTGGGCGCGACTGGCCGAGCGATTGCCGACTGTGGTGGTCGCCGAGACACGTGGTGACGAATGTCTGCTACCAGCAGTGGAAGCAGGGCTGGTGGACTACCTGATATCGCCGCGCGAGCACGGCTCGGTACTCCGCACTCTGCTCAAGCGGGCCGCGGAGCATCACCAGCTGGCGCATGAGCATGCCAAGGCACGTGCGCGTCTTGAAGAGCTGAATGAGCATCTGGAGACTCACCTGGCGTTATTACGTCAGGACCAGCAGGCCGGCGGTCAGATTCAGCAGCGGCTATTGCCCGAGAGTGGTCAACGTATCAATGGCATCTGCTATGAATACTGTCTGTCGCCCTCACTGTATCTGTCGGGAGATTTTCTCGAATATCAGGCGATTGATGAGCGCTTCAGCCTGTTCTATTTCGCGGATGTCTCCGGGCATGGAGCATCATCAGCTTTTGTGACGGTGCTGCTCAAACTGTTGTTCTCGCGTGCGATACGCCACTGGGACGAGCATACGCCGGAGTCTTTTGGCCCTGAGTGGCTGGCACTGCTCAATCGTGAGCTGCTCGACAGTGGTATCGGTAAGCATGCCACCGTACTGTGTGGCGTGATTGATCGCGAGACACGTGCGTTGCACTACACGCTGGGGGCACAGCTACCGATGCCAGTACTAGTGACACCGGATGGCGCTCTGCACGTGCTGGAAGGGGGAGGGCGGCCGGTCGGCCTCTTCCCAGGCACCCACTATCCGGCGTATCGTGTGGCGCTTCCTGTGCGCTTTCGCCTGTGGCTGGCCAGTGATGGAGTACTGGAATGCCTGCCCGGAGAGTCGCTGGAAGATAGAACACGAGCACTGCATCAACGGATACTGAGCAGTGATGATGTGCAGGGACTGCGCCGCGGACTGGCGCTGGATGGCGAGTTGCCGGATGACCTTACCCTGATGACGCTGACAGGATTCCATGATGGATGAAGGACGTATCCAGGCCGTGTTTGACGATGGCCTGTTCGTGCTCAAGCTGTCCGGTGATGTGCGCCTGACACTGTGCGCCACGCTGGACCTGCAGGTGCAGCGTGTGGCGGCAGTCGATGGGCTGGAAAGCGTGATCATCGACCTGCGCGAAGCAACCAATGTCGACTCCACGGCGCTGGGCTTTCTGGCCAAGCTGGCGCTGGCGGTACGTGATCGTTTAGTGCTGCCAGCGCAGGTCGTCGCCACACATTCTGACGTCTTGACCATGCTCAAGGTGATGGGGTTTGATGAAGTCGCCAGTGTCGTGGATGCCAATAGCCTGCCAGCGGCAGAACAGGCGGGGCTCGACTCTACCGGCTGCTGTGATGAGGCACCGTTGGCTGAGCTACCGTCTGAAATGCCGGAAGAAGGCGAATTGCGTGGCCGTATTATTGAGGCGCATCGTCTGTTGATGTGTCTGAACGGGCATAATCGTCTCCAGTTCCAGCCACTGATCGAGCTGTTGGAAAGCGAGGAGCAGCGCCATTCGCACTGAGCCATGCTGTGTCGGCCTGTACCGTCAGGCTCGCGTGGCGTAAGGGGGCTCATCTCCTCTCGAGTTCATCCCAATGAAAAGCGCCTGCCGTGAGTCACGGCAGGCGCTTTTTTGCGTCAGTGCGATGCGTATCGACTCGATTCGTGCTAATGCACTCAGTGACTACGCAGCTCAGCCAGTAGCGTTTCCAGCTTGCGCTGGTCAGCCATGAACTTGCGGATACCTTCACCCAGCTTCTCGGTCGCCATGGCATCTTCGTTCATGGCCCAGCGGAAGTCGGCTTCGCTCAGTGCTTCCTGAACGTTGCGCTCGGCATCGGACGGGATCAGACGACGCGTCAGCTGGCCACTGGTTTCGGCCAGTTCACCCAGCAGTGCGGGAGAGATGGTCAGGCGATCGCAACCGGCCAACGCTTCGATCTCACCGGTATTGCGGAAGCTGGCGCCCATCACGATAGTCTTGTAGCCATGGCCCTTGTAGTAGTCGTAGATCGACTTGACTGACTCCACGCCGGGATCATTGTCGCCACTGAAGTCGGCGTTGGGCTGCTGGGCCTTGTGCCAGTCGAGGATACGGCCAACGAAGGGCGAGATCAGTGTCACGCCAGCGTCGGCACATGCCTGAGCCTGCGCAAAGTTGAACAGCAGTGTCAGGTTGGTACGAATGCCATCGCGCTCGAGCTTCTCGGCAGCGCGGATACCTTCCCAGGTAGAGGCGGTCTTGATCAGGATACGTTCCTGACCGACGCCGTTGGCTGCGTAGCGTTCGATGATGCGATGTGCGCGGCGAATGGTTTCGTCAGTATCGAAAGACAGGCGCGCGCTGACCTCGGTAGAGACGTAGCCCGGTACCAGGCCCGCGATTTCAGTGCCGATATCCACGGCCACGGCATCGACAGCGTCATCGATATCAGTCGCTGTGCGAGCCACTTCGGTCAGACGCTCACGGCGTGATGGGTCCTGTGCAGCCTGCAGGATCAGCGACGGGTTAGTGGTAGCATCGGTAGGGGAGAAACGGCGGATAGCATCGAGATCACCGGTATCGGCGACTACGGTGGTCATTTCCTTGAGCTGGGAGAGCTTGTCCTGAGCCATGCAAGATTTTCCTGTGCTGAGCGCGAACCGCCTGATGGTGGCCCGCATGAAGAGGCAAGACGTGAAGGGCAGGGCAGTCGTACTGCCGCCTGCCAGCAGATGTCGAAAATGGACAATGTGATGATTGATGTGAAATTTATCACACTCATGTGACATCCATCACGTGAGTGCTCTCAACTGTACCAATTGTGCGGCGGCACGCCCACTGTCGTTATCTGGCGGCAGGACTGTCTATCTTTAAGCAGTCGCGACTAGTGTCCCACTATTGGTGCCGTCGTCATGAATATTCCGGGAGGAGATGTGGACAAGCGTCAAACTCGTCAGCTGGCCTTGTTGGTCGCTGCCAATACTGCACTGGCTCCGTTGGCCATTGATGCCTATCTGCCGGCATTGCCGGCGATGGCGGAAGATCTCGACACCACGGTGCACCATACCGAGTTGTCGCTATCGATCTTTCTGCTCGGCTTCTCGCTGGGGCAGCTGATCTTTGGCCCACTATCGGACCGCCTCGGTCGCAAGCCAGTGTTGCTGTCAGGGATTGCCATCTTCCTGTTGGCGAGTCTGGCGATCACCCAAGTCGATAGCCTCGAGGGCTTGTGGGCACTGCGCTTTGTGCAGGCTCTCGGCGGTGGCGCCTCGGTCGTCAACTCCTCAGCGATCGTGCGTGACTGTTTTAGCGGTCGTGAGGCAGCCAAGGTGTTATCGACCGTGGCGGTGATCATGATGCTGGCGCCGTTGATAGCGCCTGCGATTGGCAGTCTGTTACTGGGAATCGCGGGTTGGTGGTTGATCTTTGCCTTCCTCGCGGCCTATGCGGCCTTTTTGTTGGTGGTGCTGCCACTGTACCTGCCGGAAACCTTGCGTCGCCGCGAGGAAGGAGAGTCACCTGCCAGCATCGCTCAGGTCGCCCGTGACTATGTCAGCGTACTGCGACATGGTCCGGCGATGGGCTATGCCCTGACGCAAGCGATGGGCTTCGGTGGCATGTTTGCCTTCATTACGGCCTCACCTTACGTGTACATGGAGCACTTTGACGTCACCGCTTCGTGGTATCCGGTGCTGTTTGGCGCCAACATCCTGTTCATGTTCACCGCCAATCGCCTCAACGTGCGCCTGCTGTCACGTTTTTCACCGCCACGTCTGTTGCGCATCGGTATCGGCATTCAGCTGGCAGCGGCAGTGCTGCTGGTCATGATGCTGGCACTGGGGCTGGATCGTCTGTCCATCATTGCTCCATTGCTGATGCTGTTCGTGGGGGCCAATGGCATGGTGGCGCCCAATGCGATCTCGTCTGCGCTTGAATACTTCCCACGTATCAGTGCCACGGCCAATGCACTGATCGGGAGCCTGCAATTTGCCAGCGGTGCGTTGATTGGCATGCTGATTGCGGGTTTGGCACTGAATAGCCTGTGGCCGATGATCCTAGGCATGCTGGCCACGGCACTGGTCAGCAATATCCTGCTGCGTGTGCTGGCAGGGCGACGTGCACTGGCGCGCCATGAACGATCACAAGCATAAGTGCTTCGTTATGAGCGAATAAACCCTTGTCATGGCCTCATGCCGACGCGACTGTCACACAGTTGTCATGAATGCTTGGCAAGGTACTCCCTGTAGACAAGAAGCCAACCCTCAGTGGCTCATTCTTATCGCAAGGAGTTTCAGGCATGCAGGCGTTCCTCAAGACGGGTATTGCAGTCGCGGTCATGGCCGCTTCAATCAGTGCAGCACAAGCGCGTGAGCAGCTACGCATTGTTGGATCTTCCACGGTGTACCCGTTCTCCAGCTACGTAGCTGAAGAGCTGGGCGCGACCAGCGATTTCCCGACGCCGGTCATCGAGTCCACCGGGTCTGGTGGCGGCATGAAGCTCTTCTGCGAAGGTGTCGGTGACAATACGCCGGACATCAGCAACGCTTCTCGTCGCATGAAGGTTTCCGAGTTTGAGCGCTGCGCAGACAACGGTGTGACCGACATCACCGAAGCCAAGATCGGCTTTGATGGTATCGCCTTCGCTCAGTCTGTCGACAACGGCGACATCAACCTGACCCGCGAGCAGATCGCCATGGCCGTGGCCGCTCAGGTGCCGGTCGATGGCAAGTTGGTCGATAACCCGTACATGAAGTGGTCTGACATCGACAAGTCGCTGCCGGATCGCAAGATCACTGTCTACGGGCCGCCTTCTACCTCCGGTACGCGTGATGCGTTCGAAGAGCTGGTGATGGAAGTTGCCACTGAAGACATGGAAGGTTACGGCGGCGAAGGCTATACCAATATCCGCCAGGATGGTCACTACATCGCTTCCGGCGAGAACGATAACCTGATTATCCAGAAGCTGACGGAAAACACGGCAGCCTTCGGGATCTTCGGCTACTCCTTCCTTGAAGAGAATGCTGACAAGGTAGTGGGAGCTTCCATCGACGGTGTTGAGCCGGAAGCTGATGCCATCTCCTCTGGTGAGTACCCGGTCTCTCGCTCCTTGTTCTACTACGTCAAGAACCAGCACAAGGATGACGTTCCTGCGCAGGAAGCCTACAACACGCTGTTCATGAGCGAGAAGATGATCGGTGAACTGGGCTACCTCAAGGGGATCGGCTTGATCCCGCTGCCGAAGGCAGAGCGTGAAGCCCTGCGTCAGCAGGTCGAGAGCCGCACCCAGCTGACCCTGGCTGACCTCAAGAAGTAATTGACGCAGCTGACCCTCGACGCGGCCGGCTGCCAATGGCAGCCGGCCCGTTTGCATGATTGCCCGCGGGCCTGCTTGAAGGCCATTGGCCTCAAGCCCGCGGACAGCGCGACTCCGGGACCCGAAAGATGCAGACCCAGCAGATCTTTCTCTTCTTTATAGGCATCGTGGCGTTGTTTGGCCTCGCAGCCTTCTTCATCGGCCGCGGCAAGGCACAGAAAGTGCGTGCCGGCGGTGCCGAGATGTATGCCCAGCCTGATCAATACGGCTGGTTTACGGTGATCTCCAGTGCTGGCCCCGCCATTCTGGTAGGTCTGGCAGCGGTGATTGCCATCGCGACCACGGGCATCGACATCGAAGGCTTCACGCTGCTGGCGACCTGCCTGGTCGTGGCGGGGCTTGGTCTGATGCTGGGACTGTATCTGGTCAAACCCGACTTTCATGCGCGCACCGCCATCGAGACGCTGATTCGTTATGTTCTGATCGGGGCGGCGATGATTTCCATCGTCACTACGTTCGGCATTCTGATCTCCATCGTCTTCGAGGCCATTCGCTTCTTCCAGATGGAAAGTTTCTGGACCTTCATTACGGGCACCACCTGGGACCCGGGTAACAGCTTCCAGCTGTCCGCGGGTCGTGGCGAGGGTGTCGAGAGTACTGCCAACTTCGGTGCAGTACCGCTGTTTGCCGGCACCTTCATGATCACCTTGATCGCGATGCTGGTCGCCATTCCCATTGGCCTGCTGGCAGCGGTCTACATGGCAGAGTTCGCTCCCGCCAATGTGCGCACCATTGCCAAGCCGGTATTGGAAGTGCTCGCGGGTATCCCGACCGTGGTCTATGGCTTTTTTGCTGCCATCAGCGTTGCGCCGCTCGTCGTGGATATCTTCTCGCCGCTGGGCTTTGATGCGTCTTACAACAATGCGCTGGCGCCCGGTCTGGTCATGGGCATCATGATCATTCCCTTCATCTCTTCACTCTCCGATGACGTCATCACGTCAGTGCCTGACACCATGCGTCAGGGGTCGCTGGCACTGGGCATGACGCATGGAGAGACCATTCGTAACGTCATTCTGCCGGCTGCGCTGCCGGGCATCATCTCGGCTTCATTGCTGGCGGTATCGCGTGCGTTGGGTGAGACGATGATCGTGGTCATGGCAGCCGGTATGCGTCCGAATCTGACGGCCAACCCGCTGGAAGACATGACGACCGTCACGGTGCGTATCGTCGCTGCATTGACTGGCGATCAAGAATTCGCCAGCGCCGAAACGCTGTCAGCCTTCGCGCTGGGGCTGGTGCTGTTCGTGGTCACTCTGCTGCTCAACATGGTGTCGGTGATCTTGATTCGCCGCTTCCGTGAGAAGTACAGCGCCAATAACCTGTGAGGCCGAGACAAGACATGAGCCATTCATTCGACGACATCTCGGCCCAGCTGAAGGGCCGTCATCGCCGCACGCGGCGCCTGAAGATGATGTCCATGGGCGCTTTGGCCCTGGCGGCCAGCTTCCTGCTGGTGTTCATCGGCGACATGGTCATGCGTGGCTATCCTGCCTTCCAGCAGGCGGAGTTGAACGTCCCTGTCACGTACAGTGAACAGTCACGCGAGATTCCGCTGGCGGCGGTAGAAGAAGATGTCCGTAGCCTGGTCAGCCGTGGCTGGCTGCGTCAGCTGCCTCGCGCGATGAAAGCTGATCCGACATTGATGGGGCAGACGATCGACAGCTGGGTAATCTCGGATGACCAGGTCGATCAGTACCTCAAGGGTCACAAGTCACACCTGAAGCCGAAAGAGCAGCAGGTGCTGGACCGCATGATCGAAAACGGTACCGCCGAGCTCAAGTTCAACGTCAACTTCTTCACCACAGGTGATTCGAAGCTGCCGGAATATGCCGGTATCTGGTCTGCTGCGATGGGGACGATCCTGACACTGCTGGTCACCTTGGCCTTTGCCTTCCCGGTCGGCGTGATGACAGCGGTCTATCTGGAAGAGTTTGCACCGGACAACCGTCTGACGCAGGCCATCGAGATCAACATCAACAACCTGGCTGCCGTGCCGTCGATCCTGTTCGGTCTACTGGGCTTGGCAATCTTCATCAACTTCTTCGGTATGCCGCGCTCCTCACCGCTGGTCGGTGGTCTGACGCTGGGTTTGATGACACTACCGGTGATCATCATCACCACACGTTCGGCCCTGCGCAGCGTGCCAGATACCATCCGACAGGCGGCCTTCGGCGTGGGGTGCTCGCAATGGCAGGTAGTGCGTGATCACGTATTGCCCTTGTCACTGCCGGGTATTCTGACGGGTTCGATCATCGGCCTGGCACAGGCGATGGGTGAGACGGCACCGTTGATCATCATCGGCATGGTGGCCTTTATCCCGGATGCGCCGGAGTCTATTACTCAGGCAGCTACCGTGCTTCCGGCCCAGATTTTCACTTGGGCGGGCGAGCCGGAGCAGGCCTATGTTGAACGTACTGCGGCGGGCATCCTGGTGCTACTGTCAGTGCTGATCTTTCTCAACGCGGCAGCAGTCATGCTGCGCAAGAAATTTGAGCGTCGTTGGTAGGCAAGCGTCTGGCGACCTGTTGCAAGCAGGTCGCACCGTGCACGTCCTGGCCCACGACTGAATAAGGAATACGAGATCATGAGCATTACTGTCGCCAAGCAGCCTGCCGCAATTCAGCGTCTGGGCACCCCGATCAGCACCAACGAAGATGCCAATCACGAACTGGCCATTCGCGTCGAAAACCTCAATCTTTGGTACGGCGAGAAGAAGGCACTCAAAGATATCAATATCGATATCTTCCAGAAGAATGTCACCGCATTGATCGGCCCGTCAGGTTGCGGAAAGTCTACCTTCCTGCGCTGCCTGAACCGCATGAATGACCTGATTCGCAGCGTGCGTATCGAGGGTCTGGTCGAGATGGACGGTCGTGATGTCAACGCCCGCAAGATGGATGAGGTGGCACTACGTCGTCGTGTGGGCATGGTGTTCCAGAAGCCGAACCCGTTCCCCAAGTCCATCTATGACAACATCGCCTATGCACCGACCATGCATGACCTGGTCAGCCGTCGCGCTGACAAGGATGATCTGGTCGAGAGCGCGCTGCGTGATGCGGGCCTGTGGGAAGAAGTGAAGGATATTCTGGATCAGCCAGGCACCTCGCTATCCGGTGGTCAGCAGCAGCGTCTGTGCATCGCGCGCGCCATCGCGGTCAAGCCGGACGTCATCCTGATGGATGAGCCGACCTCGGCACTTGACCCGATTTCCACCGCGACCATTGAAGATCTGATGGACAAGCTCAAGTCTCAGTTCTCGATTGTCACCGTGACGCATAACATGCAGCAGGCGGCGCGTGTCGCCGACTACACCGCCTTCTTCCACATGGGTGAGCTAATCGAGTACAACGACACCAAGACGATGTTCTCCAATCCGCATACCAAGAAGGCCGAGGATTACATCACCGGCCGTTACGGTTAAGCCGTGGATTGTCTGTTGTTTGAGTGATGCATCGCCAGGCATGAGCTGTCAGGCATGAACAGCTAGGTATGAACCAGAAAGCCCGGATCCATGATCCGGGCTTTCTGTGTTTTCGGGCGATGGAGCGAATCAGGCTCAGTTGGCCAGACTCAGTTGACCAGCTCGACTGCAATTGCGGTGGCTTCACCGCCGCCGATACACAGTGCCGCGATGCCGCGCGTCTTGCCGCGACGTTCCAGTGCATTGATCAGCGTGACAATGATGCGCGAACCGGTCGAGCCGACCGGATGCCCCTGGGCACAGGCGCCGCCGAAGACGTTGACTTTATCGTGAGGAATCTTGTGAGCATCCATCGCCAGCAGCGTGACGACGGCGAAGGCTTCATTGATCTCGAACAGGTCGACATCATCGGTGGTCCAGTCGAGTTTCTTCATCAGACTATCGATGGCGCCGATGGGCGCCAGCGTGAACTCGCTGGGATGCTGGGAGTGAGTGCTGTGGCCGAGAATACGCGCCTTGATGGCCAGGCCACGGCTGTCTGCTTCGCCTCGGCTGGTCAATACCAGCGCTGAGGCGCCATCGGAGATGGAGCTGGCGTTGGCGGCAGTGATGGTGCCGTCCTTGGCAAATACCGGGCGCAGTGTCGGGATCTTGTCGATATTGGCCTGGAAGGGCTGCTCATCGCGTTCGACGACAGTATCGCCCTTGCGGCTGGTGACAGTGACCGGCGCGATTTCGGGCGTGATGTCACCGGACTCGATGGCGGCCATGGCACGCTTGAGGGATTCAATCGCGAAGTCGTCCATGCGCTGGCGGTCATAGTGACGCGCATCGGCCACTTCCTGAGCGAACACGCCCATCAGCTTGCCGGTCTCGGCATCTTCCAGGCCGTCGAGGAACATGTGGTCTTTCAGCTCGCCGTGGCCGAGACGATAGCCACCACGTGCCTGCGTCAGTAGGTGGGGAGCATTCGACATCGACTCCATACCACCAGCCAGCATGATGCGGTTGGTGCCGGCACGGATCAGGTCGTGGGCCAGCATGGTGGCTTTCATGCCGGAACCGCACAGTTTGTTGATGGTGGTGGCGCCGATGCTGTCCGGCACCCCGGCCTGGCGCATCGCCTGTCGTGCCGGCCCTTGCTTGACGCCAGCGGGGAGCACGCACCCAAAGATGCCTTCGTCGATATCGGCAGGCGTCAAGCCGGCGCGTTCGATGGCGGCCTTGATGGCCACGGCGGCAAGCTCGGGGGCGCTCATGCTCGAGAGTGAGCCCTTGAGGCCGCCCATTGGCGTGCGGGCACCCGCAAGAATGACGATGTCATCGGCGCTGACGGCCGGAGAAAGAGTAGACATGGCGGTCTCCATTTGTTGTTGTCAAAGCGGTTGTCAGAAGAAGGGTCTGTGGCTGATGCAGCCGTTATTGGATGACTGATGCAACGCTGTCTGGCCAGCCCGAGAGGAGCGGCGGCAGCGGTTGCGTGGGCAGTGATGGCGTTGTGATCACTGCGCGGCTGTGCTTTGATCCATTCAATCCCATAAACCAAGCAAGCGCTAGTTATACGATGAATGTAGCCACCACCTCACCCCGTCGCAAGGAGCTGGTCCGTATCGCCGCCCGCCTGTTTGTGGAGGAGGGATACGACCGCACCACCGTGCGTATGTTGGCCCAGGAAATGGGCATCAAATCAGGCAGCCTGTTTCATCACTTCGCTGACAAGCAAGAAATCCTGTGTGCCGTGATCGAAGAGGGCATGTTCAGCGCGCTGGCCATTGCCCATGAGCATCTGGCGAATCTCGATAACTCCCTGGCCGCTGATACTCCCCGTGCACAGGCGCATCTGCGTCTGCTGGCGCTGGCGCGTGCCCACTTGGACACGTTGCTGACGGACCGTAACGCGCATGTCGTCGCGCTTTACGAATGGCGCCGCATTGAAGGTCCGGCGCGTGAGCATCTTGTCCAGCAGCGCGATGAGTATGAAGCCTTGTGGCGTAGCGCTATCGAAGACGGCGTCGCGACCGGGTTACTGCGTGGTGATGCCTCGTTACTGCGGCAGTTTGTACTGGGCGCGCTCAACTGGAGCGTGCGTTGGTACCGTGCAGACGGTGAACGCTCGCCGGATGAACTGGCTGAAGCCTTGATCGATAGCGTGTGTCATCCGCAGTGAGTGTTTCTCGTCGCCTTCAACTTTCGGTCAGTGAGGTCAACCAGTGCTTGCCGTGCGTCTGGCTTGTCGCTAAGTTGACGTTTACGTTAACTGTAAATATGTCCTGATAGCAATATCCACACATTCATGTGACACCATTCGTACTGCTCATCTCCCATGCATAATCCAGGAGTTCAACCCAGGAGCCAGTCCCGCCATGACGACACGCGATACAACAACAAACCGCACGTCACGCGCTGCCAATGTTACCTCTGCAACAGACGCTACCTTCGAGCCGACGCCTCATCAATCGCTGCAAGAGTATCTGGCCAGCTTTGATATCGATGCCTTGCGCAGTGAACTGTTGGCGTCAGGACTTGAGTCTGAACCAGAACCTGAGCGCTTCACCGGCAATGCCTTCGAGGCGTGTGTCGGGCGTCATCTGCGTGCT
This sequence comes from Cobetia crustatorum, assembly GCF_000591415.1. Classification (GTDB taxonomy): domain Bacteria; phylum Pseudomonadota; class Gammaproteobacteria; order Pseudomonadales; family Halomonadaceae; genus Cobetia; species Cobetia crustatorum. Next base: position 24,677 of record NZ_JEMF01000050.1, on the reverse strand, counting down.
GGTCGGGGCGAGTCGATTGCATTGGTACACGAAGACGAGCAGGGCAACGTCAGCGAGATGAGTTATGCAGCATTGGATGACCTGAGTGCCAGGATGGCCACGGCGCTGGCGGCGCAAGGAGTAGTCCCGGGAGATCGAGTGGCTTGCATGTTGTCACGCACGCCGGAGCTGCTGGTAGCGCTGGCGGCGACCTGGCGATTGGGGGCGGTCTATCAGCCACTATTCACGGCCTTTGGACCTGACGCGCTTGAATATCGTCTGGCGCGTGCCGAGACGAGAGTGGTGATTACCGAGACGGCTCAGCGGTTCAAATTCAATGAGCTGGAGCGTCACCCGTCGATTATCTGTGTGCGTCGGAGAGGTGAATCGCTGCAGGATGGCGATCTCGACTGGCAGGTCCTGATGCAAAGCGAGCCGCTGGTGCAGCCGCCGGTACCGCTATCGAGCGATGCACCTTTCCTGCAGATGTTTACCTCTGGCACGGTCGGCAAACCCAAGGGTGTGGCCGTCGCGCTGAATGCGCTGCCAGCCTTCTGGCTCTATCAGCGATTGGCGATTGACCTGCGGCCCGATGAGCGTTTCTGGAACATGGCAGACCCCGGCTGGGCTTACGGGCTCTATTACGCGATTACTGGGCCGTTACTCCTTGGTGCGACGACCTATTTTATGCAGTCGCCGTTTACTGCAGAAGGCGGCCTGGCCTTCATGGAGCGCCACCGTATCGATAACTTTGCCGCAGCGCCGACGGCTTATCGCATGCTCAAGGCATCAGGCGTCTGCGAAGGCGCTTTTGAACGACTGAATCTGCGTGTGGCCAGCTCTGCCGGCGAGCCGCTGAATACCGAGGTCGTGGGGTGGGTCGAACGAGAACTGGGCTGTACGGTGATGGATCATTACGGTCAGACCGAGACAGGCATGACCTGCTGTAATCATCACGCACTGGCACATGAGATCGTCGTTGGTAGCGTCGGCTTCCCGCTGCCCGGCTATCGCCTGGCGGTGTTGGATGCCGAGTATCGTGAGCTGCCGCCAGGTGAACCTGGTGTGCTGGCGGTAGACATCGCACGTTCTCCCGCCCACTTCTTCGCGGGTTACACCTGGCAGGAGAAGCAGCCTTGCGTCGAGGGTTATTACCTGACCGGCGACGTAGTGGTGGCTGAGCCCGATGGCCGCTTCACCTTTGCAGGGCGTGATGATGACATCATCACGACGGCGGGCTATCGCGTTGGACCAGCCGATGTCGAGAACGCGATTCTGGCACACCCTGCGGTCGCTGAATCTGCAGCCGTAGGCAAGCCGGATGATATCCGCGGCGAGATCATCAAAGCCTACGTGGTGCTGCGTGATGGTCATGTCGGCAGTGAGACACTGGCTGACGAAATTCGTCAGAGTGTGCGTCAACGGCTTTCCGGTCACAGCTACCCACGTGAAGTGGCCTTCGTCGATAGTCTTCCCAAGACACCCTCGGGCAAGATTCAGCGTTTCTTGTTACGTGCCGAGGCACGTGAAGATTGAGTCTGGTTCATGTTCGTCAATGGACTGACTGTTTATCCCTTGTTTTGGAGAGCTTTGCATGAAGATTGCCAATCACTGCTTCTTGATCACCGGCGCGGCGTCTGGCCTTGGCGCTGCAACCGCCGCTCGTCTTGTCGAGGCGGGTGGTCGGGTGGTGCTGGCAGATGTCTCTGAGGCTGCACGCGACCAAGCTGATGCGCTTGGCGATTCCGCTCGATTCTGCCATTGCGATATTACTGACAGTACCAGTGTCGATGCAGCGCTAGATGTCGCTGAGCAAACCTTCGGCAGCCTGCAGGGCGTCATTCATTGTGCAGGAGTGGTCAGCGTTGCCAAGCTAGTCGACCGTGAGGGGGAGCCGGCACCGTTGGAAGGCTTTGAGCGCACGCTCACGATTAACCTGATCGGTACCTTCAATGTGGCGCGTCTGGCTGCCGCCCGCATGGCGCGTAACGCGGCCGAAGGCGAAGACAATGAGCGCGGGGTGATCATCAATACCGCTTCGGTGGCGGCGTTTGATGGTCAGGTGGGTCAGTGTGCTTACAGCGCCTCCAAGGCGGGTGTGGTGGGTATGACATTGCCGATGGCACGTGAGTTGGCACGCCACGGTATTCGCGTGATGGCCATTGCCCCAGGCGTGTTTGAGACGCCGATGATGGCGGGTATTCCAGAGCCGGCCCGCGAAGCGCTATGTGAAGCGGTACCGTTTCCCAAGCGCCTTGGACGGCCCGATGAGTTTGCCAAACTGGCCGAACACATCATCACCAATACCATGCTCAATGGTGAAGTGATTCGCCTCGATGGCAGCATCCGCATGGCTTGATGTCAGACACTGTCGTGCGAGAAGCACAGAGGCAAGACACCGAATTGACGAATTGATGGACGGTTTATCTCTGGGGGAGATATTGCTCGACCGCGACTGCGGTCGGGCTTTTTTTCGTCTGCCGTTTGTCGCATCTAGCGGCTTCTGCCACCAATGTATCAGGCTTTGAATCAAACGATTGCTTGACTGGATACTCAGTGAGAGGCTAATTTAAAACACATGTTTGATAGCGGTGCGTCATGCTTTCCCAGCGCGAACATGATGGCTGCTATCCCGTTCAGCCCCTCTCATTCAAATACGCACCATTCACGTCTGCATTCTTCACGTGTACATGAGTGTCTGCGTCAGGTCAGCGCCGCCGCGTCGCGACGGCTCAAGGAGAACAGCATGCCGGACTATCAGGCGCCCTTGCGCGACATTCGCTTCGTGATGAATGAACTGCTCGACTATCCGTCTCACTACGCGCGTCTGCCGGGCGGTGAGGATGCGAGTGACGATATCGTCAGCGCCATTCTCGAAGAGGGCGCACGCTTCGCCAATGAAGTGCTAACACCGCTTAACCAGTCCGGTGATCGTGAGGGCTGCACCTTCGAAGGTGGTGAGGTCAAGGTGCCGAGCGGCTTCAAGGAGGCCTACCAGCAATATGTCGAGGGCGGCTGGCCGAGTCTGGCGGCGGCGCCTGAGCACGGTGGACAAGGCTTGCCACCGTCGCTGGCAATGGTGCTGTCTGAGATGGTCGCGTCAGCCAATCTGTCCTGGGGCATGTATCCGGGTCTGTCGCATGGCGCGATGGATGCGCTCAAGCATCATGGTAGCGAGACGCTCAAAAACACCTATCTCACCAAGCTGGTAGAGGGCCGCTGGACCGGTACGATGTGTCTGACGGAACCTCACTGTGGCACGGATCTTGGCCTGATCAAGACCCGCGCCGTGCCGCTGGATGAGACGGATGACAACGGTGGCTACGCCATCAGTGGCACCAAAATATTCATCTCTGCCGGTGAACATGATCTTTCCGAAAACATCGTCCATCTGGTGCTGGCCAAGTTGCCGGATGCACCGGAAGGTTCGCGCGGTATCTCATTATTCGTGGTACCCAAGTTCTTGCCGGACGCCAGTGGTGAAGCGGGCGAACGTAATGGCGTCAGCTGTGGTTCCATCGAGCACAAGATGGGCATTCACGGTAACTCTACCTGCGTGATGAACTTTGATTCGGCAACCGGCTATCTGGTGGGCCCGCCTCACAAGGGGCTGGTCTGCATGTTTACCATGATGAATGCTGCGCGTCTCGGCGTGGGTATTCAGGGTGTTGCACTGGCACAGGCCAGTTTTCAGAACGCCTTGGCTTATGCACGTGACCGGCTGCAGATGCGTGCGCTATCGGGTGCCAAGGCACCGGAAAAGGCCGCCGATCCGATCATCGTGCATCCGGATGTCCGCCGTATGCTGTTGACCCAGAAGTCGATTGCCGAAGGTGGTCGCATGCTGGTGATGTATGCCGCCCAGCTCAATGACATCGTCGAGAGCTTCGAGGATGGCGAAGAAAAGACGCGAGCCGATACCGTGTTGGGGTTGCTGACGCCCATCGTCAAAGCCTTCCTGACCGAAACGGGTTTCGAAGCCACCAATCACGGTGTGCAGGTCTTCGGGGGGCACGGCTTCATTCAAGAGTGGGGGATGGAACAGTTCGTGCGTGATGCACGTATCACACTGCTCTATGAAGGCACTACCGGTATTCAGGCGTTGGATCTGCTCGGGCGCAAGGTGCTGATGAGTCAGGGCGAGTCGCTGAAGGTCTTCACCAAAGAGATCCACAAGTTCTGCCAGGCCAGCGAAGGCAGCGAGTTTGCTGGCCCGCTGTCTGAACTGAATCGCGAGTGGGGCGAATTGACCATGACGGTAGGCATGAGTGCGATGCAAGATCGTGAGGCGGTCGGTGCTGCAAGTGTCGATTACCTGATGTATGCAGGCTACGTGACACTGGGTTATCTGTGGGCGCGTGCTGCAGCGACAGCCAGTGCTGCGCTTGCCGCTGGGGAAGGTGATGCCACTTTCTATCAGGCCAAGCTGGATACTGCACGTTTCTACTTCCAGCGTATCCTGCCACGTACTCAGGGCCATGCTGCCATGATTCGCGCTGGTGGAGAGACGCTGATGGCGCCAACCGCTGAAGGTTTTGGCAGCGGTTTCGAGCTATAGATTTTCCGTAGACGCTGTAGAGGTTCGCTGAGCCTATCGTCAAATGTCTTGTGGTGGGAATCGGTGCTCGCAAGAATTTATTATTTATTAGAAACAGTAGGTTGCAGGAAATCGCTGTTTTTACGGAATGCATGCCTCCAGTCAGTGCGCTCTGACTCGGTATTCTCGGGGAGACTTCGGTCTCCCTTTTTTTATCTGCGACATTGACCAATCATTGAGTGACAAGGCTTGGCTTGGCTCGCGTAGGCGGCCAATATGAGCGCATCGCAGTACTGCATTGGGCAGTGAGCAGCAGGGCATGACAGCACAGGTGGCAGGATGCATAGGAACGATATCCATGAGACGCCGCAGGTGGCAGGGGAGGCGACGGCTTCTCATGGCGAGGAAAGCTGGCAGATGCCAAATGATCAGGCTGCGCTGAGTGCGGGGACGACCAGTGAGGAGGCCACCACGCGAATGGAGGTGCCGAGGGACGAGCGCCAGCAGGAAGCGCGCGTGCTTTCTGGCCGAACCATCGCCCGGCCGACGGTACGACAAGCACTGGAAATTCATCCGCTATTGGTTGGCTTGGCCGCGCTGATCATCATCATTGGGGGCATGAAACTGGCGGCGGACCTTGTTGTACCGCTGCTGCTGGCCGTGTTCGTGGCGGCAGTGTGCGATGCCCCCGTACGCTGGCTTGCGCGGCATGGCATCGGTCAGCGTTTTGGGGTGCCGATCGTCATTCTGACTGTCTGTGTGCTGTTTTCCTCTCTGGCGGCGTTGCTGGTGTCCCGCTTTACTGCCTTCAGTGATGAAATGCCCAAGCTGGAGGAAAGCCTGCGCACGCACTACCAGAGCTTTCTGGAATGGTTGGCGAGCAATGGTCTCTCCATCGCTCCGGCGCATTTCAGTGAGTTGATCGACCCTGCGTCACTGACCCAGTGGGTGCCGAATCTGCTGACAGGGTTGGGAGGGCTGCTTTCGTCCAGCGTCATTATCGTGCTGACAGCGACCTTCCTGCTTTACGAAGCATTGTCGTTGCGTGACAAGCTGGTCAGTACGCTGCGTAGCCCGCATGTCAGCCTGAGGCGCTTCACGCTCTTCTCACTGACGCTGCGTCGCTACCTGGCGGTCAAGACCTTGATCAGCCTGATCACCGGTGCCCTGGTCGGCATCAGCTGTCTGGTGCTCGGGGTCGAATTCGCTTTCCTGTGGGCCACGCTGGCGTTCTGTCTCAACTATATCCCCAATATCGGCTCGGCATTGGCTGCCATTCCTGCCGTGCTGCTGACACTAGTGATGCCGGAAGGCGGGCCCGTTACGGCACTGATGCTGGGGGGCTGCTACATGGCAATCAACTTCATTCTTGGCAACATGATTGAACCGCGAGTGATGGGGCGCACGCTGGGTCTTTCGACACTGGCAGCCTTTCTGTCGCTGGTCGTGTGGGGTTGGGTGTTCGGGCCGGTCGGTATGCTGCTATCGGTGCCGATTACCATGACGTTGAAAATTGCGTTCGACTCCCACCCCGGTACTCGCTGGGTATCTCGTCTACTCGGGCCATCGGTGAGACGTATCCGGCGGCGCCAGCACATGACGGAATGATATGAGGCAGTGAAGTGAAGGCTTGGGTCGACAGTTTACGGCCGGCCATGCAAAAACCCCTGTCACGTGGTACGTGACAGGGGTTTTTCGTGATGGAGCATGTGTGTCAATACGCCCTGCATCACGCAATCTATTGAGCCTGATCGCTCGATCGAGCCTCAAGCATTCAAGTAGATTTGATCAGAGGTTCTGCTCGATGAACTGGCTCAGCTGACCCTTGGACTGCGCGCCGACCAGTGATGCTACCTTGGCGCCAGACTTGAAGAGAATGACGGTCGGAACGCCGCGCACGCCTTGCTCGGCAGCAATTTCCGGTGCGTCATCGACATTGACGTTGACGATCTTCAGGCCTTCGCCTCGCTCGTTGGCCACTTCTTCGACAACCGGGGCCATCATCTTGCACGGGCCACACCACGGTGCCCAGAACTTCAGCAGTACCGGGGCTTCAGCGTTAAGAACTTCCTGTTCGAAGTTAGCGCCGGTGACATCGACGTGATTGGACATCTTGTTTCTCCAGGGGATTCGTTTCGCTGTCTGCGGCAAGGCCGGGACATGCAGGCTGTGCCCGATGGTAGCGCCACTTTCCATCACTGACAAATGGGCATTGTCCATCGGCTCAATAGCAGAGGGTTATGGTCGTATGTGTTTTTATAGCTGTTTTCTTGGTTTGAGGGAATATCCCACCTAACGAAAACGGCGCTGGCCAGTGATAAAAGGCCAGCGCCGTCACGCTCAAACGCTTAAGTGAGCAACATCTCAGGGCGATCAGAAGAAGGCATAACGAATCCCCAATACCAGCAGCAGGGTGGTCAGCAGCCCTTGCAGCAGCCCGCCCGGCATATGACGTGTCAAACGTGCACCGAGGCTGATGGCCGGCAGTGAGCCTATCAGCAACGCGCCGAGCAATATGAAGTCGACATTGCCCAGCCACAGGTGCCCGAGACCCGCGACCAGCGTCAACGGCACGGCATGCGCGATATCGGTGCCGACGATACGGGCGGTGGTCAGCAGCGGGAACAGCATGATCAACACGGCCGCACCAAAGGCGCCTGCGCCGACGGACGACAGTGTGACGCAAACGCCGAGCACGATGCCGGAGAGTACGGTCAGCGGCGCGGCATGACGCACGATGAAGCTTTCCGGGCTGATCAAACCCAGCAGTCGCTTCTTGAACAGCAAGACAGTCGCCGTCAAGATCAGCATCACACCCAACATGCCTTTGATCAGTCCGGCGTAGGCGGTCGGGTCCGTGAAGAAAGTATGCAGCACAGCGATGGTCAACAGCGCCGCCGGCAGTGAGCCGATCGCCAGACGCCGCGCGATGGTCCAATCCACGTGGCCCTGGCGATGATGTGCCCAGGCACCACCGGCCTTGGTGATGGCGGCGTACAGCAAATCAGTACCGACGGCGACATGCGGCGGGAAGCCGAACATCAGTAGCAGAGGCGTCATCAGCGAGCCGCCGCCAACGCCAGTGACACCGACCGCGAACCCTACTCCGGCGCCTGCTAGCACGTATAGCAGCAGTTGTGTGACTTCCATCCCTACCTACCCCCTTGTCAGGTTACTGTCGCCAATCTACTCTTGAGCGTATATTCCCGAAAGGAATCATTATTCATGATTTTATCGCCCGATCATCTTAGCAAGGTGGCCGGCCATGTCTGGGCCACTGTCACGCTGCCTTGCGTCGACGGGGCTTCTCAGGAGAGTGATGCCGCATGAAACTCCAGCAGTTGCGTTATATCTGGGAAGTGACCCGACACAATCTGAATGTGTCGGCCACGGCGCAAAGCCTCTATACCTCCCAGCCGGGGATCTCCAAACAGATCCGCCTGCTGGAAGATGAGCTGGGTGTCGAGATCTTTGCACGCAGCGGCAAGCATCTGACGCGCGTGACCCCGGCGGGTGAGTCGATCGTTGAGCTGGCAAGCCAGGTGTTGCGGACAGTGGAAAACATCAAGCATGTCGCGCAGGAGCACAGTGATGACCGCCGCGGTAGCCTGTCGATTGCCACGACACATACCCAAGCGCGTTATGCCTTGCCGCCGGTGATCGCCGATTTCACGCGCAAGTACCCAGATGTTGCGTTGCACATGCAGCAGGGCACGCCCAAGCAGATCGCCAGCATGGTGAGCGAGGGGCAGGCGGACTTCGCCATCTGCACCGAGTCGCTGGAGCTATTCAACGACCTCATCCTGCTGCCGTGCTATCGCTGGAATCGCTGTATTCTGGTGCCGAAGGACCATCCGCTGGTGGCTGTCTCTGAAGGCAGCGGCCTGACGCTTGAGTGCCTGGCGGATTACCCGTTGGTCACCTACACCTTCGGCTTCACCGGGCGTAGCCAGCTGGATGATGCCTTCAAGACGCAAGGGTTGACCCCGAATGTGGTGCTGACGGCCTCGGATGCCGATGTGATCAAGACCTATGTTCGTCTGGGCATGGGCATCGGTATCGTGGCGCACATGGCGGTGGATGAAGTGGCTGATCAAGACCTGGTCGCGTTGGATGCCACGCATCTGTTTGATAGTTCCACCACCAAGATCGGCATTCGTCGCGGTACCTTCATGCGCAGCTACATGTTCGAGTTCGTCGAGCGCTTCGCACCGCACCTGACGCGTGACCGTGTCGAGGCGGCACTGGCAGCAGGCCCGCGTCATGAGCACGAGATTTTCCATGATATCGAGCTGCCGATACGCTGATTCTCGTGACCGAGGATCAACATGCCTGCATGGAAAGTGAAATCCCTGCTGAGTGAGTCGCACATGAAAAAGCCCGCCTCTGAAAGAGGCGGGCTTTTTGTTTCCAACGAAGGCCGCAAGCTGGGTTTGATGAGCGCTATCAGTGTGCCAGGTGCAGGCCACATTCGCGGTTATCTTCCGCCTTGGTCGGATCAACGTAGTCGAACTCGTTGGGCAGGTCGTGGGCGACCAGATACTCATGCATCTGCTTGGAAGACCAGTTGAGCACTGGCGCGACCTTGATCAGGCCATCGCCATTCAATGAGGCCGGCTGCATTCCAGCACGGAAGGCAGTATCGCTGGCACGGACGGCGGTGAACCACATCTCGGGATTCAGTTCGCGCAGGGCACGTTCGAAGGGCTCGAGCTTCACTTCACGAGTGAAGGCTTCGTGACGTGGATCATCGATATGCGGCGTGAGGCCATCGACGGCTTCACGGTGAGCGCGAGTGCGCTGCGGCAGATAGATGATGCGGTTCAAGTTCAGCTTGCGCGTCACCTCATCGGCGAAACGATAGGTGGCATCGGTGTTGTAGCCGTTGTCCATCCACACGATGGGAATGTCGGGACGAAAGCGCGTGACCATGTGCAGGATCACCGCTTCGAATGGACGGAAGTTGGTGGTGCAGATGGCGCGCTTGTCCAATGACAGTGCCCAGCGTGCTAGGGCTTCGGGGTCATTGCCAAACTCGGCATTGATACGGGAGAGATCGAAAGTATCGGACATGATGAGGCTCCAGAACGAAGGCACGTCCGAAGGAGCGGGGCGCAGGGCTGATCAGCGTGCATGACGACCATCAGCAGGCGAATATCGCTCAAGGAGACGTGCGGGAATGCGCCTACCCTATCAAAGGCAGGCACCACTTCCCCAATACGAATTGGTTCGATCGTTATATGCCATTGAGTTATGGCCGAGGATAAGCCTTATAACAACTTCCCGATACTGGTGGGTATCATGCCAGTACATCCATCAGGCGTTGGATCTTGGCCAGGCTCTCGCGATATTCGGCTTCTTCCTCGGAATCCGCGACCAGGCCGCCGCCGCCCCACAGGTGTACGTGGCCCTCGGCGATCACGGCGGTGCGGATCGCGATGGAGGTATCCATATGGCCGCGGATATCCAGATAGCCGAGGCTACCGCAGTAGCCGCTACGGCGTACTGGCTCCAGTTCTTCGATGATCTGCATCGCGCGTACCTTGGGAGCACCGGTGATGGAGCCACCGGGGAAGGCGGCACCGAGCAGATCCAGAGCATCGTAGCCTTCGGCCAGCTCGCTGGTGACGGTGCTCACCGAGTGATGCACGTTGGCGTAGCTTTCCAGTGCACACAGTGAGGGGACCTTGACACTGCCGGGAGCGGAGACACGCCCGAGGTCATTGCGTAGCAGATCGACGATCATCACGTTTTCAGCACGGTCCTTGGGGCTAGCCATCAGTTCAGCCGCCAAGTGCGCATCTTCTTCCGGCGTCATGCCGCGCGGCCGCGTGCCCTTGATGGGCTTGGTCTCGACGGCGCGATGATTTACCTCAACGAAGCGTTCCGGCGAGACGGAGACGATGGCCATTTCCTCGCCTAGGGTATCCTTCCAGCTCAGGTAGCCGGCATAGGGCGTCGGCGTCGCGCGGCGCAGCTTGCAGTAAGCTCCCAGCTGTCACCGTGACAGGCCGCCGTGAAACGCTGCGTCAGATTGATCTGGTAGCAATCACCCGCGTGAAGATAGTCCATGACCTGACGGAAGCGTTCGCCATAGCCCTCGCGATCAAGTCGCGGCGTAAAGGGGGTGTCGAGCACGAAGACTTCTGTGCTCGGCGCTGGATGCTCAAGCCATTCAAGCACCTGCTTGCGTCGCTGTGGCGTGGCAATCAGCCAGCTTTGCTGGCGCTTGTGGTCACAGATCAGTGCCCAGTCATACAGCCCGAGTCGGGCCCAGGGTAGTGGGATGTCGTCCTGTGCCGCCACCGGCAGCTGCTCCAATGCACGCCCGAAATCGTAGCTCCAATAACCGAGTAGGCCCGCGATGAACGGCAGATCACTCGAGGCGAGATCATGCGCCGCAAGTTGCTCGCCGGAAAGCGAGTGGGGCAACAGCGACAGCAGCTGGCGCTGGGCATCAATTACCGGCAGGGTCTCGAGACGATCAAGCGCTGCACTGAACCTGTCCAGATCGCTCAGCGAGGCGCGTAGCGGTCCACTGAGCTTGCTGCCGTGCTCGGCCTGTTCCAGCAGGGCGATCGGGTCAGTACTGATGATGTCGAAACGCCCTCCGGCACTGGAAGGCTGGCCACTATCAAGCAGCACAGCTTCTGGCCGCGCGCGTAGGCGCGCAAAGCGTGAAAGGGTAGAGGCCTCATCCTCCGGGACGATGGAATAAGGCAGGGCGACGATTTCGAGCGTGATGGTCATGACAGCTTCCGTTGGCGGACAGGGCATTCTAGGCATCCCGGCGTCATTTGTCCGCCCATGCGTGTGATTCGCTCGTATGGAGTCATCGGACTTGTCGTGGGCGCGACAGCTGATTAAGGTGCCCGTTTCCCGAGCCACGTTGCCCTTCAACGTGTCCGCCGCATTGCTGGAGTCATCGCATGCATCCTGATTTTTCACATGACCAACATTTGCTCGCGCGCCCCGATCAGCAAATCTTCTGGCAGCGTCTGACACGTCGCGATAGTCAGAGCGGGCGGCGGCTGTTGATGCTGCACGGCGCTGGCGTAGCGGGCACTCTGACCTGGGCGCCGCTGATCGGACATCTCACTGCCCATGATGAGCTGATCATTCCTGATCTGCGTGGCATGGGACAGACCGTTGCGCTCGAAGGGGGAGAGCCTTCCTTCACGCTCGAACAGGTGGTCGAGGACGTGATGGCACTGATTGAGACACAGCGCATCACGCACTTCGATCTGATCGGTTATAGCTTCGGTGGACTGGTGGCGATGCGCCTTGCCCAGCGTCTGCGTCATGAACGCCCGGACGTGCGCATCGGCGATATCAGTCTGCTGGAACCTGCGCTGCTGGAACGCGAATGCCACTCCACCATGCTCAAGGTACGTGAAGGTTATGCCGAGGCCGCGCATGCCATGCGTGAAGCCGCTAGCCCCGAGGCGGGTATCATCGCGTTCCTCGACCTGATCTCACCGCATCGCACACGCAATCCGCGTGCTGAACGCATGATGGTGACACGGCTGGCGCACCGTCACCTCGGCTTTGCCAATGCGCTGGATTGCGTCACCCATGCCGTGCACGAGATCGATCGCGATGTCCTGTTGGCAGATGTCATGGCGGCAGGAGGCGAGGTGCGCAGCATGGTGGGTGGCAAGAGTCCCGAGACCCTGCGTGAGTATCACGGCCTGTTGGCAGAACGTCATGCAGGTTGGCAGTCACTGGAAATTCCTGGCACTGATCACTCTCTGCCTTTCCAGAAGCCGCGGCGCATCGGCGCTGAGCTTAGCTTTGAATGAAGGCTGTCAGCGAGGTTGTGTGAGTCAGTGCTGAACGATTGTCGACAAGTCATCGAATATCTCATCATAGACCGTTATTGAAAAAGCCCTGTCAGTGTCCACTGACAGGGCTTTTTCTCGCCTGTAATTTCACGGTATATCGCTGCTTCTGGAAAGGGTGAAAGAATGAAGTCTTTGCACTGTTAGGCGTATGAGGGTTGTTTTATCAGGTTTTATTGAACGTGGTTATCCACGTCTACCGCCAAAGGTGTAGACGTGAAGGTGGATTGTATCTTGACCCATCTCAGCTGGCTGGCTAGTCTGGCAGTCATTGAATGATTGTCGACAATGGTGTGTCGTCACGATTCACACATCCTTGTGCTAATTCCTGTCCCTTGCTTAGCCGGATTGCCTGACTGCCATGACCACCGATGCTTTTCACAACGCCACTGCAGCCCGAAGCCTGGCGCGTGGCGCCACTGCCGAACTGGCCGGTAGCGCCGCTGCCAGCGGAGCCCCCTTGCCGGCAGCAGTGACCCCGGAAGTACGCACGCTAGCCGAGCGAGTCTTTCATCAGCTGCAAGACGCTATCGTGCGAGGCGAGCTGGCACCGGGCAGCAAGATCACTGAGCCGGGGCTGGCGCAGGCCTATGGCATCTCGCGTGGCCCCTTGCGTGAAGCCATGCGCCGCCTGGAAGTGCATCGGCTGATTGAGCGTGTGCCGCACGTCGGTGCGCGGGTGGTCAAGCTATCGATGACCGAGCTGTTGGAGCTCTTCGATGTACGCGAGGCGCTGGAAAGCATGGCCGCACGACTGGCTGCGAAGCATATGACCACGGAGGAAGTTGCTCGCCTGCGTAGTGTGCTCAAAAGTCACGAACAGCAGTCGGACCTGAAGACCGGCACCGCCTACTTCCAGAAGGAAGGGGACCTCGATTTTCACTATCAGATCGTGCTCGGCAGCCATAACCACATGCTGATGACGATTCTGTGCGATGACCTCTACTACCTGGTGCGCATGTATCGCACCCAGTTCAGTGCCAGTGGCTCACGTCCTCACAAGGCATTCGTCGAACACCATCGGATCGTCGATGCCATCGAGTCAGGCGATGAAGAACTGGCGGAGCTGCTGATGCGTCGCCATGTCAGCGCTTCACGCGAGAACGTGGCGCGGCGTTATGCAGCCACGCTCAAGGAAGAGCAGGGCGAAGAGTAGTCCGGTTCTAGCGCTAATAATTCCAACACTTTCACTACTTACATGGGCCTAGCCCGGGAGATGTCATGTCACGCCACCTGAGTTCCACCGCCTTGCAGAGCCCCGGCGCACGTTTTCGCGCCGCGCTTGAGGCTAATCGTCCGCTGCCTATCGTTGGCACTATCAATGCTTATACCGCGATCATGGCGGAGCGCGTTGGCCACAAGGCGATCTATTTGTCTGGTGGTGGCGTGGCCAATGCCTCCTATGGTCTGCCGGATCTTGGCATGACCAGCATGAATGACGTGCTGGAGGATGCGCGCCGTATCACTGCGGCCAGCGAGCTGCCGCTGCTGGTCGATATCGATACTGGATGGGGCGGCGCTTTCAACATCGCCCGCACGGTCCAGGAGATGGAGCGTGCGGGTGTCGCGGCAGTACACCTGGAAGACCAGGTCGCTCAGAAGCGCTGTGGTCATCGTCCCAACAAGGCCATCGTCTCCTGCCAGGAGATGGTCGATCGCATCAAGGCTGCCGCCGATGCCCGTCGTGATGACGACTTCTATCTGATCGCGCGTACCGATGCCTTCCAGAAGGAAGGGCTTGAGGCTGCGGTTGCACGCGCCAATGCCTGTGTCGAAGCGGGGGCAGACGCCATTTTCGCCGAGGCGGTACATACCTTGGAGGATTACCGCGCCTTCTGTGACGGTGTTGATGCGCCGATTCTGGCCAACATCACCGAATTCGGTGCGACACCGCTATTCAATCAGCGTGAGCTGGGCGATGTCGGCTGCCGGATGGTGCTTTATCCGCTGTCTGCCTTCCGTGCCATGAATGCCGCTGCGCTCAAGGTATATCAGAACATTCACGACAAGGGCGATCAGCAGGATGTGGTCGAGACCATGCAGACGCGCATGGAGCTTTATGACTTTCTCGATTACCACACCTTCGAGCAGAAATTGGATTCGCTCTTCGATGCCGAGAGTCGCAAGGACTAGTTACCGTTCGCTCCACGCGGCTGCACCACGCTACTTACCCTCAGAGCTACCTGATGTTGCTCTCAGGGGGCAACGCTTTATGCCCTACAAGAAAAAGAACAACTCAATGACGTCACTGCCAAGGAGATCACGCCATGTCTGATCACACCTCTACGCCTTCCGCCGCTGCTGCTGGCCTGCGCGGCCAGAGTGCCGGCGAGACAGCTCTGTGCACCGTGGGCCAGACAGGATCTGGCCTGCGTTATCGCGGTTATGATCTGGAAGACCTCGCGGACAACGCCGCCTTCGAAGAAGTTGCCTATCTGCTGCTCAAGGGCAAGCTGCCCAATCGTGAGGAGCTCGCTGCCTATATCGCGCGTCTCAAGAGTCTGCGTGGCCTGCCGGATGCTCTGAAGGCGGTGCTTGAGCAGATTCCGGCCAGCGCTCATCCGATGGATGTGATGCGCACCGGATGTTCGATGCTCGGCAACCTGGAAACAGAGGCCAGCTTCGATGAGCAGGCGGATCAAGCGGACCGGATGTTGGCGGTGTTCCCGTCGATCATCAATTACTGGTATCGCTTCAGTCACGATGGCGTGCGCATTGAGACCGAGACTGATGATGACTCCATCGGCGCGCACTTCCTGCATCTACTACATGGGGAAGCGCCGAGTGAGCTGCATGCCGCAGTGATGAATACCTCGCTGATTCTCTACGCAGAGCATGAATTCAATGCCTCGACTTTCACCGCTCGTGTCTGCGCCTCGACGCTTTCCGATCTGCATTCCTGTGTCACAGCCGCGATCGGCTCGTTGCGTGGGCCGCTGCATGGCGGTGCCAACGAAGCAGCGATGGCGATGATTGAATCCTGGCGGTCACCGGAAGAGGCCGAGCGCGAGATTCTTGGCATGCTGGAGCGCCGCGAGAAGATCATGGGCTTTGGCCATGCCATCTATCGTGAACGTGATCCGCGCAATGCCATCATCAAGGAGTGGTCACGCAAGCTGGCGGACGATGTAGGAGATACGCAGCTCTACGCCGTCTCCGAGCGCGTCGAGTCCGTGATGTGGCGCGAGAAGAAACTGTTCTGCAACGCCGATTTCTTCCACGCCAGCGCCTATCACTTCATGGGCATTCCCACCAAGTTGTTCACGCCGATCTTCGTCTGCTCGCGCCTGACAGGGTGGGCGGCGCATGTCTTCGAGCAGCGTGCCAACAATCGCATCATTCGCCCTAGTGCCGATTATACCGGCCCCGAGCATTGTGATTGGCAGCCCATCGATCAGCGCGACTGATTTATCGTCTACCCATACTGCCTGGCCCTGCCTGTGCCCGCGTTCGATTGATATCTCGACCGATGCCATGACCGTAGCGGGCACAGGATTTCTACCGATTGCCTGATTGATGAGTCCGGATGCCCA
The DNA here is from genome assembly GCF_000591415.1 of Cobetia crustatorum. GTDB lineage: Bacteria > Pseudomonadota > Gammaproteobacteria > Pseudomonadales > Halomonadaceae > Cobetia > Cobetia crustatorum. The sequence continues at coordinate 8,787 of NZ_JEMF01000050.1, read as the reverse complement.
TGAATACCGACTATCGCAAGCCCCTGCCCGGCACCGCGCTGGACTATTTCGATACGCGCGCCGCGGTAGAAGACATTGCCCCTGGCGCCTATGACGGTCTGCCTTACACCTCGCGTGTGCTGGCCGAGAATCTGGTGCGTCGTTGCCCGCCTGAGCAGCTGCGTGACAGCCTGATCCAGATCATCGAGCGCCGCCGAGATCTCGACTTCCCTTGGTATCCCGCCCGCGTGGTATGTCACGACATCCTGGGACAGACCGCGCTGGTCGATCTCGCTGGTCTGCGTGACGCCATCGCTGAGCGGGGCGGTGATCCTGCCAAGGTCAACCCGGTGGTGCCGACCCAGTTGATCGTCGATCACTCGCTGGCGGTCGAACATGCCGGTTTTGATCCGGATGCCTTCGAGAAGAACCGTACTATTGAAGATCGCCGCAACGAGGATCGTTTCCATTTCATCAATTGGACGCGACAGGCCTTTGAGAACATCGACATCATTCCGCCGGGTAACGGCATCATGCACCAAATCAATCTGGAGCGGATGTCACCGGTAATCGAATCGCGCGACGGGGTGGCCTTCCCGGATACGCTGGTCGGTACCGACAGTCATACGCCGCATGTCGATGCATTGGGTGTATTAGCTGTCGGGGTGGGTGGGCTGGAAGCCGAGAGCGTGATGCTGGGGCGTGCCTCCTACATGCGCTTGCCGGATATCATCGGTGTGCGTCTGACGGGCCGCCCGCAGCCGGGTATCACCGCGACCGATATCGTGCTGGCATTGACGGAATTCCTGCGCGCCGAGAAGGTTGTCTCCGCCTATCTGGAATTCTTCGGTGAGGGGGCCGCACACCTGACGTTGGGCGATCGTGCCACCATTTCCAACATGACGCCGGAGTATGGCGCGACAGCGGCGATGTTCCATATCGATCAACAGACGCTGGACTACCTCACGTTGACCGGCCGCGAGCCAGAAAACATCGCACTGGTCGAGCGTTATGCGCGTGAAACGGGTCTGTGGGCAGATGCGCTGACCAACGCTCAATATGAGCGCGAACTGAGCTTTGATCTCTCCTCGGTGGTGCGCACGCTGGCGGGTCCGTCCAATCCGCATAGTCGCGTACCGACCAGCGAGCTGGCGGCGCGTGGCATCTCGGGCGTGATCGAGCATGAGCAGGATGAGGAGGGGCGCGATCTGATGCCGGATGGCGCCGTGATCATCGCGGCTATCACTAGCTGCACCAATACCTCCAATCCGCGCAACGTGATTGCCGCAGGGCTGTTGGCGCGGCGTGCCAATGCGCTGGGTCTGACACGCAAGCCGTGGGTCAAGACCTCGCTGGCACCTGGCTCCAAAACCGTACAGCTGTATCTGGAAGAGGCGGAACTGCTGACGGAACTCGAGCAACTCGGCTTCGGCATCGTCGGCTTCGCCTGCACAACCTGCAACGGCATGAGTGGTGCGCTGGACCCTGCCATCCAGAAAGAGGTTGTCGCGCGTGATCTTTATACGACCGCAGTGCTGTCCGGTAATCGTAACTTCGATGGCCGTATTCACCCGTATGCCAAGCAGGCCTTCCTGGCCTCGCCGCCATTGGTGGTCGCCTACGCCATCGCCGGTACTATCCGCTTCGATATCGAGAAAGATACGTTGGGATATGCGCCAGATGGCTCGCCGATCATGCTCAAGGATCTATGGCCCAGCGATGAAGAGATCGATGCCATCGTCGGTTCCAGCGTCAAGCCGGACCACTTCCGTCAGGTCTATATCCCGATGTTTGAGGTCAAGGACGATCGCGAAACCGGCATCAGCCCTCTATACGATTGGCGTGCGCAGAGCACCTACATTCGCCGCCCGCCGTATTGGGAAGGTGATTTGGCAACGGCGCCCACTCTCAAGGGAATGCGTGCGCTGGCGGTGTTGGGGGACAACATCACCACCGATCACCTGTCACCCTCCAACGCCATCATGGCCAGTAGTGCCGCGGGGGAGTACCTCACCTCGATGGGACTGCCGGAAGAAGACTTCAACTCCTACGCGACTCACCGTGGTGATCACCTCACCGCCCAGCGTGCGACCTTTGCCAATCCCAAGCTAATCAATGAGATGGCCGTGGTGGAAGGAGGGGGTGGCAAGCGCGAGATCCAGCAGGGCTCGCTGACGCGCCTGGAGCCGGAAGGCAAGGTTGTGCGCATGTGGGAGGCCATCGAAACTTACATGCAGCGTAAACAGCCACTGATCATCGTCGCTGGTGCTGATTATGGTCAGGGGTCGTCGCGTGATTGGGCAGCCAAGGGGGTGCGACTGGCGGGCGTCGAGGCCATCGTTGCTGAAGGGTTTGAGCGTATCCACCGTACTAATCTCGTGGGTATGGGTGTGATGCCATTGCAGTTTGAAGCGGATACCAACCGTAAGACGCTAGCGCTCGACGGTAGCGAGATTTACGCCGTCGAGGGTGAGGCGATACCCGGCGCGACACTGACGCTGCTGATTGAGCGTACGCAGGGCGAGCAGGCAGGTCAGGTCGAGCGCGTGCCGGTCACTTGTCGTCTCGATACTCGTGAGGAGCTCTCCATCTATTCTGCCGGTGGTGTATTGCAGCGTTTCGCGGAGGATTTCTTGAGCTCGGAGGCAACGGGCACAAATGCTGAGGAGGTCTCCGCATGAGTCGCCAGCCACAACTGAAAATCCCCGCGACCTACCTGCGTGGCGGCACGAGCAAGGGCGTGTTCTTCCTGCGTGATGAGCTACCAGAAGCCGCCCAAGTGCCAGGCCCGGTACGTGATGCCTTGTTACTGCGAGTGATCGGCAGCCCTGACCCTTACGCCAAGCAGATTGATGGCATGGGGGGAGCTACCTCCAGTACCAGCAAGACGGTCATCATCAGCAAGAGCGAGCAGCCTGGACACGACGTCGACTATCTATTCGGACAGGTCTCCATCGACTCGCCCTTTGTCGATTGGAGTGGCAACTGCGGCAACCTGTCTGCTGCCGTCGGTCCATTTGCCATCGAGAAGGGATTGGTGTCGGCTGAGCGGCTGCCGCAAGACGGTATCGCTGAAGTCCGCATTTGGCAGGCCAATATCAGCAAGACGATCATTGCACGCGTACCGATGCATGAGGGGTGTGTGCAGGAAACGGGTGATTTTGAACTCGACGGCGTGACCTTTCCCGCAGCAGAAGTCGCAGTCGCCTTCCGTGACCCTGCCGCGGGTGAGGGCAGCATGTTCCCCACTGGTAATGTGATCGATGTGCTGGAGGTGCCGGAGTCAGTCGTGGCTGGCGGCCGTATCGAGGCAACATTGATCAACGCCGGTATTCCGACCATCTTCGTGCGTGCGGAAGATCTCGGTTACAGCGGTACTGAGCTTCAAGACGCGATCAATGGTGATGCTGCTGCATTGGCCCGCCTTGAAATGCTACGTGCCTATGGTGCGCTCCATATGGGGCTCATCAATGATCTGGCGGAAGCCGCGACTCGTCAGCACACACCTAAGGTGGCCTTCGTCGCAGCACCGGCGGATCACATGGTCTCCAGTGGCCGTGAGATCAAGTCAGGTGAGATTGATGTGCTGATCCGCGCTATGTCGATGGGCAAGCTGCACCACGCCATGATGGGGACTGCTGCGGTCGCAATCGCAGCTGCTGCCGCCGTACCTGGAACATTGGTCAATCTGGCTGCCAATGCTCATGAAAGAAGTGAAGGAGCACCGCGTGATTCGGTGTGCTTCGGCCATCCTTCCGGCACTCTACGGGTAGGTGCCAGTGCCGAGTGGGTGCCAGGAGAGGGTAAGCGGGGTGAGTGGCAGGTAAGCGAAGCAGTGATGAGCCGCAGCGCGCGCATTCTGATGGAAGGTTGGATACGGGTGCCGTCAGAAACGCTGGTGCTTTAGTCTGCGGCGCTAGCGGTCGCTGCGTGACAATAAAAGACCGGCCCTGCATGGGATATGCAGCTGAGCCGGTCTTTTGTCTTTGTATCAGACAGATATTCCTAACGATACTGCGTTAGAAACATGGATCGATTCTCGATAGGAGAGCACCGACATGAGCAATAAATCGGCAGACACGCATTCTGATGCACCTTCCAAGATTTCTTCCGATGCTACGATTTCTTCCGATAGTACGCAGGCCAGTGATAACCAGCGTCCGGGCTATGATCCTGAGCTGCAGCAGATCGCCGATTACGTGCTGAGTTACTGCAATGGTGATACGGAAGGTAAGCCCAGTCGTGAAGCGATGGATACTGCCCGACTGTGCCTGATGGATACGCTGGGTTGCGGCATTCTGGCATTGCGTTTCCCCGAGTGCACCAAGCATCTAGGCCCGTTGGTCGTTGGCACGCAGGTACCGCATGGAGCGCGTGTTCCGGGCACCAATCTGAGTCTCGACCCGGTCAAGGCAGCGTGGGATATCGGCTGCCTGATTCGTTGGCTCGATTATAACGATACCTGGCTGGCGGCGGAGTGGGGGCATCCGTCTGACAATCTAGGCGGTATTCTGGCAGTGGCCGACCATTTGTCTCAGCAACGTGTCGCCGAAGGTGAGCCGCCGCTGGTGATGCAAGATGTATTGGAAAGCATGGTGATGGCGCACGAGATTCAAGGCGTGCTGGCGCTGGATAATAGTTTCAATCGCGTCGGGCTCGATCACGTACTGTTGGTCAAGGTTGCCACGGCGGCCGTAACAGCTCGCTTGATGGGAGCCAATCGCGAGCAACTTTTATCGGCGCTTTCGCATGCCTTCGTCGATGGCCAGAGCTTGCGCACTTATCGTCATGCGCCGAATGCCGGGTCGCGCAAGAGCTGGGCGGCGGGTGATGCTACCTCGCGCGGTGTGCGGCTGGCGGATATTGCTCTGCGCGGTGAGATGGGGATTCCTGCAGCGTTGAGTGCCTCGCAGTGGGGCTTCAACGACGTATCCTTCAGTCATCTCAACCACGATCTGTCACTCAAGTCTGAAGGTGAGCGTCGTTTGCGTCTGTCACATCCCCTTGGCTGCTACGTGATGGAGAATGTGCTGTTCAAGGTCAGTTTCCCCGCTGAATTTCATGCTCAGACAGCTGCCGAGGCAGCAGTGCTCTTGCACCCCGAGGTGGGTGAGCGGATCGATGAGATTGAGCGTATCGAGATCACCACACATGAGTCAGCGATTCGTATCATTTCCAAGCAGGGCGCACTGGCCAATGCGGCAGACCGTGATCACTGTCTACAATATATGGTGGCCGTGCCGTTGATCTTTGGTGCCCTGACGGCTGAGCACTACGAAGATGACTTTCATGTCGCACATCCAGAGATTGATCAGCTACGAGACAAAATGGTAGTCCGTGAGTCGCCACGTTATAGCCGCGAGTACCTGGAGCCTGACAAGCGCTCAATCGCCAATGCTCTACGGGTAGTCTTCTCTGACGGTACTGCTACCGATGAGGTGGTGGTTGAATATCCACTCGGTCATCGTCGGCGCCGTGATGAAGCACTGGCGCCGCTGGAAGCCAAATATCGAGCCAATCTGACCACCTGTTTCCCTACCGCGCGCTGCGATTTTCTGCAGACACTTTTCAGTGATCAGGCTGCTCTAGAGTCGATGCCAGTGCATCTTTTCATGCATCACTGGATGCGTTGAGGTTGTCTCTATCAGTGCGCTCGTGAGGATGCTGCGTTGGAGCTCTCCGATGTAATCTGCTGGTACCAAGGCGTGGCATGGGTACACTGAAAGGCATCTATGCAAGGGATTACATAAAGGACTCCTCATGAAGACATTCCTGCTGCTCGGCGGTATCGCACTGATCGTCATTTACGTGATCGCCATCTACAACAAACTGGTCAGTCTACGTGCGCGTTTCGAAAATGCCTTTGCCCAGATTGAAGTCCAGCTCAAGCGTCGTTATGACCTGATTCCCAACTTGGTCGAGACAGCAAAGGGCTATTTGAGTCATGAACGCGAGACGCTCGAAGGCGTTATCAATGCGCGTAATAAAGCCATGGCAGCACTGAACGCTGCTGCCGCACATCCTGGCAGCATGGATAAATTGGCGAGCCTTGCCGGTGCTGAGCAAGGACTGGCAGCTAGCCTCGGGAAGCTTGATGTGGTGGTCGAGGCCTATCCTGAGCTCAAGGCGGATCAGACCATGAGTGACTTGATGGAAGAGCTGACTGCGACTGAAAATCGCGTGGCTTTTGCTCGTCAGGCCTATAACGATGCCGTGACTGACTACAACGTCTATCGTCAAAGCTTTCCGCAAGTCGTTCTCGCGCCGACCTTTGGGCATCGCACTGATGCGGGACTACTGGCTTTTGATGACAGTGTGAAGATTCGTCAGGCACCGGACGTCAGTTTCGGATGAGTCAGCCTCAACTCCATGACGTAGCGGATAGCCATTACGGATGAACTTCTATCATGAGCAGGACAGTGCCCGACGGCGAACGCGGTTACTGCTGCTGGCCTTTGTCATCATGTCGCTGGCGGTATCACTTGGGGCTGGTGCTGCTGTGCATTACTTCATCAGCCTCTTTCTCGGTAAACCACCAGAAGCATCGTACGGATATGTATTGCCAGTCGCGTGCGTCATCTTTCTGTGCAACGCCTTTGTCGCAGCGCGTGAGTTACGCCGCTTGCAGCAGGGTGGGGCAATAGTCGCTGCGCGCCTTGGTGGGCAGCGGGTAGATGTTGAGACACAGGATGCTGCCCAGCGGCGCGCCTTGAACGTGGTCGAGGAGATGGCGATTGCGGCCAATCTGCCGCCGCCTCAATTGTTCGTATTGCCTCATGAGGCAATGATCAATGCCTTCGCGGCAGGTTATCGCCCGCATGATGCGGTGATTGCACTCAGTCGCGGTGCGTTGGAGCAGTTGAGTCGCAATGAGTTGCAGGGTGTGGTCGCACACGAGTTTGCGCATATTGCCAATGGTGACATCCGGCTTAATCTGCGTTTGGCGAGTGCCGTACATGGGTTGGTGTTTCTCTCCGAGGCGGGTCGCTTCCTGATGGGGGCTGGCCGGATCGGTATATTGGTCGGGGGTGTGGGGTCTTCTCGCTCAGACAAGAAAGGTGGCATGGGCAAGCTGATGCTACTCGGCGTAGCATTGTGGCTGCTCGGCAGCTTGGGAGGGCTCGCTGGGCGCTTACTGCAGCGAGGCGTAGCCCGTTCGCGTGAATATCTCGCCGATGCGAGTGCAGTGCGTTTGACGCGCTTGCCGGATGGCATTGCCTCTGCACTCAAGCGGATTGGCGGCATGGGCTGGCAGGGGCGAATCCAGCACCCGCGTGCCATGACCTATAATCACCTGTTCTTTGTCGAGACACGCCCTCCCTGGCTGACGGGCTGGTTTGATTCGCATCCGCCGCTGGACGAGCGTATCCGACGACTAGAGCCGCGCTGGGATAGCCACTATCTACCAGCGCGCCAACAGCCGGTACATACCTTCGAGCAGCAGGCCCCTATCGGGGCCGAGATGCTCGGCGGTGTCTTGGCAGGCGTTGCCGGCGCGGCATTCATGGATAAGCTCGCGCAAACTCGTGGAGAGCTCGAGAATCTGACTTTGTCACGTTTTCTGTGTCCACAGCTGGTGGTTGCCATGATCGCACCGATGGAGCTTAAGCAACGCGGCGTGTGGTTTTCCGAACTTGAGCGTCAACATGAGTGGCTGGATGGCAAACGGATACGCGAAATCCGAGTACGCCTCGAGGCCTTGCCGAGAAGAGAGTGGATCGCCTTGCTCAATCGGCTATTACCACGTTGGCGCGAAGCGGATGAGCGTGCGCACCGAATGCTCAAGGCACTAATACCTCCCAATGATCTCTTTAGCTGGTGCTTATGGCAGCTATTGATGGAATCGCTGGACCCAAGGGTAGACCGCAAGAGCGATTCGCTGGGGCTGAATCAATGTCGGGAAGCATGCCAGCATTGGCTTGGATTGATGATAGGTCTGATGGATGACGAGACGTTACGGCAAGAAGCCTTTGAAGAGGCGACGGCTGAGCTTGGCATGGTACTGGAGTATTCGGTCACAGCAGCGGGTATTGCTAACCCAGCATTACGTTGCCGCTATCTCACTCATCTTGCGCATCTGCGGCCTATGGACAAGCAGCGCTGGTTTGCAGCACTTGTTCAGGTCGTGCATGCCGATCAGCAGGTAGTAGATGAAGAGGTCGCCTTGCTGACAGTGCTTGCACGGGTGATGCAGCTGCCTGAAACGCGTCTGGAAGCTGCGTTGGTGATCAGGCCACGTTCACGGGGCGGCTGGCATGCCCAGCCAGTGCCGCATTCGGTGGACAGCAAACAGGTCTGATGAACGCTTGAGGCGCTGGTTGTCATTAGGCCTTGAAGTAAAAGGGCATTTCTTCCCAAAAGGCCTTGCGCTGAACCGGCCCGGTGCGTAAAGTACGCATCCGCTGCCGGGGACGCATGGCGTTACCAGCGGTGAAAGAGGTGTGCAGGTGATTGTTTCGATTGATGTTTTTCAAGTCTCTTCGAAATGCATCGCTTGACAATCCCGGCAGATTCGCTAGAATACGCCGCACACCTTACGGAACACGTGAACGGGCATCGCCCCTCACTGCTTGATGATGCTTAGAGGCAGTCGACTGACTCATCACCAAGTGCTTGACTTCTCAAGCGTTCCCGGTAGAATATGCCTCCTCGCTTAACAGCGACGCTCTTTAAAAATTTGATCAGGTAATTCGTGTGAGCGCTTGCCGATGAGTGGTGACAAGGTCACCAAATATCGGAGCAAGCCTCTCACGAGAAGTTTGACTCTGAACCAAGTTTGGTCTGCTTAACAGACTATCAAGCTTAATC
>NZ_JEMF01000049.1 GCF_000591415.1 Cobetia crustatorum | reverse complement strand
TTTTTTGTGCGTCTAATCACGCCCTCAAGAAGCGTTTGGCAATTGCCGCATCATTAGCGGCGCTGCTTGCGTTCCTTGCGCGCTTCCTTGGTACGGGCCAGTGAACGTTCCTTGGCGCGCTCGCGATCATCGGTGCCTCTGGCACCATCGAACGGATTGTCGCCCGAGCGGAATTCGAAGCGCATCGGCGTTCCCTTGACCTTGAGCACCTTGCGGAAGGTGTTGATCAGGTAGCGCTTGTAGGCTTCCGGCAGCGAGTTGGTCTGGTTGCCGTGCACGATGATCAGCGGTGGGTTGGCGCCGCCTTGGTGAGCCATCCGCAGCTTGATGCGACGGCCATTGATCATCGGCGGCTGGTGCGCCTGGGTGGCATCCTGTAGCAGAGTGGTCAAACGCTTGGTCGACCAGCGTGCGATCGCACTATCAAAGGCGCGATCAATGGACGGATAAATATCGCCTACCGCGGTGCCGTGAAGCGCCGAGATGAAGTGCAGGTCAGCATAGTCGGTGAAGCCCAGACGACGCTTGATCTCGGAACGCATCTTCTCCTTGGCTTCGCTCTCCAGGCCATCCCATTTGTTGACGACCAGTACCAGTGCACGACCGCTGGTCAGCACGAAGTCCAGCAGGTGAAGGTCTTGTTCGACCAGACCCTGGCTGCCATCGAGCACCATCACGGCGACGTTACATTTCTTGATCGCTTCCAGTGTCTTGATGATGGAGAACTTTTCCACCATCTCGCTCACGTTCTTGCGACGACGAATACCCGCGGTATCGACCAGTAGATACGGCTTGCCACGACGCTCGAAGGGAATTTCGACAGCATCCGTCGTCGTGCCTGCCTGGTCAAAGACGACAACGCGCTCTTCACCCAGCAGACGGTTGACTAGCGTCGACTTGCCGACATTCGGGCGGCCGATGATACCGATGCGTACGCCACGGTCATCAAGCTCCGGGTGCTGATCTTCGTCTTCACCTTCCTCGACTTCCGGATACGGTGCGAGCACCTCCTCCAGAAGTACGGTGACGTTACGGCCATGTTCGGCAGCGATGGCGCGCGGGTCGCCAAGGCCGAGACCCCAGAAATCAGCCTTGCCGATTTCTTCGTCCATGCCATCTGTCTTGTTCACGACCAACCAGGTTTTCTTCTGGTTGACCCGTAGATGGTTGGCAATGGCTTCATCGGCCATGTTGAGACCAGAGCGTGCATCCACCATGAACAGCACGATGTCGGCTTCATCGATGGCAGCCAGTGACTGGCCAGCCATCATCAGATCGAGGCCTTCTTCATCACCACTGATACCACCGGTATCGATGACAGTGTAAGGCTTGCCGCCGACCTTGCCGGTACCGTACTTGCGGTCACGGGTCAGGCCGGGGAAATCGGCCACCAGGGCATCACGGGTTTTGGTCAGGCGATTGAATAGCGTCGACTTGCCGACATTCGGTCGGCCAACCAGGGCGATCACGGGGTTCATGAAATCTCACAGCATTCGCAGGGATAGCATCGATGCCGGCCCCGGACGGTCTGCTTCGAACCATGATGGCCGGAAAGCACCTTGTACAGGCAGGGCGATAGCGATGATATCGGACATGGGGCACTGGACGCCGCCGTTGGCCTGCAGCCGTAGACGCGTTCATCCAGTATGGTCCGCAGGCGGGCAGTTACCACTGCCTGCGGAAAAATCTTGTGGCTGAATCGATAGCCATATCATGCCGGTTGCCTCGTAAAGCATTCGGCTGACAATCGCACTCGATCAGCGGGGGCAGTATTCTAGCATTGCCTGAGGGGCGCTACCAATGGCGTATGCCAGCATTGATACGACAACGACAGCCCTTGGGCTGCCGTTGTCGTATCAGCGTTCATGCACATGGCGCTGGATGACTCAGGGAGTCTCGAGATCCAGTGCCGTCAGCTCACCGTCATTGGTGTAGATGTAGATACGCTTGCCATCGGTGAGCGGGGTGATGCTGATGCCGTCACCGCCGACATCATAACGGCCGACAATCTCGCCGCTCTGGGCATCAAGCAGATGCACATAGCCGTCGAAGTCACCTACGACCAACTTGCCATCGACGAAGGCCGGAGAGGTCAGCCAACGGCCTTCCAGGTCTTCCGACTTCCACAGCACGTTACCGGTATTGGCATCCATCGCCAGTACATGACTGGCATTGTCGATGCTGAACAGGTAGTCACCCACCACGATGGGCGTCAGATAGCTGGAGGACTTCTTGTCCCACAGCGGCTCGCCATTACGGGCATCGAGTGCAATCAGTCGACCGTTATAGCTGGTGACGAACAGACGACCGTCCTGAGTCAGTACTGGCTGGCCATCAAGGTCCACCAGTTGATCGACTTCGGTGCGCCCGGCAGGTACCGCCACGCGCAGGTCCCAAAGTTCCTGGCCTGAACGATTATCCAGTGTGACCAGCTTGCCGTTGGCGAAGCCCGCGAAGGTGACCGGCTTGATGACGCGGGGTGCACCAGTACCACGTAGGGTCAGTGCTGGAATCGTGGCGGTGTAAGCCCACTGCTCTTCCCCAGTGAAGCGGTCGAGCGCCGTGATGGTGCCATCGACGCTCTGCACGACGACCAGCTCGTCGTTGTACTGCGGTGCAGCCAGTACTTCACTGGAGACGCGCGTATTCCACTCAACGCTGCCGTCTTCCTGATTGATGGCGCTGACCTTGCCATCACGAGTGCCGACGTAAAGGCGTGACGTATCGGCATTCAGGGCGCTGGTAATGCCGGAGGGCAGTGTGACCTGCCAGACATCATCACCATTCTTGGCATCCAGTGCTTCAAGCTCACCGTCTTCCGCTGCCACGAACAGACGGTCATTGGCGACGATCGGCGCCAGTGGGTAATGGGCACGGCCAAGGCCATTGCCGACCGACTCGCTCCACGCGGAATCCAGAGTGACCTTGCTATCGAAGTCGACCAGGTCCTTGGGAGTATATTCCGGCTGTGCACTATTGGCACAACCTGCCAGCAGGCTGACAGCCAAGAGCGATGCCGGCAGTGCCAGACGACCCATGCGCAGCTGTTTTAGGCTTAGCTGGCTTAGGCGGAAATTGGAACTCAGGCTCATGAGGAAGACTCCGCTGCCAGATCGGCGAGTTTCAGATCAAGCCCGTAGATTGGCTGACCGCTTTGCTGAGAGAGACTACTGGCTTCCTGATAGGCCATGATCGCTTCATCACGCTTGTCCTGAGCGACCAGTGCATCGCCGCGGACTGCTGCGGCTTGGGCAGCCAGTGGAGCGGGCGGGTTCTTGAGCAGGCTCAGCGCCTTGTCGTTGTCGCCACGCCCGACTTCAATGCGCGCCAGACGCAGGCTAGCCAGTCCTTGCAGATAGCTATCGTCGCTGCTATCTCGCACGCTTTGCAGTGCTTTGGCGGCCATATCGAGATCCTCGGCTTTCACCGACATGCTGGCATCCAGCAGGTGCGCCATCTGGGTGTAGAGGCTATCACCATGATTGCTTTCAAGCTCGCCAATCAGCTTGCGCGCCTGTTGAGTGCCAGCGTCATCAAGCGTGGGCTGGCTGACAAGACTCACCAGCTGCTGATAGCGCAGGGAGGCCGCTTCCGACTGGCTGGCGTCATAGTTCTGCCAAGCCTTGAAAGCAAAGACGCCAGCACCGGCCAGCACGACACCGGCAATCAGTGATTTGCCGTTCTCGCCCCACCAGCGCTTGATAGCGTCAAGCTGTTCTTCTTCGCTTCTGAGCTCTTCCGCCACGGGCGGTCTCCTTGACCAGGCCGGCACGCCGGCACATGCATTCGGGAGGCGGGAACTTCTGGCGTCCCCACCTGATATTCAATGGTGGTCTCAGGCGCTGAAAACGCTGCCGAGATGCTCACCCAGGACGCGCTGGTTCAGCGTTTCCTGATCGCGCTCTTCACGCAAGAACTTGATGCCGACAGTGCCTTCGATGACTTCATTCTCACCGAGAATAAGCGCCACGCGAGCACCACTCTTGTCGGCCTTCTTCATCTGGCTCTTGAAGCTACCGCCACCACAATGCAACACCAGGCGTAGATTCGGTAGCGCGCTGCGCAGATCTTCGGCCAGACGCATGGATTCGGCTTCCGCCTGCTCGCCCATCGACATCAGGTAGACATCGACGGTTTCATGAACTTCCTGCGGCACCAGCTCAAGAGTCTCGAGCAGCAGAATCAGACGCTCGATACCCATGGCAAAGCCGACTGCTGATACAGGTTTGCCGCCCAGCTGCTCGAACAAGCTGTCATAACGCCCACCAGCACAGACAGTGCCTTGGCTACCGAGGGCAGTGGTGGTCCACTCAAACACGCTGCGCGAGTAGTAATCGAGGCCACGTACCAGGCGCGGGTTGATTACATACTGGATACCCGCAGCGTCAAGACGTGCCTTGAGGCCTTCAAAGTGAACGCGAGACGCTTCGTCGAGATGATCTCCAAGACGTGGCGCAGCATCGACGACGGCAGCCATCTCGGGATTCTTGGTGTCCAGGATGCGCAGTGGATTGGTGTGCAGACGGCGCTTCGAGTCTTCATCCAGTACTTCAAGGTGTTGCTCGAAGTACTCGACCAGTAGCTCACGATAGGCGGCACGTGCTTCGAGGCTACCCAGTGAGTTGAGCTCGAGCGTCACATGCTCAAGCAGGCCCAGTTGGCGCCACAAACGTGCAGAGATCAGGATCATCTCGGCATCAATGTCCGGGCCTTCCATGCCGTAGGTTCGACACCGACCTGATGGAATTGACGGTAGCGCCCCTTTTGCGGACGCTCATGGCGGAACATGGGGCCTGCATACCACAGTCGTTGAACCTGGTTGTGAACCAGACCATTTTCCATCGCCATGCGCACGCAGCTGGCCGTGCCTTCAGGACGCAGGGTCAGGCTGTCACCATTGCGGTCGTCGAAGGTATACATCTCCTTCTCGACGATATCGGTGACTTCGCCGATGGAGCGCTTGAACAGCGCCGTCTGCTCGACGATGGGCGTGCGGATCTCGCGATAGCCGTACTGCGCCATCAGGGCCTGCACCTGGTGTTCGAAGTATTGCCATACCGGTGACTGGTCCGGCAGCAGGTCGTTCATGCCACGAATGGCCTGGATCTTGGTGCTCAACGTTCTCTCCTGAATCCTTGCACATCTCCCCGCAACGTCCCCATGCAGGCATGGGAGAAGGCGGGGAGACGAAAGCGCATCATGATGATGCGCAAGCCGGCTGAGGCGTGCTCAGCCCTGGCGGATGATAGTGTCGGCCTCGCGGGCCTCTTTTTCGGCGACCTTGGCGCGAATCAAGCGCTCAAGATCTTCAACCAGTGTCTCGTTGGTCAGTTTGGTGGCCGGTTTGCCATCCAGGTAGACCAGGTTGGCGGGACTACCGCCGGTCAGGCCGACATCGGTTTCCTTGGCTTCGCCCGGGCCATTGACGACACAGCCGATCACCGAGACATTCAGCGGTGTCATCACGTCTTCAAGGCGTGTTTCCAGCTCATTCATGGTCTTGATAACGTCAAAGTTCTGACGTGAGCAGCTGGGGCAGGCGATGAAGTTGATACCCTTGGCCCGTAGCTTGAGGCTCTTGAGCATATCGTAGCCGACCTTGATCTCCTCGACCGGGTCTGCAGCTAGCGAGACACGAATAGTGTCGCCAATGCCGTCCATCAGCAACATGCCAAGGCCGATGGAAGATTTTACGGTGCCCGAGCGCAAACCACCGGCTTCGGTGATACCCAGGTGTAACGGCTGCTCGATGCGTCCTGCCAGCTCACGATAGGCCGCGACGGCCATGAAGATGTCGCTGGCCTTGACGCTGACCTTGTATTCCTGGAAGTCGAGACGATCAAGGTGGTCGATGTGGCGCATGGCTGATTCGACCAGTGCGGCCGGCGTAGGTTCGCCGTATTTCTTCTGCAGGTCCTTTTCCAGCGAGCCTGCATTGACACCGATACGGATCGGGATGCCGTTGTCACGCGCCGCGCTGACCACTGCGCGCACACGATCTTCACGGCCAATGTTGCCGGGATTGATACGCAGGCAGTCAACACCCAGTTCGGCGACGCGTAGCGCAATCTTGTAGTCGAAGTGAATGTCCGCGACCAGCGGGATGTTGCTCAGCTTCTTGATGCGGCCAAAGGCTTCGGCAGCGTCCATGTCCGGCACGCTGACACGCACGATATCGGCACCGGCATCTTCAAGGCGCTTGATCTGCGCGACGGTCGCGGCAACATCGTTGGTGTTGGTGTTGGTCATGCTTTGCACGGAAATCGGTGCATCGCCGCCGACGGCAACATTGCCGACATGAATCTTGCGCGAGACGCGGCGTTTGATAGGGGAGTGACTATGCATGGGAGTCCGGATCATTCACCGAGAGTGAGTTTGGCGACGGTGCCGCGTGTGACGCTTTTCAGATCAACCGGCTTGTTCATGTATTCGAGAACGACACCTGCAGACTTGCCGATGGTGAGCTTGAACGGCGGCTTGCCCTCAAGCGTCTTGCTGCTACCGGCGGGATTGTTGCCTATCAGTAGTTTCTTGCCATCAGCATCACGAATATCGGTCCAGGAAATGGTGTTGAAGGTCAGTTCAAGCTTGCGCGGGTCGGCAGCCGGTACTGCTGCTGCCTCTGTCAACGCGGCATCACTTTCGCTTGCAGCAGCTTCACCGACGGATACTTCGCCCTGATTATCTACCGGATCAGTCGTCCCTTGCAGAGTCGTTCCCTGGCCAGCCTCGGAAGTTGCAGGAGCCTGAGAAACATCAGCATCCAGCGCTGTAGAAGTCACTTCATTCGATGCAGATTGTGCGAGAGAAAGCTCGATGGAGCCATCTGCATTGACGACGGGGTCACTGCTATCACCGATGTCATCTGCACTAGCGCTGTCGTTTTGTTCTGCTGGCGTGGTACGGCCGTAGTCACCACTTTGCCACCAGACATAGCTCAGCCCGACCAGCCCCGCGATGACCAGTAGACTGACGAGGCGGAACAGGTACTTCCCCATCTTGCCCGGTGGGCGAACTGACGGATTCATCGGTGGAACATGGCGCTCGACTTCAGTGGTACCGAAGTGCGTATTGTATTGGCTGACGATGGCTTTCTCGTCCATGCACAACAAGCGCGCATAAGCACGCAGATAGCCGCGTCGATAGGCGGTAATCGGTATCTGATCGTAGTGATCACGTTCAAGGTCATCGACCAGGCTTGGGCGCAGATTGAGCTGTGTCGCCACTTCATCACGTGACAACCCCTGATGTTCGCGCTCGGCCTTGAGACTCTTGCCAGGCAGTGAATCGCTGGCGGGCTGATCAAGGGCGGGTTGATGTTCGCTCATGGCGCATCCTTGTAGGGAAAAACTGTCTACCGAACGCACATCCGGGCGTTCTTCCGGTGCTTCTGGACATGTTTCTGTTACGAATTTCCAATACAGATACGACGCAGCTCGACGGAGCAGTAAAAGCCGTATCCCTCGGTAGCCTGTCTGAATGGCTGCCGTCCGTCGGCACTATACCAAGCTCGCGATGAGATTTTCACCGGCATTTCGGTCTTCTTAATACTGCTTCCAGCGACGGTGGCTGTCCATGACGACCAGAGAACCTGAGCGAGTGCTACGGCGTACGGATAATAGTGCTACCTGATTCGCGGGTTCTGACCTGCTCCAGCTGGCGTCCGTAAAGATCCGCCAGACGACTATCGCCACGCGCTTCAGCCACTTCCACTGCCAGCTCCAGACTTTCTCTATCGGTACCTGACAGGCGGAAATAGCGACTTAGCCCCTTTTGGGCCGTCTCATTGTCATTTTCTTCATGCGCCATGCGGGCTTGTGCAAGCCAGGCTTCAGATTCGCGCGGATTGATTCTGACAGCACGATCGAAACTTGAGCGTGCCTCATCCATCTTGCCTAGCTGCAGCTGACAACGTCCCAGATTGGTATAAAGCTGGCCACGATTATCGTAGGTCAGGTCCTGAGTGGCAGTCTGCAATTGTTGGCAGGCTTCAATATACTCGCCGCGCGCGTAGAGAAAGGCGGCATAGTTGTTGCGGGCACGCGTGAATGACGGATCACTGTCAATGGCTTGCTTGAAGTAATCATCTGCCAGCGCATTTTCGCCCTGTTGCTGGTAGATCATCGCCAGACCGGCCTTGGCCTGGGCGTTGGTCTTCTCAAGCTTGAGCGCTTTCTGGAAGGCATTGTCGGCGCGCTGCAACTGATTGCGGCCCAAATAGGCTTCGCCGAGTTCCACGTAGGCGGCAGAAGCCCGGCCGGAATCGGGAGCAGCGTAGGGGTCATTGGTCTCAACGCGCGTGGCGCAGCCTGACAGGGACAGGCTGGCAATGCCGAGGCACAGCAGCAGGGCTCTGGCGTGGCCAGTAGCTCGGTGAGCAGTAAAGCGATGACGTGGCAGACGACTCGACATGCAATCCTCGCGTAAATAAAGGCTCGTGGTATGCCTGCTGGCGAGGATCGCTGCAGGCAACAAAAGCGCCCCCATCAAAGCGCCGCACCCCTGACAAGTCAAGGCGGGAGGGACGGCGCACGTTTGCTCACGGCATATATCAATGGCACTAGATATAGAGGCTTGCTGGTCATGCAGGCTATCGAGCTTGCGCTTATTCGGCGTCGAGCTGGATGGCGTTGATGTAACGCTCGGCGCGACGGGTACGGTCCTTGACCTGACCAACTAGCTGGCCACACGCCGCATCGATATCATCACCGCGCGTTGCGCGAACCGGTGCGGTATAGCCCAGTTCGTACAGGCGCTGTTGGAAGCGCATGACCTGATTGCGTGACGGCTTCTCGTAACCGGAGTGCGGGAACGGGTTGAACGGAATCAGATTGATCTTGCACGGCAGCTCCTTGAGCAATGCCGCCAGTTCTTCGGCGTGATGAATCTGATCGTTGACGTCTTTCATCATCGTATATTCGATGGTGATGATGCGCGCATCATCACACTTGGCCAGGTAACGATGGCAAGCGTCGAGCAGGGCGCGGATATTCCACTTGCGGTTGATCGGCACCAGCACGTTACGCAGCTCGTCATTGGCCGCATGCAGGGAGATGGCCAGGCTGACATCCATCTCATCGCCAAGCTGGTCAAGTTTCGGCACTACGCCAGACGTGGACAGAGTGACGCGACGCTTGGACAGGCCATAGGCGTTATCATCCAGCATCAGCTTCATCGCTGGTACGACGTTGTCGTAATTCATCAACGGCTCGCCCATACCCATCATCACCACGTTGGTGACCGGACGCTTGCGCGTGTCCTTGCGGTCTACTGCGCCGCGCGTGGCAACCCACACCTGGCCGATGATTTCGGCGGCGGTCAGGTCGCGCTCGAAGCCCTGCTTGCCGGTAGAGCAGAAACTGCAATCCAGCGAGCAACCCACCTGAGAAGACACGCACAGGGTGCGGCGATTGCCATTCTCGGAGGGGATCAGCACCGTCTCGACGTAGCTACCATCGCTGACTTCCAGCACCCATTTGCGTGTGCCGTCCTTGGATTCACCTTCATAGATGATGCCCGGTGCACGAATCTCGGCAACTTCCTTGAGACGCTCGCGCAGCGGCTTGGCCAGGTTTGTCATCTCGTCGAAGCTATCGACGCCTTCCTGATGAATCCATTTCAGCACCTGGGTGGCGCGGAATTTCTTCTCGCCGATGCTATCGAAGAAGGCTTCCATCGCCGGAAGCGGCAGGCCAAGCAGATTGGTGAGCTTGACGGTCGTGGGAGCAGTAGTGTCAGGGGTCATCGCAGTGGTATCAGTCATGATGTTGGGCCGGTCGAGTCAGGGGTGGGCAGGCGCGGGTAGAGAGAATGAGCGCATGCGGGGCGGCGCTGTCAGGAGGAGGTGGCGACGTGTCGCAGACCTCGTGTGGCGTTTGCCGTCAGTAGATAGTGGCAGTCATTTCGATTGCCACATGGCACTGGTGAAAGCCTGCAGCGCCTGTCAAAGCGTATCGGACCTGCTCAAACGTCGAGCACAAGGCAAGACGTTTCAGCACGTCCGATACCACAACGGCCCCGCCGCACAGGCAGGGCCGTCGCGTCATGCACGACTGAACGACATGTGATCATTCAGGCGCACAAGAGAAATCAACCGCGCGGGCAGATTTCGTTTTCGCCGAAGAAGTAAGCAATTTCGCGCTCGGCAGCTGCCGGAGCGTCGGAGCCGTGAACGGCGTTGGCATCGATGGACGTCGCGAAGTCAGCACGGATGGTGCCGGCAGCGGCTTCTTTCGGGTTGGTAGCGCCCATCAGGTCACGGTTCTTGGCGATGGCTTCTTCGCCTTCGAGCGCCTGGATCATGACCGGACCAGAGGTCATGAAGCCGACCAGCTCGCCGAAGAAGCCGCGTTCGCTGTGCTCAGCATAGAAGCCTTCAGCCTGTTCTTTGGACAGGTGAACCATCTTGGATGCGATGACTTGCAGGCCGGCTTTCTCGAAACGGGTGTAGATTTCGCCGATCACGTTCTTGGCAACGGCATCCGGCTTGATGATGGACAGAGTACGCTGTGTAGCCATGGGTAATTCTCCTGAGACAAGCTTTGAAGAGCCGCTCGGAAAAGACCGAACGGCGAAATAGGGGTTCTGTCAGCATAAGGCGCGACAAAAGTGGGCGGCATTATAGCTGCTCGCGTCACCGGCTGCATCCATCCTGCCTGTCGCTGATGACGCGAAGATGGCAAACGCTTCAACAGTGCTGGTCATCTGGACGCCGCAGTGGACGCTACACGCTGAAGCTAGATCTACACGCTGAGGCTAGATCTACACGCTGAAGCTCTCACCACAACCACACTCGTCCTTGACGTTGGGGTTGTTGAAGCGGAAAAAGCGATTCAGGCCGTCCTTGACGTAATCCACTTCAGAGCCATCGAGAACGGTGAGGGCTTCGTTGTCCACGTAGACCGTGGCACCGTGGTCGACGAAAACGGCATCGCCCTCACTGGCTTCGTCAGCGAAGTCGAGCACGTAGCTGTAACCGGAGCAGCCGCTGGGCTTGACCGAGACGCGCAGGCCAAGGCCATGCCCGCGCTCAGCCAGTACAACGCGGATCTGATCGGCGGCAGCGGAGGAAATTGACAGATGTGCCATGAGCATTCTCCCGGGTCAGGCGCGCAGTGCGCTCAGGGCATGCCTGAGTTCAGAGAGCGCGGAATCAATGTCGGCAATGGTAGTGAATCGTCCAAAACTAAAGCGTAGCGATGCTAGCGCCAACGGACGGGATACCCCAATGCCGGTGAGTACAAATGAAGGTTCGACGCTGGCGGAGTTGCAGGCCGAGCCGGTAGAAATCGCGATGCCACGCAGTGCCATCAAGAGTGCTTCACCCTCGACGCCATCAAAGGCGAGGTTGAGGATGTGGGGCACGCTGACTTCGATATCAGTATTGAAGTGCACGCCTTCAATCTCGCGGAGACCCGCCAAAAATTGTGCACGCAGGGCAATCAGATGCTGCTGATCGATATCAAACTGCTCGCTGGATAGGCGATAGGCCTCTCCCATCCCAACAATCTGATGCGTTGGCAGGGTGCCGGAGCGCATGCCGCGCTCATGTCCGCCACCATGAATCAGTGCATCGATCTTGACCTGCGGTTGGCGGCGTACATAAAGCGCACCGATCCCCTTTGGGCCATAGGCCTTGTGAGCCGATAGCGACAGCAGATCAATTGGCTGCTGGCTGACGTCAATCTTCACCTTGCCGGGTGCCTGAGCAGCATCGACATGGAAGGCGGCGCCGTGCTCACGTGCGATGGTGCCGAGTGTTTCGAGGTCATTGATACTGCCTAGCTCATTGTTGACCGCCATCAGTGATACCAGCACGGTATCGTCACGCAGCGCCTCACGCAGGCTCTCGGGGCTGATACGACCATCCGACTGAGGGGCAATGCGCGTGACGTTGAAGCCTTCTGCTTCCAGCGCGCTGGCGGTGTCTAGAATCGCCTTGTGCTCGATGGTCGATGTAATCAGGTGATGGCCACGCTCGGCATTGGCGCGCATGTAGCCGCTCAATGCCAGGTTGTTGGCTTCGGTAGCACCGCTGGTCCAGACGATCTCTCGTGGGTCGGCGCCAATCAACTCAGCTACCTGACGGCGCGCACCCTCGACAGCCTGTTCGGCCAGCCAGCCAGGCATATGGCTACGCGAGGCTGGATTGGCGAAGGTGCCGTCCAGCGTCAGGTGGCGCATCATCAGCTCGGCGACCCGTGGGTCGACAGGCGTGGTGGCGGCATAATCGAGATAGATCGGCTGGGACATGGTGACTTCCTGAAAACACGACTAGCTGAAGTAAGAGGCGCTGGATGTTGCAAGTGCAGGGCGCGGCACGTACAGCGGCGATGTTGATCGCCGCCGATTAGCCGCCTTCCATCAAGGTGATGGGAATAGGTTCGCAGGCCTCGCGCTGCCGGCTGGCGATGTGGCGTATCTCTTCGCGCGCGACCAGGTCCGCTAGACTGATGCCATCAAGAAAGCCGTGTATCTCGTCAGACAGGTCGCACCATAGGTGATGCGTCAGGCACGTATCGCCCGACTGACAGTCTGACAGTCCCTGGCAGCGTGTGGCATCCACTGACTCATTGACGGCATCAATGATGCGCGCCACAGAGGTGGCCTCAAGCTCGGTATCGAGCAGGTAGCCGCCACCGGGGCCGCGCACACTCTTGACGAGACCGGCGCGTCGCAGGCGAGCGAACAACTGCTCCAGATACGATAACGAGATGCCTTGGCGCCCGGAGATATCGGCTAGACAGGTCGGCCCGCACTTGGCATGCAGCGCCAGATCGAGCATCGCGGTGACGGCGTAACGTCCCTTGGTGGTCAGGCGCATGGCAAAACCCGTGAGCTGGTGGGGCAGATATCATCAAGCGTGGCGGTGAAGCTCATGCTTCACCGTCACCTCGTAGTGACTGGCTTATCGTGACGAAGCAGCGACCGGATGAGCGCAAGTCAGGCCATCCATTATGGTGAGCTGACGATTCGCGGTCAATCCCGACTGAAATAGTCAACTTTATCCATGCTGGCGCTGAGGGCTGGATTGCTCATCCGCAGTATCAGGCCCCGGCGTGACTACTTCAGTGACAGTACTTGCCTTGGCCGCTGTCGCGTCTTCGCCACATGGCCCCAGCTCATCGATCAACTGCGCGAAGTCAGCATCATCGAGTTCTGGCAGATGGCCGGCACGGTAGCTGGCATCCAGTTTGCGCAGGGTGCCGCACATCTGTTCGATGCGCTTGTCCACAGCGTGCATGTGATCAAGCATGGCGTGCATGGAGCGCGCAACCGGATCAGGCATGTCCTGTCCCATCCCGTAGGCGTCGAAGCCGAACTTCTCTTTCATGGCTTCACGACTTTCGGGGTCGATCGCGGGCGTATCATCGACATCCGGTTCGGCGCGCTTGACGATCTTGCCGGGAATGCCAACCACGGTAGCCCCAGCAGGTACTTCACGAGTGACCACTGCGTTGGAGCCGACCTTGGCACCGGCGCCGACCGTGAATGGGCCGAGAATCTTGGCGCCGCACCGACGATGACGCCATCGCCTAGCGTCGGGTGACGCTTGCCAGCATTCCAGGTGGTGCCGCCTAGCGTGACGCCGTGATAGAGCGTCACATCATCGCCGATCAGTGCAGTCTCACCGATCACGACGCCCATGCCGTGATCGATGAAGAAGCGGCGTCCGATGGTGGCACCAGGGTGGATTTCGATACCAGTCAGCCAGCGCATCAGGGTCGAACCAGTGCGCGCCAGCCATTTGGCATTATGACGCCATAGCCAGTGATTGATGCGGTGAGCCAGCAGCGCGTGCAAGCCCGGATAGTTAGTCAGTACTTCAAAAGAATTGCGCGCCGCCGGGTCACGGGCAAAGACGCTATTAATGTCTTCACGCAGTCGGATAAACATGGCGTGTCCTCAATGAGCGCGGGAATCCGCGGCGGCCTGTGCCTGACGAGCCTGCTTGTCTACCGCTGACAGAATACCGCGCAGGATATTGATTTCCATGCTGTCGGGGCGGGCGCGCAGGTAAAGGCGTCTCAGGCGGGCCATCAGTTGGCGCGGCTGTTCCGGGTCTAGAAAGTCAATGCTGATCAGCGTCTTTTCCAGATGTTCGAACAGGCGTTCAAGGTCGGCGTGGCTAGCCAGAGGGCTGTCCCAATCGATGCCGAAGGGCTGGTCATCTTCAGCTCGTGGTGTTTCACCGGCTGCCTCTTGTTCGGCCAGCCATGCCTGGCGGCACTCATATGCCAGCACCTGTACCGCTGCTGCCAGATTCAGCGAGCTGAAATCAGGGTTGGTTGGAATATGGACGTGGCGATGACAGCGCTGCAACTCTTCGTTGGAAAGTCCTGAGTCTTCACGACCGAATACGATCGCGACGCGGGCATCCGGCAGGCGAATCTCATCAGCGAGCGTCGCGCCAAAGGCACGTGGTGTGATCATCGGCCACGGCAAGTTACGTGAGCGAGCGCTGCAGCCAACGACCAGACTGCAATCTGCCACGGCGTCTTCCAGGCTTTCATGCACCTGAGCGCTGGCGACAAGAGTATCGGCACCTGAAGCGCGCGAGGCTGACTCCTGACATTGCACCTGACAGCGTGGTGCGACCAGTGCGAGGTCGGCCAGGCCCATATTGAGCATGGCACGAGCTGCTCCCCCGATGTTGCCGGGATGGCTGGTGCCGATCAGGACAATGCGCAGACGTTCAAGCATGAGGACTTCCAGGGTAGCAATTGAAGGATAGGACGGCTGACGCAGCCAACGGATCTTGAGGAATAATGGGGCGTCAGAACCCGATATCCTAGCATGAAGCCGCCACAGAGAGCAGTTTGCTGCATCGTGGCCGAGGCGTGAGCAGAGTGTGTTCGAGGACAGATGTCGCGAGAATTCATGCCTTGTCTTGGTCGCCATGCAACGCGACCAAGGTCGGGTGTGGCGATGGCAGCCATGTACACCTTCTGCTAGACTACGCCGTCCTGCTATACCGCACCATCCGATTGGCACTCGCTGTCGTCGCATGTTGCGCTATATAGCGCGTTGCGTAAATTGCACTACGCACCGCGCTTTGCAACGTGCTTACTCTTCCAGTTGCGCACGACTTGTGCTTCGCATTGCTTGTGTTCCGCATTGCGTCATGCACCGTTCTTTAACAGCTCCCGACTCGTCAAGGCTTTGATCATGCATCCGATGGTCCAATTTGCGCTACGTGCTGCACGCGGCGCCGCAGAGCAGTTCGTCCGTGCTCGTGAACGTATCGAAGTCGCTCGTAACGACAAAGATCTCGATACCTTCATCGAAGACACTGCACGTCGCGCTGAAGCGCACATCGTGCGCCAGCTGGAGCGCGGCTATCCGCAGCACGGTCTTTCTGGCCGTTATACCGACCATCGCGATGGTGAAGGCCAAGGCTCTGACTACCACTGGCGTGTTGAGCCGGTGCATGGTTATTCCAATCTGGCATCTGCCGCTTCAGGTTTCGCCCTGTCAGTGGTTTGTCTGTTCAAGGGGCGTGCCGAACACGCCGTGGTCATTGCGCCCTTTACTGACGAGGAATTCATCGTCAGCCGTGGTCGCGGTGCTCAGCACTCCGGTCACCGTATCCGTGTGACCAATGCCACGTCCATCGACGGCGCACGTCTGGCGATGGGCCTGCCGGAAGACTGGCAGCGCTCGCGCTACCTGACGACTTATCTCTCTATCATCCAGCAGGTTGGCCCGCAGCTGAACACGCTACGCACCAGTGGCTGTGCATTGCTCGACGTGCTCGAACTGGCGGCTGGTCGTGTTGATGCTGTCTACGTGCTGGGCCTGGAATCGGGTGATAGTGAGATCGCCAGTCTGTTCCTGAAGGAATGTGGTGCATTGGCCGGCAGTGCCGATGGCACGCCCGTGGTGGTTGTCGAAGGCGCATTGATGGCTGCTGGTGCTCGCCTGTACAAAGCGCTGGCACAGACCATGCAGCCGCACCTGTAAGGCTGACTCGAAACTCTGACGAGTCCTCTGCATGTGCAATATGCATGTGAGGATGAATCAAGAGAACAAAAAAACCCACCTCATCGAGGTGGGTTTTTTTGTGTCTGGCATTTGCGCTACCGCCGCCAGAGATGCCTGGGACGATAGCGCAATGAAGTGCAGTGCAGCCGATTCAAGTGCTCAGGGCGCGCCGTCTTCAAACTGCTCCTTGGGTGGCGGAATCAGGTCCACACGCTTCAGGCCCACCACCAGTAGCAATGCTGCCGCCACATAGATGGAAGAGAAGGTGCCTGCGACAACGCCGATGATCAGCGCGATAGCGAAGTTGTGGATCATGTCACCGCCGAGGAAGAACAGTGCCAACAGCACCAGCAACGTGGTGCCGGAGGTGGAGAGCGTACGTGACAGCGTGGCATTGATCGCGTCGTTGAAGATCGCCGGCATATCGTCAGTCCGCGATTTACGAATGTTCTCGCGAATGCGGTCGTAGACGATGATGGTGTCGTTCAACGAGTAACCAATCACGGCCAGTACTGCAGCCAGTACGGTCAGGTCAAAGTCGAACCCGAACAGGGCAAAGATACCCAGGAGAATCACGACATCGTGACCCAGTGAGATCAGTGCGCCGAGTGCGAACTTGTACTGGAAGCGGAAGGCCACATAGACCATCACTACCGCCAGTGCGAGCAGCATGCCAAGGCCAGATTGGTCGCGTAGCTGATCGCCAACCTGTGCGCCGACGAACTCTGCACGTACCAGGCTGACCTGATCGCCGGTCCCTTGAAGCTGGGCGACGATATCGTTGCCGATGCCGGCTTCGAAGCTCTGTTGCAGGCGTACCAGAATCTCGTTGCTTGCCCCGAAGGTTTGCACCGAGACATCCTTGTAGCCAGCGGCATCCAGCGTCTGGCGGATGCTTTCAAGGGCCGGTGCAACCTGATATTTCACTTCTACCAAGGTGCCGCCGGTAAAGTCGAGACCCAGGTTCAGGCCGTGAATCACAAGGGCGCCAATGGCCACGATCGTCAACACGATGGAGACGATGAAGGCCGCGCGCCGCTTGCTCATGAAGTCAAACTGTCGCATCACGATGGCCCCTCAGATCCAGAGTTTCTTGAGTGTCTTGCCGCCAATGGCAAGATTGATGATGCCGCGCGACATCATGATCGCCGTGAACATCGACGTCAGAATGCCGATGGACAGCGTCACCGCGAAGCCTTTGACCGGCCCGCTACCGATGGAGAACAGGATCACCGCGACCAGCAGGGTGGTGATGTTCGCATCGACGATAGAGGTGAATGCACGCTCGAAGCCGGTATGGATAGCCTGATGGAGCGGCATCTTCGTGCGCATTTCCTCGCGGATACGTTCGAAGATCAACACATTCGCATCTACTGCCATACCGAGGGTCAGCACGATACCTGCGATACCCGGTAGGGTCAGCGTTGCACCCAGCATCGACATTGCGGCAATCAAGATCGCCAGGTTCGCGGTCAGTGCAACGTTGGCGACTATGCCGAAGGCCTTGTAACGCGCCAGCATGAACAGCACGACCAGCAGCAGGCCTAGCTCAACGGACAGAATGCCGCTTGCGATATTTTCCGCTCCCAGGCTTGGGCCGATCGTGCGTTCTTGCACGAAGTAAATCGGCGCAGCCAGCGAGCCGGAACGCAGCAGCAGCGATAGCTCCTTGGCTTCTGTTGGAGAGTCGAGGCCGGTGATGCGGAAGCGGTTACCCAATGCACTCTGTATCGTCGCCAGGCTGATCAGCCCTTTCTCGGTGTACGGAATGCGCTTTTCGACCTTTTCACCGTCTTCCATCGTCGTGCGGGTGCGTGTCTTGTGCTCAATGAACAGCACCGCCATGTTGCGACCGATCGCAGCGCGCGTCACGCGGTTCATGATCGAGCCGCCGGTGCCATCCAGGTTGATGTTGACCTGCGGGCGGCCACTTTCATCAAAGCTGGTGCTGGCACTGGACACGCTGTCACCGCTGATGATCACGTCTTTCATGATGTTGGCGGTACGACCTGGCTGGCTGCGGAAGGCAAAGCTTTCCATTTCACTGGCCGGGGTGTCGTTGGTCGCCTCGAGCCGGAACTCGAGATTGGCTGTGGCGCCCAATACGCGCTTGGCAGCGGCAGTGTCCTGCACGCCTGGCAGCTCAACTACGATGCGGTTCGGCCCCTGGCGCTGAACCAGTGGCTCGGAGACGCCTAGCTCATTGACGCGGTTACGGATCGTGGTCAGGTTTTGATTGACCGCATAATCCTGAATCTGCTTGACGGCGGTCGCCGTCAGCTTGAGGTCGAGCACGGAGCCGCGTTCGACATCACGCTCATCAAACTCGAAATCCTGGAAGTCCCGTGAGATCAGTGAGCGGGACTTTGAGAGGTCGTCGCCATCGGAGAAGGTCAGGCTTAACGTACCGTCGTTGACTTCGCTGCCGCGGTAGCGGATACGCTCCTCGCGTAGAATTTCCTTGATCGCGCTGGCGTTGACTTCCAGGCGTTGCTTGACGGCGGCGTCCATGTCGACTTCCAGCTGGAAGTGGACCCCTCCTCGCAGATCAAGACCCAGCTTCATCGGTGAAGCGCCAAGGCTTGAGAGCCATGCGGGCGTTGCATCGGCCAGGTTCAACGCGACGATGATGTTGTCGCCGAGCGTATCACTGACGAGCTCTTTGGCACGCAGTTGCTGGTCGTTGCTGGTGAGGCGAATCAGGCCGGTGGAGCCGTTGAGTTCTTGGGACTTGGGCGTAATGCCTGCGTTTTCCAGTGCGCTGATGGCACGATCGAGATCTTGCTGGTCGACGGCCTCGGCGCCGCTGGCGGCACTGATCTGCACGGCCGGGTCTTCGGGGTAAAGGTTCGGCAATGCGTAGATCACGCCGACGGCAAGTACCAGGCAGATGACCAGGTACTTCCAAAGCGGATAGCGGTTGAGCATGGCAGCCCTGTCCTTGGTGGAGCGGGAGAGAAAAAGCATGCTGCCGGCACAGGGGCCGGCAGCAGGAGGGGATCAGATGGACTTGATGGTGCCCTTCGGAAGTACTGCGGCCACGGCAGATTTCTGCACGTTGACTTCGTTGCCTTCGTTCAGCTCCATGGTGAGGAACTGTTCGTTGACCTTGGTGATGCGCCCGACCAGGCCGCCGCCGATGACGATCTCGTCACCCTTGGCCAGGTTGCCGATCAGGTTCTTGTGTTCCTTGGCGCGCTTGGACTGCGGGCGCCACAGCAGGAAGTAGAAAATGACCACGAAACCGACCAGCATGACAATCTGACCGATAGCGCCGCCACCGGCAATGCCGGCCTCAGCTTCAGCGTGTGCGGCAGGAATGAGAAATTCCAGCATGTGTATCTCCAGAGGTTACGGGTGAACTGTTGTTGTGCGATGAGCCTGATTTTTAACTGACAGCTTTCAACTGACGGTTTCATGAACCGCCGACTCGTGCCCGTTCTTTCCTGATGCATGCAGTCTGACGAATGCAATGGGGAGCGCGAGACGAGTCCGAGCCGGATGGCGAACCCTCCGGCCGTAAACCGATCAGTCGGCCAGCGGCGGCACTGGCAGGCCGCGCGCGGCATAAAACTGTTCCACGAAGTCCTGCAATGTACCCGCTTCAATTGCACCGCGCAAACCAGCCATGACGGTCTGGTAGTAGCGCAGATTGTGGATAGTGTTGAGCATTGAGCCGAGCATTTCTCCACAACGATCAAGGTGATGCAGATAACCGCGTGAGAAATTGGTGCAGGTATAGCAATCACACTCTGGGTCCAGCGGTGACGTATCACGCTTGTGGACGGCGTTGCGAATCTTGACTGTGCCGGTCGGTGTAAACAGGTGGCCGTTGCGCGCGTTGCGGGTCGGCATCACGCAGTCGAACATGTCGACGCCACGACGCACGCCTTCAACGAGATCTTCCGGCTTGCCGACGCCCATCAGGTAACGTGGCTTGTCTTCCGGCATCCACTCGGGCAGGTAATCGAGAGCCTTGATCATCTCTTCTTTTGGCTCGCCCACTGACAGACCGCCGATGGCGTAGCCGTCGAAGTCGATCTTCTTCAGGCCTTCCAGTGACTGCTCACGCAGGTCCGGATACATACCGCCCTGAATGATGCCGAATAGGGCTGACGGTGAGTCGCCGTGTGCATCGTAGGAGCGCTGAGCCCAGCGCAGCGACATCTCCATCGACTTGCGAGCTTCGTCATGAGTCGCCGGGTAGGGCGTGCACTCATCGAAGATCATCACGATGTCGGAGCCGAGCGAGCGTTGAACGGCCATGGACTCTTCCGGGCCCATGAAGACCTTGGAGCCATCGACCGGTGAGCGGAAGTGCACGCCTTGCTCGGTGATCTTGCGCGTCTTGCCCAGCGAGAAGACCTGGAAACCGCCGGAATCGGTCAGAATCGGCTTGTCCCACTGCGCGAAGTCATGCAGGTCGCCATGGGCTTCGATGACTTCCGTGCCTGGGCGTAGCCACAGGTGGAAGGTGTTGCCGAGAATCATCTCGGCGCCGATTTCCTTGATGGACTCCGGCGTCATGCCCTTGACGGTGCCGTAGGTGCCAACCGGCATGAACGCCGGAGTCTCTACGGTGCCACGTGGGAAGGTCATGCGGCCGCGACGTGCACGGCCATCGGTGGCGAGCTTTTCGAAACTCATGAAGCATTCTTTACGCATGATTCTCTCTTCGCTTGGCGGCGAAACAGGCCGCAGCTGGTGTGTCAGTAGGGTAGCGCACGTCGCGTTAACTGCTCATGACGTGGGGCTGGGCTGTTGTCGTGCCCCTGATCAATCGCAGGGAGTTGCTGGAATTCGTTTTGCCAGAATTAGACGCGTTCGAGCAGCATGGCATCGCCATAGCTGAAGAACTGATAGCGTTCTTCCACGGCAGCCTGGTAGGCGGCTATGGTGTTTTCGTAACCAGCAAAGGCCGAGACCAGCATCAGCAGCGTTGATTCGGGAAGGTGGAAGTTGGTGATCAGTCGATCGACTACCTGCCACTCATAACCCGGATAGATGAAGATGTCGGTATCACCGGAGTAGGGGGCCAGTGTTCCACCGTGCGCCTTTGCAGCGCTTTCCAGGCAGCGCACGCTAGTGGTTCCGACCGCCATGACACGGTGTCCGTTGGCGCGGGCTCTGGCAATCTTGTCGCAGGTGTCCTGGCCGACGTCGATCCATTCGCTGTGCATGTGGTGTTCGAGGATGCTGTCGACACGCACTGGCTGGAAGGTGCCGGCACCCACATGCAGCGTGACAAAGGTAGTCTCGATACCCTTGTTGGCCATCGCGGCCATCATTGGCTCGTCAAAATGCAGTCCAGCCGTCGGGGCTGCAACCGCCCCGTCGCGCTTGGCATAGACTGTCTGATAGCGTTCGCGATCCGACAGCTCATCGTCACGGGTGATATAAGGCGGGAGTGGCATATGGCCATGCTGATTGAGTAGCTCGATCATCGGCGTTTCGCCGTGGAAACGCAGCTCGAACAATGCATCCTGACGACCTTCGACGACGGCGGTGATGCCGCCTTCAAAGATGAGCTCGGTACCTGGTTTCGGAGACTTGCTCGAGCGAATATGCGCCAGCCCACGCTGTGCATCCAGCGGACGTTCCAGCAGCATCTCGATCTTGCCGCCAGACGCCTTGTGGCCATGCAGACGTGCCGGAATGACGCGGGTGTCGTTGAATACCACGACATCACCGGGTTCCAGCAGCTCTATCAACTCCGGGAAGCGACGGTGCGCGATATCACCGCTCTTGCCATCCAGATGCAACAGGCGACAGTTGCTACGTTGCTCGGACGGATAGCGGGCAATCAGCTCGTCTGGGAGACTGAAGTCGTAATCGCTACGCATGAGCGGACGAGCGATAGCTGGGGTGGCAACGCTCGAGGCATCACCAGAATCGATACGTGACATGGCCAACGTGAAGCTCTGATAGAACGACGCACACAAGGCGCATCGCTGCATGCGTACATGCAAATAAGGGAAGATAGTACTCCTGCTCCTGTGGAGCGATTCATGAGGCTCTTAACAGGGCAGGTGAAAAAAGGTCGCCCATGATAGCGAATGCCACGCCTGACGCGAAGCCCTGCTCGTGGACTTCATCATGTCGTCCAAAAAGGGGGCAATATGGCGATATCTTGCAGGCCGCTGATCTAGCACTAAAAATCATTGACCTTGGTGCAATATTCCGTATAATTTCGACCCGTTGCCGGTGTGGCGGAATTGGTAGACGCAGCGGATTCAAAATCCGCCGCTTAATAGGCGTGTCGGTTCGAGTCCGACCACCGGCACCATTCCAATCAAGTACTTAGCTCTCCCTTCTTGTAGCACCTCGTTGCATCAACTAGCATCCAATGACACCTCCATATTGGGACGGGTATTGGGACTAGATCATGCCGAGAAAAGCTCCTGAGCTCTCAGCTCTTCAAGTCAGACGCCTTATTTCTCCTGGTCGCCACGCGGTGGGCGGGGTCGATGGTCTGTTTCTGCGTGTTACTGATAATGGCGGTCGTTCTTGGATATTGCGCTTCCCCACTGGGGAGAGGCGGGTTTCTGCTGCCGGAAATTCCTTCGCGGTCTATCGTGATGTTGGCTTGGGCTCTTTTCCCAGCACTACCCTGGCTGCAGCCCGCGAGAAAGCTCGGTCCATTCGCGACAAGCTGGCCGAGGGTATAGATCCAATAACTGAACGCAAGGCGGCCAAGCAAGCCCGTCAGGCAGAAGAGAGGCGTCGCCTTACCTTCGCCCGCGCTGCCAAGGCGGTGATTCAGATCAAGCAGGCGGAGGCCAGTAACATCAAGCACGCCCGTCAGTGGGAATCTTCGCTTGAGAGTTATGTTATCCCTTCACTTGGCACGATGTCCGTAGCAGATATCGAGCTGGCACACGTCGTCCAATGTCTTGAGCCGATATGGCAAGCCAAGCCCACTACCGCCGCCAGGGTGCGTCAGCGCATAGAGTCTGTTCTTTCTTGGGCAACGGCTCATGGTCATCGTACTGGGCCCAACCCTGCTGCCTGGAAAGGCAATCTCGATGCTGTGTTACCAGCGCCGGCCAAGATAAAGAAGGTGGAGCATCTCCCAGCGTTGCCGATCGATACGGCGCCTGTATTCTGGCAGAGCCTGACTCAGCGAGAAGACGTAACTGCCAAGGCACTGACCTTGCTGATTCTTACCGGGAGTCGTTCAGGTGATGTTTTGGGGGCTAGATGGGAAGAGATTGACCTGACTGAGGCTCTCTGGGTCATACCGGCGGGCAGAATGAAGCGGCGTAAAGAACACCGTATACCGCTTTCTCCTGCTGCTGTGGAAGTGCTCAAGACACTCAACCCGGCACAGGAGGGGTTGGTCTTCAGTCGTGGCAATGGCAAGGCGTTGGCTGCCAGATCAATGGGCGACCTCATCAAGCGGATGCACGAAACAAGTTTGAAGGATGGCGGCCAGGGATTCGTGGACCCCACTGACGGGCGGGTAGTGGTACCGCACGGCTTCCGATCCACACTGCGCGACTGGATGTCGGAGAGGACAGCCACAGCACACGATGTTGCCGAATCCGTGTTAGCCCACGCTATCGGAAACCAGACAGAAGCTGCCTATCGACGCGGCGATTTGCTGACCAAACGCGCTGGGGTCATGAAGCAGTGGGCAGATTTCTTGGTGCGTAATTGAGCAGTTATGTTTTTGATAAAGCGCTAGCGAAAGCTTAGTAAAATATTTATGGCTTCGTTGGTTGTGGGGTTGTCGATTTGTGAGTGATTAGGGGAGAAGGTGCCAAGGAGGGCATAATGGCAGGGTATGATCCTTATAGCTGTAATAGTCTTCAAAAGCCATATTATCGTCTCATCGAAATAGCGATAAGGTGGTGTGGTTTGGTTGCTCATGAAGTGGAGATATTAGAAGCGGTAGGCGGTGAAGCTATACCTGATGTTAAATTATTCCCTCAATGGCCTTGCTTGCGAGTGAATTGCTTGGCAATCGAAGATGCCATCAATAACGATGATCTCGCTTATGGGCGTGATGGGAAAGCTGTCACTAGTGGTGAGCACGTGGCCCCCTATCGTAGAACGGTGCGTCATCACGACTTAAAAGAGTGGATGCTGAAATACTATCCTGGGCAAAAGCCAGAATTCTTATTCGATGAGATTGAGCGAGGAGTCCATCATTCGATTAACATTGATGACTATCTGCCTTACAGTCGAAAATTGAGGCTACTGAAGCTAGAGTTGAGAAGGCTAAAGAAGCGTGGCTTGCTCAAAAAGAAGAAATAAAGAAATTGAAAGAAGAGAATAAAAGGCTTTCCTCTCTTCCCACTAAAGAGAATGTGCATCCTAGAAGTCGAAGATCATATCTGACCGTCATTGAAGCACTCGCGCAGGAATCTTTGAAAGGTGACATCCCGCGGGAGCCTTATTCTGCAGCTAATGCCTTGCTATTTGTTATGAACAAGCATGGTCTTTATCTAAAGAATGAAACAGTGGCGAATATGATTTCAGACATCAGTTCGATTCGTGAAGACAGAGAAACGGAAAAAGCTTGAGTTCAGTCGCCTAGCTCATATCCCAAATGGTACTCAAGTCATCCCATTTGGAACTTGTGGACTCACTGCCACGTCATGCTGCCTGTGAATCCACAACGCAAGGCAATACACCATGGCGAATTACTCTCATGATCGCTCTATGCAGGCCAGCCAGGTAGGTGTTCAGCAAGTATCCACCTGGTTGTCAGTCAAGCAGCTTGCTAACCGCTACGATGTTCACACTGCCACCATCTGGCGATGGGCGCGTGTGCCTGGAGACTTTCCGAAGCCTACGCGGTTCGGCTTTGGCTGCACTCGCTGGAAGTTTTCCGATATTCAGCAATGGGAAGCTCAGCAGGAGGTGGCGCAATGAGTGGGTCGTCTCGTGATATCTCTCCGCACAGCCAGGCTGGCAAAGTATTATCGTCACTACGTCTGCGGCCTATGAGCAATATCGAGTTGGTTAGTGAGCTGAGCATTGCACATCCGCCAGCATCAGTCAGGGATCTGCGGCGTTCGGGGATAGAGATTCAGACAAGAGAGCATCCCCATCCTTCCAAACCAGGTGAAAAGATCAAGCGCTATCACCTGATGAGCGAGCGGTAATGCGATGGCCAAAAGGAAGCACAAGGCCATCTCCAGCTGGCCGGGTGGTTACCTGGCTTTGCCAAAAGTGGTCATGGAGCATGAAGATTTTCGCTTGCTTACTTCGTCCGGCCACAAAGTTCTCATCGCTTTGGCGGCTCAGTATAACGGGAGGAACAATGGCGACCTTTCCGCTACACATACGACAATGAAGGCGTGGGGAGGTATGGCGGCCGGGACACTTTGCAAGGCACTCCGCGAGCTGCAGGAGCGTAATCTGGTGCTGAAGTCTCGAGAGGCATTCAAAGGACGTGAAGCATCCCGCTGTGCCCTATATGCCATCACTTGGCAGCCGATAGACCCTTGTGGTGGCAAGCTTGATGTAGTGGATACCACCATGCCGCCGAGGAAGTGGAAGGCATGATTTCGAGCATTACCGCCTTCAGTTTTTGGAGTCGATAGCGTCAAAAATTGGAGTGGTGGTCCGGAATTGTGTGGTTTGGCCTTGGATAAGGCTCCAAAAAATGAAGTGGTCAGGGCATTTTTCAGAGATGTTGGACTTCAAAAAATGGAGACCTTACTAAGTTACCAGCCGGTAGCAGGTTCTGTGGCCATTCAAGATGGTTGATGAGTGCACAATGGCCACCCGAACAGATAGGCCCGCACCTTGTTGTAAGGCCTATATCCCTTCCACCTCGATGCCATGCCGGGCGAGCCAGCTCTTGCGCTGTTCATAGTCCGGCATGGCTCTTTCCAGGCGGCGCCAGAAGGCAGGCGTGTGATGTGGTTCGTACAGATGAACTAGCTCGTGCACGACCACATACTCTGCGATATGGCGTGGCAGCAGTATGGTCTTCCAATGGAAGTACACACGGTTGCCCTTACCGCAGGACCCCCAGCGATAACCGAGGTCCTGAACCTTCACGCCTGCGGGCGACACCCCCATCCGTTGCGCGTGTTCTCTCACCTTCTTAGTCAGCCAGTCCTGTGCTCGGCTGGTGTACCAGTGGATGAAGTGCTCACGTGCATCAGGTAGCGCGTCTTCACGAAGCAGGAAGCGTCCGGCGGCCAGTTTCAGAGGCGCGCTTGAGGCGGTCGGCGGCACCCGTCGGAGGCGATAGCTACGTCCCAGGTAAAGAAAACCTTCCCCGTTGACGTACTCCTTCTGGGGCAGGCTACGACGCTTCTCTGCTTTCTGTGCCAGTTTCTGGTAGATCCAGAGACGCTTCTCTCCCACAAACTCACGTACCAATTCCGTATCAGTGCCGGTAGGGGCTACGATGACGAGCTCGCCATCGCGTTCCACCGTGATAGCCAGCGTCTTCCGGCGAGAGCTTTCGCGCACCTCAAAAGAAAGGTCTTCTATGGTCAAGCGTGTCATGCGTTTACCAGCTTATGATGGTTGCTGCGTGCCAAGTCAAAGAGACGCTCAGCGGTAGCCTCCGCTTGATCGGTCGGCACCAAACTGCCCATTATCAGCAAACTGAACAGACCTTGCTTCAGGCGTTCCTGGTCCGGGATATGGGATGGCTTCCAGAAATCAGGAATAGCAATCTCGGGCTGAATGATGGCCACGACTTCTTCCGTAGTCTCGAGCAGCCTCTGTGCCGTGGTGGAGTTCAGGCTTGTCGGGTCTAGGTCGCAGGTGGCTACCAGTT
This sequence comes from Cobetia crustatorum, assembly GCF_000591415.1. GTDB lineage: Bacteria > Pseudomonadota > Gammaproteobacteria > Pseudomonadales > Halomonadaceae > Cobetia > Cobetia crustatorum. The sequence continues at coordinate 19,652 of NZ_JEMF01000049.1, read as the reverse complement.
CTCGCCAGAAGGGCTCGGCGTGGTCCGGCATATCGGGTATGGCCTCGTCATCAAGGCTGGCGCCGTCTCGCAGTTGCTGGATCAGACTCTTGAAGGCTTCCACCTGGTCTGCCCACTGTCCATCAAGCTGACCGAGCAGCTCTTCAAGGCGTTCACTGAGGCGACCGTATTTTACAGGATCTTCCTCGAGGTGTTTGCTGACGTGGGAGCGCACCGCGTGCTCCATCTCTGATGCCTTGGCTCGATCACTCGCCTGGTGATCGATATGATCATCGAAGCTCGCGTCAGTCAGCTGTACAGGAGGGATACGCGGGTCGATGCCCAGAGATATCACGTAGTCATCGATCAACTTGCGTACCTTGTTGCCGATATCCTTCCCGAGCTCAGGAGTATCCTTGTAGCGGTTGCGGGCGATGGCATGAATATAGGCGAGACGCTTGGCATCATTGACGAATTCCAGGCCTTCAGGGCGGGGTAGTACGTCATCCAGGCCGCGATTGAACTCCTTGAGCTTGACCATGAACTCGGCGCGCACACGCTCATCGCCCAGCACCTGTACGGCTTCCTCGGTGTCATCCAGGTCATCCACCCCTTGTGCGCGCAGCACGTCAACAACACGCAAGTGGCGATCACGCAGCAACGGGATCTCATCCTTGAGGCTTTGCAGAGCGCCCTCGATATCTTCCTCGCTATAAGCAGCCAAGGCTTCCTTGAGGTGATTGGCAACGCCAAAATAGTCCACCACGATGCCGTGTGACTTGCCATGACCAGTACGATTGACGCGTGCGATGGCTTGCAGCAGTTCGGCCTCACGTAGAGAGCGATCCAGGTACATCACCCCTTCGATGGGGGCGTCAAATCCAGTCAGCAGCATACTTTTGACGATCAGGAAGGCCAGTGAATCGTGCTTGGTAGGGTCGGCAGGCGTGGCATCATTTGGCGGCAGAGGCTTCTTGAACCGTTTGATGTGGCTCTCCACAGCAGCCCGGTCGCTCCACTTGGCCCAAGCAGCGTCATCATTGTTTCCGCTGCTGAAGACCACGGCGAACTCCAGCTCCTCCAGTACCTTGCGATAACGCCACGCCTGTATCGCGGCCTTGACCTTGGGCGGCCGGGTGAGTAGCTGGGTGTCGTCGAGCTGCTTGTCTTCCGCTGACAGTGACATAGCCTCTTTCAGGAGGTCCTGCTTGGCCTGTTCAAGAGCATCGAAGTAGCGCAAGGCGGCCCGGCGGCTATAAGACACCAACTGAGCCTTGTATCCATTGGGCAGGATGTTCGTGACGTAATGGCGAAGGATGTCCTGCGCCTTTTCCTGCACTAATTGAGGTGCTTCAAAAATCTGGCCCTTGGTGGCGTACTTCTTCTTGATAGCCTCAAGTTCTTCCTTGGTGTGATCGCGGAAGAGGTCCTCGAACAGGCCGTCCAGGCTTGCCCCTTCCTTGATGGCGCCCTTGGCAGTGCGTCCCTCGTAGAGTATCGGGACCGTCGCGCCATCCTCTTCTGCTTCCTTGATGGTGTAGCGGTCTATGTACTCACCGAAAATGTCATGGGTGCGTTTCTTGTCACCCATGATGATCGGTGTGCCAGTGAAGCCGATACGAGCCGCATTGGGCAGGGCGCGCATCATGTTAGCGTGAAGATCCCCCGCCTGGGTGCGGTGGGCTTCATCCACCATGATCAGGATGTCTTCACTGGTATTGAGTAACTCGAAGGGCGCACTGAGGGTTGGCTTGCGCGGACTGCCGACACTGCTAACAACTGCTGGCTCGGCAACCAGACGTTGGTCATCAGGCTGATCTTGCGCGACTTGGGCGTAGGCGCCTTGCGTAGGCTCATCATCGCTATCGGGGTCACGGTATTTCTGTATGGTGCCGAAGACCAAGCCAGGACCTTCGCGTGCCAATAGCTTCTTGAGTTGCGATGTTTTGCCTGCCTTGGTGACCGTCTCCCCAGTGAGCTCGGCCGTTGCCGACAGCTGCTCTTGCAGGTCCTTACGATCGGTAATGACTACCACCTTGAAGCGACGCAGGGCAGGGTCGGTGCGAATCTTGCGCATCAAGAACACCATCGAAAGGCTTTTGCCACTACCCTGGGTGTGCCAGACAATTCCACCACGGCGGTCAGACTCCCCGTCTTCACGGCGTGTCTTGCCATACTTGAGCCGCTTGAACGCGCGCGTCATGCCACGGTACTGCTGGTAGCGACACACCAGCTTTATCTCTTGCCCGCCAGCATTCATGAATAGCGTGTAGTGACGCACGATATCCAACAAATTGGCCGGAGTGAGCATCCCGGCGATCAGACGCTGCTGGGCCGATAGGTGCGTCACCCCAAGGTCAGTGACAACATCTGCCTCACGCAGCGGGGCGACAGTCTTCCAGCTCAGGTAATGAGAGAAGCGAGCGCCGATGGAGCCGACTCGTGCATCATCGAAGTTGCTGGCCACCAGGAACTGATTGGTCGCGAACAGGGCTGGGGCACCTTCGTGTTCTTCGGTGTCGTTATCCAGAATGCGTTGGTCATGATAGCGCCGCAGCTGGTCCACTGCGTGGCTTATGCCTTCGGGCACTGTGCGACTCTTGCACTCCACTACCACCAGCGGGATGCCATTAACGAACAGCACAAGGTCAGGGATCACGTGACCTTTACCCGAGTCATGGCCGGGAGGGCTCTTCACCTTGAACTGATTGACCACCGTGAAGGTGTTGTTGGCAGGTTCATCCCAGTCGATGAAGCGAATAACCTGACCCCGACCGCCATCCCAGCCTTCTACCCCCTCTACCGTCAGGCCGTTGAGCAATAGCTGGGTAGCCTGTTTGTTGGCTTCCAGCAGCTTGCTGGAGGGGATTCGGGTGATGGCAGAGACTGCCTGGTTCAGGCGTGTCTCATCCAGCCAACGCTTGCCATCATGCAGGTTGATCTTGCCGAGTTGATCCTTCAGCAACGGCTCCATCACTACCTGAGAAAAGCTGTCGCGGCTCGTCACGGCAGGGTCGCTGACTGAGCCCTCCAGATATTCCCAGCCTTGGCCTACCAGTTGATCAATGAAGGGCTTTTCTACGTCGGTGTACTCAGGGCCTGCCATTCCTTGGCTCCAGAATCAGGTGGGTGGTGAGAAAATGTTCGTAGCGGAGCAGCTTGGGTGCAGATTATCGCGAGAAGGCGTAAAATGACTCGTAACTCAATGGAGGGTTCACATGACGACTTCTACAGTACTCAAGAAACGCCGTAGAGTGAGCAGTAGCGCATTGCTGAAGGCCGTTTCCACATCTACAGCCGTAGAAACAGGCAAGCCTAGTCAAGCTATCGAGATGAAGCTGCGTTCTGGCAAGTCCCGTTTCAAGTCTCTACCGCTTGCCTGACTCGCTCAACCATTGGTTCATAGTCACAAACGACACCGGCATGGATGGCCTGGATATAGGCCTCCTTGTTCTGATTCCAGTCATCGTAATTCAACAGTCCCAGCCCCGCTTGATAGGCCATGGCATCTGACAATAGTCGAGCGATACGGCCATTCCCCTCTCTGAATGGATGTATCAAGATCAGCTCGACATGAATTTGAGCGATGGCGTGTATCGCCTCCTCTCGATTCATTTCGTTGCAGGGTGTCAGTTTACTCAGCCATTCCTGATCCAGCTTACTCAATAGCTTGGGCAGCTGTCCTGCTGCGGCGAAGGGAAAGCCGTCTTTTTCCAGATTGACCTGACGCTCTTCGCCCGCCCAGTCATAGATATTCCCAAGCCAGCGATGATGCCAGTGTTTTAGTAGCGCAGTGTTGAGTGGCTGGTTCTCTGGCAAAGACTCGAACACTACTTCGTATAGTTTCAGTAGCTGTTCAGTCTCGGCTTCATCAAGACTCTCTTGATCGGTGAGATCGAGCTTGTTACGCATGACCTTGCCACCTGAACCGGGCTCGGCACTGCCTTGTGATCCAGTAGCACGATACCTGCTCATATAAGTTCCTCCCCCAGGTCCAGTCTTCTGTGTCTGTCTCCAACCTGAGGCCGACAGAGCTCAGTAAAGGCTTCCTGACCCTTCCAGCCTTTCCAGGTGTGGCCTGTCGTGACTCCGCGCCCAAGACGATGTGGAGCCTTGGGCCTGATATCAGCCTCTCCAGCGTCACGGCGATCAGGCGGTCCGAGAACAGGTTCATCTTGCGCTGCCCGGCCAAATCATGGGACCAGTGCCTGAACCCTTCCTTGATAGCTTCTACACTGGGTGTGACGGCTTCCTTCGTGATCAACCAATCAAGTGCTACCAGCATACGTGCCAACACACCTACTGGTGCTACTGAGACCTCTCGCTTTGTTCGCTTGTCGATCAGCCCCTTTTGCGGGTTCAGGCTGCGCGAGAGGTCAATGGCCATGATTCAGTCGTCACCTCCCTCATCGCTACCTTCATCACTGCCCGCCAGCGCTTTCTTGCCCATTGCCTTTTCGATGATCTCGAGCAGGTTCTGCTTGCGCTGTTGGTAGAAGGCGCCAAAGTCATCCGCGCGTAAAGCTTGTGTCGGGATACGGTGGCCTTCAAGGATGGCATCCATTGATTCATCATTTAGCTGGACCTGCTTGTGGTCCTGCAGGCGGGTCAGATACTCCGACGGGGCTCTGCCGCCGATCATGCGATTGGTATGCGCAGAGATAGGCGTCTTGTTGATGATGGCGTCGTAGACGCGATAGGAAAGTCCCTGAGACTCGCACCAGGCACGCGGGAAGATGTGGTGAATATCCAGCGCGACGCCTTGTTGGTCGAGCGCCTGAATGTCGCCCTTCCAGAAAAAGTCGTTGGCCCCTTCGCGCAGGATCAGCACATTGATGCCCTTGTAGGCGGCGCTGTTACGACTGCGTAGGGTCTCGAGGCGCGAGGGGTCGAAGGAGGCGTCAATCACGGTGCGCGGCAGCTCGGCGTCGTGCTTGAACCAATACATCAGCTCTTCCAGGTCCAGGGCGATGCGGGTCTCCACGGCGCCGCCATAGAGTTCACCCAGTACACCACTCCAGAACCAGCGGGTGAGCTTGGCGTGGATACGGGGCTCCCGCCAGCTCCCGCCCAGCAGCGTCATGACAGCGGCCAGTGGCACTAGCTGGGTGGCATAGGGTAGTTCGCGGCGTTTGTAGAAGCATTCTCCCTTGAGGAAGTAAGCCGCCTCGACAAAACCTTTTTCCACGCTATCTACCCAGCGCTTATATGATTCAAGTGGGAGGTCCAGTACTGAGGTGCGCTTGGCACTGACGGGTCGAACTTGTTTCCCTGTGTGACCGGCAGCAATATCCTCTTGCTTGCGAGCGTGGGTATGTAGCAACGTGATGGCAATCAGTAGATCGGTGTTTTCCACGCCCGCCAGCAACTCGTGCTCCTTGAAGCGAACCTTGCGTGAAGGCACCTTACGGATGTCGGAGCCATACCAATCATCGCGCAGGTTATAGCCCTCAGCGGCATAGCTGGCGGTGATCAATTCGAATACCGAGAGCTGCACGCCGCCTGTGTTGACCTTCTCGAACACCAGGCAGACCGCCTCCTTGGAGGTCTCTTTCTTCAGTTCGATGACTGGTAACTGATAGGCAGAGAAAGCGCCGAGTATTTTCTTCTGAAACTCCAGGAATTCGCCCATTGCTTGCTGGTTGTAGCGGAACAGGTCTTGCAACCAATCGGATGGGTCGAGAATCTTGTCGCAAGGGAAGTAGAGCTTCTCACACTCAAGCTGGCGAGTAGAAAGGTCCAGCTTTACATCACGACCGAAGTTCTTGGTGATTTGGCGGTTCTCATCCACTGCCTCAATGGCATCTTCCAGACGCTCATCGCCTTCCAGTGCCTTGCAGATATTGAAGTAATAGTGGCGGCGAATCTTCTTGCCCTGGGCGGTGCGGGTATCGACCGGGGCATCCAGACCCACCGCCTGAGTCAGGCTGGTGAGGCGCTGCTGGCCGTCGAGAATCAGGTGGTCCGGGTCTTTGGTGACCGTTTTCGGGTCGATACCCTCCACCGGGCGGGTCTGGAAGCGAACCTCCCCCCCCGTCTCCATCAGCATCACTGCGCCGACCGGGAAGGATCGGGCGATACTGACCAGCAGGCTTTTGACGTGATCATCGTCCCACACCCAGCCACGTTGAAAGTCAGGCAGCTGGATCTTGCCGTTGGTGATGTCCTTAAGCAGCTCGGGCAGCGAGCGCTTGGTACTGTCGAAGGTGGTCATGGCAGTTCCCTTTGCGATGTTGTCCTGGTGCTGTGGAAGCCCCGGTCTACGCCGGGGTAGTGGCCTGGGCTTGATTGAGAAGCGGGGTGACGCGGACGCGGCCGGTCAGGAGGTCGTCCATGAGGCCTGACTTCAGGTTTCTAAGCTGGCTTGCATTGTCAGATAAAGACATCAGCTCAGACTGGCTGTCGGACAAGATTTTGGAGATAGCAATTTGCTCGGAAGTTGGGGCGACAGGAATCAGGAACCCGCCAATTTTGTCCAGCCCTAAATCGGGCACCCCAATACTTTGCGTCCCCAGCTCCATTTGCATCAACGTGCTGTCAAGCCTAAGTGACCAAAGCAAGTATTCAGGCGTGACAAAATTTGGGTTTGGTCTTATCTGAGCAGCGCTATGAAGTATGCTGAACTCTGGCATGCCCGCTCTAACAACCCTGACTCTTCCGAGGCCCGCGCCAATCCTGTGGATGATGACATCGCCTATAGAGAGATCTGTTTTCTTTCTGTTTTTCTCATGCGCACTCCTGGGTATTTTTTTGCAGTTATCGAAATCAATCCCTTCATAACCAAAAAAGTTGACAGGCGAAACCATCAAAAATCCCGACTCAACATAAACTGGGGTCGTATGGTCTCTATCTGATATTTTCAGAGAGCATGTCGATAGACTATGAGTATCCCACTCCCTAGGTATCAACCCCAGCGGCGACTCCTTGTACAGCTCTGGCGCCTGCTCGGGGCTGGGGCGCAGCTGACCATTCTCGTCGATACCGCGAGTCAGCAGGTCGTGAAGCAGGCCTTCCTTGACCTTCTCCAGCTTGGCGATCAGTGCCTCGGTCTGCTCGATCTGGGTGTCGAGGGTGTCGAGCACCTTGCCGACCACGGCCCCCTCGTCATTTGGAGGACATGGAATTTCAATTTCTTTAAGGGCTGACTGGTTCAGCTTCTGCCTAGTCCCGCCCGCCACGTGTTTTCTGATGTCTTTGTGGGCAACCGACCAGTAGATAAAACTATGAAGCTTGGGATTGTCTACCTTTATTATGTGTGCGTGATTATTTACCCAGGCTGGGCCGTCAATTCGATACGCAATAGGCCTAGTGGAAAAATCATCGAAATTCCCTCCATCTTCAGCCATTAATATCAGAGGCTCATTAAATAGCGGTTCGTCGATCCACCCCTGCAAACCATTGGCACCATAGTAAGGCACATCACCTTTACGCTTTCCCCTAGCTTCTGAATTAACTGGGATGCGAAGGTGGTCGAGAACTTCTACAATCTCACCCAACTTTTGTAGCGGGAAATGTGGTTGCTCAGACATAACCAAGCCCCTTCAAATATTGCTGAAGTTCTTTGGCGGCATCGTCGCGCTCGGCCTCGATATCAGCTAGGGTCACTCGGTACTTGTCCCACCAGGTCTCAAAGACAGTTATCATCTGTTGACGCTGCTGGCGGATATAGCGTTCGAGTATGCCTTTCAGGTCGTTGTGCAGGATGGCGCCGACCAGTTCGGCAGCAGCGGGTTCGTCCAGAGCGTCTACGGCCTGATTCAGGCGTGTCTCGAAACCTGCCACCTTGGCTTTGTGCTGCTTCTTCACTTGGGTGCGTTCGCTCTTCCAAGCCTTGATCTCGGCCGGGGTAGGGGCATCGTCGCCTTCGCCGCTATCGGCTTCCGCCTCATCGCCGTCGTCACCATCCGGCTTGGCCTCAGCGGCCTTGATGCGCGCATCCAGCTCCGCCGCGTTGGCGGCGAGCTCCTCCAGTTCGCTCACATAGTCCGCCAGCAGGAAATGCACCAGGCGGTGATCCAGTGGGTTGGTGTTGCTCTGGTCGTCTTCCAGCAAGCTCACGATGCTGGTGCGCCAGGCGTCCACGACACCGATACAGCCACGAGCTTGCAGGGTGCGGAACTCGTTCTTGTTGTCGAACCAGAAGCCGGCAATGATGCCGCGCACTGCAAAGCGGTCGAGCATTGCTGTGGGTTCCAGGGCCGACGAAAAGCTGCTAAGCAGCTCATCACGTAGCTGCGTCAAGCGCCCGCCATTGGCGGATAGCCCGGTGATGCTGGTGCCGTGCTCGGCCCACCAGCTTTCGAAGGCTGCCATGACACCAGCTTGCTTGGCATTCAGGCCTTCATCCTGCTCGATGGCAGGTTTGATATCGCGTTTCTCGGCTAGCAACTCGGCAAAATCCACGTAATCAGTATCGCTCTCGCGGACTTGGAAGAGTGCCATTGGGTCCAGGCCCTGGGCATCGCACAAGGCTTGCTTGGCTTCGATCTCCTTGACGGGTACGCCGCCCTTGAGATGAGCACGCACATCCTGGGGTTCCGGCGGCGGGGTGTTGTCGGCGTAGCGGCGAATATTGAGGTTGTAGTCGTTGTCGCGCAGCTCCTCGATTGGCACTGCACGCGCAAAGCCGGAGACCTCGGAGAAAGACTCATAGGTACTGGCGATCTTCTCGATATGTTCCGGCAGCAGGTGGTTCTGTGCACGGCCTTCGTGGAGTTCACGGTCGGCATTGATGAACAGCACCTTGCCCTTGCGTTCCTCAGGCTTGGCGCCCTTGGCACGCAGAATCAGGATGCTGGCGGGAATACCGGTGCCGTAGAACAAATTGGGCGCGAGACCGATGACAGCCTCGACGAGATCATCTTCCAGCATCCCGGCGCGAATCCGCTTTTCATCGCCGCCACGGAACAGCACGCCGTGGGGCATGACGGTGGCCAGCATACCGTCGGATTTGAGGCAGGCGACCATATGCTGCAGGAACATCAGGTCAGCCTTCTTGGCACCTTCCGGCACGCTGCCGTAGTGGAAGCGCTCGGGGAAGTGCTGAGTCGGGGTGTAGCCGATGGAGAAGGGCGGGTTGGTCAGGATGCGGTCGAAGCGCACCAGCTCACCGCCTTCGATATGCTGCGGATCGGTCAGGGTGTCATCGTTGCGCAGGTCCGCACTGCTGACGCCGTGCAGCAGCATATTCATCTTGGCGATGGCCCATACCGAGCCGGATGCCTCCTGACCGAATAGGTTGAGTCGGCGCGGGTCACCGCCCTGTTCTTCCAGGTACTCCTTGGAGTGGATCAACATACCGCCGGAGCCCATACAGGGATCGTAGACGCTGTGACCTTCCTGAGGATTCATCAGGCGCACCATCATCCGTACCACGGTACGCGGGGTGTAGAACTCGCCACCTTTCTTGCCGGCGGAATCGGCGAAGTCGCGGATCAGGTACTCATAGGCCGCGCCGAGTAGATCGGGGAACTCGAAGTCCTCGTTACGCAGGCGGTATTCGCTGAAGTGGGTGATCAGCTGGCGCAACTTTTTATCTGGCAGAGTGGTAGAGCCCACCTTGCGTGTAAAGTCGATATGCTCGAGTACCCCGGCGAGGCTTGGATTCTTTTCTTCCAGGCCTGCCAGCGCCTTGTTCAGTGCATTGCCGACGCCTGGTGGGCTTCCTTGAGCAGGTAGGCCCAGCGTGCCTGTTCGGGGACGTAGAAGGTCGCCTTGTACCAGCTTTCCATATCGATGAGGTGAGCGATGTCGATCTCGCTCTTGCCGGCTTGCTTGAGCTGCTGACGGACTTCCTCCTGACGTTGCTCGAAGACATCCGAGCAACGCTTCAAGAACAGCATCCCGAAGATGTATTCCTTGAATTCCGAGGCATCCATTTTGCCACGCAGGATATCGGCCGCCTTGAACAGGTGCCGTTCCAGTTGGTTTAGGGTGAGTATCATCTACCGCGCTTCCCTGTCTGATGAGACGGCGGTATTGCACCGCCGTTTTCGGTTGGGGCTATCTCACCAAATTTGCGCCGGGAAAGCCATGAGAGGATGACCAGTTCGTCAGCAAGTCGTTAGTTGAGAGGCCGGGCGCGTCGCATTGAGGGCGCGTAGGCTAGGCTTGAGATGCAAGAGGCTCGATGATTCAAGAAGCGCAAAGGAAACACAGGAAACGCTTGTTGCAACATCGTTTCGTCAGTCAGAACTTTGGGTTGGTGCTGAAGGCCTGAAGTGCCTCGTGAGGTGTTGCATTTGGTGGCGTGCAAGTGTATTTCAGGTATTGGGTCGGGTATTGGGCTTTGTGAAAATATGTGGGTAAGTATATGATTTTGTAGATAGGGCAGCGGATTCAAAATCCGCCGCTTAATAGGCGTGTCGGTTCGAGTCCGACCACCGGCACCATGTTAAAAATCAATGGCTCAACGTCTAACGTCAGTAGCCTGGTATTATCTCCCTCGTAGTAGCCCTTCTTGCTTGCCGGTGCTTTGTGTCACATCGCAGCAGTCAGCACTATCTTTCTGTATAGCATCTCTTGGACTCTTGGTAGCTCCCTTACGCGCTTATTCAGTGCGTTTTGTCGTGTCCGCTATTTAGCCTTTAGCCGTGAGCATATTGTGCTAATACACGCTGATGGGCATCGTTGTGCCTCAATTTTGTTTTATCCACACCCTATTTGAATGATGAATGGATACTGCCATGCACTGGATGCCGCTGAATCTCTGGCTGTCACTTGTTGCTCTCTGCGCGATGGGCGCCATGTCGCCTGGGCCGAGTCTGGCGATGGTGTTGCGACATACCTTGGGGGGCGGGAGAAGCTCTGGGGTAGTGGCTGGAGTGAGCCATGCATTCGGGGTAGGTATCTATGCAGCTGCGACAGCGTGGGGTCTGGGGGCGCTGGTGGCGCATTATCCCGAAGCCTTTCGCGTAGTAATGCTGCTTGGGGCGGTGTATCTGGCGTGGCTAGGGTTCAAGGCGCTCCGATCAGGGAGCGGAGGCGCGTTGGAGGCGCAGAAAGCCAGTACTTCGCGCTCGATGGCGGCGCGTGATGGTTTGCTGGTGGCACTAGCCAATCCCAAGCTTATCCTGTTCTTTGTTGCGCTGCTCAGTCAGTTCATTACGCCGGATATGAGTGTGGCTGGTAAGTGGTTGGTGGTGCTTACGGCAATGGTGATCGATGGAGCCTGGTACGTGCTGGTGGCGTTGGTGTTATCTCATTCGCGGGTATTGCCATGGCTGCAGGCGCATTCGGTGTGGATCAATCGTCTGACTGGCGTGGTGTTGTTGGCATTGGCGTTACGTGTGGTGATGGGGGCTTGATGAGCGAGCGTCACAGAGAGATAGGCGTTATCAGCAAGCCCACTTGGCGTAATGCATGCAGTAATCGATAGCGCGATGAATATATTCAAGCCCCTGGCATTCTGTGTCAGGGGGCTTTGCGTTGTGCGCTTGATAAATACGTGAGTGATGATCGAGGAGGGAGTTATCAGTCTGCGACACTTATTGAGCAGCAGTGGAGGCCATGACAGCGTCATAGTCTTTCACTGGTACCTCAATATGGATGTCAGGCCGTGCGAGAAATTGCAGGGTCAGCGGGATCTTGCTCCCCGCAGTGAGAGGTTGTGATAGACCAATCAGCATGAGGTGCGGGCCGCCCCCGGGTATCATCTTGAGAGGCATGTCTGCCTGGGCCGGGAGGCTATCGAGTTTCTTCATCTGCATGCGGTCATTGGTGAGTTGCATGTCGTGCATCTCGATGACTTGTGCCCACGGTGTGCTGGCCCCTATCAGGGTCGCTGTTCCCTTGGAGGGCATCAGTGTCAGGTAGAGAGCGCCAGTCATCGCACCTGGTGGTGTGGGGAGTGCGAAGGCATGCTCGACCTCAAGTGGAGCGGGAGTGCTGATAACAGTGTCACTGGCGTGAACGGCGAGCCATGGTGTCAATGGTGGAGTGCACGCCAGTAGTAGGCAGCAGGCTTGACGAGTAAAAAGTGATGTCACGCTGGAGGTCTTTCTCTTGGAAGTCATGGCAGTACTCGGCTCAGTATCTGGGCGGACGACATACCACGAGGGAGGCCGGATACGCCGCTGGCGCCAGGGATGCCGCCGCTGAGTCGTGTGGCGCAGAAGGCGTCTGCCACTGGCTGAGGGGCATGCTGTATGAGCAGTGCGGCTTGCCACAGGACGGCGAGGGACTGCACTAGCTGGCGTGCCTGCGCTTCTTCTGGCTCTTGAAGCAATCGACTGTGTTCAAAGGCAGCCAAGGCTGTGTCGTATTCATGGTGCTGGCCTCCCGCTGCGGATAGCTCGGCCATCAGAGCTTCACCAGCCTGCGGGTAGCGCGCCAGCGTGCGCAGCACGTCAAGACACAACACGTTGCCCGAGCCTTCCCAGATGGCATTCACTGGCGCCTCACGATACAGACGTGCCATCAAGTGCTCTTCTATATAGCCATTGCCTCCCAGGCATTCCATCGCTTCTGCCAGCAGGCCGGGACTACGTCGATTGTGCCAGTATTTTGCGATCGCTGGTGCAAGGCGAGCTAGTGGTCGAGCTTCGTCGTCTGCTACGGCATCATCAAATTGGCGCGCAATTCGCAAGCATAGGGCGATGCCTGCTTCCACTTCCAGCGCGAGATCTGCCAGTACCTGCTGCATCAATGGCTGTCTGGCCAGTGGTTGCCCAAAGGCGTGACGCTGTTGGCAATGATGCAGAGCTTCGACAAGCGCCTGACGCATCAGTGCGACAGGTGCGGTGGCGGCATCGAGCCGCGTCTGGTGCACCATCTCGATGATGGTGGTGATGCCGCGTCCGGGCTCGCCCAATCGCTGCCCCTGTGCATCAATTAGCATGACCTCGCTGGACGCATTGGCGCGATTGCCACACTTGTCCTTGAGGCGTTGCAGTTGTAGACCGTTGTGGCTGCCATCTTCGCGGCGTCGCGGTATCACGAAGCAGGTCAGCCCTTCATCGAGCTGAGCCAGTGTCAGGAAGGCGTCTGACATTGGTGCACTCATGAACACTTGTGGCCATTGAGGCGGTAGCCATCAGCTGTTGCGTCGGCTCGAGTAAGGTTGGTGCGCACATCACTGCCCCCCTGACGCTCTGTCATTGCCATGCCAAAGATGGCGCTGTGTTTGTCACGCGGAGAGCGTGATAAAGGGTCGTAGGCGCGGGCCCGCAGGCGTGGTTTCCAGAAAGTGGCCAGCGCCTCATCCTGACGCAGTGCTGGCCAGACCGCATGAGTCATGGTGATGGGGCAGCAGAAGCCTGGCTCTGCCTGTGTCAGCAGATAGAGAGCTGCCACATGAGCCTGGTGCCCACCATGACCCTCTTCTTCCCAGGCGACACTGTGCCAACCACCTTCCAGTGCCAGTCGCATCAGCTGGTGGTATGCCGGATGATACTCGACCTCATCCAGGCGGCGTCCCTGAGGGTCATGGGTAAGCAGTTGCGGGGCGTGAAGATTGGCAGCAAATCCCAATGCGCGGGTGTCGGCAGAGCCAACGGCTGTACCAAGTTCGGCCAGGCGTGTCAGCACCAGCGGCGACAGGCCGGGAGCCTCGCGGCGCAAGGCCTCGCGTAACGGGCGATCATCGACGAAGGCTTGGCGGAGCGGTGGTTCGGCTTGGTTGAGTGCCTCATCACGGCATGTCATGTGTCGTGTGTAAGGTGGCAGATGTTCAGAGGGAGGCAACGGGCGTGGCTCAGGCATCATGGTTTCCTGTCACGAGGGGGATGTTTAAAGCGTAGGACACCCGTGGCGTGGCAGTGGAGTTGAAGGCAGTCGCGTTGCATTCTGCTACCGTGAGACGCATTGCTCGGTGCATTGCATCGATTTGACTCAAGGACAGGCAAGGAACAGGGAACGGTGATCCAGGACGAAATCATTCAGCTGGTTGATGCGAAAAACCGCCCATGTGGCACGGCGCCGCGTCGCTTTATGCGCCAATATCGCTACTGGCATCGTGCCACCTATGCGTTTGTTCTCAACAAGCATGGAGAATTGTGCATTCAGAAACGTACGCTGAGCAAAGAGGTATTTCCGGGCTATTTCGATTTGGCCAGTGGGGGAGTGGTGGGAGCTGGTGAAGCTGTACATATCGCAGCACAGCGTGAGCTTGAAGAAGAGATTGGCGTGCGTGGTGCGCCGCTCAGGCATTGCTTTGATTTCTGCTACACCGATGCCACCAATCATGTTTTTGGGAGTGCCTATCTCGTTCGCCATGACGGGCCGTTGACGCTTCAGGCCGAAGAGGTCGCTGATGCCTTTTGGGTGACGCCTGAAAAAGCGCTGGAATTGCACCCTTCAACGCCTGACAGCCGTATGGCTCTCGAGCGCCTGATTCGCGATGGCTTCCTTTCCATGGGAGCGGGTAAGTGAGTGAGTGGCATATCCGTGACTGCGCCAGCGCACTCTTTTTTATCTCAGTCCTGGAGTTCATGCATGAATGCCAAGGTATCGCTGCAACAACTTGAAGAGGTCGAGACTGCGCTATCGACCGTACTGGCAGGCAAGCCTCGCCAGATACGCCTCGCGTTGTGTTGTCTGCTGTGTCGCGGGCATGTATTGATTGAAGATCTTCCGGGTCTTGGCAAGACGACTCTGGCGCAAGGGTTGGCGCGCTTGATTGGCGCTGATATGCAGCGTGTCCAGTTCACCAGTGATTTACTGCCAGCGGATATCCTCGGTGTGTCGGTCTTTGATCCTCGCGAAAGCAGCTTCCGTTTTCATCCGGGTCCTGTCTTTCACTCGCTGGTATTGGCCGATGAGATCAATCGTGCCACCCCCAAGACCCAGAGCGCCTTGCTTGAGGCAATGGAAGAGCGCCAGGTCACCGTAGAGGGCGAAACGCGCCGCTTGCCCGATCCTTTCTTCGTGATTGCCACTCAGAACCCTCTTCAGCAGGCCGGCACCTTCCCGTTACCCGAATCACAGCTGGATCGCTTTTTGATGCGCATTTCACTGGGTTATCCGGAACCTGCCGCCGAGCGTGAAGTTCTCAAGGGAAATGCCGGGCGTCAGCATATCGAGGCCCTGCGACCTTTATTGCCCGTGGCACTATTGAAGGAGTGGCAGGCGGCAGTCGAGCGTGTCCGTTTATCGGATCCGTTATTGGACTATCTACAGGCACTGGTGGCTGCAACGCGTAGCTCTCCCGAGGTGGCTTACGGACTGTCGACACGTGGCGTGCTGGCATTGGCCAGTGCGGCGCGTGGATGGGCGTTGCTGGCTGGTCGCGATTACGTGCTGCCAGAAGATGTACAGGCGGTATGGGCATCAGTGGTAGGTCATCGCCTCTGTGAGGGAAGTGTGTCGGAAGGTGATGCCGTGGCACGCCATCTCTTGGGGCAGGTGGCTGTGATTCCCGCATGAATAGGGTGCCAGGGGGTGGCAGTTGGGCGCGCTTGAAGGCGCGAATGACGCGGCGGATGTCCATTGGGGGAGGCGAAGCGCTTCATCATGCCAGGCTCATGATACTGCCGACGCCCTTTGGTCTGTTCTGGGCGGTGCTGGTGGTATTGCTACTGTTGCTGGGGATCAACTATGAGAATTCTCTGGCGCATGGGCTGGCATTTTGGCTGTTCTCGCTGGCATTGATTAGCATCTTTCGCAGTTGGCGGAATCTGGCTGGCGTTCGGGTCAAGTTGGCGGCCGACGGTGAGGCGTATGCAGGGGGAGAGCTAAGACTCGTGGTGCGCTTGAGTGGCCGGTTACGTGCGCATGCGATTGATGTGCGGCTGGGTGACAGCAAGCAGCGTCTCGAAATTCATGCCGGTGAGGGGAGTGCGCCGCTTGGTCTGTCTGTTGCCGTGCGTGGCCAGTTCACGTTACCGACACTGACGCTCGAATCCCGCTGGCCATTAGGCTGGTGCGTCTGTGGGCTTGGGTTGCCATTGATATGCCGGTGCTCATTTATCCGCAACCTGAGTTGTCCTCTGCACCACAAGGCAGTCGCCGAACGCTTGAGCAAGTAGAACAGGGTGATTTCGCTGGATTGCGTCGTTATGTGCCGGGGGATGCGCCATCACATATAGCCTGGAAGCACTGGGGGAGAAGTGGCGAGTTGGTGACAAAGCGTTTCGAGACGCCAGCACGGCCTTCTTTGTGGCTTGACTACGAGGCGTGTCGAGGGGATATGGAACAACGCCTCGGCGAGTTGACGGCGCGTGTGCTGGCGGCTGAAGAGGCGCAGGCGACTTACGGCCTGCGTCTTCCGGGACAAACGCTGTCCATCGCCAGTGGTGGTGCGCATCGGCATCGTGCTCTAGAAGCGTTGGCATTGTTTGGCGGTGAGCGGGTGTTGCCTTGGTCAGCTCAGCAGCTCGCCGTAGCAGAGCGTGGCAGACCTGGAAGGGGCGCGACATGATGCAAGGTGGCGCTGCATGACAAACGACAATACAAACGGCACGAAGCACCACTGGTGGCAGCGTAAACCGCTGACACCGGAGAAGGCGCTAGGCTGGCTCGAACTACGTCATCTGTTTATCGGTCAATGCCTGGTGCTATTGCTGCATCTACTGTGGATGCCGGTATGGCTAGGGTTGCCTGCCTTGCTGGCAGCACTATGGCGTTTTCAGCAGCTGCGCGCTCGTGTACTGCGCGCTGGCATTTTATTACGACTGGCGGCGATCTCCCTGGTGGCAGCAGGACTGTTTCTTGAGTACGGACAGATGCTGCAGCTGGAAGCGATGATTGGCCTGCTGGTCGGTATCTATCTACTCAAGTTATTGGAAACAGACAGTCTACGTGATGGCCGGGTGGTGTGTGGTCTCGGCTTCGTGGTGCTGGCGTCCGCTTTCTTGCACGACCAAGGCCCTCTGATGGCGGTAGCAGCAGTGCTGACGGTCAGTTGGCTCATCGGTGGTCTGGTATTGATCGCTGGCGCGCGTGCCCGTCGTGAGGCGCTGCGTGAAACGGCCTGGCTGATGGGCTTGTCCCTGCCATTGATGCTGGGACTATTCGTGTTGTTTCCGCGTCTGCCACCGTTGTGGAATGTCCCTCAGCTCAATGAAGCGACGACCGGGCTCACCGACAGTGTTTCTCCCGGGGATATTGCTGCGCTAGGACGCAGTGATGCACTAGCGTTCAGGGCACGTTTTGACGGTGAGTTGCCTGCTACCTCTCAGCGTTACTGGCGCGTCTATACTCTAAGTCTGTTCGATGGCGTGCGTTGGTCACGCGCAACGACCGAGCGTCTACAACGTGCATTGGGCGGGGCGTCATCGCGTTATGCGCTAAATAGTCGTCGTGTCAGCGGTGAGGCTGCCCGCCATCATTATGAATTATTGCTCGAGCCAGACCCGCGGCCTTGGCGTCCGAGCCTCGGTGCGCCACTAGCCAGTAATCGTGAGGCGCGCTATCTAGTCGATGGCACACTCGAAGGGCTGACGTCGCTCAATACACGTGAACTGTTACAGCTTGCGTCCTCTGGCGCGCCTCCTTCCAACGCTCCACAGTGGATGCAGCGTCTCAATATGCTGCTGCCAGATACAGGCAATCCTCGCGCGCATGAATTCGCCCGACAGCTGATGCAACAGGCGAGAGGAGATCCCCAGCAGTTTCTGCGACTGCTATTTCAACATTTCAATCGTAATCCTTTCCATTACACGCTAACGCCGCCACGTATCGAAGGGCAGAGTCGTGTTGATGACTTCCTGTTTGATAGCCAGAGTGGTTACTGCACGCACTATGCCTCCACCAGTGTTTTCCTGGCGCGATCTGCAGGGCTTCCTGCGCGTATGGTGGCTGGCTATCTAGGTGGGGAATCACAAGGGAGTGCGTTGGATGGCGAGCAAGAGCTCACCGTTCGTCAATACGATGCTCATGCTTGGGTTGAAGTATTTTACGCCGATCGCTGGCATCGTTTTGATCCCACGGCTGCTGTCGCACCTGAGCGTATTTCTCAAGGCGCGCTGAGCTTGCAAGGCCAGCCGGGTTTCATGGCGGATGCAGGTCTGCGCGCCTTCACTCTGAATAATTCTTTATTGAGTGATCTAAGACGGCATTGGGAGCGTTTTGAGTATCGCTGGCAACGTAGCGTGGTGGGTTTTCGCTTGGATGAGCAGCGTAATCTCTGGCAGCGAATATTCGGTGAGTTTCGTTGGGAATGGCTGGTGTGGGGAATGTTGGGGCTGCTCGCGAGTGTGACTGCGCTGGGTGCTGGGCTGGTACTATGGTCTGGGCGTCGCGTATCACCGCATGCAGGTGTTCGGGCCTATCGTCGTTTGGTTATCCGACTTGCGCGTTTCGGCCTTGGGCCGATGATGGGTGAAGCTCCTGGTAGCCACCTCAGGCGTATCGCGATACGCGAGCCTGGCAATGCACTGGCGCTGTTTGCTTTGGCTGATTTGATTGAACAGTGGCTTTACAGTGATGTCTCTAATATAGGGGTTTTTGATAGTGATGGAGTACCAGTTCATAGCGTTCAGCGACAATGGAAAGCACATTGTGATGAGCTCGTATGGAAGGCAAAAAAAGGTGCTGTGGGCCTGACTGATTGATTTGGCAAGCCTTTCCGGGATGACATTATTCATTACCCAGGGCGGGTAAAATTGCCACAATGAGTTGGGTTGCTTTGAGTGAGTTTGTGTATCAAAATGTAATCATCTGATTTTTTCGATCATGCCCTTGGTGTCACTGACTGCCTTGATCGAACGCCCTTTCCTCGTAGGAGTACGTCCCATGGTCCAGGTCATTCGCACTGAAGGCACCGTTCTCGTTGTTTCCTCTGGTAACGAGGCACAGCGTGTCGTTGAAGGGATGATACTGGAGCCTTCCGCTTCTCTTGTTGCCCCGCAAGGCGCGATTGTGGTGCTGGAAGATGGTACCCAGCTCGTGGTGCCGCAAGGCTCTCCTATAGAAGTCGAGATGTTGTTGGCTGAGAGCCGTAGCGAAGAGTTGGTGGATCCTGCGATAGAGGCGCTGCGCGAGGCGATTGCGCGCGGTGATGACCCGACGGCTGTCCAGGAAGCCCCCGCTGCAGGCGAAGACGGTGGTGCTCCGGGCAGTGATCGTAGTGGCTTTCTCGATGCATCCGGCGTAGGGCGCGACGGGCGTGTTGAGCGTACGTCTTATCAGTATGAAGGTGGTTTTACCGACCCCGCCTATACCGACGAAGATGAAGACGGGTTTAATCCGGATGCTAACGGCATTGAAGTGACCGTGCTTTCACTTACGGTCGATGCTCCAGCACTGACCTCTGACACCACACCGACCCTTGTCGGCACCACCGATGCCGCTGATGGCAGCACCGTTACGCTGGTCATCACCGACAGCGAAGGCAATGCGCAGACCGTCACAGCGACCGTCGAGAACGGTACTTATACTGTCGATGCTGAAACACCGCTGAGCGAAGGCGAGTACGGCGTCGAAGCTCCGTGACTGATCCGGCGGGTAACACCGCGATCAGCAATGACGTGGGCGAGATCGATCTGACCGCACCTGCGCTGACTGTCGATGCGCCGGCGCTGACCTCTGACACCACACCGACCATCGTCGGCACCACCGATGCCGAGGATGGCAGCACCGTCACCCTGGTCATCACTGATAGCGAAGGCAATGCGCAGACCGTCACAGCGACCGTCGAGAACGGTACTTATACTGTCGATGCTGAAACACCGCTGAGCGAAGGCGAGTACGGCGTCGAAGCCTCCGTGACTGATCCGGCGGGTAACACCGCGATC
>NZ_JEMF01000048.1 GCF_000591415.1 Cobetia crustatorum | reverse complement strand
AACCGGAAAAACAGGCGGCTTGAAGGAACTCAGAGGCGACAGATTTCTTGACAACTACCGGGAATGACACTTTTTCATTGAGATATCTCTGCTTCCATCATGCTCAGCGTGAGCCGACTTTTTCAAGCAGGAAAGGTGTTGGTGGCAAGGGTGTTCTCATGGCAGACAGAAAGTATCAGTCGCTGATGTCGATAGAGGGGATGAGTGATGATAGGTGGCACCGTGTCGGCAAATGGGTCCTGTGGCGCAAAGGCGAAATTGCCTGAGGGCTTGGAGAACCCCTGTGGATGTGAAGCGAAAATCTCACACAAATCGTCAATGAGATTGATTTGCTTTTGATAATCGTTGTATTTTGAGGTCACTTATCAAGACTTCTTGCATAAATTGTGGTGTAACCGAGTGTTTTACCGCCTTTTCTGGCGTTTGACCTGTATTCGTCAGTGAAGACATCGCAGGAGTGAGGACCATGAATTACGATGCAAGGGATTTGCTCTGACATGCATGATCTATCGAGTGTCTTCGTTGACGTGGGTGACGCAGAGCGACCACGCAAGCCTGTTGGCTCGCCAGCAGAAATCGCGCATTTGGCGATGACCTATCCTCAGTCAGGTGATTGGTATCAGGTACGCTACCCACGCAGCCAAGGATGGGTACGTGAGATATCTCTTTGGCAGGGGGCGATGCTGACGCTGTGTGACATGAGCGTCATGCGTGCACATCAGGGACAGCATGTCTTTCGAGATGGGGTATATCTCTGTCTTGTCCTGGAGGGCACGCTCGCACTGGCAGGGCATGATGGGCGCTGGGTCGATATCGCTGCGGGAGAAGGCGGGGTGTTTCGGGCAGTGAATGCGCATGGGACATCGCCTCATCTACTGAAAAGTTGGCACGCTGTTGGACGATTACGCTGCATCAGTCTTCTTATCGAAGAAGAGCGTCAGCAACCGGAGAATGTACGCAAACGACTTGGCATCTGGGATACCCAGACAACCAGTCATCCGCCATATGCCTCAGATGGCCCTGTCTCACATATCTCCAGCTCATACGCGCATCCATCACGTTGGATGCCGGGGTTCAGCTTGTATCAGCAACTGGAAGCCAGCATGCCAGCCGCTGAAAGTGAGGTGGCCATGTGTGAAGAAGGTTGTCTGCTTCACTGGCAGGGGATTGGACTGCAGCTACTGAGCAAGGCTCTACAAACGGCACGGTACGGGACACGCTCCAAGGCCTCGATTTCTCATGGCAGGCCCGTGAGCGAAAGTGCTGGGGACGCCGTGATATCGGCTGCTGCGATTCATGCCTCACCATGTCGACATCTCGAAGCGGTACGCAAGCGCTCAACACCTCTCCGCAGGTTGTTCATCCCCTGGGTGAGCTTGCGAGACTGGCCTGTATGAGCCCGTCGAGTTTACGTCAGAAGTTTCGAGTAGCTTATGGAAAATCGTTGGGCCACTACCAGCGGGAGTGCCGTATGCAGTGTGCCCAGCAGGCGCTATTGCAGGGCATGAGCATCCAGCAGGTAGCACATCGTGTGGGCTACGCGCACGCCTGTAATTTCGCCACTGCCTATCGCCGCCACTTCGGGCTATCGCCGCAGGAGGCACGTGCCAGGTTTCATGAGACCGGATGAGGGTCAGGTGGCAGATAGATCTCCAGGGCTTGGCAGGCATGAAAAACGGGCAGCCATTGGCTGCCCGTTTTTCATTTTGATGCAGAGCGCTCAGAAGGAAAGTGGTCTAGAGGAAAGGCACCATCGGAAGCACCACGTCGTCTAACAGGCCTGTTGGATAGTGCAAATTCATCGTGTGCTGCATGCCCAGCAGGAAGACTGCCACGCCCAGTGAAAACAGGGCGGAGAAGCCCAGCGACTTGCGCGCCACGATCCGCTGGAAACCAAGGCAGAAGATTACTGCAGTGCATACGAAGCCAAGCACTGCGCTGATACCGATCAAGACGAAGAAGCCCAGTACCACAGCAATGCTCTTGGTTGCTGGCTGCTTTACTCGAATCATGCCGCGCCGCCAACCATTGAAGACCACCGCGATTACCGAGAGCAGCGTGATGAAAGCAGCCAGCGTCGGGAAGGCCTTGCCCAGCGGCATCAGGCCGCTTATATCGAAGAGTGCCCATATTCCAACCGCTGCCATCATGAGCAACAGCAGTAGATCGACGCCACCAAAGCCTCGCGATTCCAGTAAATCTTCTTCCGGAGAGGGGGCGCTGTCGACCACCTCGTGCGTCTGACGGCGACGCATGATCGCCTTGCGGATCACCGGCAGGAAGAAGGCCAGCAGAATCAGGCCGAGGATGATCAGCACGCCCGGACGAAGGAAGGCTTCGGCACCGTGGAACTGCAGGCTCTGGTAGAAGTAGTTCTCGGCACCCGGCGCCAGTACGAAACCGATCAGAAAGGCAGGACGTGACCAGCCGGCTGTCTTGAACAGCACGCCCAGCATGCCGATCATGGCCAGCGCCACCCAATCACCCAGCGAGCGACTGGCCTGGTAGGCAGCAAACATGATCAGGATGGTGATGGCGGGTGCCAGAATCGCGAAGGGTACACGGGTCAGCTGCGCCACGGGACGAGCCAGCAGCAAGCACAGGCCTGCCCCGAGGATGTTGGCCAGCGCTAACGACCAGATGATGGTGTAGGTCATGTCGAGATGAGTAGTGATCATCGACACGCCCGGTTCGAGGCCTAACAGCAGGAGCCCTCCCAGGAAGACGGCGGCCGTCCCGGAACCCGGAACCCCGAACAGTAGCGTCGGGACCATGGCGCCACACGCACAGGCGTTGTTGGCAGATTCCGGCGCGATGACGCCGCGAATATCACCCTTGCCGAATTGGCTCGGATCCTTGGCCGTCTTGACCGCGAAGCCGTAGGTGATCCAGTCGACCACGGAGCCGGCAAGACCCGGAATGGTGCCGATCAGACTGCCGATACCGGCACAGCGGACGACCAGCCACTTGTTCTTTACGACATCCTTTATCCCGGCAGACCAGCCCTTGCCCAGGTCGGTATTGCCGTCCTTGGCGATGCTGCCACGACCCATCAGTAGCTCGACGATTTCAGGTACGGCGAAGATACCGAGGCCCAGCACGATCAACGGAATGCCGTCGTACAGGTAGTCGATGTCCAGATTCATCCGATATTCGCCAGTCGCGGGAGCAGCGCCGATTGCACCCACCAGCAGGCCCAGTCCGCAAGCGGCGGTGCCTTTGAAGAGATTCTTGCCAGAAAGCACCGCAACCATCGTCAAGCCGAGTAGCGTCAGCACGAATAATTCAGCCGACGAGAAGGCCAATACCAGTGGGCGGGCGACCAGGATGAAGCCGGTAAGAATGATGGCGCCGATCACGCCGCCACACAGTGAGGAGAGGAAGGCACTGGTCAGCGCGCGCGCTGCCTGGCCCTTCTTGGCCAATGGAAAGCCATCAAGCACTGTGGCTTGAGAGGCACTGGAACCGGGGATGCCCATCAGTACCGAGGCGAAAGTATCGCCAGTGGGAATGACCGCGACCATCCCCATCAGCATGCCCAGTGCGTAACCGGGATCAAGTCCATATAGAAAGGGCAGCAGTAGCGCCATGCCGGCGATGCCACCGAGTCCGGGAATGATGCCGACCAGCAGGCCAACGAAGATGCCGATCATCATGAACAGCAGATGGGGCAGCGTAAAGACATGTCCAATACTGGACAGCAGGGTGTCGATCATGGCGTTTATCAACCTCTTTTTCTTGTCTGGCGCGCAAGCAGATAGCCACTCGGATCAATCGCTTTTCAGGTGCGTTGCAGCCTTCATGGAAGCGCTGTGGCAGTTGCTCACGGGATGGATAAGCCTCATATCCCGTGAGCGCATGACGCTATCTGTGATTCAAGGCACCCGTTATGACACTGGCCTCACGACTTAGCGGGATTGAAGTCGAATATTGTGACGTTCCATCAACCAGTTCTTGACCCAGGCGTGCTGTGCTTCAGTGAGTTGCATGGCGCTATGTAGCTGAGCGGCGGCAGCCTTGCCTACCATCAGGCCATAGGGTCCAACCTTCACGGCAGCTTCCTTGAGGAACTCGGGGTCTTTGGCCAGGTCACGCGCGGCTTGGCGGTACTGTTCCAGTAATTCAGGGTCGATATCCTTAGGCACCAGCAGCATCTTCTGCATGGCGTAACCTGAGGCGAAGAACTTGTGGAAGATCTGATAGGCCTCATCGTCACGAGAGTGTCCTTCCTGTGCCAGATATAGCTCGGAGAAGGTTGGCAGTGCCGGGAAGGACGCGTCTCGCTCGATGTGACCTTCATCGTTCATCATGCCCAGGCTGAACAGCGGGATCGCCTGGCCAGCATCGACCAGTGGTGTGACGTTGCTCTTGAATGCTGAAGTGGTCTGGAAATCCAATGCAACTTCGCCGCGTTCGAAAGCCAGGCGGCCCTCGCCACGGCTCTTCATGCCAAAGACAGGGTCAACCTTGAAACCGAGCAGATCGAATGCCATCAATACCGGCATCTCCAGTCCCGTCGGGTTCTGGCCAGCGAACTTCACTTCCTGAGAGGACAGGGCTTTCAGCGCGCTGGCGCTGTCCTTGCCCAGCGAACTTGAGGCATAGACGACCCCGCCAGTCGGTGCTGCAAAGATCGGTTCCCAGTCGGCATAGTCATAACGCACGCGGCGGTCACGCAGCATGGCGGGATACTGGGTTGAAGCTGAGGTGACCAGCATCTCATCCCCACCATTGCCAGCCCGCTTGCTGAACAGGTTGACCCCGGAGATTGAGCCGCCGCCGGGCACATTGTCGATCACGACTGCGGGGTGGCCCGGCAGGTCCTTGGTGACCCAGTTGGACATGAAGCGCGCCCAGACATCAGTGCCCCCACCAACGCCGAACGGTACTGTCCACGTCAAGGTGTCGGGGACGTCACTGGCGGCATGGGCGGCTGAAGAAAGCGGTAGCAGGCCTATCATTGGCAACATGACAGCCATGGCAGTCGTGCGTGCATGATGCTTGAGTGAATGGCGGCGTGATGGGGTGGCGTGGTGCTCGCGGGTAGACACAGTAGAGAACATGGTCTGACTCCTGATTATTATTGGAAGACTGCTAATTGGTGGAGCGTTATCTCTGCCCGGGAAGGGCAGAGCTCGTTCGTCAGGCAGAACGGTTGTTATCGTCGGCTATACCGTGGTGCATTCATGTGCGTGGCGGCATGACCACGGAATCTGGCAGGTCGATGAAGACCTCTCCGCTCATGATCTTGCGTGCTGTACGCAGGAGGGAGACTCGGCTCGGCGTCATGGGGTCTGTATTTTCGTGCTCGACCTCGACATCCAGGAAGCCTGCGGGGTGCTCCAGTTGGACGTGCTGCGTCAGGCTATCCGCAGTGATGGTACCCGCAGCGAGTGCGATACGATTCGCCAGAGTTCCCGGGACGCTGGTAGCCACGGCCAGCGTGATGGCACCTGTGACGGCAAGAGCACCGTGGCAACGATGCGGCACGAAATAGCGTGTGCAGAGTGTGCCAGTGTCCGTACGGGGTGCAGAGAGAATCACGGGTTTGGGCAGTACTGAACCACGCACATCTCCCATGCCCATCAGCTCACCTGCCTTGAGGCGAATCTTCTCAAGACGTGCCATGGCTTCCAGATTGGCATCCATCTCGGCCGGTGTTTCGTTGCCTTGCCAGCCCAGGCTTGCCGCCTCGATGAGAATCACCGGTGTCGCGGAGTCCAGGCAGGTCACCTCAATACCATCAATCACATTGATGGCCTGGCCGCTGGGCAGCAATTTGCCTGTCTTGGCACCTACTGCGCCAAGAAAGCCGAGCTTGATGGCATTGCCAGCACCTGGAACGCCACTGATCTGAGTGTCGCCCTGGTAGGCGACGCGGCCGCCGGGCGTTGGTACCTGGCAGTCGATCAGAGTGCGAGTGTTGAGGTTATGAATCCGCAGATGCGTGACCTGGTCCTTGGCTTCGACCATGCCAGTCTCGATGGCGTAAGGCCCTACTGCTGCCAACATATTGCCGCAGTTCGGAGAGAAGTCGACTTGATCACCCTCGACATCCACCTGCGCGAACAGGTAGTCGACATCCGCTTCAGGATGGCTAGGAGGAGCGATGAGGGCGATCTTGCTGGTCAACGAATTGCCTCCGCCAAGACCATCGATCTGCAGTACGTGGCCTGAGCCCATGACCTTGCGCAATACTTCGCGGCGGCCATCGTCATCTTTGGGAAGGTGATCCAATCGCAAGAAGGGGCCTCGAGAGGTTCCGCCACGAAGGATTATGCAAGGAAGTGAATGCATCATGTTGAAACGCGCTCCTGTCTGTTTGCGCCTTTCTGAAGCATTACAGCCTCTCATCCATGCATCAAATGCAAATAAATCCTATAATATATGCAATTCTCACATTAATCCGAAAAATGAATCAATGAGATAATTGCATGCATAGATTGGAGTTTCTGGATTTATCGGCGTTCGTGGAGGTGGCGGAAAACCATTCCTTCAATGAAGCAGCAGAGCGGTTGCATCTTTCCCAGCCGGCGCTTTCGCGACGCATTCAGAAGCTGGAGGATGTGTTGGGAGCCAAGTTGTTGGAGCGGACCACGCGTCGGAGTCGTTTGACGCCTATTGGTCGTGACTTCTTGCCGAAAGCCCGCAAGATTCTCGAAGATTATGAATCATCGCTGGCGGGAGTACGCGAACTGGCGACACATAGGAAGGGCATGCTGACGATTGCCTGTCTGCCAACGGCGGCCTTCTATTTTCTTCCCAGTGTGGTGCGCGAGTTCAATATTGCCTATCCCGGCATCCGTATCCGCATTCTTGATATCAGTGCCAATGAGGGTGTCGAAAGGGTGGTGTCTGGTGAGGCAGACTTTGGTATCAACATGGTCAGCGCACACCACCCTGCGGTGGATTTCACCTCTATCTATCGAGACCCGTTCGTACTGGCTCTTCGCCGTGACCATCCGCTTGCACAAAAAAAGAGTGTCGAATGGAGTGATCTGGATGATGTCAGGCTGATTACCGTGTCTCGTGATAGCGGCAACCGCATTCTGCTCGACAACACCTTGCTCTCGGCCGGGATTCATCTCGATGGCTTCTATGAGGTACAGCATCTATCCACGTCACTAGGCTTGGTGGAGAGTGGATTGGGGGTTGCCATCCTGCCCTCAATGGCGATGCCGGGGCCGGAGCATGAAGTGTTGTGTCAGCGCGAGCTCCCTGAGCCGCGCATCGACCGTACCATCGGTCTGTTACGTCGACGTGGTGAGTCATTGTCGCCGATAGCGGAGCTGTTCATCGAGATACTGCTCAAACGCTGGAACTGACGAATCAAGGACTGACAATCCCCAGTTTCGTCGGGGTTGGCGCTGGC
Organism: Cobetia crustatorum; assembly: GCF_000591415.1. Classification (GTDB taxonomy): domain Bacteria; phylum Pseudomonadota; class Gammaproteobacteria; order Pseudomonadales; family Halomonadaceae; genus Cobetia; species Cobetia crustatorum. Next base: position 43,455 of record NZ_JEMF01000048.1, on the reverse strand, counting down.
CGCTTCATTACATAAGATGATCATGTATAAGGCGATTTTGTTTTGCGGTGATGGATCATTGCCGCCACAACTCCATTAGCCTCTTCTCATTGCGCGACAAGTTCTGTCACTAGCTCATCGCTTGCGTGCCGGGACTGACAGTCGCTCATCACAAGGATGCCCCATGTCGATTTCAACACGCGTCACCTCTCGCCAGACCGCACTGACCCTCGGTCTTGCTCTGGGACTAGGCACTGCGTTGCCTGCGATTGCTGCTGAGACCAGTACTCCACCGGGGGAACACACTCTCAAGAGCGACCAGCTGGTCAGCCTGATTGCTCAGAATCAAGAGAAGCTGGCGGAAGACTTCAATGGCTTCCTCAAGCAGGTTGCCGAGCGTAATCACGAAGATACGGCAGTTACTAGCGCCATCGAGCAGTATCTGGCTGGCGAAACGCTGGAGGGCGATGACTTCGTCAATATCTATCGCCTGTTAGGGGTGTATAACCGTCTTCAGTACGGTGATGATGTCGAAGCACTCCTCAAGGAGATGGTCGCGATGCCGACCTTCAAGGTGGGTGAGAAGCCGCAACACGAGAATCCCGAGATTGCGCGTTTCGGTGAGCTGATCAAGTCCAAGGCTGAGGAGTTCGGCCTGACCTTCCGTAGCGTCGACAATCGTATCTTTGAGGTAGAGCTGAAAGGCACCGGTGATGACGTATTTGGCATTCTGACTCACGGTGATGTGGTGCCGGCGGGTGAAGAGGGCTGGACACTCGAGGATGGGACGCACCTGAATCCGTTCGACATGACACTGATCGATGGCAAGCTCTATGGGCGTGGTACCGAAGATGACAAGGGCTCCATCGCCGCGGCGCTGTATGCCATGAAGTCGCTCAAGGAGAATGATGTGCCGGTCAAGCGCACCATTCGCCTGATGATCGAGACGACCGAAGAGACTGGTGGTGAGGGCTTTGAGTATTACAAGGCCAAGAATACGCTGCCGGAGTACAACATCGTGCTGGATAGCGGCTATCCGGCGATTACTGCCGAGAACGGATTCGGCACCATTGATGCGCGCTTCCCACTGACGCGTGCAGGGAGTGATGACACGGCGAAAGACGGGCTGCCGGCGATTACCGACTTCAAGGGTGGACTTGCGACCAATCAGATTCCTGAGCGTTCGGTCGCGACCCTGCATGCCAGTGATGCAGAGGGTGCGAAGGCATTGAGCAGCAAGCTCAAGACATTGAGTACTCGCTATGTGGATACGCACGGCAAGGACTTCAGTGTGGCCAATGAAGTGAAGGGCGAGGATGTCATCATCACGGTGACGGGCAAGTCAGCGCATTCCTCTTCCCCCGCCGATGGCATCAATCCGGTGACGCGCCTGGCGGGCTTGTTGGCGACCTCTGACATCGACTTCCAGGACAACGCCTACGAAGATGCCGTTCACTATCTGAACGACAACTACGGGCTGGATTACCACGGTAAGCTATTGGGTGTGGCGTACTCTCATGATTTCATGGGGCCGCTCAAGGTTACACCGACCTATCTCGAGCGCGAAGATGCGGCGCTGCGGGTTGCGGTCAACGTGCGCGCACCCGCCGGTGACAAGTCACCGGAAGAGCTGAGCAAGACGATTCAAGACAAGCTGAGTGCCTATGCCAAGGAACAGGGCATGGACATGGCACTGAATGTGGAGATTCGTGACTGGATGTTGCGCGATCCGAGCGGTGCCTGGCTCAAGACGCTGCTCAATATCTTCGGTGACACTACCGGCATGGATGCCAAGCCGCGTTCGTCTGCGGGTAGCACGACTGCCAAACTGCTACCGAATGCGATCAACTTCGGTCCTTCGATGCCCGGCGAAACCTACACTGGGCATACCTCCGGTGAGTTCAAGCGCGTCGACAACCTGATGTTGGATATACAGATGTTCACCGAGATGATGGCGCGTATCGGTAATCAGGATTCCCTGGACTGATTTGACGAGCCGATAATCGTGTACTGAGCAATTGCGGAAGTTGTTAACACCCGCCGTGTGGCCTCTATGGAGGTCATGCGGCGGGTGTTTACGTTTCTGGGCAGGATTGAATCGGGTCGCGATGTACCAGATCATGCGTGCAGGGCGCTGGCCAGTTGATGCCATTCACTGGTCACGCAGGTAATGCTCTCGGTAGACAGGTAGTGGCGAGCACGTTCACGGACATGGACGATCAGCGCCTCTTCGCTGAGTTCGCCAGACCAGTCTTCTCCGCTGTGCCCGGTGTCCTGAGTCTGTTGATTGAGTGCCAGCCATTTGGCACACCAGCTGACCGACCACAGCCACATGGCGCGGCGTGCCTGCATGAGGGTGTCAGGGGTTATCAGCTGCTCATCAGCCCCTGCGGCGTGCATCTGGGCACGCCAGTGCCGATAGGCGCTCACGACCTCCTCGGGTGTGAGGACGGCGTAACTGGCAATGTCCCAGGTGGTTGAGGTGTAAAGCGTGGCATGAGCCAAATCGAACCCCGGTAAACCATAGCGACACTTCTCGAGATCGACCAATACCGCCCGCGGCGGTTGGCCTGTTTGCGTATGGCGGGCATGCTCGATCAAGAAGTTACCGGGATGTGCGTCAAAACTTATCAGACTGACGGCAGTGGGAGCCGAGACGCTGCTGACGAAGGATTCCAGCGCGCGGCGTTCAGTCTCGATCAGGGCTTGGCTCTCGCCGGTGATGCCCGCAGAGGCGAGGTGGTCACACTGGGTATTGATCTCGCTCAACATGGCTTGCCAAGGCGAATCGGGTGCAAGTAGCGGGGAGCGATGTGCCTGCTCAGGAAGCGGTAGGGCATGCAGACTGGCGAGTGTCGCCATGATCGCTGGTAGGTCCTCAGGTAGCCTGGCGGGGCGCCCCTCAATAGCTTCAACCAGCAAGCCACCCCGCGGTAAATCCTCATTCGGAGGCAGTACATGATGGAGCTGCGGCGTATTACCACTGGGCTGACAGCGTGCAAAACAGGTGCGTTGGTAGGTGAGATTTTCCTCGGCCGCCAAGCGCATCTGACTCTGCTTGGGGAGACGCGCCATCCATGTCGTCCCGTTTGCAAGCGTCACCCGTAGATGGGCATGAGCCAGCCCACTATCCGGCAGTGCCTGGATAGCAGTATGGGAAATATTCTGTGCTTCAAGCGCGAGAACGAGACCATCGTGCAAGCGTGTGAGTGGATCAGTGATGGGGAAAGAGGTCATGTCAGAGAGGACTCGTCGATAAAGATGTCTCAAACCCTACACCACTCACGCCAGCGAGTGGGCTTGTGTACTTGCGTTAGCGGCCTTGCGCCCTCATAGCATGAGGTAACCTGACTTTTTATTCGCCACTGCCCATTCTCCCTCTTCTCTGGAGCCCGCATGAAGCAACTGATATTTGATTGTGATGGTGTACTCGTCGATAGCGAAATTATTGCCGATAGCGTACTCAAGGAGCAGCTTCCGATCTGGCTGCCGGATCTCGGAAATGATGAACAGATTGAGCATGAGCTGGACCGCTGCCTCGGCATGATGACGCGCGATATCCTGGTGGATATGGAAGGGCGTAGTCAGCACAAGCTTCCAGTCGATGCATTGGAACAAGTGAGACACGAGGTTGATCGACGCCTGGCAGCCTCGCTCAAGGCGCTACCGGGAGTTCGTGAGGCATTGGAGTGGATTCGTGATCAGCGTCTGCCGTTGGCGATTGTCTCCAACAGCTCGGCTTCGCGGATGAAGATCAATCTCGAAAGTTCAGGGCTGCGCGACTTGCTGGACGAAGTTGCTGTCGCGGCAGGTATGCAGAAAGGCGAGCTGCCGATCTTTACGTCAGACGACGTCATCAACCCCAAGCCGGCCCCTGATCTTTATCTTCTTGCCCTGAAGAGTCTGAACCGCTCCGCTGAGGAGTGCCTGGTCGTCGAAGACAGTCGCACCGGTATGCAAGCGGCAGTGGCTGCAGGACTGAAAGTGGTGGGCCATCTCGGTGCTAGCCACATTCCCGACGGGCATGCTCAGGTGCTGCGTGATACCGGTGCCTGGCAGGTCATGAATCACTGGGATGCGTTTGCTGATCTGTGTCGTGAAGCAGGGTATATGGCTGTCGGCACGAAGCAGGCTCAATCAATGAACGTGTGAGCTGATGATTCATCATCTCGGGTATGGAACGAGATGGGGAAAAGACAATGCCCCCTGCAGTGAGTCTGCAGGGGGCATTTTTGATACATGAAAACCAACCATCAAAGCCATTCGTCAAAGGCTACCGCCATGCGCTATAGGAGTGCGCAATGCTCAGCAAAAACAGATTCGCGTTTCCCGCGCGAGTCGTGCTTGTTGATTGAGAAAACTCGAGGTGCTGCCAGCCCCTACACTCACGATTGGTCGACTTATATCAGTGTCTCCTGATGACGTGGTATAAGAATTATCTTATTTTGTACATAAAGTGTATAGCAAATTAAGGCGTTGGTATTAGGCACTTTGTCGTGAGCTGCATGCGCTGGCCGCCATATCTTCTCGAGGCGCTCTGCGATCGGCTGTTCACGCCCTTGTTCAGCTCGATGCCTTGAAGTTTATCGATGCCAGCTGCATGTTTAGGGGGCAGTGCGGGTATTGGATGGCCGGAGTGGTATGGCCAATACGTTCAGTATCTGCCCGGTGCGCGATTCACTTCGCCGCTGTCACATCTCACAGGGAGTAGAGACGCATGACATCCGGAGGAAAACGCGTTTTCAGCGCGTCAGTCATTATCATTCTGACGCTAGTCGCGCTAGGTGCAGGTTTCCCGATACGCTTTGGGGAGCTTGCGGGAGAGGCGCTCGGCGCTGTCACCAGCATGTTTGGCTGGTTTTATCTGATATCTGTCTTTGGCTTCATCATCTTTTTGGTCAGCCTTGCGCTGAGCAAGTACGGCAAGATTCGTCTTGGCCCGCAGGAAAGTCGGCCCTCCTATAGCTTCTTTTCCTGGGTCAGCATGTTGCTGGCGGCCGGATTTGGGGTCGGGCTGGTCTTCTACGGCATGGCTGAGCCCATGCAGCATTACCTCAAACCGCCCTTCGGCGACATGCCGGGTGAGACACCTGAAGCTGCGCGTTACGCTATCCAGTACGCTTTCTTCAACTGGGGCGTTCATCAATGGGCAGCCTTCTCTGTCGTGGGCCTGATCATTGGCTATTTTCAGTTCAGAAAGGGCCAGGCGGGGCTAGTCTCATCGGTACTCTCCTCAGTGACTGCCAAGCATCCTGCGGCGCGCCGCTTTGGTCCGGCGCTTGATGTCTTCGCGGTCGTCGCTACCGTGATGGGGGTCGCGACATCACTGGGGCTGGGTGTGCTGCAGATGAATGGCGGCTTGCACTTCGTCTTTGGTGTCGAAGAAAACTGGCAGTGGCAGTTCATTATCATGGGCGTCATGTTCTGCGCATACATGGCCTCTACCTGGTCGGGGCTCGACAAGGGCATCAAGCGGTTGTCGAACCTGAACATGATCATCTGCATCGGGCTGATGCTATATGTATTGTTTACAGGCCCGACACTGGAAATTCTCAAGACCATTACCATGGGGATTGGGGATTACCTGCAGAACTTCATCGGGATGAGCCTGCGCATGTCGCCCTATGACGGTAATGACTGGAATAGCTCATGGACCGTTTTCTACTGGGCATGGGTCATTGCGTGGTCACCGTTCGTCGGCACCTTCGTGGCGCGCGTTTCGCGAGGCCGGACCATCAAGGAGTATGTGGTGGGCGTGTTGATCGTGCCGCCGCTGCTGGCTTGCTTGTGGATTGGTGTCTTTGGCGGTGCAGCACTCAACATGGAGCTGACCGGCGATATTGGCCTTGCAGCCGCAACTGATGCCAACATTACTTCGGCACTGTTCGAGATGTTTGATCTGATGCCATTCAGTGGTGTGCTATCGGTGGTCGCGATCTGCCTGATCTTCATCTTCCTGGTGACCTCGGCCGATTCTGCTTCTTATATCGTGGCGCAGATGACGGATGGTGGTTCCATCAATCCGCCACTCTACAAGCGTATCGTGTGGGGGGTGTTGATTGCAGCGATCTGTCTGACGCTGATCTCGACAGGTGGCCTCAAGGGGCTGCAGTCGGCTTCAGTGCTGTCGGCCTTACCGTTTACCTTCATCATCTACGGCATGATCGTGGTGCTGGTGAAAGAATTGCGCGCTGACCGCCGTCAGATGCTCAGCCAGCTGTATCGTCGTCACGGCGAAACGCCGGTGGGCGCCGATGTCTTTGAGGCTGATACTTTGGCTGATGAAGAACGCATGCGCCGTGCACCAGAGGTCAAGAATCGTCGCGTGAATCCGCGTGACCATCATTGATGTGAAACATTAAAGGTCATCACTAGCCTTCATCACTGATGACCCTCGACAGCCTCTGTCGAGTAGTAGAAGAGTGAATGAGAAACGCCGCCTACATCTGATGTAGGCGGCGTTTTTATCGCGCTGACGGTCATGGGCAGCGGGGAATCATCCTGATGACAGGCAACATTCAGCTTTTCCAGACGTTTGCCAGGATCTCGTAGCTCTTGAGGCGGTCAGCCTGATCATAGAAGTCGGAGTTGAACATCAACTCATCCGCCTGCGTGACCTCAAGCAGGTGCTCAAGCTCGCGCTGTATGCGCTCTGGCCCACCAATGATCGCTGCGCCCAGATTCTGACCGACCATGGCTTCTTCACGTGCTGACCAGTCAAGCGTCTCGCGCGGGGGCAGGGCACGGGTACTCTTGCCGCGGATCAGATTCAGAAACTTCTGCTGCTGCGTGGATGCCAGGAAGTGTGCGCGCTCATCGCTTTCGGCGGCAATCAGCGGCAGCCCAAGCATGACATAGGGCGCATCAAGCACAGCTGAAGGGCGGAAGTTGTCACGATAGAGCTTGATCGCTTCCAGCATGTAGCCCGGTGCAAACTGACCGGCAAAGGCGAAGGGGAGACCTTTTTCAGCTGCCAGACGGGCACTGAAGTCACTTGAGCCAAGTAGCCACAACGGCACGTGGGTATCCTGCCCAGGCATGGCCTTGACACGTTGGCCGGGCGCCGGTGTGCCCAGATATTGCTCGAGCTCTGCCAGACGCTGCGGGAAGTCATGTACGCCAGCCGAAGGGTCGCGTCGCATGGCTTGCATGGTAATGCCATCCGAGCCCGGCGCACGGCCAAGCCCCAGATCGATACGATCAGGATATAGCGTGCCCAGGGTGCCGAATTGTTCAGCCACCACCAGCGGGGGGTGATTGGGCAGCATTATGCCACCAGAGCCGATACGTAGACGTGATGTCTTGCCTGCGACGTGGCCAATCAATACTGAAGTGGCCGCACTCGCGATACCGTCGATGTTGTGGTGCTCGGCTAGCCACATGCGGTGATAGCCAAGCGACTCGACGTGCTGTGCAAGGCTAACCGTGTTGGCGAAGGTTTCCGCTACGGTGCCGGTATCGCGGATAGGGGCGAGATCGAGCACCGAGATCGGAATCTGGCCCAGACGCGAGGATGTTGAGAGAGAATCGGTCATTGGAACTCCTGACTATAGCGGGCCGCCAGAGAGTACGTTGGAGGAGGGTGCACGATATGTCGCTGCCAGGCACCTCTTACACGTAGGGCGGAATGCGCCCAGCATAGTGGAAATGCCGCGCTTGCCGACAGCGCTTGCGGTTTCACTTCACTGTTGCTGATATGGCATGAGTATTGGTGGATTAACGCGAGAGGCGAACGTGCCTGATCAAGCACAAGGAGAGTTCATGCTGAAGCGCAAAGGACAGCATGAAAGAGGCAAATCACGCATCATTACACTGCTCTGCCTGATTGCTATCGGCAGCGGGGTTGCCGTGCAGCGTGACATCATCTCGTTGACGGGATTGGTGCCTGCATACCAACTTCCGTGGACACCTCTTGTCCTTGATCAGCCTCTTGGAGTTGTTGCGCGCTGGAAGCTCTCGCGTCTTTCTCGCCAGCCTGAGGCCTGTCGTGATTTTTTATTGCGCGAAGCACCGTCGCGAGTCACGGCACTGCCGGATCGCGCTGCCACCAATGGCTGTCAGCTGATCAATCACTGGCGAGTGGCAGCTGTTGCCGATGACAATGGCGGTAATGAAATAGCCCCAGTGCGCTTCAATAACGCCTTCATAGCCAGCTGCCCGCTGGCGGTCAGCTGGCTATTCTTCGAACGACATGGATTGCAGCCCACTGCACAGACATTCCTGGGTCAACGTGTCACGCAGGTTGATCATCTTGGCAGTTATGCCTGTCGCAATATCTACGGCCGTGAAAATGCCCGACGTAGTGAACATGCCACGGCGGATGCACTGGACGTTGCGGGTTTTCGCTTGGCAGAGGGGCGTCAGATAAATCTTCTGGCTGACTGGGCTAATGAAGACGATGCGGAAGGGCGCTTCCTGAGGGCGATACAGCAGGCTGCTTGCCAAAGCTTTGGCACTGTCCTGGGGCCTGACTACAACGCGGCGCATCGTGATCACTTTCACCTCGGTACGCGCGGATGGCGAGTTTGTCGTTGATCATCCATCGCTGATAGGAGCTGATCTTCTGAACGAGTCTCTTCACGGTGTCAGGCGTACGCCTCTATTGATCATTGGCGCGCAGCGCTCCGGATTGATGCTGACCACGCGCAGGCGATGCCCGTCAGGAAGTACGCAGTCCAGCACCTGCCAGGCACAGCCGGGTGAGCTGCTGCCATGGCTTTCCATCAAGTGGCCGCCGTATGCCTGGAGAGTCTGACTGACGTGAGCGAAATCATCGCGATCGATCTCCAGTGTCAGCTTGCGACTGTCGGGGTGCTCAGCGCTGTCTTGCAGCATCAATACACTGGTGTGGTGATCGCGTGTGTGGCTCAGCTCGAATGTCGCGCTGGAGGAACTTCGCAGCAGTAGAGGTAGGGCCAACGCCTCGCTGAAGAAGCGGCAAGACGCTTCGAGATTACGGACTTCGAGAATGGCGGGGTGCAAGGATAGGCGCTGGATCATGACGAAGCCTCATGGCGTACGGGAGGAGATGCCCATAGTGTCGTTGCCGGACTGCGACTGCGCACTTTGAATCTGTCGATGGCAACGATGGCCTGACGCTATCCCATTCGATGGCCAGGCATGAGTAGTGAAGAAGATGTGGCAACTTGTCGCATTAGCAGATTCCGCCATCTGAATCGCTAGCATTCACTTCCTTGAGGGTGGAAATGCCGTGTGATCAGCCGTCAGGTCCTCTGTACCCTCTGGAGTGCGTCGCGCGCTGTCGCTACGCTGTACCGATATTCTCACCGGGGGTTCCATGTCGCTGCGCAAGCTGGCTCTTATGGGATTCAGTGCCTTTGCCCTGGTGCTGGTCATATTGGTGGTGGGGCTCAATGCCTCACATCAGCCGCGTGAGGCCTGGCCGACGACCTTGGTACTTTCTTCGACGCGTGGGCCACTGGCTCCGGATACTCTGGCGAATGGCGCCGTGGGGCATCTCAACCTGTTGGTTCCGGGGTTCACGCATTGCCCGGATATCTGTCCGTTGTCGCTGGCACGTCTGCAAATGGTGTGGCAAACGCTTGATGGCAGTAAGCGTGAGCGCATTCATCCGCTGTTTCTGACGCTGGACCCGGCACGCGATACGCTCCCCGTGTTGACGCGGTATCTCTCTGCTTTCAGCCTGCCTGTCACGGGTGTTCGATTGCCCGATGAGGGTGACTCGCGTCTGGCCGATTTCACTCAGCGTCTTGGCATCCAGTATCACGTTCGCCCTCAGAGCTCTCAGCACATGCAGGGGCATCGTGACGCCTATATGGTCGATCACAGCGTGGCGATATTCGTGCTGGATGATCAGGGGCGCTTGCGCGATACCTTGCCTTTGAGCCAGACGCCCGCTCAGCTGGCGGATCGCTTGGCGCTACTGCTCAAGGATGTGTCCTCGGCCCCTCTGGCTGAGGGGGCGTCATGATGTTCAGCACTTCTCGCCAGCATGCTTCTCGTCGCCTGCATCCCAGCTATCATCGTGCGCTTGCCGGCCTGACGGCGACCAACGGCCATGTCGTCTTCGTGATGCTGTTGGCACTGGCAGCCATGCTGCTAATGCCGCTGGCTGCGCCACGCGTGGTGATGGTCAATGATCACGCTGTTTTTGAAAGTGCTGGAACAGGTCGCTGGGTCAGCGTCGATAGCGACTGGATCACTCGCGCGGCACGTGAGAGTGGTTCACAGTCACGGATTACTCACAGCTCAGCTGCCTCGGATTGTCCGCTGGCCAGCATTGCAGCGTTCACCCTGGCATTGGTCGCTGTCGCACTGCTACTGGCGCTTGCCATTCTCGGGCGAGACGCCGCTCCGCGCCCATGCCCGGTTTCCCGACTGGGTTTCAGTGCATATCTGCGTCCACCCGGGCGTGCTCCTCCCTCCCTATCAGCCATGTTCTGAACTCTCAGGAGCTGCATTGCGACGGCTCTGAAAATGTTCGGTGACCTCGCGTTGATCGATGGACCATGGATCCATCGCGCGTGGGGGCGCCTGTTGATGGGTATGTGTAAATGAGTACAGCGACAAAGAGTGAAACCGCTAGCCGCGCTGGGCGGGGAATTAGTGATATCTATCGAGCCGTCTGGCGCTGGCATTTCTATGCCGGCCTGCTGGTGCTGCCGTTTCTGGTACTGCTTTCCGTGACGGGAGGGCTGTATCTTTTCCGTGATGGAATCGATCAGTTCGTTCACTCCGACCTGATGAAGGTCAATACGCCAGTCGTACAGCAAGCATCAGGTGAGGCACCGGTCAGCCTGCCGCTCAGTGAGCAGGTGACTCAGGCGCTGTCCAGTCTGCCGGGCAAGGCAGTGCGTGTCGTACCTTCTCCGGCAGACGACCTGACCACGGAAGTGGACATCGTGCCTGCCGATGGCAGTGGCAAGCAGGCGGTCTACGTCAACCCGTATACCGGTGACGTGCAGGGACAGATGGCCTATCGCGACACCATCATGTGGACGGTGCGTCGCCTGCATAGTCTGGCGATCACTGGGCCGATCGGGAATGCTGCGGTGGAAATTGCCGGTGGCTGGAGCATTCTGCTGGTGCTCAGTGGTCTCTATCTGTGGTGGCCGCGTGGTCAGAAAGGCGGCATCGTCACGCTGCGTACCACACCGGCACGTCGTTTATGGTGGCGTGATCTTCATGCCGTGTCGGGCATCGTCGCAGGGGGCTTTATCGTATTTCTCGCGGTGACAGGTATGCCGTGGTCGATGGTGTGGGGCGCCAAGGTCAACGAGTTGGCCAATGGTCACAACTATGGCTATCCCGATGGCGTGCGCGTGAATACGCCAATGTCGGATATGCGTCTGGTCGATCAGGAGCTGACGACCTGGTCGCTCGAGCAAGCCGTTATCCCGTTATCTTCATTGCCAGCAGCCTCTGCTCCCACGGCCGCTGATGAGGGTGAGCATGCGGGACATGGTGGCTCGGCAGCGAAAGAGGCTCCTGTGGCAGCGACTTCTTCACTGAGTGCCGCCGCGATTGCACAGGCGGATATCGGGCTCGACAAGGCGCAAAGCATCTTTGCAAGAGAAGGGCTGGCGGCAGGTTACGCCATCAACCTGCCGGGTACTCCGCAGGGCGTCTACACCGGCTCTGTCTATCCGGATGAACTGGAGCGGCAGCAGGTCGTGCACATGGACCGTTACTCCGGTGATGTCCTGCTCGACATGCACTACGCCGATTATGGCCCGGTAGGGCAAGCGCTTGAGTGGGGCATCAATGTCCATATGGGGCAACAGTACGGTTTGATCAATCAGCTGATACTGGTGGTCGCCTGTGCCGCCATGGTGCTGATGAGTGTCGGTGCTGGCGCGATGTGGTGGAAGCGCCGGCCGGCAGGTGGGATTGGCATCCCGCCGCTTCCCAAGGAGCGCAGACGGGTCGCCGGTGTCTGGGGCTTGATGATGATCGTCGGTGTCATCTACCCACTGGTCGGACTCTCGCTGATCGTGATGGGGGCGCTTGATTGGATCTGGATTCGTGCGAGCAGCAAGCGCGAGGACAATCTCAAGGAGGCCAGTGCATGAGACGTCGCCAGCTGGAGCTTTTGATCCTGCCAGCTTGAGTGCCGTGTCATGCTGGCGAGTCCTGGCATGTCAGCCCGCCTTGCCACATAAGCGTCAAGCCGCATGAGCCTCTTGTCCCGTGGTATGACATCGACACCTGTGTGTGCATAAAAAGCCCGCTACCGGTTGCCAAACAATGGCCGGTAGCGGGCTTTCGTGTTTCAGGTGGCTTGTTGGTCAAGCAGTGGCCGTCAAACGATAGTCGTCAGGCGTTTGGGCTGCTGTTGAGTAATGCAGTGGATGTTACCGCCACCCAGCAGAATCTCGCGTGCATTGACGCCAAGAATGGTGCGAGTAGGGAAGATGGCTTGCAGCTTCTCACGGGCGGTGTCATCCAGTGCCGGATCAAGCAATGGCATCACGATGGCATTGTTGGCGATGTAGAAATTCACGTAAGACCCCGCCATGCGATCGCCGGGACGTCTCGGGTGAGAGCTGCCAAGGCGATCCAGTCCATTGGCCTCATCTTCCTGGATATGCAGCGGGCCTGGCTGTGGCAGCAGATGAACCTTGAAGGCGCGTCCCTTGGCATCGGTGGCAGATTCGAGAACCTCAAGTGCAGCCTTGGAAATCGCGTGCTGCGGATCTTGAGGGTCGTCACTCCAATTGAGGGCGACTTCCGCTGGCCCGACGAAACAGCACAGGTTGTCCACGTGCCCGTCGGTCTCATCCAGATGGCAGCCATTGGGTAGCCAGATGATGGTCGTGACACCGAGATGATCCTTGAGGATCTGTTCGATTTGCTCGCGGCTGAGGTCAGGGTTGCGGTTGGCGTTGAGTAGACACTCCTCTGTCGTGATCAGGGTGCCTTCGCCATCGACATGAATGGCACCCCCTTCCAGCATGATCGAGGCGTCAAAGCGCGGGATGTCCAGCATCTGCGAGATCTTGGTGCGAATTCTGCGGTCCTTGTCCCACGGGAAATACAACCCGCCATTCAGACCGCCCCAGGCATTGAATTCCCAATCAATCATGGCAATGCGGCCATCGAGATGCGTCAGGAAGGTCGGCCCCACATCGCGCATCCAGGCATCATTGCTGGATATCTCGACCACACGTACATGGTCGGGCAGTTCATTGCGCGCATTCTCGTACTGTTCGTCATTGACGCCGACGATTACCGTTTCACTGGTCGCAATGGCCGTTGCCACGTCCACGAATGCCTGTTGAGCGGGCTTGGCACCATAGCGCCAGGTATCCGGGCGCTGAGGCCACAGCATCCAGCAGGCATCATGCGGCGCGTACTCGGCAGGCATGAAAAAGCCCTTGGCGGCCGGTGATTCAGGGCTGAAAACGTCTGACGAATGGGAGGGCGAGGGACTGGACATGGTTTTCATCTCACAGGTAGCCGGCGGCAAGGAAGATAAGGGCGGAAATCGAGGCCGCGATCAGCACATAGGGTAGTTGGGTCAAGGCATGAGACATGGGCGAACAGCCGCTTCCCTGTGCCGAGAGTACCGTAGAGTCACCATAGAAACAGGCGTGACTACCGAAGGCACTTGCCGAAATCAGCGCCCCGACGACCAGCGGCATGTTGGCGTCCATGCTCATGGCGAGCGGCAATACGATAGGCATGGCAACTGCGAACAGCCCCCAGAAGGATGCCGTGGCAAATGCGAGAAATGCCATGGTCAGGAAGATGATCATCGGTAGCAGATGCGGTGTCATGATCGGTTGCACATGAGTGATGACGAAGGTGGTTAGCCCCAGGGTGTCATTGACTTCCTTGAGGAAGAAACCGGCCACCAACGTCCCCAGTGGCAGCAGCATCGACTTGAAGCCTTCCAGTGCCGTATCGAACGTTTCGTTGAAGCTGATCAGGCGCTGAGAAAAGATCATCACGATCAGGATCAACAGTGCCACGATTACGCCACGCAGGATGTCGGTATCAAAGTACCAGGTGAAGAAGACCAGCGAGCACATCGGAATCAGGAAGTTGAGCAGATGCGGGGGTGTTCTGCCGCCATCTTCGACTTCCAATGTGGTATCGGTGGAGTCATCCGGGATGGTCTGGCCTCCGGCAGCGCGGAGTTCTGCAGCTTTCATGGGGCCGATGTTGGGAATCCAGCCCATGGCGACCATCGGCACAATGGCAGCGGCGACCCAGGCATAAAACATGTAAGGAATCGCATCAATGTACATCGAAAGGCCGGCGCCCTTGATGCCGTTCTCTTCCAGTAGGCCTGAGAAGAATACGGCCCAGGTCGAGAAGGGCACCAGTACGCAGACGGGAGCGGCAGTCGAGTCGACGATGTAGGCCAGTTTTTCCCGCGAGATGTTGAATTTATCGGTGATTTTTTTCATCGAAGCACTGATGGTCAGGGCATTCAGGTAATCATCGACGAAAATCACCAGTCCCAATAACCAGGTCGCGAGCAGGCTTTGATTCTTGGTGCGAATGCGGTTGCCGAGGGCGGCGCCAAAGCTGAGTACACCCCCTGTTTTCACCAGCAAGGCGATGAAACTGCCAAACAGTCCGCACACGAGGATGATCCAGGTGACCGTATCATTTGCCAGGACTGTCAGCATGGTATCTGCGCCATCGGAGATGGCATTGTAGGGGTCAATCATCAGTAACCCGACGATGGCCCCTGTCATGAGAGATTCAATCGTTCTGCGCGTGATAAGCGCCATGATGAGCACGATACCGGTAGGTACCAGACTCAGATATCCAAAATTATCCATGTCATACCTTTTATCATTATAGTTTTTAACATCGATGTGAGGCGGACATTACCGCTGACAGAAGGGGCTACAGATCGCCAGCGGTAATTATTGCGAGGAACAAAGATGTCTGTGATGTCTGCTCGTCACTTCAGTCCATGTCGCGAACGGGTTACATGAAGCCGTCTTTCTTGAGTGACTCGGTGACCGCAGAGAAAGAGGCATCGAGGATGGCCACGACGTTGTCGATGATAGCTTCGTCCCAGATAAGGGGAGGAGAGATAATATTGAGGTGTCCGACAGGGCGAATGATCAGGCCTCTTTGCTGGGCTTCTTCCGCGACGCGATCACCTACGCGTGCTTCCAGCGGCAAGAGTTCACCTGTTTCCTTGTTCGCCACATTTTCCAAGCACATCATGAAGTTACTGCCGCGAACATCGCCAACGGTAGCGTGATGCTTGAGGGTTTTCAACTGAGTCTCGAGATAGGGGCCGACGCGCTGGATGTTCTCGCATAGCGCCTCTCTTTCCATGATCTCGATATTCTTGAGCGCTGCAGCGCAGCTGACGGGATGCCCTGAATAGGTGAAACCGGTGCTCAGTACGCCACCCTTGCCTTGGGGAGTTCCCAATACTTCATAGAGGGAATCCGAGATGAGTGCGGCCCCCAATGGGACGTAACCGGAGGAAAGACCCTTCGCGCAGGTGATGATGTCGGGTGTCAGGCCGAAGACCTTTTCACTGCTGAAGAAGTGGCCGAGACGTCCGAAGGCCGTTACGACCTCATCAACGATCAGCAGGATGTCATTCTGGCGACAGAGCGCCTGCATACGGGTGTGATAGCCCTCGGGTGCCACGAGGACACCACCGGCACCCATGATGGGTTCCATGATGAAGGCGGCAATATTGTCAGCCCCCAATTCAGTGATTCTTGTTTCGAACTCGCCGACAAGGTGATCGCAATAGGCGGCTTCACTCATGCCTGCAGGGCGACGATAGCAGTTCGCTTCGCTCAAGTAGCTCACATGGGAATCCAGTGTATCGAACATCCAGTTGTTGCTTTCGATACCCGTAAGTGTGGCGGCCATGTAGGTGGTGCCATGGTAGGCATTCTTGCGCGAGATGATCTTCTTCTTTTCTGGCTTTCCAATACGGTTGAAGTAGTAATGAACCAGGCGAACGGCGACATCATTGGCTGTTGAGCCACCACAGGTATAGAAGATGTGATTGAGGTGCGCTGGTGCCAGACTGGCAAGCTTTGCGGACAGTTCTGCCGCTGGAATATTGGTCAGGTTATTGAAGGTTGAGAAATACGCCATGCGCGTGGCTTGTTCGGCCATGGCATCCCCGATTTCCTTGCGACCATGCCCCACATTCACGCACCACAGTCCTGCAATTCCATCGATGAAACGATTGCCCTTGATATCAGAAACGTAGATGCCGTCACTGTCACTGATGATGTCGCAGCCTTGTTGATGGAAGGTTGAGAAGTCGGTGAAAGGATGGATGAAGTGATTCTTGTCCTTTTCCCAGACCGCGTGTGCCTGTGAGTCGGTATTGCTGTCATCTACGTTGGAGGCGTGTTTCAGAGATTGGGTATTCATCGGCTTTTACTCTTGTTGTTGGTCATGTTTGAAGTGTCTGGCAACCATGCTGCTAGTCCGTCAGCACGTCCGTGATTCTTCACTTGCTCCAGCCTATCCAGTTCAACTGGTGGCCCGGTATATCCCAATGGGGGTATTTCGCTGTCGATGCATGAATTTCTAAGGTGTCTGCATGCCAGCCAGGCAATTCCAACCATGGAATGCTGGCCCGGTCAGAGCGAACGTTGGCCATGACGGGGCGAAAACTCGGTAATGACGACGCGGCCATGGCGATACGGTCATAGCGATATGGTCACAACAACAAGAGGGCGAAAGAATGCAGGCAGTCACGCAAGGTACCCCGCAGCTCAGGATCGATCAGCAGCGTCTCTGGGAGAGCCTGATGGCTATGGCCGAGATAGGCGCTACGTCAAAAGGTGGCTCCTGCCGTCTGGCGTTCAGCGAGGAAGACACTCAGGGCCGACGCTTGCTGATGGAGTGGTGTGAACAACTCGGCTGCGAAACGCGCGTTGATGATGTCGGCAACATCTTCATCCGTCGTCAAGGGCGGGAACCGGCGCTTGATCCGGTGTCGACGGGAAGTCACCTGGATACTCAGCCCAAGGGCGGCCGTTTCGATGGCATTCTCGGCGTGCTGGCGGGATTGGAGGTCTTCAGGACACTGGATACAGAGGGCATCGTCACGCGTCGCCCACTGGAATTGATCGTTTGGGGCAATGAAGAAGGCAGTCGATTCTCTCCGGCGATGGTCGCCTCCGGTACCTATGCTGGTGTCTTTGAGCCGGCTTATACACTGGCGCGCGAAGACAACGATGGCATCACCTATGGTGAAGCGTTGGCACAGACAGGGTTATGTACCAAAGGCTTCAAGACAGGCCCGATGCTGGATAGCTACTTCGAGCTTCATATCGAGCAAGGGCCTGTGTTGGAGCAGGAGGAAAAGTCGCTGGGCATCGTCACTGGTGTACAGGGAATTCGCTGGTTTGACGTCACGCTATCTGGCGTAGCCGCGCATGCAGGCCCCACTCCGATGCGCTATCGCCGTGATGCCATGATGGCGGCCGCACGCCTGATGGATCAGATTCACCAGCATGTGCAATCAGACCCGACGGGCAACGCCCGCGTGACGGTTGGCACCCTGAACATTCCCTCGGCCTCGCGCAATGTCATCCCGGGGGAGGTCAGCATGACGGTGGACCTTCGTCACGTGGAGGAGGCCAAGCTCGAGGCGCTGGAAGTCATGTTCACGTCGATGCTGGAGCAGGTGTCCGAGGACTATGGCGTCAGTGTGACCCAGGAGCGGATCTGGAAGTCGGAAGTGGTCGACTTTGACGAGGCATGCATCGAGATCGTCAGGCAGGCCGTTGCCCGTCAGAAGGCCCCCTCACGAGAGATGATGAGCGGTGCCGGGCATGATGCTGTCTATGTCTCCCGTGTGGCCCCCACGACGATGATCTTCGTGCCGTGTCTCGACGGCATAAGCCACAACGAAGCGGAATATGCCTCGCCTGAAGACTGTGCGCTCGGCTGTCAGGTGCTGCTGGAATCCATGTTGGCGCGGGCGGATCGTTGATTCATCGCCTCCGCCATCCCGTTCTCACGCACTCTCGTCCCAGTCATGCTTTGGAGTCCTGTCATGTCCGTCGTACCGTCCATCACACCGTCCATCACCCATGCCCAGTGGCAGCAACGTGCCAGCCAGCTGTCCTTTGAAACGCGCGCCTATCTCAATGGCGAGTTCGTCCCTGCCGCCAGTGGCGAGACCTTTGCCTCGATCAATCCCGCCACAGGCAACACGCTGGCCAATATCGTCTGTTGCGGCGCTGTCGAGGCCGAGACCGCCGTGGCACATGCCAGAGCCGCCTTCGAGAGTGGCGACTGGTCGCGGTTGGCACCCGCGGCACGCAAGCGTACTTTGCTGGCGCTGGCGGATCTGATCGCCGAGCATCAGCAGGAGCTGGCACTGCTCGACACGCTCGACATGGGCAAGCCCATCGGCAGCGCGTTGGGGGATGTGGCGTCTGCCATCGAGTGCCTGCGCTATACTGCCGAGTCTCTCGACAAGCTCTACGGTCAGGTCGCGCCGACAGGAGACGACGCGCTTGGCTTGATCGTGCGTGAGCCGCTTGGCGTGGTGGTGTCGATCGTGCCGTGGAACTTCCCGCTGATGATGACGATCTGGAAGATCGCCCCAGCGCTGGCCACTGGCAACAGTGTCATTCTCAAACCTTCCGAGAAATCTTCACTCTCGGCGCTGCGACTCGCGCAGCTGGTGGCAGAGACGGCAATCCCCAAGGGAGTCTTCCAGGTACTACCGGGCTTCGGCGCGGATGTCGGCAAGGCTCTGGCACTCTCGATGCAGGTCGATGCCATTGCCTTCACAGGTTCGACCCAGGTTGGCAAGTTGCTGACGCAATATGCGGGTCAATCGAACCTGAAGCGTACGTTCCTGGAATGCGGCGGCAAGAATCCTAACATCGTCTTCGAAGACTGCGCCGATCTCCCGTCGGTGGCGCATCAGGCAGCGGCCGCCATTTTCCATAATCAAGGCGAGGTGTGTATCGCTGGCTCACGCCTGCTGGTACATAACCGTATTCGCGAGCCTTTCGTGCGAGCGCTGTGCGAGGCTGCCAAGAGCATGCAGCCGGGCGATCCACTGGATCCGCAAAGCTTCATGGGCGCGATTGTCGATCAGGAACAGTATGACAAGATTGCCGGTTATATTGAGCTTGGCGCGCAGCAGGGCGCACATCGGGAAACGATAGAAGCTCAATCCAGTGACCTTCCCGATGGCCTGTTCATTCCTCCTACCGTCTTCAATGATGTGACGTCTGACATGGCGATTGCCACTGAGGAAATCTTCGGCCCGGTGTTGGCAGTGATGGGCTTTGATGATGAGGAAGAAGCAATCGCGCTCGCCAACGATTCAGACTACGGGCTGGCGGCAGGACTCTGGAGTCAGGACGTCAATCGTGTCATCCGGGTCGCGCGCCGACTTCAATCAGGACAGGTCTACATCAACAACTGGGCGGGTCCGGATATGACGATGCCCTTTGGCGGTGTGAAGCAATCCGGCAATGGACGCGATAAATCACTGCAGACGCTTGGGGAGTACACCGAGACGAAGTCCATCTGGTTAGCGATCCACTGATCTCGCCAAGCCGTGTTATGGCGGAATGAAGGGAGAGTCACGCCGAGAGAGTCAATGAAGAGCGGAAAAGTACGGGGCAGGTATGTGTCTGCCCCGTTTTCATCCTCCTCATGCCAAGTAACATGAGCAGCTTGCCAGTCGTGATGGTACCGATCCCCTTTCATTGGCTATGCTAGGATGTCGGAAAAACGTTACTAGGGTCGGCTCATGATTCACAAAGAGTTGTTATGCTCTCCAGGAATATCGAGCTGGCATTGCGTTCTTGCGAAGCTGATGACATCGGCTCCCACAGCTGATTTTCCCCGACTATTACAGGATGTCTTCCACGATATTCTGCACTTTGACACGATACTGGTCAGCACCTACAAGCAAGGGTGTGCGCCAATCCTGATCTACGATAACTATCCCTCGGAGCGCCGCCAGCAAGGTGTCGAGCGTTATATTGGCGATGCTTATATTCTGGATCCTTTCTACACATCAACCCAGCAAGAGTGTCGGCCCGGCGTCTATCGGTTGAATGAACTGGCACCGGATTGCTTCGAAGAGAGTGAGTACTACAAGCATTATTATGGAGCGCTGGGACTCAAGGATGAGATTGGTATCTTCGTGATCTTGCCCGAGAATATCGTGATGGTATTTTCACTGGGATTGCATGAGATCTCGTTGCCACTGACACGAAAATCATTGCTGGCACTCAAGAATCTGCAACCCATCATCGAACCGCTCGCTCGCGAATACTGGAAGTGGCAGGGGGCGAGTTTCGTGGACCGCCTTGAGCAACACGAACCCGTGGAGGCGGCTTTTGACAGCTTCGGCGATGGGCTGCTGACTCAGCGCGAGCAGGATATCGTCAAGCTACTGCTGGCGGGTCACTCGACCAAATCTGCTGCGAGTGAATTATCGATCAGCGATGGAACCGTGAAGGTCCATCGCAAACATATCTACCAGCGTCTGGCTGTTTCCAGTCAGGCACAGATGTTTCGTCTGTTTCTGGATCATGTCTCTTTGGTATCACGCCAGAACGGTGCATTAGGTCAGTCATTTCAAGAGCAATAGTCAGAGCAGACGTTGGACCACGCAAAAGGCTGCCGATTGGCAGCCTTTTCGTGTGATGTCACGAGGGTCACTCAGGAATGCTCAGCTTATGCGTGACCCACATGCTCACGTAGATGATCACGATATGTCTGGGTATAGGCGGCAAGATCCGGATTCTTGATCACGTCGTTGGCCAGGTAAGTCGGCAGGGCCGTCAAGCCGAGGAACTCCATCGCCTTGTGCACCGGGAAGTAGACGCCATCGATGCCTTTGCCCTCGAAGAAGTTGTCTGTTTCATCAAAGGCTTCAATCGGCGCGTTCCAGGTCAGTGACAGCATGTATTGGCGGCCCTGCATCAAGCCGCCAGTGCCGTAGCCCTGGGTCGGTGCGGTACGGTGGCGGCCATCGCTGGCATATAGCGAGCCATGCCCCTCAGTCAGGATGTCATCGAGATATTTCTTCACCGTCCACGGCAGCCCCATCCACCAGCCAGGCGTTTGATAGATGATGAGATCAGCCCACAGTTGCTTCTCGACTTCCTCCTTGGCCTCGAAGCCTTGTTCGATGACGGTTTCCTTGACGGTGTGTCCCAGCTCCGCCAACTCACCGCGCGCCAGTTCATGCAGCGTCGCGTTCAGCTCGCCATTGGAATGGGCGTAGGCTTTACCGCCGTTGATCAGCAGGATGTTCATGTCGCGTGCTCCGAAAGCAGGGGTTATCTATCAATGGAGCGCAGCATGTAGGCTATCGACGAAAGGATAAAGCGGAACGGGTGTAAAACACCTTTGCTGTGGGTGCAACAATTCCGTGAGATTGAGGATTAAAATGCAACAGGCCCAGTCATGATGACTGGGCCTGTTGGTGTTATCTGCCTTCTGTGCCTGCAGTAAATTCTGTACCTGCAGTGAACCCTGTAGCTGGGTTTCAAGCGTGATGCGAGGGCTAGCGAAGGCTTGTGGCTCCTTACGAGGTGGCCAGCTGTCGCGCCTTCCTCAACTTGCGCTGCTCGATGAGGTGATAGGCGGCTGGCAGCACGAATAGTGACAACAAGGGGGCACTGATCATTCCGCCGACCATGGGCGCGGCAATGCGGCTCATGACTTCACTGCCGGTGCCACTGTCGAGCAGGATGGGCAGCAGTCCGGCGATGATCACGGCGACTGTCATGGCCTTGGGACGGACTCGCTGAACGGCACCTTCCTGAATGGCGGCCAGCAATCCTGTGTGGTCATCCTCGCCACGGGCCTGATGCTCTGCCCAGGCATTCTTGAGATAGAGCAACATGATGACCCCGAATTCGGCGGCGACACCGGCCAGTGCCACGAATCCGACTCCGGTGGCGACCGACAGGTTGTAGCCCAGCAGGTACAGGCACCACACTCCGCCGGTCAGCGCGAAGGGCAGGGTGATCATGATCAGTGCCGCTTCCGTGAAGCGAGAGAAGCACAGATACAGGAGCACGAAGATGATCAGCAGCGTCGTGGGGACCACCAGTATCAGACGGGCATTCGCGCGCTCCATATACTCGAATTGCCCGGAATATCCGACGCTGACGCCAGCAGATAGCGTGATCTGCTCGCGGATGGTGGACTGCAGATCATGAACCACTGACGAGAGATCACGATCACGCACATCGATGAACACCCAACTGGAGAGGCGTGCATTCTCGCTTTTCAACATAGGAGGCCCTTCACTGACGCCTATCTTCGCGACGGATCCCAGAGTGATCTGGCGGCCTTGTGGCGTCAGGATCGGCAGCTGCTCAAGGCGCGTGAGCGAGTCACGCCACTCGCGCGGGTAGCGCACGCTTATCGGATAGCGTGCCAGTCCTTCGACGGTTTCACCGATGTTCTCCCCACCGATGGCGCTGGCCACGATGGACTGCACATCCGCGATATTGAGCCCGAACTGTGCGGCGCGAGCACGATCGATGTCGATATCGATATAGCGTCCACCTGTCATTCGCTCAGCCAGCGAGGAGCTGACGCCAGGTACTGTCTTGGCCACTTTCTCGATGTCCTGGGCGACCCTGTCGATGACGGCCAGATCATCTCCCACCACCTTGATGCCGATGGGGCTCTTGACGCCGGTGGCTAGCATGTCGATGCGGTTGCGGATAGGCGGAATCCAGATGTTGGTCAGTCCGGGCACCTGTACTACGCGGTCCAGCTCATCGCGTAGCTTGTCGGGCGTCATGCCTTCGCGCCATTGATCACGAGGCGTGAACTGGATAGTGGTCTCGAACATCGCCAGCGGCGCAGGGTCGGTCGCGGTATCCGCACGGCCCGCTTTGCCAAATACATGAGCCACTTCCGGCACGGTCTTGATCAGACGATTGGTCTGTTGCAGCAGTTCACTGGCTTTCTGTACCGATAGACCGGGCAATGCCGAAGGCATGTACAGCAGGTCTCCCTCATCCAAAGGCGGCAGGAATTCACCGCCCAGTTTGGACAGCGGCCACGCCATGCTGGCAAAGAGCAGGACAGCGATGAGGAGCGTCATCTTTGGCCAGCGCAGGACGGAATCGAGCGCGGGCCGATACAGTCGGATCAATCCGCGATTGAGCGGATTGCGTGCTTCATCAGGAATCTTCCCGCGAATCCAATATCCCATCAGTACCGGCACCAGTGTGATGGAGAGTCCGGCGGCCGTGGCCATGGCGTATGTCTTGGTGAACGCCAGTGGGCCAAAAAGTCGTCCCTCCTGCGCCTGTAGCGTGAAGATGGGGATGAAGGACAGCGTGATGATCAGCAGGCTGAAGAATAGTGCTGGCCCAACCTCGGTGGCTGCTGCCGTGATCACCTCGCGATGTGCCACGCCCTTGAGTACCTCGCCGGGATGTTCCCGGTGCCATTCCTCGATCTTCTTGTGCGCGTTCTCGATCATCACCACGCAGCATCGACCATCGCGCCAATGGCAATCGCGATGCCGCCCAATGACATGATGTTGGCGTTGATTCCTTGCTGATGCATCACGATGAACGACACCAGTACGCCCACCGGCAGTGAGATGATGGCGACCATCGATGAACGTAGGTGCCATAGAAAGAGGGCACAGATCAGTGCGACGACTAGAAACTCTTCCAGCAATTTGATGCCTAGATTGTTCACCGCGCGATCAATCAGCTTGCTGCGATCGTAGGTTGTCACGATCTCGACACCTTCTGGTAGGCTGGCTTTGAGCGTTTCCAGCTTGTCCTTAACGGCGGTGATGGTGGCGCGTGCATTCTTGCCACTGCGCAAGACGATGACTCCGCCGACCACCTCACCTTCGCCATCAAGCTCCGCAATACCTCGTCGCATCTCGGGGCCGCGCCGAATATCGGCAACCTCGCCCAGCAATATCGGAACGCCATCCGCAGCAAGCGTTATCGGTATCGACTTGAAGTCATTCAGGGTCTTCAAGTACCCCGAGGCGCGCACCATGAATTCACGTTCAGCGAGCGTCAATAACGCGCCGCCCGCTTCCTGATTGGCACGGGTGATGGCATCCGTCACCTGACGCTGGGTAATGCCACGATTGATCATGCGTATCGGATCGAGTTGCACTTGATACTGCTGAACCATGCCACCGAGGCTTGCCACTTCCGCGACATTGGCCAGCGTCTTGAGCTCGAACTTGAGAAACCAGTCCTGCAACGAGCGTAGTTGGGCCAGATCATGCTGACCGCTGCGATCGACGAGTGCGTACTGATAGATCCAGCCAACGCCCGTGGCATCAGGGCCCAGCGACGGACTCACGCCTGCTGGAAGCTGTCCCTGCATCTGGCTCAAGTATTCCAGCACCCGCGAGCGTGCCCAGTAGAGATCCGTCTCATCCTCGAACAGGACATAGACGTAGCTATCACCGAAGAAGGAGTAGCCACGCACCGTCTTGGCGCCAGGAACGGAGAGCATCGTGGTCGTGAGAGGGTAGGTGACCTGATTCTCGACGATCTGCGGCGCCTGTCCTGCATAGGGTGTCCGGATGATGACCTGCACATCGGAAAGGTCGGGTAGCGCATCGATCGGCGTATTCTTGACCGACCACATGCCCCAGCCCACGGCAAAGAGTGTGGCCAATACCACTAAAAAGCGGTTCGCCATTGACCAACGAATGACAGCCGTGATCATGGTGCCACCTCCTGGGTGTCATTCATGCTAACGGGGGCAATCTGGGTAATCTCGAGTCCATCCTCCGTCTGATGAACCGCGAAGTTGACGTGACTACCGATCTTGAGAGCCTGCATGAGTGCTCGAGTGTCACCAGTGGCGTTTTGTAACTCAGTGGAGAGCGGGAAGCGCATGGTCATGCCTGGCATGCCAAGTGTGTGCAAGGGGCCATGCGCGATCTGGACACCCTCAGCATTGATATCGCGAATCTCTCCGCGCGCCTCGTGCTTACTGTCAGCTGGTGTAGTGGCGACGTCGTTGAGCGTAGTGATGTCGATACCCAGCAGACTGGCTTCAGAATCCAGCAGGAATTGTCCGGAGGTGATGACCTTCTGACCCTCCTGTAGACCGGCCACGATCTCGGTACGCTCGCCACTTTCCATGCCGATCAACACTTCCTGTGGTTGATAGCGACCTTTCTCGAGCGCCAGCATCACCAGACTACGCTTGCCGGTCTTGATGACGGCCTCGGTGGGCACTGATAGTACGGCCTGACGAGCTTTTCCCTGTAGACGTACCCGAGCACTCATGCCAGGCGCAAGGCGCCGGAGGGATTATCAAGCTCAATACGCACACGCAGACTACGACTGTCCCTGGAAAGCTCTGGCAGGATGGCGTCGATACGTCCTGTGATCGGTTGACCGGGGAGAGCCGTCAGAGCGGCATCGACTGCCTGGCCTGCTACCAGGCCGTGAGCATCAGACTCGGGTACTGCGGCTTCAAGCCATACCGTCTGCAAGCCATTGATCGTGGCAAGTGTCTGCCCGGTGGCAAGCGTCATGCCTTCGCGCACATCGAGGGTGCTCAGCATCCCCGCCATCGGCACCGTGACTGTCCATACCGTCTGAACGCTTGCCTGGTGCACTACCTTGGCAATCAGTGCTGGCGGCATGCCGACAAGACGCATGCGCTGGCGAGCCGCCTCCATAAGTGCCGGCACCTTCATGCCTCGTAGCGCGAGATACTCTTCCTGGGCACGGATCCACTCCGGAATCAGAAGATCGGCCAGCGGTGCATCTTGCGCCACGATATCTGACGGTGCACGAGCATAGACACGTTCAACGAATCCCTCGCGGCGGGCTTGAATGATGGACACATTACGCTCGTTGAACCCCACCTGGCCGGTCACGTCCAACGGCTGTGTCAGAGGACCGCGCGTGACGGAGGCTATCCGTGTGCCGAGATTTTGAGTGATGCTGCCATCAATGCTGATGGCAGCCGAATCGCCGCCGCCTCCGGCATAGCGAGGTACCAGCTGCATGTCCATGAAGGGGGATTTTCCCGGCTCAGGGAAATGCTGTTGAGGAAACATCGGGTCGTACCAATAGAGAGCGGCTTTCTCCTCTGATTCCTGTGGCATGTCAGGCGCCGTCTCGCTGGACATGTCGGAGGCCATTCCGGCTTGCTCCATTTCTTTGCTGTCTGTCATGGCACTGGGGGAGGCCAGCGTATGGCTCGCAAGCCAATATCCGCCGGCGATACCTATGGCGAGCGTCATACCCACGAGTAGGCATGTCTTGCCCGAAAGACTTTTTCGCTTTGGGTGTGAAGAGGAATCATGTTGCTTGGGCGACATCATGAGGCCACCTCCCGCGATAGTTTGACGAAGGTAAAATACAGACGAGCGCTGACAAGAGCCCGCTGTACGCGTGACTCTATCAAGGCGAGATGAGCGTCTAGCCGGTCACGGCGTGCCGCGATGACTCCCTCAAGGGTGCCGTTGCCTGCACGATAGGCCGCCATCTGCAATGTCACCTTTTCTTCTGCGAGGGGGAGCAAGATGTCCTGATGGCGGGTCACCGACTGCACGAGACGCTGATAGCGTGCGGTATCTTCTTCGAGTTCACGGATATGGTGACGCAGGGCAACCTCACGCTCAGCCTCGAGCTCGGTATGCCGAGCTCGCGCGGCGGCGATAAGCGGGTCTTGGCGATCGCCACTGAAAAGCGGCAGGTCCATGCTGAACTGCACGCTCATCATGTCGCCAAACTCTCGTCCACGCCGGTGATAGTCAAGCTCCCAACTCCAGTCGGGAGTCTTGGCCGCTAGTGCCGTATCGATGCGCGCCTCGGTTTGCGCCAACTGTGATCTATAGATCGTGAGCTCAGGATGATGCTCGAGGTGTTGTTGCAGAGTCGGGGTCGGGATAGACCAATCAGGTAGGGAGCCTTGCAATGCCTCGTCAGCATGAGCGCCAATGTAGCGACGCAGGCGCGCGCGCTGCTCCTGTCCTGTTTCAATCAGCACATCACGTTGCTCGTCCAGCAGGGCGGCTTCAATTCGCGGGGTAATATCGTCAGCAGGCCCCCCCTGGCCGGAGGAAAGGCGTGCGCGTATGGCACTGGCAAGGAGGGTGTTCTCGTCATATAGCGCGGGAAACAGCGCAAGTTTCTGCTCCGTGGCCCGTGCCGAGATCCAGGCAACAGCGGTATCACGACGTACCTTGATCAGCGCGATCTGTTGCTCGATAGCGGCCTTTTGAATATCAGCGTCAGCAAGCGCTTCGCGTGCTGCGCGTTTGTCACGACTCGTGACTTGCTGTTTGTAACCGACCGTTTGACTGGTCATGCGCTCAGAATTCAATGAGCCACGTTCATCACCGCTGATTGGCACATTCTGCAGTCCCAGTTTCAGCTCTGGGTCGGGGAGTTCACCGGCAGGAAGCGCCGTCTGACGTGCTGCTTCATGACCTGCTCGCCGAGCAGCGAGGACTGGCGCGTTACGCTCAGCCAGTAGCAGGGCATCATCCAGCGTCAAAGCACTTGCCGTACTGGAGAGGCTCAGGGCGAGGGCTGCCGTGACAGTCGTCATGAAGACGGCTGACAGGGGGGCCACGCCAAAGCGTGAATATTTCATGAGAGGTTGGATTCCAGTGCATATGCCTGGCGTCATTCAACGCGCAAGCCAAAGACACCGCACGTTGCATGGACCCAGGGTCAGCAACGGACAGCACTCATATCACGACACGTGAATCAGGCGCGGGGAGGGCGCCACACATTGGAAGGGCTACGTGACAGAATGAACTCGTGACGAGCTGTCACTGAGGTTCGCAACACGGCCAGGGAGGCCGGTTTGATTGCAACGGCACTGGTAATGCCACAGGCGTGACAATCCATGGAGGCACCACAGATCGCTGCGTGACCGGAT
Organism: Cobetia crustatorum; assembly: GCF_000591415.1. Taxonomy (GTDB): domain Bacteria; phylum Pseudomonadota; class Gammaproteobacteria; order Pseudomonadales; family Halomonadaceae; genus Cobetia; species Cobetia crustatorum. The sequence goes on along the minus strand of NZ_JEMF01000048.1, from coordinate 15,633 downwards.
GTCGAGGTCTGGCAACACTTCATGGCCATGAAGCACAGGGCGTCGCTGGCCGACATCGCCTGGGAGGCTGATGGCGCTGGCATGTCGGAGCTGGCTGAGGCATCAAGTGACGCATCATCCCCCATCTTGATCGAAGAGGCAGGCGCTTCCCCTCTGACGACACTCTCAATATTCGCAGACGATGAAGCATCTGCCATCCCACTTAAGGGAAGCATCAGCCCGAACAGAGCGATCAGGCAATAGATGATCAAGGATTGGGTGCGTTGGATCATGGTGAAATAAGTGTATGGGTTTCCTTGAACGCACACAATCCTTCACGTTGTACTTGTTAAGCAACGTGTTACAAGGGTTTGCGGAGGCCTATCGCATAAAGATCTCTCGGTATACGCAGCAGGCAGCATTTACCGAGAGATCTCATTGTGATTATCCCGCGGGGCTCAAGATCCGAATATCACCATCGGTGATCCATTCACCGGCATTGTCACGAAAGCGCTGCATATGCTCGGTCTCGCGGTGAGCTTGCAGAGCATCGTGGGACTCCCAGGCTTCCACCACGGTGATGGTGTCAGGCCGCGCTTCGTTGTCCTTGCTGGCGACACGCTCGGAATCCAGGCAGGGATGATAGGCATGGCAGCCGTCTTCCTCCCGCACTGTGGGCGCGACGGCGCAAAGTTCATTGAAGACATCTTTACCGTGGCCTTGCTTGGCGGTAACAGTGGCGACTACCCAGATCATGTCGACTCCTTTAGCGGTGACGGACGCTGTTTGAGATTACGTGACTTCGTTGCGTGCTTGTCATTGTGATGTGGTGTCTTTTTCGAGGACTGCAAGGGCCAAGGGCTTATCTGAAGCGCGCGCTCTGCGGGGCTTATCTATAGGTTTTTGCGTAAAGTGATTTCCTCGCGCCATGGAAACGCCGGATAGCGAGGCTATCCGGCGTTGGTTGTTACAACGACTTGCTTGATGAGGGCTGGCGAATCAGGCAGGGAAGGCGAACTGAGCACCTTCACGCAGACCCGCCGATGGCCAGCGCTGAGTGATGGTCTTGCGACGGGTGTAGAAGCGAACGGCATCTGGACCGTAGGCGGACAGATCGCCGAACAGCGAGCGCTTCCAGCCACCGAAGCTGTGATAGGCGACCGGTACCGGCAGCGGCACATTGATGCCGACCATGCCGACCTGGATATGATCACTGAAATAGCGGGCGGCTTCGCCATCACGGGTATAGATACAGGTGCCGTTGCCATATTCGTGATCATTGATCAGCTTCATGGCCGCATCCATCGACTCGGCACGCATCACCAGGAGCACCGGACCGAAGATCTCTTCCTGATAGCAGGTCATATCCGAGGTTACACCATCGATCAGGGTGCCACCGACGAAGAAGCCGTTCTCGCCGCCGGCGACCTGCGGATTGCGCCCATCGACGACGACCTTCGCACCTTGCTGCTCGGCACTGTCGATGTAACCGACCACCTTGTCGCGATGCGCGCCGGTGATCAGCGGGCCGAAGTCGTTGTCCTTGTTGCTGTAGGCGCCAACCTTGAGGCCTTCCATCTGCTGCTTCATCTGGGCGATCAGTTTGTCGGCGGCGTCGTCACCGACAGCGACGGCGACAGACAGCGCCATGCAGCGCTCACCGGAGGAACCGAAGGCGGCACCGTTCAGTGAGTTGGCGACGTATTCCATGTCAGCATCCGGCATGACGATAGCGTGGTTCTTGGCCCCGCCGAGGGCCTGGCAGCGCTTGCCATTGGCCGCGGCACGCCCATAGATGTACTCGGCGATCGGCGTGGAGCCCACGAAACTGACCGCCTGGATGCGCGGGTCATCCAGCAGGGTGTCGACGGCTTCCTTGTCACCATTGACGACATTCATGACCCCGGGCGGCAGGCCCGCTTCCATCAGCAGTTCGGCAATGAATAGCGTTGAGGTCGGATCACGCTCGGACGGCTTGAGGATGAAGGTATTGCCGCAGGCGATGGCCATCGGATACATCCACAGCGGCACCATGGCGGGGAAGTTGAAGGGGGTGATACCGGCAACGACGCCCAGCGGCTGGAATTCGCTCCAGGAGTCGATGCCCGGCCCCGTATTGCGGCTGTGCTCGCCCTTGAGCAGTTCCGGCGCGCCACAGGCATATTCGACATTCTCGATGCCTCGCTGCAGCTCGCCCAACGCATCGTGACAGATCTTGCCGTGCTCCTGCCCGATCAGACGGGCGATCTCATCGGCGTGTTCTTCCAGCAGCTGCTTGAAGCGGAACATCACGCGCGCGCGCTTGATGGGCGGAGTATTGCGCCAGGCCGGGAAGGCGGCTTCGGCGGCAGCGATGGCTTCTTCAACGGTTGACTTGCTGGCCAGGCGAACCTGACCGCCGACCTCACCGGTAGAAGGGTTGAAGATATCCTGGGTGCGACCTTCGCTGTGATCGATATTGCCGTTGATGAGGTGACCGAGCGTTTTCATTGTTAACTCCAATAAGTAAATAGGCAGTGGCGATGAGTGTTCGGAATCGATGAACGAGTGAGAAAGATGGCTCAGTCCTGTGCTGCAAAGGCATCGCCGAGTGCATTGATCAATCGATCGAGCTCATCGTGTTCCGTAATGAAAGGCAGCCCCAGTTGGATGGTATCGCCGCCGTAACGTACATAGAAACCGGCTTTCCAGCAGTGCATCGCAATCTCATAAGGTCGGCGTGCCGGTTCGCCGGGATAGGCTTCGACCTGTAGAGCGCCTGCCAGACCGTAATTGCGTATGTCGCTGATATAGCGTGTGCCCTTGAGTTCGTGCAGCTTCTGCTCGAACACCGGGCTCAAGTCACGCACGCGCGAGATGAGCTGGTCATTCTCGAGAATATCGAGCGAGGCTAGCGCTGCGGCGCACGCGACAGGATGGCCGGAATAGGTGTAACCGTGGGGCAGTTCCATCATGTAGTCAGGGCCACCGGTATCCATGAAGGTCTGATAGATATCGCTCTTGACGATGACCGCGCCCATTGGCACTGCACCATTGGTGATCTGCTTGGCGACGTTCATGATATCCGGCGTCACACCGAATTCTTCCGCGCCGGTCATGGAGCCCATCCGGCCGAATCCAGTGATGACCTCATCGAAGATCAGCAGAATTTCATGTTGATCACACAGCTCGCGCAGACGCTTGAGATAGCCTACCGGTGGCGGCAACACGCCCGCGGACCCGGCCATGGGTTCGACGATGACGGCGGCAATGTTGGATGCATCGTGCAATGCGATCAGCTCTAACAGCTCATCGGCGCGTTCGGCACCGGTCTGAGGCATGCCGCGGGTAAAGACGTTTTCCTTGAGCAGTGTGTGCGGAAGGTGATCAGCATCGACGCCTTGGCCATAGAGCGTGCGATTGGCACCGATACCGCCAACGCTGAAGCCGCCGAAGTTGACGCCATGGTAGCCCTTGCTACGGCCGATCAGCTTGGTCTTGGTTGCCTTGCCTTTCTTGCGCCAGTAAGCGCGGGCGATCTTGAGCGACGTATCGGCACTTTCAGAGCCGGAGCCGGTGAAGAAGACATGATCCAATCCTTCTGGCGTCAGTTCTTTCAAGCGATGCGCTAGCTCAAAGGCTTTGGGGTGCCCGTACTGGAAGGAGGGCGCGTAATCGAGCTGGTGCAATTGCTGAGAGACCGCCTCGGCAATTTCAGGACGACAGTGGCCAGCACCGCAGGTCCAAAGGCCCGACAGTCCGTCGAAGATCTGACGACCATGCGAGTCCGTGAAATAGGCACCCTTGGCCTTGGTGATGATGCGCGGATCCTTTTTGAACTGCCGATTGGCCGTGTAAGGCATCCAATAGGCATCAAGCTGTTCTGCGCTAAGTCCTGCTTGGGCGGCTGCCGAGGTGTCGAAGGCTGTCATCACGTCTCCCACGAAATAATGAGTGTTGTTGTTTTGAAGCTGTTGCGTTGATGACCTCAGACTAGGATGCCGAAAGGATAAGTTAAATCTAGTTGTACTGATGTTCAGGAAAGCATTTACTTAACTTTATGCATGCATCTTGCATGACGTCGATAGCCTTGTGCGGATTGCAAGGTCCACAACAAGACAAGATGTTTTATCGGGAGGTTTGATGTCCAGGCGAAGCGAGGCCATGAGCGGACAACTCGGTGACGCGGATCTACGCTTGCTGAGAATCTTCCGCAAGGTGGTGGAGTGCGGTGGCTTTTCGGCCGCCGAAGTGGAGCTCAATATCAGCCGTGCGGCGATCAGCATGGCGATGAGTGATCTGGAAACACGCTTGAGTCTCAAGCTTTGCCAGCGAGGGCGAAGTGGCTTTTCATTGAGCAATGAAGGCCGTGAGGTCTATGAAGCCGCGACACAGCTGCTAGCGGCCACTGAAGGGTTTCGTACGCGAGTCAACGGGCTGCATGCCTGGCTCAAGGGTGAGTTGAACATCGGCATCACCGACAATCTCGTCACCATGCCCGAAATGCACATCACACATGCCCTGAGCGCCCTGAAACGCCATGGGCCGGAAGTGATGATCAACATTCGCATGATTCCCCCCAACGAGATCGAGCGTGCCGTGCTGGATGGCCGTCTGCATACCGGCGTGATCCCCACGCTCAAGACCTTGCCGGGGCTTGAGTATCGGCCGCTCTACGAGGAGACCTCCTGCCTTTACTGTGCACGCGGCCATGCCCTGTTTCGAGAACCCGCGCAGGGAGAGACGCTGGCGCGGGGGCGTCCCGTGGGCGAAGAGGCCATACGCCAGCACGACGCGGTACTGCCGGCCTATGCGCAGACGCCCGTCATCAAGGCCCTGCATGAGCCGCTCAAGGCCGCCGCGTCTGCCACTGATCGTGAGGGCATCGCCTTCCTGATTCTTTCCGGCAGCTATCTGGGCTACCTGCCCACGCACTATGCCGAGCGCTGGGTCCGTGATGGCAAGATGCAGGCCATCAGCCCCGTGGCCTATTCCTATGTCACCTATTACAGCGCCATCACGCGCAAGAGTCGCGCGCCCAATCTGGTGCTGGAACGCTATTTGAAGGAGCTGGATGCTCTGCGGCAGGCACATTGCGCTCATTAGCGTGAAGCAGATCATCAGCGCCAATCATGCCAGTGGCATGAACCAGGTCAGAGGAACGCAGCCAATAGGCCCGTTTTCTTTTGTTGATCAGGCTGACTGACGGCGGGCGGCAGTCAAAGTATTGGCGAGTAGGCAGGCGATGGTCATTGGGCCCACGCCACCGGGTACGGGGGTGATGGCTCCAGCGACCGAGACCACGGTATCGAAGTCCACGTCGCCAACCAGACGCGTGCGAGCTTTTCCGGTCGGGCTGTCCTCGGCGGGCTGCTCGATACGGTTGATGCCGACATCGATGACCACGGCGCCGGGCTTGATCCACTCGGCATTGATCATGTTCGGACGGCCAACGGCCGCAACCACGATGTCGGCCTGACGGCACAGGTCAGCGGAGTTCTGGCTACGCGAGTGCAGCTGGGTCACGGTGCAGTTGGCCGCCAATAACAGGATGGCCATTGGCTTGCCGACGATATTGGAGCGCCCGATGACCACGGCGTGCAGGCCCGAGAGGTCACCGCCTTGCTCAGTGAAGGTGTCACGCAACAGACGCATGCAGCCGGTGGGCGTACAGGGTGCCAAGGCATCCGCGCCTTGTACCAGCGCGCCGACGTTCATGCGGTGAAATCCATCGACATCCTTGGCGGGGTCGATCGCCTCCAGTACTGCCGCTTCCTCGATATGGGCGGGCAGGGGCAGTTGCACCAGAATGCCGTGAACCTCGGCAGAGGCGTTCAGCATAGCGACCAATGTCAGCAGCTCGGCTTCAGTGGTCTGTACTGGAAGACGATGCTCGAAAGACTGCATGCCACACTCGACGGTACGTTTGAGCTTGTTGCGTACATACACGCCACTGGCGGGGTCATCACCTACCAACACTACCGCAAGGCCCGGCGTCACACCCTGTGCGGCCAAGGTTGCAACTCCAGCCGTGACTTCCGTGAGCAGGCGGATCGAGGCAGCTTTGCCATCGATCAAACGCGCCGTTTGCTGATGAGCCGTTTCTTGAAATGTGGCTGCTGGGGCCGTCGGCGTATTCATGAGAGCGCTTCCCTTGTATGGATTGTCTTTCATCGACTTACTTGAAGATGACGGTACGGTCATTGGCGAGGAAGACGCGGCGCTCGATGTGATAGCGCACCGCATTGGTGAGTGCCTCGGTTTCAGTATTGCGTCCGACTGCTACCAAATCATCGGGTGCGAAGTTGTGCTCTACCCGCTGAACTGCCTGGTCGATGATAGGCCCTTCATCCAGGTCGGCGGTGACATAGTGCGCGGTTGCCCCGATCAGCTTCACGCCGCGTGCATGGGCCTGATGATAAGGCTTGGCTCCCTTGAATCCGGGCAGGAAGGAGTGATGGATATTGATGGCGCGCCCGGAGAGCTTGTGACAAAGCTCATTTGAGAGTATCTGCATATAGCGCGCCAGCACCACCAATTCGGTGCCGGTTTCCTCGACGATGTCCATCAGTGCCGCTTCCTGACGCGCCTTGGTGTCCTTGGTGATGGGCAGATAGACAAAGCGAATGCCTTCACGCTCGACCATCGGACGCAGATCAAGGTGATTGGAAACGACCGCCGTGATCTGCATGTTCAGCTCACCCTTGCGGTAGTGATAGAGCAAGTCATCCAGGCAGTGATCAAACTTGGATACCATGATCAACACCGGCATCTTCTGGCGTGCACCATGCATCTGCCACTCCATCCCAAACGGTGAGGCGATATCCTCGAATGCCTGGCGCATGTGCTCCACGTCGCCTTTTACCCCTTCATTGAAGCGGAAGCGGGCTCGTAGAAAGAATTGCCCCATGTCCTCATCATCGTATTGGGCCAGTTCGCTGATATAGCACTCATGCGAGCTGAGGAAGGTCGTGATGGCGGCCACGATGCCTGATGTAGCAGGACAACTGATGGTGAGGATGTAGTGATTCTCTGAAGTGCAGGTCGCGTGGGGCATTTCTGGAGCTCCTGGGTAGGCCGAAACGTGTTTTTATTCTCGTAGAGAGAAGTGACTGGATTGATAATGGATATCGTTAAGTGGCGCCAATGAAAGATGATCTTCGGCCGACGCTTGAGTATTCGTCTGCTGTTGATATGAATGAGAGTGTTTTTCTCGCAAGGGGTCAAGGGAGTTCGTCGGCATGCCCGTTGTTGAGTCTCAAATTGAGATTTGAGAGTGCAGGACGCACGTCTAGTGTCGGTAAAATCATACAACGAAAGTTCAGGGTGCAAGAATTCGTCATGTCATCGCGGTAGGCTTGCGAGTAGGAATATCAAGCGGTTAGTGTCTTCTCACGGTGTGCCTTGAGAGATATCTCTCAACAGCGCAAGCAGCTTTCAGCAGGTTGAGACAAGGAAGACATGATGCGCAATATTACATTGGCAACACTGATGGTCATGGCGATGGCAGGTTCTTCAGTGGCATTGGCGTCACAGTTCGGTGATGAGCAGAAAGCCAGTGCCAAGGCTCAGTACTCGCAAACCAAGGACAGTGCCAAATCTCAGATCAGAGATCAGAAGAGTAATGCCAAGTCCCAGGTCAGCGATCAGAAGAGCAATGCCAAATCTCAGGGCAACGCTCACAAGGACAGCGCCAAGTCCAAGATCAGTGATCAGAAGAGCAGTGCCAAGTCCAAGGTGAGCGATACCAAGTCTCAGTATCAGAAGAAGAGCTATGCAGATGTGCTGAAGAACGAGCATTGATCACTGGGTGACGCGCTTGTCTTGAAGGAGTATGAGAGCGACGAGTGATTGATCAATCCCCCCGCAAGCTAGTGGCTTGTGGGGGGATTTGCGTTTGTGGGTAGTCTGGGGAGAGTGACAGGTCTGCGGCGAAGCCCCACTTGCGGAAACATCAACCGAGCAGGAATTGGATGAGGTGTTGGGAAAATGCCTGAACGCGTCGCGGCTGAGTACGCGACGGTGGGAAGAGCAATTGCAGAGGTGCCGAGGCTGTGGGGTAGTCAGGTAGCAGTTCTATCAGACGGCCCTCAGCAAGATCATCCTGTACGTCCAGCTCCGATTTCAGGGCAATACCCAAGCCTTCGAGGCACCACTGACGTACCAGCTCACCATCGTTGGCGACGCGATTGCCAGCTACCGTGACCACGTGTCTTTTCTTGTCAGCTCCCAAGTGCCATTCATTGTCGAGACTTCTGCCAAAGCGCATCACCAGACAATTGTGCTGCTTGAGGTCCGTGGGCTCTACAGGCATGGCATGGCGTGTCAGATACTCAGGTGATGCGCACAGCACGCGCCGAAACTGACCAAGACTGCGAACCCGCAAGCTACTGTCCATGATGGTGCCGAAACGCAGGGCAAGATCGATCCCCTGACTGACGATATCGACGTAACTGTCCGACAGCAGCAGCTCTATCTCGATGGTGGGGTGCTGACGCTGAAATTCGGTGACGGCGCGTGACAGGGCGTTGCGACCCAGATCGCTCGGCGCGCTGATGCGAATTCGACCGGTGAGTGTCTGGGCGCCCAGGCGGATGCGGGTCTCAAGCTCCGAGACACTGTCGAGCAGACCACGGGCTTCTTCGATCAGCGTGCGGCCCTCTTCGGTCAGGCTGATGGCACGTGTGGTGCGGTTGAGCAGCACCACCCCGTAGTGCGCCTCCAGTGAAGCCAGACGCTCCGATACCGTCGTCGGCGACAGTCCCGTCTCGCGCCCCGCGGCGGTCAGGCTGCCTTTCTCGACGATGGTCAGAAACAGCGCGATGTTGTCCAGTAGCATTGTGCGGTTTTTCCGAATTATCTTTGCGAAAAGGGGATGTTTATACGGACAAGGCTTGTGACTAGGATGATCACATCGCTTGAGCAACTCAAGCCTTCCTGACACATCACGGAGTTCCTTCCATGTCCCAGTTGACCATCATCGCCAATATCCACGCCAAGCCGGACCAGATCGAGAAGGTCAAGGCGGCGCTTCTCAAGCTGGTGCCGATCACCCGCGCTGAAGAAGGCTGCCTCACTTACACCCTGCATCAGAACAACGAGAACCCGGCACATTTCACCTTTCACGAGAACTGGGTCTCGCGTGAGCTGTGGCAGCAGCACATGCAGGCACCGCATCTGGAAGAGTACGTGGCAGCGACAGAAGGCGCGGTCACTGAGTTCACCTTGCAAGAGATGACGGCTTTCGCCTGAGGTGTGGGTCCTGGCTTTTCATGGCGGCAACGCCTGGCTTGCTCGCTTTCTCCCCCTGCAACGTCCACCCACTCGAGGCTGCCATGACAGACCCTATCCGCATCGGCCATATCGCGCTGTCCTTTCACGAAGCCAGTGCCTGGGAAGTGGCCCGTATTCTCGAAAGTCACGGTCATGACGTCACCTTCACCAGTGCGCCGCACGAAGCGGCCTTCGCGATGCTGGGGCGAGGGGAGATCGACATTCTGGCCTCTGCCTGGCTGCCGTCGAGCCATGAGGCCTATCTGGCACCTATGCTGCACGATGTCGACAAGATCACCGTCCTGTATGAACCCTATTGCATCTGGGGGGTGACGGATCATGTGCCGGAAAGTGCCGTGGCAAGCGTCACGGACCTGCTGCGGGAACCGGCGCTGAGCAAGATGGAACCCTTGATCCAGGGCATCAATCCCGGTGCCGGCATCAGCCGCTTCTCGGCCGAGATGATCAGGCAGTACGGCCTGGGCGCAGCCGGGTATGTCTTCCGCACCGGTAGCGAAGCGGAGTGCTTTGATCGCTACGAAGCCGCCGTCGCTGAGGGGCGTTGGGTCGTGGTGCCGCTGTGGCATCCGCAGTTCCTGCATCATCGCTACCGGATTCGCGCCCTCAAGGAGCCCAAGGGGCTTCTGGGTACCCGAGATGACGCCACCCTGGTGGCGCGCAAGGACGCACGTCTGCGTATTGGCGCCGCGGCGCTCAAGGATCTCTCCCAGCTCTACATCGGCAATCCGCGTCTCAGTGAACTGGAAGATGAACTGCACCGCCGTGCCTGATTCGTCTCATCTGATTCGTCACGCCTGAATCTCTACAACCCCCGGGCGATGACCACGTCATCGTCCAGTCTCTCTACCTCATCTTCATCGATCCTGCTGGCCCGGCGCACAGCGCCAACCGGCGGGCAAGGAGTCCCCATGCGTTTTTCTCGCTTCAAGACTGCCATCTTCATCGCCTCGCTGGGCGTCAGCGCTGCCTCTGCCTCTGCCGTGCAGGCTGATGCCACTGCGGCCGAAGCCTCCGCCGACAACCACCAGAGCGCCGCAGCCAGTGCCTGGAGCCACGCGACCCTCAGTACCTTTGCCGAGTACTCGGACACCCGCCCCGGCAACATCACCTTCACGCCGGAAGGCCGCTTGATCATGTCCCAGCAGCCACTTGATGCACCGGCGCTGCGCGTGGTCGAGATCACCCAGGACGGCAAGCGTGTGCCATTCCCGACTCTGGATTGGGCCGATGGCCCGGCAGAAGGCGAGGTCGGCATCGCGTCAATCATCGGCGTACATTCCGACCGTCAGGGCGTGGTGTGGATGCTTGACATGGGCAGTCAGGACAGTGCGCCCAAGCTGGTGGGCTGGGATACCCGCAGTGATTCGCTCAAGAAGGTGATCCCGCTTGGGGGAGACAGCGTGCTGCCGATCTCCTTCCTGCAGGATTTCGTCATCGATGAAAGGCGCGGCAAGATCTATATCGCGGACATGACCTTCACTGCCCCCGCCTCCCACATGAAACCGGCCTTCGTGGTGGTGGATATCGCCAGTGGCAAGACGCGCCGTGTGCTGCAGAGCGATGAAAGGTTGATGCCGGTGGCGCATGACATGGTCATCAATGGGCGTCTGATGGCGGCCAAGGGCGATGGTGATGGCGAGGGAGAGCAAAGTGGCGGGCCGAAGCCCTGGTACCTGGGATTGAACGCCATTGCCTTCGACCCGGTAGAAGACGTCGTCTATTTCGGTGGCGTGAATGGTAGTGATATCTATCGTCTGCCGGCGGCTGAGCTGGCCGATGACACCGCCACGGAGGCGGAACTGTCGCGCGCCATCACGCATTACGCCGCCAAGCGTCCCAATGATGGCTTCATCTTCGACGCCAGTCGCGGCGGCATCATCGCCGGTGACGCAGAGCACAATGCGCTGACCTTCTCCTCTCCCGAAGGCATGTCGGTCATTGCCCAGGATGATGAGCGTCTGCGCTGGCCGGATGGCTTCGCCTTCGCGCCCGATGGCAGCCTCTACCTCACCACCAATCAGCTGAATGCTCACCCTGCGCTCAATCAGGGTGTCGATGGCAGCGACAAGCATTACTACCTGCTCAAGCTGACACCCGCCAACTGACAGGCTCTGCTTGCGGCAGGTGAAGGGCTTGTCTGGCCAGTCCTTCGCCCTGTCTTGCCTGTCAGCGTATTTCCCCAACGCAGGACGTGTCTGATGACCGTCCTGCGTTGTCGCCTCTTGCCTCTGTAGCCGACGACCCGCTGGTGTCTCCCTGGAGGCAACCCGCAAATTCGCTGCTCATTATCCGCTTTATCCGGATTAACTTTGCGGATATGGGTCGTTTTTACGCTCAGTCCATGGAGTTAGCATGGTGTCATCGCTTCACGGCAGGGTCGCTCAGTCAGAAGTGGTGTCAGACGCAAGATGCATCTGATACCTGACACCCGAGATTGCCCCTTGCCGCCACTGACATGATGTTCTGGAGAGACTCTGATGAAAGCCATTGGTTACTACGCTGCCGGTTCCATCGATCGTGATGATGCCCTGGTCGATATCGAACTCGAGACACCGGTCGCCACCGGTCACGACCTGCCGGTCAAGGTTGCCGCTGTCTCGGTCAACCCGGTGGACTACAAGATCCGCGAAAGCCGCGAGCCGACCGCAGGCGAAGCTGCCGTCATCGGCTGGGACGCCGTAGGGGAAGTCGTCGCCGTCGGTGACAAGGTCACTTCCTTCGCCGCAGGTGACAAGGTCTGGTATGCCGGCGATATCACCCGCGCCGGTACCAACAGCGAATTCCATCTGGTAGATGAGCGCATCGTCGGTCATGCCCCCAGGTCCGTTAAGGTCCATGAGGCGGCTGCGCTGCCGCTGACCACGCTGACCGGCTTCGAGATGCTCTTCGATCGCCTGCGTGTCACCGAGCCGGTACCCGGCGCTGCACGTGCCATCCTGATCATCGGCGGGGCCGGTGGCGTGGGCTCCATCACCATCCAGCTGCTGCGCGCACTGACGGATCTGACCATCATTGCCACCGCGTCACGTCCAGAAACCCAAGCGTGGGTCACGTCGCTGGGCGCGCATCATGTCATCGACCACAGCCAGCCGTTGCCGGCGCAGATCGAGGCGTTGGGTATCGGTGCACCGGCCTTCGTGTTCTCGACCAATTTCTCCGAGCACTACGCACCGCAAGTGGCTGAGTTGATCGCGCCGCAGGGTCGTTTCGGCATGATCGATGATCCGCAGACCCTCGATGTGGTGCCGTTCAAGGGCAAGGCCGTGTCCATCCACTGGGAGCTGATGTTCACTCGCTCACTGTTCACCACCGCTGATATCGCGCGTCAGGGCGAGATCCTCACCAAGGTGGCGGGTCTGCTGGACACTGGCAAGATCACCTCCACGGCAACGGAAACCTTCGGCACCATCAACGCCGAAAATCTCAAGCGCGCACATGCCTTGCTGGAGAGCGGCAAGGCCAGGGGAAAGATCGTGCTTGAAGGCTTCTAGTCACTCACCACGATTCAGTGGAAGTGTTGGCGTATGAATCATGAATGCGGCCGGGAAACCGGCCGCATTCTTTCGTCTGGAAGAGGGTGATAGGCATGGGCATACAACGTCTCGATCATGTGAATATTCGCACTGGTCAGCTGAACGAGATGATGAGTTGGTATGGCGAGGTACTTGGCTTATATCCCGGTGATCGGCCTGATTTCTCCTTTGGTGGTGCCTGGCTCTACGCCGAGAAGGCCGTGGTCATACACCTGATCGATATTGGAGAGGAAGCGGCCGTGGGTGGGGAGGCTAATCTTAAGCTTGAACATTTTTCTCTCGCCGCGACTGATATCGAGTCATTCGAGTCGGAATTAGAGGCATCGAATACTCCCTATCAACGGATTGTTCTTGCGTCCATCGGCGAGATACAGCTGCACATGCGTGATCCGGATGGCAATCATCTGCATATCGATTTTTCGACATCGGGATGATATGAACACAGCTCATATTCATCCGGATAGGTGATATCTGGCGTCAAGTGACTGCCAGGCTGCTGAAAAACAATCATATTCCGAGTTATCCAACCGCAAATTGCGCTGCTGGCGCGATATGCTAGTGGCAGTAATAAAGCAGATCTGGAGGCCATGCTTCCTGACTTAAATCATGGTTGTCTGAGTGTCTCTCAGCGCGCCTCAAAAGTACTGAATCTGTCGAGGAGGCTACAACATGGCGAAAAGATCATTTGCCGTTCTGGCCTTGGCGTTTGCATTGGTGGGGCCTATCGTCGTGCATGCTGACTCATCGGAGGACGGCAAGAGCGACAAGAGTAGCGAGCAACATCTCAAGAAGAAGCACGAAGCTCTTGAGGGGCAGGCGAAGGCGGAACGCGTTCAGCGCCAACAGATGCAGGAGTTGAAGCAGATTCAGCAGAAGGAGCAGCTCAAGGAGCAGCTCAGTGAAGAACAGAAGAATGAGCCCGTGGTAGCGAAGGACTCGCCAAGCACAGAGAAGCGTTCACACCTCTGGAGGCGGGGGGCGCAAGTACCAGCTGATTTTGCTGAGGACAAGAGTCACTGGATAGAGGATTGGCAGCAGCACTCTCTCTCGGAACCTGGGCAAGACAAGCGCTGGCTTCAGGTAAAGAGTGGCTTCGTGCTGATGGATATCAAGACGAGTGTCATCGAAGAGATCGTGCTGGGCCAGTGAACCTTCTGCCACGAGGCCGCCATTTCCCGAGGCGGCTTTTCTACGTGTTTATTCGGCCGTTCCACCGCCATACAAAGATGAACTAGACATGCGGCCGCATATCCGGCCGCATTTTTGTCCCATTTGATGGCCTTGAGTTGCATCCATCCTTATCTCAAGGCCATCAAGTTGTGAAGAGTCATTGAGTGGATAGGTGCAGGGTAACGATATTCGACATTGCGAATATTTGCGTCCGTCACTGGCGACACGTCGGTGGGATGATTTGGGGCTGGTCGAAGTAAATTGTCACGAAAGCCTGATTATTCGCGAGGTGGGTGATGCTTGCCTTCTGTAGGTGATCTGCGACTGAACATGGTTGTGATGCGACAAAAGAGACGATAATGGCGACATAATACGATATCGTGCCAGTAACTTGCGTCGTTCAGTGAGTGTCGATAAGGTTGCGCAACACTGTTTCCTAACCACCTGGTATCTTGAGTTTATCCGGGCACACTGAGGAGGCCAGCTATGCGTAATCGCACACTGACCGTTCTGATGATGATTTTCACGTTGATGATCGCGCCGTTGGCGCTGGCATCCCCTCATGATCGAGATGGACGCGGGCATGGCCACGGGCACGGGCATCAACAGCACGACCGCAAACATCAAAAACAGCATCGCAAGCATGAAAAGCAACAGCGTAAGCACGAGAGACGTCACGCAAAGGAGCATCGTCGTCAGGCTTCTCATCATTGGAAGCGGGGTGACCATATCCCACGCCAGTACTACTCCAATGAGCGCTACTGGGTGAACGATTGGCATGGCCGTCATCTCTCGAAGCCGCCACGGGGCCATCGTTGGTTGAACATTGATGGTCGTTACGTGCTGGCAGCTGTTGCCGGCGGGGCCATCACGGCGATCATTCTCAACCGCTAAGCATGATCAGCGCTGGCGAGAATGCTCGTTGATATCCGAAACGATAAGAGGGCCGCAATCGCGGCCCTCTTATCGTTTGTGTTTGTTGAAGAGAGGAAGGGGGAATGTTGAGAGAGGGCGGGCCGTTGACGGAGCTTGCGGTTGGCATGCTGGCCTCCCTGATCCGAGTGGGACATGACTTTCTCTGACTGACCGCGCTGTTGTCAGGCGTAATTCAGAGCTTTACCACCAGAGCGCTTTCACCGCTTCTCAAGGACACACTGGCTTCCAGCTTCCTGCTTGAACACGGGATAGTCATTAGACACATCGTTTATGGTGGCGATATTACTACCTACACTGGTGTCCGGAATCATTGAACCAATACATCATTCAGTAGGCAGCGTGCGTCAGTGCTACGGCATCTTCCGATCCGGCTGCCTGATGGCATAGCGAGTATTCCGTCCGCCCCCTTCGAGGGGGACGAGGCAGCCCAGCTGTACCAGCGCCGAAAGATCCCTCGTGGCCGTTGGTTTACTGGTCCCCGCAATACTCTTGTAGGCACGTGCCGTGAGGCCCTCAGAAAATTCGTCTGACTCGGCATCCAGTAAGCGATTGAGGACCTTCATCTGACGCTCATTAAGTCCCTTGTCGCGGTTTTCTTTCCAATAGCGGGATTTGTCCAATGTCCTAAGGAAATGCCCCAGACTGCGCTCCAAAGCCGCTTTCAGAGTGCTCAGGAACCAGTGCAACCATGCCGTGACATCAAGGTCACCTTTCTGTGTGTCGGCGGTCTCAATAACCAAGT
>NZ_JEMF01000047.1 GCF_000591415.1 Cobetia crustatorum | reverse complement strand
GAGTCCGGTGTTGTCGTTTTTAGGGACAGAAGACGAGCTTGAACGTTACATCCAGAAGGCAACGATAAGCGCGTAGGCCAGCAGAGTTACCACGACGGTACCTGCCAGGTTCAGGAAGAAGCCTGCGCGCATCATGGTTTGAATCTTGAGGTGTCCAGTGGCAAACACGATGGCATTGGGGGGCGTCGCGACTGGCATCATGAAGGCACAGCTCGCGGCGATGGCTGCCGGTACGGTGATCAGCAGCGGATCAATATCCAACGATAGTGCCAGCGCGCCGAGTAGCGGCAGGAAGGCGGCTGCCGTCGCGGTATTGGACGTGACCTCGGTCAGGAAGATGATCACCAGTACCACGATGCCCACGAGCCCGATGAGCGGTAGCACGCTGAAGATGGACAGTTGCGCGGCGATCCACTCCGCCAATCCGGAACTCTTGATGACCCCGGCCAGTGCCAGGCCACCCCCGAACAGCAACAGCACGCCCCACGGTAGATCACGCGCATCTTCCCACACCAGCAGGCGTCGCCCTCGTGCCGTGCCGGAGGGGATTGCGAACAGCAATACGCCAATCGCCATCGCAATACCGGTATCCGACAGCCAGTCGAAGCCGGCCTGATTGATCAACGGACGGAACATCCACAGCAATGCTGCGGTGAGGAAGGCGATGCCCACACGTTTCTCGGCGCTGCTCATCGTGCCTAGCGCACCTAGCTCACGTGTAATCATTTGGCCGCTGTCTTGATTGGCCTTGAAGGTAAAGGGTGTGCGTGTCAGCCACCACCAGGTGATGGTGCACATGACGATCGCGACCGGCAGACCGATCAGCATCCACTGGGCGAAGCCGATCTCGATGCCTTGATCACTGGCCAGATAACCTGCCAGCAGCGCATTGGGCGGGGTGCCAATCAGTGTGGCGATACCCCCCAGGCTAGCGGAGTAGGCGATCGCCAGTAACAGGGCGGCAGCGTAGCGCTTGAGTTCCGGGTCGCCACTATCGCGTTCGTCCTTGCCACTGGACATCAGACTGACCACTGACATGCCGATCGGCAGCATCATGATGCTGGTGGCGGTATTGGAGACCCACATGCTGATGAAACCAGTCGCGATCATGAAGCCGGCGATCTGGCGGCGTGGCGAGCTGCCAGCCAGTTTCAGCGTATGTAGAGCGACACGACGATGCAGGTCCCAGCGCTGCATGGCGATGCCGAGCAGGAAACCGCCGAGGAACAGGTAGATGGTGGGATTGGCGTAGGCCGCGGTCGTGCTCTTGATGTCACTGATACCGAGCGCTGGTACCAGCACGATAGGCAGTAATGACGTCACCGGAATAGGCAGTGCTTCAGTAGCCCACCAGGTCGCCATCAACAGGGCCAGGCCCACACATAGCCAGGCAGTCTCCGGCATGCCGCCCGGTGGCGGTGTCAGCCAGGTCAGCAGCAGGAATAGCGGTCCAAGGATTAGCCCGACACGAGCGGCAAGGGGCGCTTGTTGTGAATCAGGCGTAGGGCTTTCGCTTGAGCGATCAGTGGTCTGATCAGAAGAGTGGTCAGGCATGTTGACTCCAGAGAAGCCGTGCAGCCACGGACTTCCTCATCATGTTGTTCATATGGGTCATGATAGATGATGGCGATGTGCCAGTAAGGCGATATTGATGTTATTGGTCAGGTGTCTGTCGGATATTGGCGTGGGAGCTTTTCTCCGACGTGCGAGACCGCGCTATTATCTCAGCATTAGGCACCTGCTCACTACCCAATATTGGCGGTATCGAGCAGGTAGAAAGGTGAAATATCGACAATGCCCAATCGCAACGATATTCCGCTGGCTACGCTACCGGTTGCCGTCTGGCGACAGACGCTGTCGTCCACTGTGGACTTGTGAGCCACAAGGTCGGCAGGTAGGGTTAGCTGCCATGAAAAGGGTCGATGTAGCGCTGGGCGCTGCTCGACTGACGATCGCACGATTATATGCACAAGGAAGATGATTGATGATTCTGGTCACGGGTGGTGCAGGCTATATCGGGTCTCACACGGTATTGGCGCTCATGGAAGCCGGCCATCAAGTGTTGGTGCTGGATAATCTTTCCAACGCCAGTGAGGCATCTCTTGCGCGCGTGGCAACGCTTGCAGGGCGTGAAGTGCCTTTCGTTGAGGGGGATATCCGCAATGGTGCGCTGCTCGACAGCCTGTTCGAGCGTCATGATATCGAGGCCGTCGTGCATTTTGCAGGCCTCAAGGCAGTGGGTGAGAGTGTCGCCAAACCACTGGCCTACTACGACAACAACGTCAGCGGCACATTGGTGCTGTGTGATGCGATGGCGCGCGCTGGCGTCAAGCGTATCGTGTTCTCGTCTTCTGCCACGGTATATGGCGATCCGGCTTCTACGCCTATTCGTGAAGACTTCCCGACCTCTGCAACCAATCCCTACGGCCGCTCCAAGCTGATGGTCGAGGAAATGCTGCGTGATCTGGCGATTGCTGATAGCAGCTGGCGTATTGCGCTGCTGCGCTACTTCAATCCGGTCGGCGCGCACGACTCTGGCACCATTGGTGAAGATCCCAACGGCATCCCCAACAATCTGGTGCCCTACATCAGCCAGGTCGCGGTGGGTCGTCTGGATGAGCTGGCGGTGTTCGGTGATGACTACTCAACTCCGGACGGGACTGGCGTGCGTGATTACATTCATGTGGTAGATCTGGCAGATGGTCATCTCAAGGCGCTGGACTATCTAGCCGGTGATGCGCGTGATGGTGTGCATACCTATAACCTCGGCACGGGGACGGGCTACAGCGTGCTGCAGATGGTCAAGGCCTTCGAGAAAGCGAGTGGTCGTCCGGTGGCGTATCGCATCGCGCCGCGTCGTCCGGGCGATATCGCGGAGTGCTGGGCGGAGCCGGACAAGGCCTTCAATGAGCTTAACTGGAAGGCTGAGCTGGGGCTGGACCGCATGATGGCGGATAGCTGGCGCTGGCAGTCAAATAACCCTAATGGTTATCGCCAGTCGTAAGGTACTGACGGCAGTCAGGTTTCCGTCTATTAGAGCGGTCGCGATCAGCACTCGCGGCCGCTTTTGCGTATCATGTGCCACAGAAATCATGTGGACGTTCCTTTTGATTTACCGTGAGATTTATCATGCATCAGCTCACTATTGCGCTCGATCTGGAATCGCCCGGTATTAGTGGGTCAAATCATGAGCTTTGATGGGACGCCCTATGCCTGCTGATCGCCAACATCATGCAGCCACGAGTGATGGCAGAGTGAAGCGTGCTTTCAGGTGTCTTCGACATGGCCTGTTTGGCGTTCGCCCTCAGGCAAGTGTTGGAGGGGGACTGCTTGCCACTGTCGTGATGTCGTTGTTGGCAAGCGTGGTGCCACTGATCTATCACGGGCTGCTGGAAGGCGGCCTTATCCTGATCGGCAACTTGCTACTGTGGCCGTGCCTGCTGGCGGGCGTTCATAGGCGTGGCTGGCGCTGGTCGACGCTAGTGCTGATGGCGGCGCTAGGCATCAATCTCTCTGCCAGTGTCGTCAGTGCGGTCTACTATGATTCCCGCTATGGGTTGGCGTTTGCACTGAGCTCGCTGGATACCAGTCGCAGCGAATCGATGGCGATGCTATTCAAGTTTCCGCTGGCGCTTATCGTGCCACCGGGCTTCTTTTTGCTAGCGCTGTCCTTGGCGAATCGCCATGGCGCAGGTTTGGCGCGCTCACGCTGGGCGAGGCGTAGTGGAGTGATGTTTGTCGGCTGGATGCTGATGCTGCTGGCGGGTAGCTGGCAGTGGGGGCGTGCGAGCGTTCCGCTGCCTATCACGATGTTGGCGGTGTCACCGGGCTGGAATCTGGCGACCACTTCGCATGCCTGGTGGGAAAAGGAGCGCTTCAAGGCACTGATGGCGGATGACTACGATTTCGGTAAAGTGACCCGCAGCCCTCGGATACCTGACGATGCGGTGTTCGTGTTGGTGATCGGTGAATCACAGCGGCGTGACCAGCTGTCTTTGTATGGCTATCCGCGCCCGACGACACCCAATCTTGATGCGCGACGCGAGCAGCTGGTCGTGTTCGATCAGGCGATCGCACCGGCGCCGCAAACAGTGTTGGCGGTACCGATGCTGGCTAGCTTGACCGACCCGCGTACCTTTTCGCCGCGCTATCTGGATGCCAACCTGATTGCGCTCGCCAATCAGGCAGGATTTCACACCGAATGGCTGTCGCGGCAGGGGCTTGATATCAGCTCTGAGCACACCTGGATCACTGCGATCGCCCGGCGCGCCGATATCGCGAAGACCATCATGAGTGATTACGATGATGGTCTGCTGGATGCGCTTGATGAGGCGTTGGCGCGTGACGTCAAGGGGCCGCGACTGATTGTGCTGCATCTCTATGGCAGTCATCCGCCGGCGAGCCTGCAGTATCCGGAAGCGCTACGTTATTTTCTGACACCGGACAGCACCAAACCACTGACCGATGCTTACGATGACAGTATTCGCTTTACCGATCAGGTACTGGAAGGTGTCTTCCAGCGCCTTGAAGGACATCCGGCTGGGGTGCTTTATCTCTCGGATCACGGACTGGAACATGATCCGCTCAACGATGCCTATGTGCATGGTGGTGATCGCCCCAGTCAGGCACCTTACCGCATCCCCCTGTGGCTGTGGCAGGCAGGTCAGGGGCCCAATCCGACGCGTGAAATGACGCGATTACGCGCTCACGCCGATGAGCCCTTTGCCAGCTTTGACCTTCCTTACCTGGCCAGTGATTGGATGGGAATCCATTTTTCGGGTAACAAGCCCTGTCTATCACCCTGGTCGGCTTGTTATCAGCCGCGTGCACGCCATCCTGTATTGGATCAGCTAGGTCGTCTGAATTTCTTTGAGAGTCTGCCGTCCGATTATCTTGCTCGCCCTCTGGCTCCAGGAGCTGAGGAGCTGGAAGAGGCGGTTCAGGCGACGACGCGGCTGTTGGAAAATCCTGGTTTCATGCCTGAGAAAGGCACCGAATTTGCAGTGCCGGGCAAGATTCCCGGGGCTGACGTGACGCCATCGGATGTCTCGGCGCCGATCATGCTATCACCCCCTTCATTACCCTCAGAAACGCTCAAGGACTGACATGAACATCACTGTCTTCGGAACAGGCTATGTAGGCCTGGTCACTGGTACCTGCCTGGCGGATGTTGGCCATGATGTAGTGTGCATGGATGTGGACGAGGCCAAGATCGACGGTCTCAAGCGTGGCGAGATACCCATCTATGAGCCGGGTCTCGAGAGTATGGTGCTGCGCAATGTCGAAGCGGGGCGCCTTAGCTTCACTACCGATGCCCGCCAGGCTGTCGAGCATGGCACTTTGCAGTTCATCGCTGTCGGCACGCCGCCGGATGAAGACGGTAGTGCCGACCTCAAGTATGTATTGGCCGTGGCGGGCACCATCGGTGAGTTCATGGATGGCTACAAGGTCATCATCGACAAGTCGACCGTACCAGTGGGGACAGCAGACCGTGTCACCACGCGCATCGCCGAGGTGCTGAACGAGCGCGGTGCGATGCACGACTTTGATGTCTGCTCCAACCCGGAATTCCTCAAGGAAGGTGCTGCGCTGGAAGACTTCACGCGCGGTGCACGTATCGTGGTGGGTACTGACTCTGAGAAGGTTCGTGAGTGCATGCGTGAATGTTATGCGCCGTATAACCGTAACCATGAAAAGCTGATGTTCATGGACGTGCGAGCTGCAGAGCTGACCAAATATGCTGCCAATGCGATGCTGGCGACCAAGATCAGTTTCATGAACGAGATTTCCAATCTGGCCGAGCGGCTCGCGCGGATATTGAGGAAGTGCGGCGTGGTATCGGCAGTGACCCGCGTATCGGCTACCACTTCATCTATCCGGGCTGCGGTTATGGCGGCTCCTGCTTCCCTAAAGACGTGCAGGCACTGGCACGTACTGCCAGTCAGGTCGGCTATGACGCTGAGCTTCTGCAAGCTGTTGAAGCCGTCAACAAGCGTCAGAAAGTCACGCTGTTCGAGAAGCTGTCACGCGCCTTCGATGGCGATCTCGCCGGCAAGACCATCGCAGTGTGGGGGCTGGCCTTCAAGCCCAATACCGATGACATGCGCGATGCGCCGAGCCGCACGCTGATGGAAGCGCTGTGGGCCGCAGGTGCCAAGGTGCAGGCTTATGATCCGGAAGCAATGAAGGAGTGCCGCCGTATCTACGGTGAGCGCGATGATCTGGTGCTGGTGGCTGACAACGTTCAGGCCGTCAAGGGCGCAGATGCGCTGGTGATCTGCACCGAGTGGAAGGAATTCCGCACGTTGGATGGCGAGTGGCTCAAGGCACAGCTCGGTTTCCCGGTCGTCGTTGACGGACGCAATCTGTTTGAACCTGCGGCAATGAAAGCAGCGGGCCTGATGTACTACGCCGTTGGCCGTGGGGATTCCATGCTGGCCGCGCGGGAGGCCTCGTGAACGAGGGACGGTCTGGAATCGGCAAGAAGCTTGCGGCTATTGCCATTCGGCAGGTCGAGAAAAATACCGGCGCCAGCCGTAACGCGTTTGAACAGGCGGATGCCTTGCGTGCGCTGGGCTATCGCGTAGTGATTCTGGCCGAGCGTGGCAAACCAGAGCTCTCGCGTCAGCACGGGGCCGAGCTGGTGCGCTTGTGGCGTTGGCCGCTGAAAGGTGCTTTCCGCCGCTTTTGGTTCAATCGTCGTGTACAGGCGTGGTCCAAGCGTCATGCGCCGAATCTCTTGATCAGTCATGGTGATTGCGAGAGCCCGGATACGGTCTATCTGCACAACTGCGTGCATCTGGCCTCGCAGTGCATACATGGCCGCGAGTTGCCAGACGGTCACGAGGTCGCGGCCATACACGATCACGTGCTCAAGGGAGGGAAGTTTCGTCAGGTGGCGGTCAATTCGCGCATGATGGGGGAAGATCTCATCAGTCGTTACGGCATTGCACGTGACAAGATCGAGATCAGTTACCCGGGCTATGATCCAGAGCAATTCACGCCCGAGCGGGCGCGTGCCGGACGCGCCGTCCAGCGTGAGTCACTGGGAGTCAGTGATGATGAGCGCCTGATTGGTCTGGTCTCTTCCGGTAACTTCACCAAGCGTAATGTGGCGGGTTTCGTGGCCATGGCGGCGCTGATGGAGCAGGCCTCACCGGGCCGGTACCGCTTTCTGGTCGTCGGTAAGGATAATGCCACGCCTTACCAGCAACAGGCGCGTGAGGTCGGTATAGAGGCACGTATGCTGTGGCGCTCGACTATCCCCGAGGTTGAAACGCTCTACGGCGCATTGGATCTGTTCGTATTGCCGGCACATATCGAAGAGTTTGGTCGTGTCGCGCTGGAGGCCATGGCCTGTGGTGCACCGGTACTGCTGAATGCGCGGGTCGGGTCTGCAGAGTTACTGGATAAGCATCCGCTGTTGGTCATGGCAGCTGAATCTACCGCTGAGCAATGGGCTGAGCGCTGTATCCAGTTGCTGGAAAGCGATGCGCAAGCGCTGGGAGAAACACTGGCGAATCTGGCTCGTGACTACTCGCATCAGGCGCAGAATCTCAAGCTCAAGGCGAGCTTTGAGGCATTGATGGCCGAACGCTAATGGCGCTCTTGTGATGCTAAAAGCCCTGTATCCATGACGATATAGGGCTTTTTCATGCTTGATGGCAGTGAATTGTCACAAAAAGGTTTATTGCCAGTGCTCGCCATGCTTGCCATCCGCTGTGTGATGATCTGTCTTGGGTGTCGTGCCTCCAATCCCTATACTCGTGGTTTGTTTTCTGCAGGAGAAAGGCATGTCTTTGAGCAGCAGCATTATCTTGATCGCTATCGCGCTCATTATCATCGTGGGTCTCGCGGTGTATGCGCTCAAGCTACGTGGTCAGGTCAAGGAGCGAGAGGCGTTGCAAGAGGAAGAGCTGACGCGAGCGCGGGCCAACTGCCTCGAGAGCCTCGAGACGATCGCGCGCGCCATGCAGGCAGGGCAGATTGATCTGGTCGAGGGGGGGCTTCGCTGCAAGGTACTGGTCGAAATTCTCGATACAACGCTTGCCGAGGATGAAGTGTTGTCTGCCTTCGGCATTCTGCATGGCCGTGTAGCGCACCTGCACACTCATTCAGCTCGCAAGGCATTGAGTCCGCGCGAGCGTCTTGCTGAGGATCGGGAGCGTATCGCCGTCGAGGAAACGCTCACTGAGGCGCTTCAACAGGCCGCTGATCGCGTGCTTGAAAATATGGATTTCTGGCATCAGCACTATCTTGGCCGCAAGCGGCCGGTGGTGCCTGCTGACCTGGGCAGGGCCGTCTAGTGGTACGAGGCTAATCCTTGTGCGCTCTTATTGATCATTGTGAGGCGATCATGAACGTAACACTCCCCCTGCTGGGGACCTCTCTGGTGGAATTGCGTCACGCGTTACATCGCGAACCAGAGCTTTCTGGCCAGGAAGCGGCTACTGCTGCCTGTATCTCCGGCTGGATGAAAGAGGCTGGTGGCGAGGTGGTCACCGGACTCGGCGGGCATGGGTTGGCGGCTATCTTCCGAGGTGTCTTGCCTGGCCCTCGTGTCATGCTGCGCTGTGAGCTGGACGCGCTGCCTATTGATGAGGAGCCGCGTGGCGACTGGTCGTCGTGTCGCCCGCATGTGGGGCATCTGTGTGGCCATGACGGGCACATGAGCTGGTTGCTGGGCGTAGCGCAACGTCTTGCTGAAACGCCAGTCGCGCGGGGCGAGGTCGTGTTGTTATTCCAGCCTGCAGAAGAAACGGGAGAAGGGGCGAGGGCGGTCGTGCGTACCAGCGCATTTCAGGCTATCAGGCCCGATTATCTCTACTCCTGTCATAACCTGCCGGGACGTCCTCTGGGTGAAGTCAGTGTGCGTGACGAGGCCTTTACCTGTGCCTCGCGCGGCATGATCGTGCGGCTTTCCGGTTTATGTGCTCATGCGGCACACCCCGAAAATGGTCGTAGCCCTGCAATGGCCATGTGTCGAATCATGCAAGGACTGTCACGATTGCCGCTTCAGTTTGCGGATGAAACTGGCTTGGCGATGGTCACATTGATCCATGCGCGCCTCGGAGAAGTGGCTTTTGGCACATCCCCGGGAGATGCCGAAGTCATGGCAACGCTGCGTACCGAAAGCAATGACATGATGAAAGCACTGGCTGAAGCTGCTGTTTCTCTTGCGCGTAGCGAAGCAGAAGAAGACCGATTGGGGATTGAGGTCGACTGGTGTGATGTCTTCGAGGCGACCTGGAATTCACCGCAGGCAAACGACGTGATTCGCGAGGTAACTGCACAATTGGGGCATGATTGCGTCGAGCTTCTTCATGCTCACCGTTGGTCTGAAGATGTTGGCGTACTAGGCCGCGACTGCCATGCAGCCATGTTTACGCTCGGCGCTGGTGAAGAAATGCCAGGGTTGCACCACCCGCAATATGATTTTCCTGATACCCTGATCACGCTCGGCGTTGATCTCTTCGAGGGACTGATTCGTCAACACCTCGGGAGGAGGTGAGACAGGTCTTTTACAGCGTCTCTATAAAGATACAGATAGTGTCAAAGTTTTTCGACGTTGCAAAAAACACTGTTTTCCTTCAACGTATGCATGAGGATCGGTACCGTTTTCAAGGGAAACAGACCCGATCAGAGCTGGAAGGACGCACCTACATGTGCTTTCTTCTAAAGGGATGATGTTGCATGAAATTCCTTTCACCGTAACGAGTTCGGCTCTTATACTCGGAGCCGCTGCGTAACACCCCCGTTACATATAGCGCTGTGTTAAGAAGGAGTCTTACATGAAAAGATCTACGACTGGCTTGGTTCTGGGTTCTGCATTGGTTGTTGGCCTGTCCGGCTGCGCAAGCTCTGCTTCCCAGTCTTCATCTGCTGAGAAGCCCTGGTACAGCCAGCCGTTCGTCTGCGGTCTGGCCGGCGGCCTGATCGGTGGCGGCCTGGGTTACAGCGTCTCCGGCGATAGCGACGAAGACACTGGCGCTTCTCTGGGTGCTGTGGGCGGCGCAACTGCTGGTGCACTTCTGTGTGCTGACGATGCTCCGAAGTCCATGGACGACGATGGCGATGGCGTGCCGAACGACCGTGACGAATGCCCGGGTACTCCGGCAGGCGTCGCTGTTGATGCGAAAGGCTGCCCGCTGGACACCGACGGTGACGGCGTTGCTGACTATAAAGACCAGTGCCCGGGGACTCCGGCAGGCGTCACTGTTGATGCGAAAGGCTGCCCGCTCGATTCCGACGGTGACGGCGTGCCGGATTACCAGGACCAGTGCCCGAATACTCCGGCCGGTGCCAAGGTCAACGCTCTGGGTTGCGTCGCCGACCTCGTGCTGCGTGACGTGAACTTCGAGTTCGATTCCGCCAAGCTGACTGCCAACGCTGAGAAAGTGCTGAATGGCGTTGCTGCGAAGCTGGTCTCCAACGAGAACGTCCGTGTTCGCGTCGAAGGTCACACTGACTCTGTCGGCTCTGACACCTACAACAAGCAGCTGTCCCAGAAGCGCGCTGATTCCGTGAAGGCCTACTTGGCTTCCGAAGGCGTTGGCTCTGCTCGTATCGAAACCATGGGCTACGGCGAAGAACAGCCTGTTGCCGGTAACGATACTTCTGCAGGTCGTGCAGAAAACCGTCGTGTTGAGCTTGCCGAAGTTAAGTAAGCCATACGTCGTATGTTGAAACAGACAGGGCGCCTTCGGGCGCCCTGTCTGCGTTTGCGAGTGAGTGATCGAGTTTGGCCCGCCTGGCAGTGCCTTTACGCTTTTCTGATAGGCTGCTAAGGTCGAGTTCGTCCGTGACCGGATGGCTCCTGCGTCTTGCATTGTATGCGACAGCTTTGGCTGTTACAGGCAACGCAGGACTGACTCTCCAGGCATTGTAGGCCGGGGATAACGGGGGCCGTGGACTCGTGATGTGCTACACCCTTTTCGAGCCGACGCCGGTGGCGCTCGGCTAAATCCGTTTCACGTGACCCTTGGTAAGGGCCACCACTGAACGCAAGGAATTCTTCATGCCTATCGTTACTCTGCCTGACGGCAGCCAGCGTACTTTTGATACTCCGATCTCCGTGATGCAGCTGGCCGAGTCCATCGGTCCTGGTCTGGCCAAGGCCTGCGTTGCTGGAAAGATCAATGGAGTCGAAGTCGACGCCGCCGACATGATCACCGAAGATGCCAACGTCGCCATTCTTACGGCGCGTGACGCAGAGGGCCTGGAGGTGATTCGTCACTCCTGCGCCCACTTGATCGGTCATGCCGTCAAGCAGCTCTACCCTGATGCCAAGATGGCTATCGGTCCGGTCATCACTGATGGTTTCTATTACGATATCGACTTCGGTCGCTCGGTGACGCCGGAAGATCTTGAGGCCATCGAGAAGCGCATGAAGCAGCTGATCGATACCGAATATGATGTAGTGCGCGAATATGTGTCACGCGACCAGGCCATCGCCGCGTTCGAGACACGTAACGAGCCCTACAAGCAGGAAGTCATCGAAGGTATCGGTGAAGGCGATACTATTCGTCTGTACCACCATGAAGAATACACCGACATGTGCCGCGGTCCGCATGTGCCGAATACCCGCCATCTCAAGCACTTCCAGCTGCTCAAGCTGGCCGGCGCCTACTGGCGTGGCGATTCCACCAAGCCGATGCTGACACGCATCTACGGCACCGCATGGCCGGACAAGAAGCAGCTCAAGGCCTATCTCAAGCGTCTTGAGGAAGCCGAGAAGCGCGATCACCGCAAGCTGGCCAAGAAGCTTGATCTGTTCCACATGCAGGAAGAAGCACCGGGTATGGTGTTCTGGCATCCGAATGGCTGGACCATGTACCAGGTGCTCGAGCAGTACATGCGCCGTATCCAGCGTGCGAATGGCTATCAGGAGATCAAGACGCCGCAGGTGGTTGATCTTTCGCTTTGGAAAAAATCCGGGCATTGGGGACATTACAATGAGTTGATGTTCACCACAGAGTCCGAGAAGCGTGAGTACGCGGTCAAGCCGATGAACTGCCCGTGTCACGTCCAGGTCTTCAATCAAGGCCTGAAGAGCTACCGTGATCTGCCGCTGCGTCTCGCTGAGTTCGGCTCCTGTCACCGTAATGAGCCATCTGGTTCGCTGCATGGTCTGATGCGTGTACGTGGTTTTACTCAGGATGATGCTCACATTTTCTGTACTGATAATCAGATACAGACAGAGGCAGAAGATTTCATTCGTCTGACGCTTGAGGTCTATCGGCAGTTTGGCTTTGAAGACGTCGAACTGAAGCTCTCTACTCGCCCTGAATCCTACATCGGTGAGCCGGAAGCATGGGACAAGGCTGAAGCAGGACTGCAGGCAGCACTTGATGCTACCGGTCTGCCATGGGATCTTCAGCCGGGCGAAGGTGCTTTCTACGGACCGAAGATTGAATTCTCACTACGAGATTGTCTGAATCGTGTCTGGCAGTGTGGTACTCTACAGCTGGACTTCAATCTGCCTGAGCGTCTCAGTGCCCAGTTTGTCGATGAAAGTGGAGAGCGTCGCACGCCGGTTATGCTACACCGCGCGATTCTCGGCTCTTTTGAGCGCTTCCTCGGTATTCTGATTGAGCATCACGCAGGCGCGATGCCATTTTGGCTCGCCCCAGAGCAGGTCGTCATACTTAACATCACGGATTCCCAGGCAGAATATGCCAAGGATCTGGTCTCTCGCCTCGAGAAACATGACATCCGTGTCAAAGCAGACTTGAGGAACGAGAAGATCGGCTTTAAAATCCGTGAGCATACTCTGCAGAAGGTCCCTTACCTTATCGTCGTAGGCGACAAGGAAGTGGAAGCTGACGCAGTAGCTGTCCGTACCCGTTCTGGTGAAGACCTCGGTACCATGAGTGTTTCAGCATTCGTGGAACACCTGACGGAAGAACGAGTCTGACAGTAATGATTTTCAGCCAAACGGAGACGCAACGATCAAGCGGAATAATCAGCGCGGACGCCCCCAGGAAAAGCGGGCTCCCATCAATGACCGTATTCGTGCGGACGAAGTCCGCCTCATCGACGCAGACGGAGAGCAGGTTGGCGTAGTGCCAACGAAAGAAGCGCTCACCAAAGCCGAAGAGGCAGGGCTCGACCTCGTCCAGATTTCCAATGCCGATCCCATCGTCTGTAAGATCATGGATTACGGCAAGTTTCTTTTCGATGAAAAGAAACAGAAAAATCTGCAGAAGAAGAAGCAGAAACAAATCCAGGTCAAGGAAGTCAAATTCCGTCCTGGTACCGATGAAGGCGACTATCAGGTCAAGCTGCGCAACCTGATTCGCTTCATCGAAGGCGGAGACAAGGGTAAGGTAACCTTGCGCTTCCGTGGTCGTGAAATGGCGCATCAGGACATCGGCCGCAAGCTGATGGAACGAATCGCCGGCGACCTTGGCGAGCTTGTGGTCGTCGAGTCCTTCCCGAAAATGGAAGGCCGTCAGATGATCATGATTCTCGCGCCGAAAAAGAAGTGATCCATAGGCATTAAAACGGACATTTCAGGGTCACGCCTGCGGGCGTGATTCTGTTTTTGTCGGCCTTGGATTTTCTCAAGAAACCGAGCGGAGTTAAAACTCATGCCGAAGATCAAGACTAACCGCGGCGCTGCCAAGCGCTTCAAGAAGACTGCCAATGGCTTCAAGCACAAGCAGTCCTTCCGTAGCCACATCCTGACCAAGAAGTCGACCAAGCGTAAGCGTCAGCTGCGTGGCATGAAACAGGTTCACGCTGCAGATAAGGCGCTCATCCGCCGTATGCTGCCGAACCTGTAAGCCGTCCTTACCTCGGTCTACCTTTCTTAATATCAGGAGTACGCTATGTCCCGCGTCAAGCGTGGCGTCGTCGCACGTCGCCGTCACAAGAAGATCATGAAGCAGGCCAAAGGTTACTACGGAGCGCGTTCACGCGTCTTCCGCGTAGCCAAGCAGGCTGTCATCAAGGCCGGCCAGTATGCTTACCGTGACCGTCGTGTCCGTAAGCGTCAGTTCCGTGCACTGTGGATCGCGCGTATCAACGCTGCGGCCCGCATCAATGGCATGTCTTACAGCCGCTTCATTGCTGGCCTGAAGAAGGCCAATATCGAGATCGACCGTAAGGTCCTCGCCGATATCGCGGTTCACGAAAAAGCTGCCTTTGCTGCCATCGTTGAAAAAGCAAAAGCTGCCTAAGTGACCGGATCAGGTGCCATCGATGTCCTGGCAGCATCCTCGGATACTGTCTTGATAAGGCTAGCAAGGTGTACGCATCGAGCTGATCAGATGGCACTACGATGACGTGTTACGTCTCAGGGGAAGAGCAGCCGCTCTTCCCCTGTTTTTGTTTGGCACTCTCGAATAGTGGTACTGGCTGGGTGTGCCAGGCATTTATATTGATAAGTCTGGTTCCTTGTTCAGGAGCCAGACTTTGGCAAGAGCGTGATCGCTGACGTGTATCACCGTCGACGGGACGCTCTCCCTGCCGGCCTTATGGTCGGCGCGACTTCCGCTGATGGTGGGGCGACTCCCATCAGTGACTCAAGCGATCGGAGCTGAACGGATGGAACATCTTTCCACCCTGGTGGACGAAGCACGCACCGCGATCCAGGCGGCCGGAGACGTCCAGACCCTTGACGAGGTTCGGGTACGCTTCCTGGGCAAGAAGGGCGAGATCACTGCATTGCTCAAGGGGCTGGGCAAGCTGTCTCCCGAAGAGCGTCCCAAGGCCGGTGAGACCATCAACGAAGCCAAGCAGCTGCTGAGTGGCGAGCTGGATGCGCAGCGTAATGCGTTGGAAACTGCTGCGCTCAATGCGCGGCTGGCCTCGGAGCGTATTGATGTGACCCTGCCGGGACGTGGTGAGCCGGTTGGCGGCCTGCATCCGGTCACACGCACGCTCGAGCGTATCGAAAGCTTCTTCTCGCGCATTGGTTACGGTGTCGCGGAAGGTCCGGAAATCGAAGACGATCATCATAACTTCGAAGCGCTGAACATTCCTTCGCATCACCCGGCGCGCGCGATGCACGATACCTTCTACTTTGATGCCACACGTCTGCTGCGCACGCACACATCACCGGTGCAGGTGCGGAGCATGAAGGCCAGTGAGCCGCCGCTGCGCATCATCTGTCCAGGGCGTGTGTATCGTTGCGACTCCGATCTGACACATACGCCCATGTTCCACCAAGTGGAAGGTTTGCTGGTTGACGAGAATGTCAGCTTTGCTGACCTCAAGGGAACGGTAGAAGAATTCCTGCATACCTTCTTTGAGCGTGATGACCTGGAAGTGCGCTTCCGTCCGTCCTACTTCCCGTTCACTGAGCCGTCCGCTGAAGTCGATATTCAGTGCGTGATGTGTGCCGGCGATGGTTGCCGCGTTTGCTCTCACACAGGCTGGCTTGAGGTGATGGGTTGCGGCATGGTTCATCCGGAAGTCTTCCGTCACTCCGGTATCGACAGCGAGCGCTTCCGCGGCTTCGCTTTCGGTATGGGTGTGGAGCGTCTAGCGATGCTGCGTTACGGCGTCAACGACCTGCGGTTGTTCTTCGAGAACGATCTGCGTTTCCTTCGCCAGTTCAGCTAGGCATTCACTCACGTATCGCGCCCTGAGGGCGTGGACTTACGGAACAGGACAGCAAGATGAAATTTTCCGAACAGTGGCTGCGTGAATGGGTGTCGCCGGAGCTGACGACCCAGCAGCTAGCCGACCAGATCACCATGGCAGGCCTCGAAGTCGATGGTATCGATCCGGTAGCCGGTGAGTTTTCCGGCGTCGTCGTGGCTGAGGTCATCTCTCGCGAAGCACATCCTGAAGCAGATCGCCTTAATGTCTGCCAGGTGAATGACGGTTCTGATGAGCCGGTGCAGGTCGTGTGTGGTGCGCCCAATGTGGCGGTGGGTCAGAAGGTGTTGTTCGCACGTGTCGGCGCGAAGCTGCCGGGCGACTTCAAGATTCGCAAGGCCAAGTTGCGCGGTGTTGAATCCCGCGGCATGATCTGCGGTGCCTCTGAGCTGGGCCTTGAAGATGATGCCTCTGATGGCATCATGGTGCTGCCAGCAGACGCGCCAATCGGTCGCGACGCGCGTGAGTGGTTGAAGCTCGATGACAATGCCATCGAGGTCGATCTGACACCGAATCGTGGTGACTGCCTAAGCGTCAAGGGGCTGGCCCGTGAAGTGGGTGTGCTCAATCGCCTTGCCGTGACTGTACCGGCCATCGCGCCGGTGACAGCTGTGATCGATGACACCTTCCCGGTGACCGTCAGTGCGGCACAAGGCTGCCCGCGTTACCTGGGCCGTGTGGTCCGTGGTGTCAATGTAGCGGCGACTTCTCCGCTGTGGCTGGAAGAGCGACTGCGTCGTAGCGGCATTCGCAGCATCGATCCAGTGGTCGACATCACCAATTATGTGCTGCTTGAACTCGGTCAACCGATGCATGCCTTCGATCTGGCGTGCCTGAGCGGTGGCATCGACGTACGCATGGCAAAAGCCGAAGAGCCGCTGACGCTGCTCGATGGCCAGGAGATCGCCCTGCGTGACGATACCCTGGTCATCGCTGATGAGAATGGCCCGTTGGCCATTGCGGGCGTGATGGGCGGTAAGGGTAGCGGTGTGAGTGCTGATACTCAGGATATCTTCTTCGAAGCTGCCTTCTTTGCTCCGCTGACGATTGCCGGCAAGGCACGTAGCTATGGCTTGCATACTGACAGCTCGCACCGTTTCGAACGTGGTGTGGACGCCCAGCTGCAGCGTGACGCCATGGAGCGTGCGACTGCCTTGCTGATCGAGATTGCTGGTGGCCAGCCGGGCCCTGTCATTGAAGTGGCCAGTGATGCTGAGCTACCCAAGGCGGCTGTCGTTGGGCTGAGTGCAGCCAGCGTCGAGCGCATGCTGGGCATGGCGTTGCCGAATGACGAGATCGTCGAGATTCTCGAGCGTCTGGGCATGCAGATGCGTGCCGATGGCGATGGCCAGTGGCAGGTCGTGGTGCCGAGCTGGCGTTTCGATGTCAGTATCGAAGCTGATCTGATCGAAGAGCTGGCACGCATTCATGGCTATAACAATCTGCCGGTCAGCCGTCCGAATGCACGTCTGACGCCAGCGGCTTCCCACGAGGCGACTCAGCCGCTGACGAGTCTACGTCGTCAGTTGGTGGCGCGTGGCTATCAGGAAGCGATCAGTTATAGCTTCGTCGCACCGGAGCAGCAGAAAGCGCTGGATCCTGACGGTGTGGCGCCGGCGCTGGCCAACCCGATATCCAGTGATATGGCTGTCATGCGCAGCTCACTATGGCCGGGCCTGGTCAAGGCACTGAGCCATAATCTCAATCGTCAGCAGTCACGCGTTCGTCTTTTCGAGACCGGTCTTGTCTTCCGTGGTGAGCTGGATACGCTCGAGCAGACCCCAATGGTCGGCGGTCTGATTAGCGGTGCACGTTTGCCGGAAGGTTGGAATGGCGGTCGTGACAAGGTGGATTTCTTCGACCTCAAAGGTGATGTTGAAGCGCTGCTGGCATTAGGTGGCAATCTCGCAGCATGGCGCTTTGATGCGGCTGAGCATCCAGCGCTGCATCCTGGGCAAAGCGCTCGTCTGTTGCTCAATGATGAGCCGGTGGGCTGGATGGGGGCTTTGCATCCTGCCACGCGTGCCGAACTTGGCCTGAAGGTTGAGGTATTCGTCTTCGAAATTACGCTTTCCGCTGCCTGTGCGGGTCGCTTACCGCGTTTCGCACCGTTGTCGAAGTATCCGGAAGTTCGTCGCGACCTGGCTTTCGTGGTGGAAGAGGGTGTGCATGTGCAGTCGCTACTCGACGCTATTCGTGCTCAGGCTGGGGAATGGTTGACAGATTTGCGTCTATTTGATGTTTATCAGGGCCAGGGGGTAGCCGATGGTCACAAGTCGCTCGCTCTAGGCTTGACCTGGCAGCATCCTTCGCGCACGCTCAATGATGATGAAATCAATCAGTTAGTCGATGCGATCGTCACCGATAGCCATACACGCTTCGGGGCGGCGCTGAGAGCATGAGTCGCCACTTGAACGAGGGAGCGGACATGGGAGCATTGACCAAGGCGGAACTCGCCGAGCATCTGCATTCAGATCTTGGCATGTCCAAGCGCGAAGCCAAGTCGATGGTAGAAGTCTTCTTCGACGAGATTCGTGGCTGCCTGCGTGAGAACGAACAGGTGAAGCTGTCCGGGTTTGGCAACTTTGACCTGCGTGACAAGCGCGAGCGTCCGGGGCGAAACCCCAAGACCGGCGAGGAGATTCCGATCTCTGCGCGTCGCGTAGTGACCTTCCGCCCAGGCCAGAAACTCAAGGCCCGCGTGGACGAGTACGACGGCGAAGGCCATACGCATCAGCGCCTGGATGAGCACGACGACCATGATGATCACGATGATGATGACCACTAGCGTCGTTGGCTAAATCTGCTTGCCGCTCCATGGGTGACGGATTCTGTCGACTCATATCATTCAACAGCCCCGACGCATTGCGTCGGGGCTGTTGTCGTTTCAGAGCGTTATTAATGTCATTTCAAGCCATTTTAGAGATCAGTACCTGGTGTTGTAGAGCGGGCAAGCATCAGAGTTGTCACCGTTGCGTTAGCCAATGGAAAGCTCCGTGCGGGCATAGTTGATGCCGTGATGTTTGCGTGTCGCCAACAGGTAGCCAAGTGCCAGCGGCCCAGTGCGTCCCAGCAACATGGTGATGATGATGATCAGTTGCCCGGGAGTCGACAGCTCAGGCGTCAGCCCCCGACTCAGGCCGACGGTGCCAAAGGCCGAGACGACCTCGAAGGCCAGCGTCAGGAAGTCATGATTCGGATCGGTGATGGTCAGCGCAAATAGCATGGTGAAGATCAGCAATATTGCCGTCAGTGCCACGGCAATGGCTTTGAAGACCGTCTCGTCGCCGATGCGTCTGCCATGTAGTGAAGGAGATGCTTCTCGGCGTAGGAAGGAGCGAGTCGTCAACAGCAGCACTACAAAGGTGGTCAGCTTTATTCCGCTTGCGGTAGAGCCACTCCCGCCACCGATGAACATCAGTGCCATCGTCCACAGTGTGCTGGCGTGAGTCATCGCAGAAGTATCGATGACGCTGAAGCCAGCCGTGCGTGGCGTGACCGCGGTGAAAGCGGCGGCAAGTACGCGTTCACCCTGATTGGCCATTCCACCCAGTGTGCCGGGATTGCGCCATTCCAGTGCCAGAATCACCACCAGACTCAGCAGATTAAGTATGACAGTGGCCTCGAGAACAAGCCGTGTCTGCACCGAGAAGCGAGACGGTTGCAGTAGTACACGCCAGCCATATTCACGGCGTCGCTCGCGAAGTTCTCCAATGACGGCAAAACCAATGCCACCGGTCATGAACAGCACACTGATCACGCTTGTCACAAGCGGATTGGTCGCTTCCCGCAGTAGGCTATTCGGCCACAAAGTGAAACCGGCATTGTTAAAGGCCGAGATGGAATGGAAGAGGCTAAGCCACAGTCCGTGACGCCAGCCGTAGATTGGCACCCAGTCAATCGCTAGTAGCAACGCGCCGGTCAGTTCTAGTGTCAGGGCAAAGGCCGTGATGATCTTGAGCAGGCGGGCGATCTCGCGCGAGCTACTGCGATTCAAGGCTTCGCGTACCAGGCTTGCCTGGTGCATGGGCAGGCGCTGCCCGAGCATCACGAGTGAGAGGGCGGCGAGGGTCATGAAACCAAGGCCGCCCAGCTGGATCAAGATCATCACTACTGCTTGACCCGAGAGAGTGAATTCGCTGAGTGGCGTGACGGATAGTCCTGTGACAGTGACCGCCGATGTCGCTGTAAAGAGTGCCGACAGCCAGCTCAGGCTTTCATGGTGCATACCGGGCAGCTTGAGTAGTCCGGCACCGAGCAGACTGAGCCCGAGAAAGCCACCGAGCAGTATTTCCGGTGGTGACAGATGAATGATCGGGCCACGTGGTGAGCGTGTCAGTGGGCGCAGGTAACGTCGATAATGATGCCTCATCGTAGTAGGCCAGCGAGTGTGTTGTCAGAGAGCCCTGACCGCTTGCTGGAGAGGCCATCCAGCGACCTCATAGATGCGCCCCCAGCTTGCGCAATGCGCTCAGTTCTCCGATCAGCACCAGATGATCGCCATGGGTGAGTGGAGTGTCAGCGGCAGGTTTACGATCCAGCCTTTCGCCTTTGCGCAGTGCAATGACGCTGATGTCATCACCCAGTGGTAGATGATCGAGTTGCTGGCAGTCATTGCACAGGCGCTCACTGACTTCCAGCTCGACCACAAACTGATGATTGCCGAGATGGATGAAATCGACCATTGCGTGATAGGCAAGGCTTTCAGCAACGCGGATGCCGAGATCATATTCAGGATGTACGATGTGATCGACGCCCAGTCGGCTGAGTAATTTGTGATGGGCATCGGAGGTGGCCTTGACCCATAACTCCTTTGCGCCTAATTCACGCGCCAGCAGGGCACAGGTAAGGCTCTGCTCCATTGAATCGGAAAGGTCGATCAGCACGGCGTCGAATTGATCCAGTCCCAGCTCACGGAGTGCATGTTCATCCGTTGGATCCGCGATGACTGCCTGGTTGAGAAGGTCGGCAATTGCATTGAGGCGTTTCTCATCAGGATCGACGCCCAGTACCTCATGTTCGTGACGTCTTAGCTCGCGTGCAACGGTAGCGCCAAAGTAACCAAGCCCAATAACCGCAAATTGACGATGCATGAACTGCTCCCTGCCACGATGTTGTCGTTTGTCGTGAACGATCCGTGTGTCGATGACCTGTGTTCTTTCTTTGCGTTCTCTCTTTATTTATCAAGTGCTTCTTTTTTGTATTTTCTACCCTATTCCCTCTGATGTGTCTGGTCGAGTGGCAGGCTAGCGTGACAGGAGTGTCAATGAGGTGTGACGCCGATCGCTAGTGGTGGAGGTCAGGAGAGAAAATAGAGTTTCCAAGGTCAGTATACGCATCGTATAGTTTCATATGTAACCTTATGGGCATGACAGGCATTCATCAGAGTTTGTCGTGTAGTGCTCAAGCCCCCCTTTTCCCACAGGCATTAATGCTTTTAGCATGAAAATCGCGGACGAATCCTGCTTATATCAGTAAAATGTCCCAGTGAATCGCTGGAGGCGGCGGATGCCAAGCATAAGGCATCACTGATTCACAACAATAACTCGCAAGGTATTCCATGACGGCAAGACAGCAACCCAAGAACCTCTGGATCAGTCGCTGGGGCTTTATCCTCGCGGCCACCGGCTCCGCTGTGGGGCTGGGTAATATTTGGAAATTCCCCTATATCACTGGCGAGTACGGTGGTGGAGCCTTTGTGCTGGTCTATCTGGCCTGCATTCTGGCGGTAGGTGTGCCGGTCATGATGGCGGAAATCGCCTTCGGGCGTCGCGGTCGCGGCAGCCCCATCGATGCGATCACCAATCTGGCCCGTGAGTCAGGGGCTAATCCGCTATGGCGCATTTTCGGCTGGATCGCGATGCTGGCGGGTTTCATGATCTTATCGTTCTACGTGGTGGTGGCGGGGTGGTCATTCAGCTATTTATGGAAGATGGCCAGCGGTTCGCTGTCAGGTCAGAGTGTCGCCGAGCTTGGTGGCATCTTTGAAGCCGGGAATGCGAATCCCTGGGCGCTCGGTGGCTGGGCTACCTTGGTGACCGCAGTGACGATGCTGATTGTCGGGAGAGGGGTCCAGGAAGGCGTCGAGAAGAGCGTGCGCTGGATGATGCCCGGTATGGTGATCATGTTGCTGATCATGATCGGCTATGCATTGACCTCGGGTAACTTCTCGGCGGGTTTCCACTTCCTGTTTGATTTTGACGTGACCAAGCTCACCAGTGAAGGGCTGTTGGCAGCGCTGGGGCATGCTTTCTTCACGTTATCGCTAGCCTCCGGTGCCATCCTGACTTACGGCTCTTATCTGCCTGCGGGCACGTCGATCGCGCGTACCACTTTCACGGTCGCGATTGCTGATACCTTGGTGGCGCTGATGGCTGGATTGGCGATTTTCCCAATCATCTTTGCCAATGGCATGGACCCATCATCCGGCCCGGGACTGATCTTCATGAGCCTGCCGGTGGCCTTCAATCAAATGCCTTTTGGTCAACTGTTTGGTGTGTTGTTCTTTGCCATGTTGTCGATTGCAGCGCTGACTTCTGCGATTTCAATGATCGAGGCCACCGTTGCCTGGCTAACTGAGAATCGCAGCATGAGCCGCGTAAAGGCTTCATGGATCGCTGGTGTGGCACTTTGGCTGGTCGCGATGTTTGCGATGCTATCGTTCAATCTGGGCGCTGAATGGAAGTTTGCTGGCAAGCATTTCTTCGACTGGCTCGATTACCTGACCTCGCGCTGGATGATGCCCATCGGAGGTATCGCCATGGTGGTGTTGGCTGGTTTTGTCTTCAAGAGCAGCATGATGCGTGATGAATTGGGCCTGAGTGCTGGTGGTTATCGCCTCTGGCTGTTCATGATTCGCTATGTCAGTCCAGTGTGTATTGTCGCAATCTTCGTCGATGCGCTGGGGCTTGCGCATCTGGAGATCGGCGATTGGCCCTATTTCCTCGCAATCATCGTGATCGCCTGCCTGGTGGGTGAGGTACTGTCACCGCGTCTACGTGAACGGACCTCCGCAGCGTAATGCAATTGAGGTAACCACGTCGGTGACATGCAAAACGCCCCGACAGCCAAGGCTGGAGGGGCGTTTTTGCGAGCACTGTAGACTAAGAGGAGAAACAAGCAGTGCTCGATACGGCGGGAGGACTTGCGTAACGCAGAACAGAGCGCGTTAGAAAAGAGCCAGTGAGGAGAGGGCCAGTAAGGAAGGGAGAGGGTGCTACTCGCCCTCGAGGCCGGTAATGGGTTTGACGGTCCCCCAATGACGGCACTTGGGGCATTGCCAGATCAGCAGTGATGCCTCAAAGCCACAGCGATGACAGCGATGGCGCGGGCGTGCCTCGATCAATTGCTGGGTATGGCGTTTAAGGAGATTGAAGCGTTCTGTCTCGCGCTCGTCGGCATCCAATAAATACAAATCAAGCAAGTAGTCAACGCCGCGCAGGCTGGGGTGACGATGCAGCTGCTGGCTTGCGAAGCTGGCCGCTGCCTCGACGCCATCGCGACGCTCGATCAGTTGGGCCAGGCTGATAACGGTCGTGGTATAAGGCGCGCGCTCAACTTCTTGATGGAGATGGCGCACTAGACCGCTTTCGTCATCGAGCATGCGGAAGGCATTGCCGAGCGGTTCCAGAATGATGGGAGTGAAGCCGGTATCTTGCCGTGGAATACGTTGCAGCAGGCGAATGCTTTGTTTGTAGTTGGCATGATCGAATTCGATTTCTGCCAGCATCCAGTTGGCGCGTACGCACTTCTCGTCGGTAGACAGCGCCTGCTTTAGGCGTTTGCGAGCGAGTGCCAGGCTACCTTCTGTGATGTCCAGAGCCGCTAGCTCGCAGTGCCAATGTGCCGCCGCACGGCGAATGCCGCCTTCTTGACGCAAGATGGAGTGTGCGACTTCAAGTGCGGCTTCCCACTCGCGTTCACGCTCAAGAAGATCAATCAGCAGGCGTCTACCATCACGGCGATGACAGTCGTTCTGTGCCTGTTTGAGGAGGGCTTCCAGCAGCTTCTCGGCGCGATCATAAACACCTGAGCGCATGAAGTCGCGAGCAAGTTCCAACTGAACTCGCTCACCTTGCTCGCTGTCGAGAGCCGGGCGTGCCAATAGGTTCTGGTGAATCTTGACGGCTCGATCGACCTCGCCGCGGCTGCGGTAAAGATTCCCCAGCGCGATGTGGGTATCGACCGTATCGCTGTTGACTTCCAGCGCCTGAACGAAAGTTTCAATGGCGCGATCAGGCTGCTCGTTGAGCAGATGATTGAGGCCAACGAAATAGTCGCGGGATAAAGAAGTAGGCGCAGGAGGTTGTGTGTCGGGGCGGCGATCACGTCGCCCCAGCCAGAAGCCAATGGCGATGGCCGCCATCAGCATTCCCAGCATCATCAGATCAGGCATTTATGCCACTTCCTTGATCTCCTGGATGCGCAACTGGTCCAGTTCCTTGCGTTGCTGCTGATTGCGTCGCTGCGCGCGGGTCAACAGAGTGCGCAGGCGCAGATACATACCCGTCATCGCTACCATGCCGAGGACAACCCCGATGGCCAGGGAGAATAGCAGCCACATGGAAAGAGAGGCGGCGGGAAGCTCAACCCAGATAAGGTCGAGGGGCACGGCTTGCTGATTATGAACGGCAAACAGAATGCCGACCAGCAGGACGATCAACAGGATCACGGCCAGAACGAGACCTTTTAGCCAACGCATAACGGTTTCCTTGTCATGAAATGCAGTCGTGAATCATCGCAGGGCGAGTGTATCACTGGCCAGCGCCCGAGTCTTGACGCCGCCGAAGGGATGGCGGCTCAAATGATGAGTCGTTTAGTAGCCTAACGCGCGACTTGCGTCGACCTGCTCGCGGAGCTCCTTGCCCGGCTTGAAGTGCGGGACGAACTTGCCGTCCAGCTGCACCGGTTCACCTGTCTTGGGGTTGCGGCCCAGACGCGGTTCACGGTAGTGCAACGAAAAACTGCCAAAGCCACGAATCTCGACTCGGCCACCATGGGCCAGAGAGTCGGTCACATCATCGAGAATGATGCGTACAGCGGCCTCTACATCCTTGAGCGACAATTCAGGCTGTCGCATGGCTATCTGTTCGATTAGCTCGGACTTGGTCATCGGATCTCTCCATGCCTGCGCCTTCTGAAAAGAAAGGCGTTCGTGATGCGGCAGTCGGGCAACGTCTTGTCGCCGGACAGGCGCACGCATCCTTGTGATTGTTATCACCTCAGCATAATGGGCAAATCCTGAGAAAACAACGCACTACGGACATCATTGCTGATCAGGCTCGGATTGCCAATTCATCATGAGGTAACGGGTCAACGGATGCTGCCGTCAATCCCCTCGGGTATACTGCGTGCATTGATGTGACGACTGAGGTTCAGGCAATGGAAGATGTGATTCGTAAGCGGCTTCACTGGCATTCGCGTCGCGGTATGTGGGAGCTTGATCTGTTGCTGCTGCCTTTCCTGGAACAGCGCTATGACGCGCTGAGCGAGCAGGACAAGGCGATTTACGTGGACTTGCTGGCAGAAGAGGACCAGGACCTTTTCGTTTGGCTGATGAAGCGTAATCCATCGGGCAATCCTGATTATCAGCGTCTGATCGACATGGTTATCGCCAATGCCGAAAATGCCGAGCGTGATCAGTTTAAGGGCCTCTAGGCAGGCTTTCTATGCTCAGATTAGCCTGCGGTTAGGGCTGCTGATGGTGAGTATTGTCTTGACGGCTTGGTTGGCACGGCTATCAAGCGTGTCTCCTGACATCGCCTCGCTGTTGAGCTGCATATATGGCGCCTTGTCTTTCGAGACAGGGCGTTGTGCGTTTGGAACCACAACATCTGCCTCGCCGATGGCCTGGTTAATCCTCGGGTTGCTGACACTGTGTGTACTGACGCAGTTGGCTGAGACGTTATGGTGGTGGCGACGAGCGCATAGAGAGCGTGCCAGTGGCAATGAACACTGGTGGCTGGCCCTGGGAGGGGAGTCGCTATCTGGAGGGCCGCTGCTCTCTATGGCAGGGGGGGATAGGCCACCGATGTCATCGTCGCTCACCGAAGGCACGCTCGATGATATGCCTGAGACGAGTCAGGAAGAGGCGCAGGAAGATACTCAAGACAGTATCCGAGGAAGTGCTCGAGAAAGTGCTCGAGAGGATACTCAGCACAGTGTGAAGGACGAGGTGGGTCAGGCCATGCGCCATCGACGCCCTGCCATGCGGCTCTGTTGGTGGTGGGCAGACTCACGATCGACAATTTGGTTAGCCGTCAGCGCGCACTGTGTCTGGTGCTCACCACGTTTGATCGGATTACGTGTGACGCCTGTTGGTGAGCGGCCACGTACGCTGTGGCTGTGGCCTGATAGCGGTGATGCCCAGGATCTGCATCAGTTACGCCTTTGGTTGCTGTGGCCGCCACAGCCTCACGATATGCCCCGTCAACCGCCCGCGCTTGAAACGATACGCGGAAGATGACGCGAGGTGTGCAGGGCGGCAGGGTCAGACTGGCAGACGAATGACGCTGTCATGGGCGCGTGGTGCTGGCGTCGGATAATCACGCACGAAGTGCAGTCCGCGAGACTCGCGACGTTGGTGAGCACTGATGAGGAGTAGCGGTGCCAGCGTCAACGCCTGATAGAGCGATAGATGGTTGAGACTCGCAGCATGTTGCAGTGACTCCCTTGCCTCGCTGACGGCTTCCTCGCAGCGGTGGGGGGCTTGCGTCAACCAGTCCACTATCTGCTGAAGTGCTGTTTCCAATCCTCGCTGGCTGCGTTCAATGCCAGCCCGCAGGCTCATTAACTGCCGTAAAGCATCAAGTCGTTCACGTGCTTGATCAGTATTCAGGCCAATGACGTGTTGCCATACTGCGTGGTGGTCAGCCAGCTGCTGTAGCAGATGTACCTGTGCGGACGGCAGTGCAATTAGCGTAATGGCACGCGCTACGTCGATTGTCTTGCGTGGCATGCCGAGTGCTTCGCCACAGGCACGCGCCTGCACCAGACACTCCAGCAATGAGTTGCTGGCCATGCGATTGGCGCCATGCAAGCCCGTGCAGGCAACCTCGCCGATCGCCCACAGTCCTTCCAGATCACTGGCTCCATCGAGTCCAGTAGCGATGCCACCACAGCTATAGTGCGCCGCAGGTACGACCGGAATAGGGGCGCGCGTAATGTCGATTCCTCGAGCGAGACAGTGTTCAGCAATTGTGGGGAAGTGATGGTGAATGGCCTCGGCCCCCAGCGCACTAATGTCCAGATTCACATGTGCGAGGTCGTGCGTGCGCATCTCGGCCAGGATTGCGCGGGCCACCACGTCGCGTGGTGCCAGCTCGAGGCGCGGATCATAATCGAACATGAAGCGATGGCCATCCGGGCGCATGAGCAGGCCCCCCTCACCGCGGACGGCCTCGGAGATCAGAAAGGGAGTGCCCCGCGGGTCATACAGGCAGGTGGGGTGAAACTGCTGGAATTCCAGGTTCATCAGGCTGGCCCCGGCGCGTGCGGCCATCGCCATACCGTCACCGACGCTGGCGCTGGGGCTGGTGGCATGTGTGAACAGACCACTAGCACCTCCCGTCGCCAATACCAGGTCTCGTGCCCTCAATGGATACCGCTCACCCGTACCATCCATCACCCATAAGCCATCGACCCGCTGATTCGTCACGGCGATATCGACAGCCAGTAGGTCATCAAGCACCTGAATGGCCGGATGTGCTTCAACATGTGCACTGAGCGTGTCCAGCAAGGCGCGCCCGGTCGCGTCTGCGGCATGAATGATGCGGCGACGGCCGTGGCCACCTTCTCGCGTCAGATGATAGGGGTAGCTGGCATCCCCTTCGGCGGGCGTGAACGGTACCCCAAGTGCGATCAGCCACTCGATGGCCTCGCGGGAATGGCTGACGGTGAAGCGCACTGCACGTTCATTGCACAGGCCATCACCGGCAATCAGCGTGTCGGCAACATGTGATTCCACATCATCTTCAGGCGCCAGCACTGCCGCAATGCCTCCCTGTGCCCAGCGGCTGGCACCTTGTGCCTCGCGGGCAGGTCGAAGCAGAGTCACGCGTCGTCTCGTCGGTGCCTTGGAAAGGTTATCGGCGAGGCTGAGCGCCAGTGTCAGCCCCGCTGCGCCACCACCAACGATCAGGACATCATGCATATCCTGTTGATGATCAAAGGATGACTGACTCATGAGTCTCTCCGTGACGAGGGGCTCGGGGGCGTTGGCTCGTTTGGCTCGGCGGAAGCGTGTGAGGTCTCCGCTGTCGTCTTGGCTTTATCGCGTGACGTGCTGTCGGGGTTTACTGGCATGGCGGTGTCGCCCGGCGTCGGGTCTTCCGGCAAGAACAGGCGACGAGCATCACTGATCAAACCATGCCCCGGCAGGCGGCGTTGCAAACGTTGGCTAGGCAGGTGCTCCAACAGGGCCAAGCGTTCCCCCAGCGCTTCCGCCAGACGTGCCAGCTCACGATTCAGCCATAGATAGCCGGCAGGGCTGAACAGTGCGCGTCCCTTGTGACTTTCGACGCTACGCACATTGGCATAGCGCTGCAGATCAAATGGCGTGACGGTCAGGTCAATCGGCTGACCGGTACGTATCTGAAAGGCCAATGTACCAAGTGCGCGTGCCAGGCGATGTTGCGCATCGCGTAGCCCCTCCAGCCCCTCAATGAATTCATGACCTTCGCGCGTATTCCAGTGTGTTTCTTGCAGGAGTTCGATGGTCGAGATCATGCGACGTTCAAAGGAGAGAATCTCTTCTATTGCCGCACGATCGATACGCCCTTCCCGGGCAACGGCGTCGACCAGACCTCGCTGCTTGACAAGCTGTGCTGAGGTCGCGCGTACCAATGCAAGGGCATCATCAGCACTGGCGTGAGATGCCTTGGTGTGGCCGTGATAAAGGCGCGCCAGCTTGTCGAGGTTGTCCGCCAGTAGAAAGCGGAAGACATCAGTTGCCTTCTGGGGCA
This sequence comes from Cobetia crustatorum, assembly GCF_000591415.1. GTDB lineage: Bacteria > Pseudomonadota > Gammaproteobacteria > Pseudomonadales > Halomonadaceae > Cobetia > Cobetia crustatorum. The sequence continues at coordinate 7,057 of NZ_JEMF01000047.1, read as the reverse complement.
TCAGTAGCAGGCTGACCAGAATGCTGATCAAGGTACCGAGCACGACATTGAAGATGCGCCACAGGCCGATACCGATATCATGATTACCGTCGCCGACCACCATCAGCAGGGTGACGCAGAACAGCAGTGAGCTATAACCATAGCGATTACTGAAGGTGGCGTTCAGTGCCAGCGCGATACCGACCATGCTCCACAGCGGTACGACACCTGGTAGCGGCTCCGCGACCAGAATCAGAATCAGCCCCCACAGTCCGCCGAGAAGCGTCCCGACGAGGCGCTGCCAGCCCTTGTCGAGTACGCCGCCGACGTGAGGCAGATTGCCCATCACCATCACGGTGCTGACCAGCGCCCACGAGCTATGCGGAATGCTGAAAAGCTCTATCACCGTAAAGCACAGCGTCAGTGCGACGGTCACTCGCAGAATATGCAGTCGTTGACGATGCAGATAGTTGAAATAGGGATCGTGCTGGAGCCATTTCATGGGGCGCGTCTCCCTTGAGTTGGCGTGAGAAAGCAGGCGAGGAGGTAGGCTGCAATATCAGCAGTCATGGTCAGTAATGAGATGAACATCAGGCGCGAAGAGATTCCGTCGACAAATAGTAAAGGCGGTAGCGGAGTGCTTGGGCGGGACAGTGTCGGCCGCTTGGGCGGGATAACAGTGTAACCGAGGGTCAGTCTCGCGTAACAGAGGATTGACGAGAAGCCAGCGTGCGAGAGAGAAGGGTGGGTGTTCTCGTTCATCGCACTCGACGCTGTTTGAGGGGAGAGCGAGAACGTGCAAACGCAGTTGCATGAGCAGCTGTGTCGGGCCCAGGAGGTGGAATGATAATTATTATTGATAATCACTCCCATTAAATGGCTTGATTGGTATCCTTTCCGACCCCACTTGATCATGAAGGTATAGAAGCGTTGGCGTAGCGAAACGCTAGCGCAGCGCATAGCCACGTCTACCGGCAGTACCTTCACGCGAAGGTGGTGCCTGCATCAGTACAGGGAGTGACCGAATGAGCAGCCAGACCCGTCGTGAACGTGACAGCATGGGTGAGCTTGATGTCCCGGTGAGTGCGCTTTACGGCGCCCAGACCCAGCGAGCGGTCGATAATTTCCCGATCAGCGGTCAGCCTTTGCCCGCCGCTTTCATCCGCGCCGTCGCGCGCATCAAGCTGGCTGCCGCAGAAGTGAATAATGACCTGACACTGCTGGATGACACGCGTGCCAAGGCGATTGTGCAGGCGGCACGGCAGATCATCGATGGTGAGCATGCTGATCAGTTTCCGGTTGATATCTTCCAGACGGGCTCTGGCACCTCCACCAACATGAACGTCAATGAAGTGCTGACACATCTGGCCAACGAGCATCTGGCGAAGGCTGGCAGTGATGTCAGCGTAGGTGCCAATGACCATGTCAACATGGGGCAGTCGAGCAATGACGTGATCCCGACCGCTATTCATCTTTCAGCGGTGCTGGCAGTCAGTGAGACATTGCTGCCCGCACTGCGTCATCTGCACGAAGTGATTGCGAGCAAGGCCGGTGAGGTCGATCACGTCGTCAAGACCGGTCGTACCCATTTGATGGATGCAATGCCGATCCGCATGAGCCAGGAGTTGGGCGCCTGGCAGGCGCAGGTTGCTCAGGCCATCGAGCGATTCGAGGAAACTCTGCCACGTCTGGAGCGCCTCGCACAGGGCGGTACCGCGGTCGGCAGTGGTATCAATGCTCACCCTGAATTTGCTGAGCGCATCGCCGCACGGCTATCACGTCAGACAGGCCATGCCTTCCGCCCAGCAGATAGCTTCTTTGCGGCGCTATCATCACAGGACACCGCAGTGGAGCTCTCCGGTCATCTGCGTACCTACGCCGTGGCGATGATGAAGATCAGCAATGATCTACGTTGGATGAACTCTGGCCCACTGGCGGGATTGGGTGAGATCGAGCTTGAAGCACTGCAGCCGGGTAGCTCCATCATGCCTGGCAAGGTCAATCCGGTGATTCCGGAAGCTGCTGCTCAGGTGGCAGCACAGGTGATGGGTAATGACGCTACCATCGGCATTGCCGGACAGAGCGGTAACTTCCAGCTCAATGTCATGCTGCCGCTGATCGCCAGCAACCTGTTGTCATCGATCACACTGAGCGCCAATGTCAGCCGCCTGCTGGCGGACAAGGCCATCGCGACTTTCACGGTGCGTGACGATAATCTGCAGGTGCCGCTGGCGAAGAATCCGATACTGGTGACGGCGCTTAATCCGGTGATCGGCTACAACGAAGCGGCGCGGATTGCCAAGCAGGCCTATCAGGCGGGCCGTCCGATCCTTGATGTGGCCGAGGAGGAGACGGACCTTTCCCGTGATGAGCTTGCACGTCTACTGGACCCTGCCCGCCTGACCGCTGGCGGTATTCAGTAATGGAGTGATGGCCTTGCGGGCCATATTCTAGATGATGTCACACACGAAAACGCCCGCTACTCATTGAGTGGCGGGCGTTTTGTTGGCACTGATCCTTCTAGATCATCAGTTGGCAGTGGCTACCTGTTTCAGGCTGCGCGTGCCAGTAGGCGTTCCTGCAGGTACTGACCGATACGCGCCTTTTGCTCGTCATTCAGGCGCAGAGTCAGCTTGGTGCGGCGCCATACGACGTCCTGCACCTCATGTGCCCATTCGCGCTCGACCAGATAATCCACTTCAGCTGCGGTTAGCCCGGCACCCAGTTCTTCGCCCAATTCGGCTTCGCTCTTCTTGCCGGTGAGGAAGTGCAGGCACAGGCTGCCATAGCTGGAGGCCAAGCGTTTGGCGCGTGCTTCCCCGAGGAAGGGGAAGTCGCGAATCAGCTGACGGTTAAAGGCGCTGCGGCTCTCGATATCGCCACCCGGCAGCGGCTTCTCATGAGTCCAGGGTTCGCCCATGCTCGGCAGCAGCGGCTTGAGGTCTTCAAGTGCAGACTCAGCCAGCTTGCGATAGGTAGTGATCTTGCCGCCGAAGATGGACAGCATTGGTGCACCGCTGTCGTCTAGGTGCAGAGTGTAATCACGCGTCATCGCGGAAGGATCGGCTGATTCGTCATCACACAGCGGGCGCACGCCGGAGAAGGTCGAGATCACATCTTCGCGGCTCAGCTTACGCTTGAAGTGGTTATTGACCACGTCAAGCATATAGTCGGTTTCATCACTGCTGCAGGCGACTTCGGACGGATCGCCCTTGTAACGCACATCAGTGGTGCCCACCAGGCTGAAGTCATCCTGATACGGCAGCACGAAGACGATGCGCTTGTCCTTGTTCTGCAGGATGAAGGCACGGTCGTCAGTGTTGATGCGCGGGACGATAAGATGGCTACCCTGGATCATGCGGATGCCATAGCGTGGCGTGCGCTCAGTGGCACCCTTGATGAAAGACTCCACCCACGGACCGGCAGCATTTACCAGCGTGCGCGCATGGCGTACGAAGGTGTCACCGCTGTCGATATCTTCCAGTGTCAGCTCCCAGCGGCCTTCAATATCACGAGCACCGACACAGCGCGTACGCGTCATGATCTCAGCACCCTGATCACGGGCCTGCAGTGCGTTGGTCACGACGAGGCGTGCATCATCGACCCAGCAATCGGAATATTCAAAGCCTTGGGTAATCTCGCTGACCAGCGGGCTCTGTTCGCCAAACTTTAGCCCCTTGGAGGCCGGTAGTGTCTCGCGCTTGCCGATATGGTCATACATGAACAGGCCGGCGCGAATCATCCATGCCGGACGTAGATGCGGCTGGTGCGGCAGGATGAAACGCAGCGGCCACACGATGTGCGGCGCCTTCTTGAGCAGTACTTCACGTTCCTGCAGCGCTTCACGCACCAGACGGAACTCATAGTGCTCCAGATAGCGCAGCCCGCCATGAATCAATTTACTGCTGGCGGACGAGGTTGCACTGGCAAGGTCGTTCTGCTCACACAGGGCAACGCTTAGCCCGCGGCCGCTGGCATCGTTGGCAATACCGGCACCATTGATACCACCACCAATGATGAAGAGGTCAAGAAGTGCGTCGTTATCGCGGGACATGGGCTGCTCCTGCTCGTGCCCGGCGCTACCGGGAAGGTCTAAGAAGGTTTGCACCGCCGCGGTGCAAGAAGAATAAAGTTTCGAAAGTGAACATAGCGTAGCAAAAGTCGAACATCAAGGCGATTTTTTGGCGCCATTCACTTTCGCATGTGCACATTAAAGTGACGGGGCCGCAACTGTTGATTGCTTGGGGTTCAACTCGTTGTCTGCACAGGTCTTTCTCTGAGTCTCTTGGCACGGGATGACATTTTCATGAAATCGTCTTGCCTGAACCTCGGCTAAGGAGTGAAGAATGGCTCCTGCATTGAAAGAGTAGCCGGTAGTCACCGACAGGGCAGGTTATGACGAAGGTAGCAAGAAGAGAGAAGTGCTCGAAAAGAGATAAGGGGAAGTCAGATGAGGGGCGGTTGCAGGAGCAAGGAAGAGCTGGTGGAGAGGAGGCTAGGTGCGAGTATTGGCAGAGAAACGAATGCAGCCCCGCACGCCCATTCATCCAAGGCTACGCGCGGGTCGTGCTCAAGGGACAGCTCATGATTTGGCAGTGGCTAGAAGGTTCAGAGCGTCACTTCAGTGCTGTCACTGGCCAGATGAAGCGCGACTTCATTGTGGCGCATCAGCGTAAGGATGCTTTCCGGCGGCTGGATATCCGTGAACAAGGCATCCAACTGACTCAGGTTTCCCTGACGAACCACCGCATTACGCTGGAACTTGGAATGATCGGCGATCAGGAATACCTGGCGTGAGTTATGAATGATGGCTTGGGCGACGCGGACTTCCTGATAGTCGAATTCCAGCAGCGAGCCGTCTTCGTCGATACCGCTGATACCGATGATGCCGACGTCGACCTTGAACTGGTTGATGAAGTCGATGGTGGCCTCGCCAATGATGCCGCCATCGCGGGAGCGCACCATGCCCCCCGCCACAATGACATTGAAGTCTTCCTTATGCTGAAGAATGGCCGCGACGTTCAAGTTGTTGGTAATGACTTCAAGCCCGTGATGGTCACATAACGCCTCTGCCACCATTTCGTTACTGGTGCCGATGTTGATGAATAGCGAAGAGTGGTTGGGGATTTCGCGAGCCAACGTGCGTGCAATGCGACGCTTGGCATTGAGATTGAGCGTCTTGCGGGTGCTGTAAGCCGTATTTACCGTGCTTGATTCAAGCCCGGCACCACCATGCACGCGCTTGAGTGCACCTGCTTTCGATAGTTGGTTGAGGTCGCGACGTATGGTCTGGGGCGTCACGTCGAAATGACTGGCCAGTTGCTCAATAGAGGCATAACCCTGGCGCGTGATGAGTTCGATAATGGCGCGATGGCGCTTGGACTGCATCATCCGGCTCTCTTGTTTGGTGTTCGAAAAGGAAAATGGCTGCCGATCTATCTGTCCGCGCCACGGATTATCTGCGCGTGGCGACTGCTGCTAGCACGTCAGATGTTCTTTTGATGTTCCTTTTGAAACATATTCGGCGCGATGTTCATTTCATACCGCTCAGGCTATTGATAAGGCGGCTCTTAAAGTGCACTAAAATTTATTTAACCTGCTGTTATATAAGATATTTTTCTATAAAGTAGACAAAGGTCTAGCGGCTTCAGGGCCTTTTCGCATTGTTACAGCGAAGCGAAGCCTGTACTTTCGAATTCGAACACTAGGCGCGTCTGTCAAGGCGTCGCTATGCCCGTGTAGAGGCCGGTGTCGTAACATCAGGAGCGAGCAGCAGAATGTACGGTTTATTCAAGTCCGCGGTGCACGCCACACCGCTTGAAAGCGCCAAGGTAGATGACACTTATAAGCGCCTGAGATGGCAGATCTTTCTCGGTATCTTCATAGGCTATGCTGGCTACTATCTGGTACGCAAGAATTTCTCCTTGGCGATGCCTTCGCTAGTGGAGCAAGGTTACTCCCGTGGTGATCTGGGTCTGGCCTTTGCCGGCGTGTCGATCGCTTACGGTATTTCCAAGTTTGTGATGGGGGCAGTCTCTGACCGCTCCAACCCGCGCTATTTCCTTCCAGCCGGCCTGCTGATGTCTGCCGGTATCATGTTCCTGTTCGGTTTCACTGACTGGGCCACGTCTAGCATCGGTATCATGTTCGTGCTGCTGTTCATCAATGGTTGGGTTCAGGGCATGGGTTGGCCGCCTTGTGGTCGTACCATGGTGCACTGGTGGTCGCAGAGTGAGCGTGGCCAGATCGTCTCGGTCTGGAATGTGGCACACAATGTCGGTGGTGGCTTGGTAGGCCCGCTGTTCATCCTGGGCATGGCCTGGTTCAACGATTGGCACTCTGCCTTCTATGTCCCGGCAGCACTGGCTGTCTTCGTAGCCATCTTTGCGCTGCTGACCATGCGTGATACGCCGCAGAGTTGTGGCCTGCCACCGATCGAGCATCATCGTAATGACTATCCGGCAGGCTACGATGAAAGCCACGAACACGAGCTCACGACGCGTGAAATTCTAGTCAAATATGTGCTCAAGAATCGCATGTTGTGGTACATCGCACTGGCTAACGTCTTCGTCTATCTACTGCGCTACGGTGTACTCGATTGGGCGCCGACCTACCTGCAGGAAGCCAAGGACTTCAGCGTCGACAAGTCCTCTTGGGCATACTTCCTCTATGAGTGGGCCGGTATTCCCGGAACATTGCTGTGTGGTTGGCTGTCCGACAAGCTATTCCGCGGCAATCGTGGCGCGACCGGCGTGTGCTTCATGGCTCTGGTTGCCGTCTTCACCACTGTCTATTGGCTCAACCCTGCCGGTAACCCGGGTATCGACATGCTGTGTCTGGTGGCTATCGGCTTCCTGATCTACGGCCCTGTCATGCTGATCGGTCTGCAAGCACTTGAGCTGGTGCCGAAGAAAGCCGCAGGAACAGCAGCAGGCTTCACGGGCTTGTTCGGTTATCTGGGCGGCTCCGTGGCGGCCAGTGCACTGGTGGGCTACACCGTCGATGCTTATGGCTGGGATGGTGGCTTCATGCTGCTGATCGGTTCGTGTGTGATGGCAGTTGTGCTGCTGTCACTGAC
>NZ_JEMF01000046.1 GCF_000591415.1 Cobetia crustatorum | reverse complement strand
CCAATTCCGCCATCTGGGCAAGTGGTGCCGAATAATACGGATGCATGGCCGAAATGCAAGTAATTTCTATGCTTCGCTTTTGATGCATCCCCCATTAAGCCGAATAGAGATTTGATGAGGTCAAATGACATTCGCCACAAAGCGCTGGTGAAGCTTACTCCTGTGTGCTTTTCAGGCTTGTCTTTGACACTTCTTTGCTCCATCACTCACGTGATGCACGGGGAATGGTTGGGTCGGCCCAAGGGTACGGGCTATAATGCGCGCATGAGAGACAAACTAACATTCCGTGCCGCGACCGCTGCCCGTCTCGAATTCATCGTCAAGGAATCCTGATTAATGACCCAATGGACGCTCAGCGACGACCCGCACGCGGAACGCGAAGCCCATAAGTACGACAAGCCCATCCCCAGTCGCGAGTATCTGCTCGACAAGCTGGAAGAGTATGGCAAGCCCATCACCCACGAGAACATGAGCCGTATGCTCGGCTTCGAGGACGACGATCAGCAGGAAGCAGTGCGTCGTCGCCTCAATGCCATGGAGCGTGACGGTCAGGTGCTGCGCAATCGACGCGGCGCCTATGCGCTGATCGATAAGCTCGATCTGATTCGTGGCCGCGTCGTCGGTCACCGAGATGGTTTCGGCTTCCTTGCGCGTGAAGACGGCATCAAGCCTGATCTTGCCGTGCCGCCGCGCCAGATGCGTCGTGTCTTCCACGGTGATCAGGTGCTGGCCCGTGTCAGTGGCCGTGATCGTCGTGGCCGCGACGAGATCACCATCGTCGAAGTGTTGGCGCGCAACACCCAGACACTGGTTGGTATCTACCGTCAGTCTGAGCCGGATTTCGGGGTATTGATTCCCGAGAACTCGCGCATCGCTCAGGAAGTCATCATTCCCAACCGTGCGGCCAATGGTGCCAAGGACGGTCTGGTGGTTTCCGTGCGCATCACCCAGCAGCCTGCGACCCGCATTCAGCCGGTCGGTGAGGTCGTTGAAGTGCTTGGCGAGCGGATGGATCCGGGAATGGAAATCGACATTGCGATCCGCTCGCATGACATTCCCAGTGAATTCCCGCCAGAAGTCGAAGACCAGATCTCGACCATTTCCGCTGAAGTGCTGGAAGAAGACAAGAAAGGTCGTATCGATCTGCGCGAGACGCCGATGGTCACCATCGATGGCGAAGATGCCAAGGATTTCGATGATGCCGTCTGTGCCTGGCAGAAAGACAACGGTGATTGGAAGCTGATGGTGGCCATCGCTGACGTGTCTCACTACGTTCGTGGCGGTAGTCCGCTGGATCAGGAAGGTTATACGCGTGGCAACTCGGTGTATTTCCCGGGCCAGGTCGTGCCGATGCTGCCTGAGCTGCTATCTAATGGTCTGTGCTCGCTCAACCCGAATGTCGATCGCCTGACACTAGTGTGCGAACTGACCATTTCCAACACCAGCGGTGAAATGCTCGACTATCGCTTCTTTGAAGCCGTGATCCGTTCGCATGCTCGTCTGACCTATGAAAAGGTCGCCACGATGCTGCAGGACCCGGATAGCGAAGAAGGCCAGTCGCTGTGCCAGCAATACAATGCGCTACTGCCGTCGTTGCATAACCTGCACGCGTTGTATGCTGTACTGCGCAAGGCGCGTGACAAGCGTGGTGCGATCGATTTCGAGACGACCGAAACGCAGATACTGTTCAACGATGAGCGCAAGATCGAGCAGATCGTGCCGCGTACGCGTAATGATGCGCACAAGTTGATCGAGGAATGCATGCTGGCCGCCAACGTGGCGACTGCGCGCTTCCTTGATCAGCACGACCTACCGGCACTCTATCGTGTCCACAAGCAGCCTGCGCCTGAGCGTCTAGCCAACCTGCGCGCCTTCCTGGGCGAGCTGGGCCTGACGCTTGAGGGCGGCGACGAGCCGGCACCGAAGGATTTCCAGACTTTGCGTGCATCCATCGCCGAGCGTCCGGACCTCGATATCATTCAGACCGTGATGCTGCGCAGCATGACGCAAGCCGTCTACTCGCCGCAGAACGAAGGTCACTTCGGGCTGGCGTATGAAGCTTACGCGCACTTCACCTCGCCGATTCGTCGTTATCCTGACCTGCTGGTACACCGTGCGATTCGCTCGGTCATTCGTGGCCCGCGCAAGACCGATACTGTCCTGCGTGCCGAAGATGCCGTGACCGAACGCCCGACCAAGTGGTGCCCGTACACCTTTGAGCAGATGCTCGAACTGGGTGAGCACTGCTCAATGACCGAGCGTCGTGCCGATGAGGCGACGCGTGACGTCAATGATTGGCTCAAGTGCGAGTTCATGAAAGACAAGGTGGGCGAGGTGCTGGAAGGCACCGTGGCTGCTGTCACTCAGTTCGGCCTGTTTGTGCGCCTGGATGCCTATTATGTCGAGGGGCTGCTGCATATCTCCTCACTGCCGTCTGATTACTATCACTACGAGGCAGAGAAGCATCGCCTCAAGGGTGAGCGTGCGGGCGTCAGCTATGGTCTGGGCGATGGTGTCACCGTGCAGGTCGCACGCGTCGACATGGATGAGCGCAAGATCGACTTCATGCTCAACGATCCGACACCGCGTCCCAAGCGCAAGCCGCGCAAGGCACGTAGTGCTGATCGCAGTGGCGAGGCCGCGCCGGGCACCAAGGAGACCAGTGGCAAGGAATCTGCTGCCAAGGGGCGTCCGGGCAAGCGTGAGCGCGAACGTCTCAAGTCTCTGACCGATGAGGTGGGGCAAGCCGATAGTGAAGCTGCGCCTCAGGAAGCAGCAGCTTCTGAGCGTCCCGCGCGCAAGCCGCGTGGAGATCGTTCCGGTCGTGGTGATCGCAAGCCGGCTGCTGGCAATGAGCGTCAGGCGTCATCCAGCGCTGCACCCTCTGATGCCCCTGCAACTGCACGACCGGCAGTGCCGAGCGGCCCTGAATCTCCGGACAGCCCCTTTGCTGCTGTGGCGCCGATGGGCGCTGCCGGTAAAGATGACCCGTCTCGCAAGCGTGGTTCGCGCTCTCGTGGGCAACGTGGTAACGGACGTAGCTAATCGCTAGCAGGTTCGTCGTCACATGCAGTCTCAGCCCCGGCCTCGGTCGGGGTTGATGCGTTAGGCGGTTGCATTATTCGCCAGACATTCACGGCTACTGTCATGGCGGTAGTCCACGTTTCATGGGCCAGTGTCAGGGCCACAAGGCAGGAAAGCACAGATGAGTCAGGACAAGGGGCGCAAGCCCGGCCGCGGTAAGCCCGCAGGCGAACAGCGCGGCAGTGATCGTGGCGGTGAGCGTGGTGCAGGCCGTAGAAGTGGCAGTCGGCATTCGTCAGGCAGCTCTCGTGCACCGCAGATCCCGGGCGGGCTAGAAGCTGTCTATGGCGTGCATGCCGTTGAGGCGCTGTTGGCGCGTGGGCGTGCGCCGAGCGAGCTCTGGGTGCAGGCAGGCGAAGCCGAGACACGCCTGAGCGATATGATCGAGCAGGCGCGTGCTGCTGGTTCGCGCGTCACCTTGCGTGGCCGTGATGAACTGGATGCTCTGGCTGCTGGAGGTGGAGCACATCAGGGGCTGGTCGCCCTGTGCCCGCCACTGGCAACCGAAAACGAGACGGGCCTCAAGTTGCGTCTGGATGGCTGGTCACATGCGGAGCCGCCGCTGTTTCTGGTGCTGGATTCCGTGACGGATCCGCACAATCTCGGCGCCTGCCTGCGCAGTGCTGATGCTGCGGGCGCACATGGCGTCATCGTGCCCAAGGATAAATCTGCCTCGCTGAATGCTACCGTTCGTAAAGTCGCCTGTGGCGCTGCCGAGGTTGTGCCGGTGTATCAGGTGACCAATCTGGTGCGCACTTTGGATGCGATGAAAGAGTCTGGCGTCTGGGTGTTGGGGACCGCTGGCGAAGCTGAAGTGTTGGCATTCGAGGCGGACTTCACCGTCCCTGTTGCCCTCGTGATGGGCGCGGAAGGCAAGGGCATGCGTCGTCTGACGCGCGAGCACTGCGATAGCCTGGTCAAGCTGCCGATGGCGGGCAGTGTCTCGAGCCTTAACGTCTCGGTCGCTGCGGGCATCTGTTTATTCGAGGCGGTGCGCCAGCGTCGCGGTTGATACTTGCACTGTGGGTGACTGAGGCTTTGATTAAAGATGAGGTGGCCCACGGATTGCTTGCCAAGCCCTTGACACCTCTCTACAATACTGCGGTTCTGTGAAGTGCAGTCTGCAGTGAATGTGCGGCATGAGGGCAACGGCCCTCGCTCGTACGCGCGATCCATGATCTTCGGGTCTGATCGCACAACCGTAGTAATCACTCCACTCCTTGCTTCCCGGCCCGAGACGCGCCGTGGAGGCTGCCAAACCGAAAGGAGCCAAGCCATGCGTCACTATGAGATCGTGTTCATGGTCCACCCGGACCAAAGCGAACAGGTTCCGGCGATGATTGAGCGTTACACCTCTATCGTTACCGAAGCTAACGGTACTGTGCATCGTCTGGAAGATTGGGGCCGCCGTCACCTGGCCTACCCGATCAACAAGATCCACAAGGCCCATTACGTGCTGATGAACATCGAAGCAACGGGTGAAGTGGTCGAAGAACTCGAAACCATCTTCCGTTTCAACGATGCCATCATCCGTAACCTGGTTGTGCGTGCAAAGGATGCGGCGATTGAGCCGTCTCCGATGATGAAGCCGGTTGAAGAGAAGCGCCCGCGTCGTGAAGACAAGCGCGACGAATCCGAAGCTCAAGACGTCAACTGATACCGCACCCCAGGAGGTCATTGCAATGGCACGTTTCTTCCGTCGTCGCAAGTTCTGCCGCTTCACCGCTGAAGGCGTGAAGCAGATCGACTACAAGGACATCGAAGTCCTGAAGTCTTACATCACCGAGACCGGCAAGATCGTCCCGAGCCGTATCACCGGCACCAAGGCGCGCTACCAGCGTCAGCTGGCGACTGCCATCAAGCGCGCACGCTACCTGGCACTGCTGCCGTACAGCGACAGCCACCAGTAAGGCGACACCATGATGCTGGCACTGGCACGTTGGGCCATGCGCGGTCCGCTGCAGAGCATTGTCATTGCGCTGCTGGCGGGACTTGTGCCTTGGCTCTTCTGGTTCAGTGCCGCCATCAGTGCGCTGGTCACGCTTCGGCGTGGCCTTGCACCAGCCGCACCCGTCTTCATTGCTGCCGCCCTACCGGCGGGCTGGTGGTGGACACAGGGTGACCCGGTGCCTCTGGCAACCGTGTTGCTGGTCACGTTGATGGCTACCTTGCTGCGCGCTCGCGTGCGCTGGGGAGAAGCGCTAATTGGCGCTAGTCTGACGTCGGCACTGATGGTGCAGTTAGGGATATTCCTGCCACCAGGCGGGGCTGGCCCATTGCTCGAGAGCATTCGTCAGAATGCTCCTGAGTTGGATGCACGCCTGAACGACATTGCCGCTCAAGGCGTGTCGACTGAACAGCTCGCAGGCTGGTCATCGGCGGCATCACTGGGTTAGTCGTTATGCTGGCTGCCACTGCCTGTCTGGCCTTGGCGCGTAGCTGGCAATCCGGGCTCTACAATCCGGGTGGGTTTCGTGATGAGTTTCATGCTTTCCGGCTGAGCTTGCGCGAAATCCTGGTATTGGCAGCCTGCGGGATTCTTGGCGTGCTGCTGAATGTTCCCGCGGTGCTCCTGCTTGTTTGGATACCGCTACTGGTGGCTGGCATCGCTCTGGTGCATGGCTATATCGGGTTAAAGGGGATGAGCGGGTTATGGCTTATCGGCATCTACTTTTTGCTGCTGACCACCTGGCCCACGATTCTGATTTTGCTGCTGCTGGCCCTTACTGACGTATTTGCGGATTTTCGCGCACGTCTCGCTGGCAGTCATCGATAAGAGGTTTACGAGATGCAAGTCATTCTGCTCGACAAGATTGGCAAGCTGGGTAACCTGGGTGACCAGGTTTCCGTTAAGGCTGGCTTCGGTCGCAACTACCTGCTGCCGTACGGCCTGGCTGTTCCGGCAACTGCTGAAAACCAGGCTGCTTTCGAAGCTCAGCGCGCTGAGCTGGAAGCACAGGTTGCAGAACGCAAGGCTGAAGCTGAAGCGCGTGCCGCTCAGCTGAATGAAATCGAACTGTCCCTCGTCGCCAAAGCTGGCGAAGAGGGTAAGCTGTTCGGTTCCATCGGTCCGCGTGATCTGGCCGAAGCTATCGCCCAATCTGGCATCGAAATCGCCAAGAGCGAAGTTCGTATGCCGGAAGGCCCGCTGCGCAGCACTGGCGAATACGACATCGTGCTGCAACTGCACGCTGAAGTAACTGCTACTGTTCGTGTGGTTGTGGTCGGCGAGTAATCGCTGATCCGTAGCGGCTGCACTATGCAGCCGCTACATGCAGTACTCAAAACCGCCTTCGCATCTCTGATGCGGAAGCGGTTTTTTTTGTGCCCCTTGTTCAGTGGCCACAAGGGGGCAGGAAAGAAGTGGGGCGAAGCCAGGAAGCCTTGTTCAGTAGCATCGGTGGTCTCCGACGGCAATGCAGGCAGGGCAAGGCGGTCTGAAATCCGTTAGAATGCCTGCCCCCATGACGTATGTTGGATTCATTGCATTGCTGTTGGCAGGTCCACAGTGATGCACGAGAATAGTTGCGCCCGTGGGCATGTCAGTCATCAGCAGGAGTCAGTCAGGCATGAGCGAGATGCAGGGTCAGGATCGCGAGACGGCGGCGCTCAAGGTGCCCCCCAATTCGTTGGAGGCCGAGCAATCGGTACTTGGCGGCTTGATGCTGGACAACAGTGCTTGGGATACAGTCTCTGAGCGGCTGGTGGCCGACGACTTTTATCGTTATGAGCACCGTTTGGTCTTTAATGCCATGACGCAGCTGGTCGGTGGCAGTCGCCCATTGGATGTGGTGACGCTATCCGAGCTGTTGGACAGTCGTGATCAGTTAGAGTCCGTCGGCGGACTGGCGACACTGGCCGAACTGGCGCGTAACACGCCCTCGGCGAGCAATATCAAGGCCTACGCTGATATCGTTCGTGAGCGTGCGACCCTGCGCAAGCTGATTCAGGCGGCCAACCAGATTGCCGAGAGCTCGTTCAGCCCGCAAGGCCGTGATGCCGACGAGTTGGTCAATGAGGCCGAGCGCCTCGTTTTCCAGATCAGCGAGTCACGCCCCAAGAGTGGTGGCCCCAAGGGCATGAGCCAGCTGCTGACCGGCGCTGTCGATCGCATCGATGAGATGTTCAATCTCAAAGGTCAGATGACAGGTCTGTCGACGGGCTTCCGAGATCTCGATGATATGACTTCAGGCCTGCAGCCTCTGACTTGGTGATCATTGCCGGGCGTCCTTCGATGGGCAAGACCACCTTCGCCATGAACCTGGTGGAGCATGCGGTCGTTTCAGGTGATAAGCCTGTTGCGGTGTTTTCCATGGAGATGCCTGCCGAATCGCTGATGCTGCGCATGATTTCTTCGCTGGGCCGTATCGACCAGACCAAGGTGCGTACTGGGCAGCTTGAGGATGAGGACTGGCCGCGACTAACGTCGGCGGTCAATCTGCTCAAGGACAAGCAGTTGTTCGTCGATGACACGGCGGCGCTATCCCCCAACGAGATGCGTTCACGTTGTCGGCGCATGGCGCGTGAGCATGGCAACCTTGGCCTCATCATGATCGATTACCTTCAGCTGATGCAGGTGCCGGGACTCTCCGATAACCGCACCGCCGAGATCTCCGAGATTTCGCGCTCGCTCAAGGGCCTGGCCAAGGAGTTCAGTTGCCCAGTAGTAGCACTGTCGCAGCTGAACCGCTCGCTCGAGCAGCGTCCCAACAAGCGACCGGTGATGTCGGATCTACGTGAATCCGGCGCCATCGAGCAGGATGCCGATGTGATTGCCTTCGTTTATCGCGATGAGGTCTATAACAAGGATAATCCCGATAACAAGGGGCTGGCCGAACTCATCATCGGTAAGCAGCGTAACGGCCTATCGGGTCGGTCCATATGGCCTTCATTGGCAAGTACACCCGCTTCGAGGATCTGGCGCCGGACAGTTATGGCCAGGCCTTCGCTGAATAATGTGATGCGCACTCGCGTATCAATCATGCACTCGGGCAGTGGCTGCGGCCGTTGCCTCGCAAGACCCGGAATGACGGGGAGGAGATAACATGGCAGGTGGATTTGGGCGCGGACGCGCACGTACGCCGAAGCTGCAAGGGCGTGGCCCACTTGAGAGCCTTGAGCGCGAAGGGCCTTTCAAGGAATGGCTGGGCATGCCGGATCTCTATCGCTTCACGCTGGTCGTGGAGGGCGAGAGCTACAGCTATCAGACCGAAGACAGTGAAGTGCCGGTTGTCGCTGGCGACATGGTGGTCTTCCGTTACAAGGAAACCAAGGCCGGCAAGTGGATCGACCGTAATTCGCTTGGCAAGGCCATTGACCCCAACTCGCTGTAAGCGAATTGGTGAGGCACGCAGGCTCTCCTCAATCTGTCATGGATGAGAGCCTGCGTGGTTGTATTACGAGCATCTGCCCTCTCCCTTTTTCATGTCAGCATGTTCTGATTCTGGCGTCTTTCCCCTCCATCCTCATTCCCTCTTTTTGCTGATAGAGCAACATTCCCCCCTGATTCTGGCTGGGTGCTGGGTTGCTTTTGCGTATGCGCCAGGTCGCGATGACACTTCGCGGCAGGCGTGAGTACGTCATTCAATCGCCATCTTTTCGCCTCAATACTGTTATCCACGACCCTTAGTCTGGCGTGAAGCCTTGCCGCCTGTCGTGGCGATGCTGACTATCATTAGACAGATACCGTATTCCCAAGTCTCGTGCCATCGAGCCTTATATCCTTGGGTGCCATGCTCTCGATGGCGCAGGAGCTACTATCATGTCCAGAATCGTCGACACCTCCAGGCCTGTGAATCTTTTTACCAGTAATCTCAAGTCGCTAGTGGCCGAATATCCTGAGCTTGAAGTACGCATCATCAGTCATGCCGCCAGTCATTTCTATCTAGTCGAGCTGATGATTGGGGCCGCTGACGATATACGTGCCGAGCGTAGCGAGTTGCTCACTCGGCGCGGTAAGCCAATGCTGTTCCGCTCACTTGAGGACGTCTACAGTGAGTTGCGTCGGGCGGGCTTGCATCGCGCCTGGTTGGTCTCGCAGGTCGTCAATGACGAGGTGATCGGTCGCCCGCCCCAGTACCATCAACCGCTGTCGCTCCGTTTTTAATCTTGTTTCAGGTGCGATTTTTTCGCTCCTGGTGTTGATTGCAGTGTTTAGCATCAGGCACCCAGCGACCGAGACGTTCACGATGGCGCGCGAAGAAGCGATAACTCATGTCCATTAGCGGACGTAGCCCCGGGAGCAGCGAAACTCTCACCAAACGTCGATATCCGAGTACTGTATAAAGTGCTCGGCTGGCATCCATCCCTACATACCATTCGCCACGTGCATCCTGCACATGTAGCCGTCCCATCATGGTGTTCAACGTCAGCCCTAGCGCTTTGGGCGAGAAATCCTCGGCACGAATATCGACGGTTTGAACTCGCTCACGCTTGGGGTGACGTGATAGCCAGGCAACCTCACGCTGGCACAGCGGACATTTACCATCGTGATAAAGCGTGACGGGAGCGCTGGCCTGCCAAATATGGCTCATGCTGATTCCTTGTCCGTAATTATCGAGCGAAGCAAGTTGGGACAATACTTGTTTAAAAGTTATACCAATCGTGATGATAGTATAACTTTATCTCCGTCGAACAGTGCGAGCTGGTAAGATGATAATGTTGCCAGGCGGGGCATCCATGGCCGCCGTCTCATCGTAATCCTTGCCCTACTGTCAGGAGTTCGTCATCCATGAGTCCCCCGCGTTTTGGCGTCATGTTGGTCAACCTCGGTACCCCGGATGCCCCAACGCCCAAGGCGGTACGGCGCTATCTGGGAGAGTTTCTCGGCGACGTGCGCGTGATTGATCTGCCGCGTCTGCTCTGGTTGCCGATACTTCATGGGCTGGTGCTGACCACTCGCCCGAAGAAGGTCGCTGAGGCCTATGCTTCGGTCTGGACAGAAGATGGATCGCCATTGATGGCGATCGGCAAGCGTCAGCGCGCGGCGCTGGAGGCTCGTCTGGCAGAGTCGCTGGGGGAAGATATTCCGGTCGAACTAGCCATGACCTATGGGAATCCGAGGATGGAAGAAGTGGGACGCAAGCTGGCCAAGCGTGGCGCTGATCACATTCTGGTATTGCCGCTTTATCCACAGTTTTCGCGCACGACAACTGCCGCCGTATTTGATCGCTTGGCGCGAGCGCTCCAGCCATGCCCGCACCTGCCGGAGCTTCGTTTCGTTCGCGATTATCACGATCATCCGGATTACATCTCTGCACTGGCTGATAGCGTGCGTCAGCACTGGGCAACAGAAGGGCGGCGTGGAAAGCGTCTACTGATGAGCTATCACGGCATTCCCAAGCGCTACGCCACGGCCGGTGACCCCTATCCACGTCAGTGTGAGCGCACCAGCCAGCTGTTGGCAGAAGCGTTGGAGCTCAGCGAGGACGAGTGGGCGATGACCTATCAGTCGCGCTTCGGCAAGGCTGAGTGGCTTCAGCCCTACACCGACATGACGCTCAAGGCATGGGGGGCCGAAGGCCTGGAGAGTGTTGATGTTATCTCGCCAGCGTTTGCGGCCGACTGTCTCGAGACGCTGGAGGAATTGGAGGAAGAGAATCGCGGCTACTTCACTGAGGCCGGTGGTGGCGATTTCCGCTACATCGCCGCACTCAATGACCGACCGGAGCATATCGATCTACTGGAAGCGCTGTGCCTTCAGCACTCGCAGGGGTGGTAAGCCACTAGCGCCGTCTCCTACCTGTTTGTCCATTAATGTAAAACGCCCCGTCATGGAAGCCATGGCGGGGCGTTTACGTTTATCAACCCATACACTCAGGGCAGGCGTGATTCTGTCTGTTGAGCATTGGCCTCGTCGGGCTCACTTGCGGTTTCCAGCTGATCGGGAACGTTGCGGGTGCGAATGTCCGCGACCAGTTTCTGATGTAGTGCTGCCTTTGAGAGCAGGTGTGCGGTGGCCGGTGCAGTAATGAACAGGAAGATGGTGATCAGCATCTCCTGAAAGCTGAAGTGGCCCGTGGTGGCGCGGAAATAGATCATCGACGCCATCAGCACACAGCCGACCCCTAGCGTGGTGGTCTTGCTGGGGCCATGCAGGCGCATGTAGAAGTCCTTGAGATGCGTTAGCCCCAGAGATCCGATGAAGGCGAATATACCGCCAGCCACCAGGAAGAAGGCAATGACACCCTCAAGGACGGGATAGAACCAGGTAGGCATGGAAACTCTCCGCTCAGGTCATTCGATGATGTCGCCGCGCAACAGGTACTTGCAGACCGCTACGGTGCTGACGAAACCGAGCATGGCGATCAGAAGCGCCGCCTCGAAGTAGGCTTTGCTGTTGAGCTGAATGCCGAACAGCACGATCAGCGCGATGGAATTCACATACATGGTATCCACCGCGAGGATGCGGTCTGGCAGATCTGGTCCGATGGCGAGGCGGAACACATTGAGCATCAGCGAGGCCGCAAACAACGCGATGCTGATCCACAGAGCAATATCTAGCATTCGAAGATCTCCTTGAGCGGGCGCTCGTAGCGCTGACGGATCTCGTCGATCAACTCCTGTTCATCTTCCACATCCAGCGCATGGATGATCAGATGGCGGCCATCCAGTGTCAGGTAGGCTGACACCGTGCCCGGCGTTAGCGTGATGGTGCTTGCCAATAGAGTGATCGGAAACTTCTCCTCCAACTCCAACGGATAGTGCACGAAGGCCGGGCGGAATTTCGCCCGCGGATTAAGGATCAGTAGCGACACCTGCAGATTGGCAATGATGATGTCCATAATCACGCGCAGAAAGTAGCTGATCAATCGCCACGGTTTCTGAAGGTCTGGCTGTGGCTCCCAGAAGCGATAGGTCAGCATCGGGATCGCGATGGCCAGTACTGCGCCTAGCAGAAGCTGACCCGGTGCGACGCTATTCTGTAGCATCAGCCATACGATCAGTAGCAGAACTGACAGCATGGGCGTCGGTAGCAGGCGAGAACGTTTCTTTATCATTCCTCGTCTCCCTTCAGCGGCGGTGCGGTTTCCGGTGAAGCATCCTTGCCCAGCAAGGCTTCAAGGTACGGTGCTGGATTCGATAGCTGCTCGGCGGTGGCACGCGTCCAGTTCGACAGCGGGCCAGCGAGTACCACCAGCGCAAGCGCTGCTGAAAGTAGGCCGCCGGTGGCGATGCCGCGTGCCAGGCCGATGCGATCACCACTGGGCTCTGATTTGCCGGTGCGCCAGAAAATGCTGGAGCCTGCGCGAGAGCAAGCGATCATCGAGCACAGTCCCGCCAGCAGCAGTAGCGGCCACAGCCATATCTGTTGCTCGGGAGATGCCGACGTCAGGATCAACACCTTGCCAATAGCGCCGGAGAAGGGCGGTAGACCGACGGCAGCGGCTGTACCGATCAGGAATAGCCCCCCCAGCAGTCCTGCCTGCAGCAACGGGCGGGCACGTACAATACGGGCCCCCGCCTTTCCGCGTTGTCCCGCGATCACATCTACCAGCAGGAAGAGGCCGCCGGTAATCAGGGTCGAATGAATCAGGTAGAACAACAATGCGCTATCTGCCTCGACGCTGTTCATGCCCAGCGCTGTCAGCAATGTCCCCACGGAGATCATTACCAGATAGGCCACTAACGTACGCAGATCACGCGCCGAGAGTACGCCGATCATCGACACCACCAGGGTGGCTAGGCCCGCCCACCACAGCCAGTCGCGGCCAAGGTCGGCCAGTGTGCCGGCGTTGTCGGTGAAGATCAGCGAATAGACGCGCAGGATGGAATAGATACCCACCTTGGTCATGATGGCGAACAGCGCCGCCACCGGTGCCGAGGCAGCGGCATAGGCGCGCGGTAGCCAGAAGTACAGCGGCACCATCGCGGCTTTGAGTCCAAATACCACCAGCAGTAGCAGGCCGCCGGCTTCCATCAGACCCGCGCGGCCCGGGTCCAGCGTGGTGACGATGACCGCCATGTCAGCCATGTTCAGGGTGCCGGTCACGCCATAGAGAATGCCCAGTGCAATCAGGAAGAACGCTGAGCCCAGCAGGTTCAGCACCACATAGTGCAGCGCTGACAACGTGCGAGCCTTGCTGCCGCCGTGCAGCAGCAGGGCATAGGAGGCGATCAGCAGCACCTCAAAGAACACGAACAGGTTGAACAGGTCACCGGTCAGGAAGGCGCCGTTGATACCCATCAGCTGGAGCAGGAACAGGCCATGGAAGTTGGAGCCGGTCTCATCGATACCTGCCGTGGAATATAAGCAGGCAAAGAACGCCAGTACCGAGCTGAGCAGCACCATGCTGGCCGAGAGACGGTCGAGTACCAGCACGATACCAAACGGCGGCTGCCAGTCACCCAGTGCATAGTAGCGAATGGTGCCATCACCAGCCTGCGCGACCAGTGCAATAGCGATGATCACCATCACAGCCTGGGCGACCAAACTGATGGTGCGTCGCAATACCGGTGACGAGGACCGGCTCAGCAGCAGGCTGGCACCGACCAGTAGCGGCAGGACGACCGGTAGAACGATCAGGTGTTGCAGCATCACTTGCCGTCCTCCCGCGAGACATCGAGACGGTTACCATTGACGTGGTCACTGCCCAGGTCGCCGCGGGCGCGCATCGCCAATATGACGACGAAGGCCGTCATGGCGAAGCCGATCACGATGGCGGTTAGTACCAGTGCCTGCGGTAGTGGATCAGCGGCCGGTGTGCCAGCGCCGACAACGGCTGGATTACCATGCATTGCCAGACCGCCCATTGAGAACAGGAACAGGTTGACTGAGTAGGACAGCAGGGTCAGGCCGACCACGACGGGGAAGGTGCGCCCGCGCAAGGTCAGGTAGACACCGCAGGCGGCCAGTAGACCGGTGGTAGTGGCGTAGAGGGCTTCCATCAGCTCTTCTCCTTGGTCGGACGGTGCGGTGTCGTCAGCTTGCCGAGATTGGCGAGAATCATCAGGGTCGCGCCGACCACGGTCAGGTAGACGCCGAGATCGAATAGCAACGCAGTGGCCAACTCGATTTCGCCGATAACGGGAATCGTGAAGTGACCGAAGGACGAGGTCAGGAAGGGATAGCCGAACATCCAGCTACCTGCTCCTGTCAGGCCTGCGATCAGTACACCCGCGGCTGCGACTGGCTGATACGGGAAGCGCAGCCAGCGCTGTGTCCAGTCCACACCACGTGCGATATAGAGCAGGATGATGGCAACGGCGGTGACTAGACCGGCGATGAAGCCACCGCCCGGCTCGTTGTGGCCACGCAGGAAGATGTAGACCGAGACCAGTAGTGCCAATGGCAGTAGGGTCTGCGATACGGTGGCCAGAATCATCGGATGGCGATCTGGAGACCAGCTCCGACCATCCAGATCACTCGAGGGCATGAACAGGCGCAAGCGATTGAGCAGCTTGAAGATCGCCAGACCTGCAATGCCGAGTACGGTGATCTCGCCCAGCGTATCGAAGCCACGGAAATCGACCAGAATGACGTTGACCACGTTGTGACCGCCGCCACCGGACACTGCATTGGCCATGAAGAAGTCGGAAATCGACTCCACCGGACGCGTCAGAATGGCAAAGTTAAGACTAGCGATCACGACACCAAAGGCGCTGGCCAGTAATACGTCGCGCATGATGCGGCGGGCACTGGATTCCTTGGGCGTACGTTGGGGCAGGAAGAACAGCGCCAGCATCAGCAGAATCATGGTCACCACTTCCACTGCCAGCTGTGTCAGCGCCAGGTCTGGCGCTGCGAAGCGTGCGAAGGCCAGCGAGGTCATCAAACCCACGACCGATAGCATCAGCAGAGAGACGATGCGCTTGCGGTGTGTGATGGCGGTCCCTAGGCCTGCCAGGCCGGTAATCACGGCCCCCGTCAGCAGCATGGCGTCGAAGGGTTGCTGCTCAAACTCACCACTGAGCTGCGGAACTGCCAGCAGCCCAATGCCGACGAACAGCAGTGCTGTCAGTAGTAGCCACAGCATGTAGCGCTGCAGGGAGCCGTTCTCGAAGCTGTCCATGCTGCGTTCGGCCAGATTGACCAGGCGCTGTATGTTGGCCTCGAAGACCAGCAATGCATTGCGGGCACGGAACTGACGCTGGAAGGAGTAGAGGTGATGGCGTAATGCATAGACACCCACCCCGCCGGCCAGCGCGATGCCGCTCATCATCAGCGGCACATTGAAGCCATGCCAGATGGCGAGGCTGAATTCTGGCACCGGGCCAGCCAGCACGCTGGCGGAGGCACTGACCAGCAGGTCCTTGATCACCAACGACGGCAGAATGCCGACCAACAGACAGATCAACACCAGAATCTCGATCGGCAACTTCATATAGCGTGGCGGTTCATGTGGGGTCTTCGGCAGGTCTTTCGGTTCGCCATTGAAGAACACGTCATGAATGAAGCGCAGTGAATAGGCCACTGACAGAATGCCGCCAAGCGTTGCCAGTGCCGGAATCAGCCACGACAGACCGCCGAGCAGTTGGGCATCGAGGCTCTCGGCGAAGAACATCTCTTTGGAGAGGAAGCCGTTAAGCAGCGGTACGCCTGCCATCGAGGCCGAGGCCACCATCGCCAATATCGTGGTATGTGGCATGTAGCGATACAGGCCATTGAGCTTGCGGATGTCACGCGTACCGCACTCGTGATCGACGATGCCGGCCGCCATGAAAAGCGAAGCCTTGAAGGTGGCATGGTTGATGATGTGCAGCAGGCCCGCCACGGCAGCCATCTGGCTATTGAAGCCGAACAGTAACGTGATCAGACCCAGATGGCTGATGGTCGAGAAGGCCAGTACGCCCTTGAGGTCTTGCTTCATCAGTGCAAACCAGGCGCCATAGAGCAAGGTGGCAAGCCCGGTAAAACTGACGATGTAGAACCAGAGGTCAGTGCCCGACAGAATCGGGTGCATACGCGCGAGCAGGAAGACGCCCGCCTTGACCATGGTGGCGGAGTGCAGGAAGGCCGAGACTGGCGTCGGGGCAGACATCGCATGCGGCAACCAGAACTGGAATGGAAACTGGGCTGACTTGGTAAAGGCACCCAGCAATACCAGTACCAGCACGACAGGATAGAGTTCACTGGAACGAATCTGATCAGCCGCGGCCAAAACATCATCGAACTGATAACTGCCGACGATGTGCCCGATGACGAGAATGCCAGCCAAGAGTGCCAGGCCACCAGCGCCGGTGACGGTCAGCGCCATCCGGGCGCCCTTGCGCGCCTCGCTCAGCTGATACCAGTAACCAATCAGCAGGAACGAAGTCAGGCTGGTCAGCTCCCAGAACACCCACATCAGCAGCAGGTTGTCTGCCATCACGATGCCGATCATTGCGGTCATGAACAGCATCAGGAAGCTGTAGAGGCGTGCCAGCGAATCCTCGCCAGAGAGATAGTAGCGGGAATAGAGAATGATCAGCAGGCCAATGCCTAGAATCAGCAGCACGAACAGCGCCGAGAGGCCGTCAAAGCGTAGTGCCAGATCTAGCCCTAGCTCCGAAATCCACGGTAGGTGGAATTGGGGAGTCTGGCCGGCAAAGACATCTCCGAGATGGAAGACAGCAATGCCGAGCGCAATGGCAGGTGCCACTGCGGTCAGCCAGGCAAGACGGCCGCGGGGCAGATTTCTGGCCATTAAAGGGACCAGGGCACCGAGTAACGGCAATAGCACGATCAACAGCAGGGTCATGGAAGACTCGCTCCAGTCGTTGTAGGGCGTTGTCCGTTATTCGCTACCGGGGTAGACGCAGGCATAGGCCAGGCCGCCAGCTTCGAGGTCAGGACGCGGAATTTCGGCCACTGGGTGCCGATAGGATAGGCGAACACACTGCAGGCTGCCGTAGTGATGGCGCCGTAACGCATATCATTAAGCCCGCGAGAGCCGTGCCAGGAAAGGCACTCTCATAATGGCGTGCTATAACCCCGATCAGGGGCGGGCAATGGTCTGCAGTGGCAGCCTCAGGGCTGCTTGAGGGTCATGCGCACTTGATGCACGCACTACCTTCTGGACGAGACGTCGCCACCACGAGGGGCGGATCGGTCAGGAAGGGGAGACGCACGGCACGGGGTGCCAGCATCCAGGATGGGATGAGGTCCGCAGCGCGTCCCCGACTACCCGCGACGGGTAGACGGCGAAAATGCCGGGTTATTGCGGTCATGTCATGTCTTGCGAGCATGGCCGTATTCCTCCTGAAGCCCCTGGATGACAAGTGTGTGTGAGTGGAGACACTTGCGCGATCTTGTTGAAAACATTGATGGAACGTGACCTAACCTCTCGAATGTATCACGCACTTGCACCCCTCGCCAGCGCACGCCGGACCGGTGCTATTGAGACTTATGTCGCAATTTACGTTGTACGGAGCGCATTTTTTCTTGTGCAAACATTCGACGAGACTCGATGTTCGGAGCCGCCCCGCGTGACATCATCCGCATGAATTCGGGCAGCTCGCGGGAGACATTTCTAGTCTGGCTGCATCGCGATCTTTGGTGGGAAGATAACCGACGGTTCTTTCCGCTTCATGAACGCCGCCCGCATCTACACAAGGTGAGGTGCCTTGAAGTCAGCCATGGCAGGCTTGCAGTGTGGCGTGGCGCTGAGTCGGTTATTTGAGCACTCATGGGGTCTAGTGCTAGCCAAGACGTGCCAAGAGTGCTGTGACAGCCGTCTCTACGCGCAGGATGCGCTCGCCGAGATGGACGCCTTGGAAGCCGGCGCTCAGGAACTGCTCTACCTCGTAATCCACGAACCCGCCTTCCGGCCCGATCGCCAACATGATCGGCTCGCTGACCGCACGCGGGCAGGCATTGACCATGCCTGGATGCGCGATGATGCCGCGCGTTGCTGGTGTCATCAGGTCTGGCAGACGGTCTTCCACGAAGGGTTTGAAGAGTTTTTCCTGCGTGACGGTCGGCATGATCGTATCGCGTGCCTGCTCAAGCCCGAGGATCAGGTGCTGACGAATTTTCTCTGCGCCCAATTCCGGTGACTGCCAGTAGCTCTTCTCGACGCGCCGTGTGTGCAGCAAGGTAATGTGTTTCACACCCAACGCGGTGACGTGTTCCAGCGACCGCGCCAGCATGCGTGGCCGCGGCAGTGCCAGTAGCAGGTGTACATTCAGGGGAGGAGGTGGCGCATGCTCCAGTCGCAGGCTGAACTCTGCGGATTCCGCATCGATGCTCTCCAAACGGCCACGACCGATCACGCCGCCTTCGATCCCCAGTGTCATCTCGTCGCCCACGGTGGCGCGATGCACCTCACGTAGATGGCGCAGACGGCGTGGGTCGGTGACGCGGGCGTGATCAGGCGCGATCAGGTCATCAGCGCCGAGCAAGATCAGGTTCATGGCAATACCGGAGGCAGTAGACGGATAGGGAAAAGGTGAAGCATGGCAATAGGTCAGCGACACATTTCGATGAGTACAAACGCCTTCATATAACGAGCAGCAGGCATAAAACAGCGGGCGCCATTCTAGCATGGCGCTCAATGCTGCCGGACGGGTTCATCGTTTGTACCGCGCAGAACACCGACGTGCGAATGAGGCTTTTCTTGCAGTGCCCCCCCTTGAGTGCACAATGAAGAAAAATCGATAGGAGCCTGACCTGTGCGAGTCATCCGAAAATATGCCAATCGGCGCCTCTACGATACCGAACAGAGCCGTTATGTGACCCTTGAGGACCTGCGCAGCCTTGTGCTGGCGGAAGAGGTCTTCAAGGTGGAAGACGCCAAGAGTGGTGAGGACTTAACCCGCACTATCCTGCTGACGATCATCATCGAGCAGGAGCAAGGCGACGGCGACGCCCAAATCTTCTCCAACGAACTTCTAGAGCAGTTCATCCGTATCTACGCGATGGCCAAGCCGCTGCCGCTGGCCGGTTATCTGGAGCAGGGCACGCGCCTGATGATGGAGCAGCAGCAGCGCATGCAGGAGCAGTGGTCTCAGGCCATACGTCACTCGCCAATGGAGATGATGCGCGAGGTGGCTGAGGAAAATCTGCGTTTCTGGCAGCAGGCGATGGGCACGGGGATGGCGGGATCAAAAGGGCCAGCACAGCCAGAGGCTGATGCGCCGCGTGATGACGAGACACCGAATGAGGATGATCGCACCTAAAGGTGAGGTTCTTGTTCGAAGGGTATCGTTGGCCTTGAAGCGGCATGGGTGTCACATAAAATTGGCATGATGTGAAAAGGGGCGTCCCGAGTGGAGCGCCTTTCTGCCATAATGCGCACCCTGATTATTCACTGGTGGCTCGCGTCGCGCGGGTAGCCTTGATCCTCACTGGCTCATGAAGGTTGAAAAGATGAAGGTCCTGATCATCGGCGGCGGTGGCCGCGAACATGCGCTGGCCTGGAAGGCCGCCCAATCATCGCGTGTCGAGGAGGTCTTCGTGGCTCCCGGCAACGCAGGTACAGCGCGCGAGTCCAAGCTGACCAATCTGGCAATTGCCGCGGATGATATCGACGGGCTGGTGACCTTCGCGCGTGATCACGTCATCGAGCTGACCATTGTCGGCCCTGAAGCACCGTTGGTGATCGGAGTGGTTGATCGCTTCCGTGAGGCCGGCCTCAAGTGCTTTGGTCCGACTGCCGGTGCCGCGCAGCTTGAGGGCTCCAAGGCATTCACCAAGGATTTCCTCGCGCGCCACGCCATCCCGACCGGCGACTACGCGACCTTCTCTGAAGTCGATAAGGCGCTGGCTTACCTCGCGGCGCATCCTGCTCCCATCGTCATCAAGGCCGATGGCCTGGCCGCAGGCAAGGGTGTTGTCGTGGCAATGAGTGACGCAGAGGCGCAAGCCGCCGTGCGTGACATGCTGGAAGACAACGCCTTTGGCGATGCGGGCGCGCGTGTCGTGATTGAGGAATTCCTCGACGGCGAAGAAGCCAGCTTCATCGTGATGGTCGATGGCGAGAATGTGCTGCCGATGGCAACTAGCCAGGATCACAAGCGGGCCGGTGAAGGCGATACTGGCCCGAATACTGGTGGCATGGGCGCTTATTCACCGGCGCCAGTCGTGACGGCTGATGTCCACCAGCGCGTGATGGACGAAATCATTCTGCCCACCGTGCGTGGCATGGCAGCGGAAGGCCATCCGTATACGGGTTTCCTGTATGCCGGCCTGATGATCGATGCACAAGGTACACCGAAGATCATCGAGTACAACTGCCGCTTCGGAGATCCGGAGACTCAGCCGATCATGGTGCGCTTGAAATCTGATCTGGTTGCGCTGTGTCTGGCCGCCGAAGAAGGGCGTCTCGCGACCCAGACCTGCGAGTGGGATTCCCGCGCAGCCGTCGGTGTCGTGTTGGCCGCTGGTGGCTATCCAGCCAGCTATCGCAAGGGCGACATCATCAGTGGTTTTGATGCTGCCGAGGCGACTGGCTGCAAGGTCTTCCATGCAGGTACTGCCGAGCAGGACGGGCAAGTCGTCACCAGCGGTGGTCGTGTCCTGTGTGTCACTGCACTGGGTGACAGCGTGGCCGCCGCCACTGAGCGCGCTTACGAAGGTGTCGATGCCATCAACTGGCAGGACATGCTGGTACGACGCGATATCGCTTGGCGTGCCATCGCCCGT
Source organism: Cobetia crustatorum (assembly GCF_000591415.1). GTDB lineage: Bacteria > Pseudomonadota > Gammaproteobacteria > Pseudomonadales > Halomonadaceae > Cobetia > Cobetia crustatorum. The sequence continues at coordinate 2,741 of NZ_JEMF01000046.1, read as the reverse complement.
GAACGTGGCGATGCCTAAGGCATTGCAGCCCTGAGTGGGGGGTGATTCGACTTCACGACATGACCCGGCCAATGGCCGGGTCATGTCGTTAGAGCTCCCATGAAAGTGCAATATGGCTCTACGACCATCGTGTCGAGAGTCTGGTCAGACTGGCACTGCCCGTGCGATAACCCTCTATCAAATACAATCCAGGATTGATGGACGTGCGATCGGTTCGCGGGGAATAAAGAGAGATGTCATTTCGGGAGATGCCTGAGCGTGGCTAGTCGGTTAGCGATTTGTGCGATCAACTCTCTCTTCATCCGCCTCACCTCCGCCGCTTTGCACATACCGTCTTACACACGCCGCCTTACACAGGCGTAGTCACAAGGAGTCACCATGGATCGTATCCGGCTCGAATTCCCGGAACCGCGCCTTGTGCATCGTCATGCAATGACGATTCGGGTCAGCGACATCAATTATGGCCAGCACCTCGGGCATGACAGTGTGATCAGCCTTGCCCACGAAGCACGTGGTCAAGCGTGGCAGGCATTGGGCTTTCCCGAGTGGGATGTTGATGGCCTGATGAGCATCGTCTCTGATCTCGCTGTGCAGTATCAGGGCGAGGGAAAATTGAGCGATGCCATCATCGTGGAGACTGCCATGGAGGCTGTCTCTGGCAAAGGGCTTGGGATTTATCACCGCCTCGTACGTCAGAGCGATGGCAAGATATTGGCGACATTGCGTGTCGGACTGGTCTTCGCTGATGCACAAGGACTGGTCGTCCCGAGTGAGCGCGTCAGCGATGCCATTGAGCGGGCCATCTCCGCCATGACCTCCAGGGTGGCGAACTGATGTCGCGGGAATATCCGGTCATTGCCGTGACGGGCTCCTCCGGCGCAGGAACCACCACGGTCATGCGTACCTTTGAGCGTATGTTCTCGCGTGAAGCAATTCATGCTGCCTACGTGGACGGTGATGCCTTTCACCGCTACACCCGTGCTGAGTTGGTCCGCATATTCAAGGAAGCACCGGAACGCAAGCGTGAGCTATCGCACTTTGCCGTCGAGGCCAATCAGCTTGATCGTCTGGAAGCGTTATTTCTCGAATATGGTGAGCAGGGCTCTGGCACGCATCGGCATTATATTCACGCCGAAGACAAGCGGATGATCGAGGCTGGCTATAAGGTTGGTACCTTCACAGAGTGGCAGTCATTGCCGGATTGCACTGATCTATTGTTCTATGAAGGATTGCATGGCGGACTGGTGACGCCGGAGCATGACATCGCACGTCATGTAGACCTGCTTATCGGCGTGGCGCCCACCATGAACCTGGAGTGGATTCAGAAGATTGATCGCGATACCAAGCTGAGAGGGCACTCCCAGGAAGCGGTAGTGGATACCATCCTGAGCCGTATGGATGACTACGTGCGCTATATTCAACCGCAGTTCTCGCGCACGCACATCAACTTCCAGCGCGTGCCGACGGTAGATACCTCCAACCCGTTCGAGCCCCAGGATATTCCCACGGATGCTGAGTCGATGGTTGTCGTCCATTTTCGTGACCCGGGCAGTGTCGACTTTCCCTTCCTGTTGGCCATGATTCAGGGCTCATTCATGTCGCGTCCGCATACGCTGGTGGTACCTGGTGCGCTGATGTCGTTAGCCATCGAATTGATCATCACGCCATTGGTAAAAGGCTTGCTGGCTCAACGGCGTTTCCGCTAGGTAGCGGCTGTCGCCCATATTCACCCTTGATGAATCAAGCGAAACGCCATTGAATGAAGGCGTCGCTTGTTCATAGGAATCAAAATGTCTCCCATAAAATCCGTGTGTCTTTCTGGTTTGTTGCTATTGGCAGGTAATGCTCTTGCCAATAATGCATCGGGAGATAGCACGCCAGTAGCTATCTCTCAAGATACATCGTCTCTGTCGTATGATGCGCTTTTAAGTGAGTATCCATACGACTTCACTGTCAATTACTTCTCGTTCGACTCACAGCGTCAACCCTTGAAGATGGCGTATATCTATTTGAAGCCAACGTCAGGCATGCCAGTGGTAACGCTCATGCATGGCAAGAACTTCAATGCCGATTATTGGACATCAACCGCTCAGTATTTGCAGTCGCTAGGTTATGGCGTATTGATCCCGGATCAAATAGGGTTCGGTAAATCATCCAAGCCAGTCGACTATCAGTACTCTTTTGCCGCTTTGGCGCAGCAAACGCATGCACTGCTGGACTCACTTGATATAAAAGAATCGATTGTATTAGGGCACTCCATGGGTGGCATGTTGGCGAGCCGCTTTGCACTGATGTATCCGAGTGCGACCGAAGAATTGATACTGTTGAACCCGATTGGCCTTGAGAACTATCTTCAATATGTTGACTATAAAGACACCAATTTCTTTTATAAAAACGAATTGGCCAAGACTCCCGAAAGTGTCAGGCGTTATCAGCAGAAGAATTATTATGCAGGCGAGTGGAACGCAACGTATTCTTCTCTCACTGATTTCATCACAGGTCAGATACAAGGTCCGGATAAGGAAACGATGGCGTGGGTCAATGCAAAAACGTATGACATGATCTTCACTCAGCCGGTGATTACCGAGTTTGGTGATTTCACAGTGCCCGTTAAATTGATCATTGGTACACGCGACAGAACCGGTCCTGGTCGTAACTGGAAAAAGGCCGGTGTTGATCATGAACTGGCCCCCACTGTCACGCTAGTTGGAGTATCAGCGGCTGTTAGACTCTGAACCATA
>NZ_JEMF01000045.1 GCF_000591415.1 Cobetia crustatorum | reverse complement strand
CTCATCCTGACACTGGGGGTTCCTCGACTGTTTTCAAATACCGCTATTCAATAATTTTCACCCCGCTACCGGCAGGAATAAAGCATGAACTTCAATGAATACAAGACGGCAATTCAAACATTTGATGACACAGGACTTTCCAGCCTGGACATTACTGACATATCACTGCCTGAATTAGAAAGCCTTATGGCCGAACAAGATCGATTGATCTCAACTTTAGTTGAGCGAGGTGCCACAATCGCAGGCTGGAAAATAGTCGACAAGAATGACGGAGTCATTATTTCTCCCATCTTTGATTTTCAGGTGCTAGCGACAATAGGCGAAAAAGTGTCTCGTGAAGCTCTGCTTGGCACGGAAACGGAAGTCTGCTTCATGCTGTCAGTGCCGACTTCCGATGGACTCATTGATGAATACGTTGACAACCTGGACACATATGTCGCCGTAGAGCTGATTCGACCCGAAATAAATAATTCAAATCACTCTGCCTGTGATTTTTATTTCAACTACGGGGTGTTGGTCTCACAAGATCCCGCTTGCGGAGAGCTGTCGTTCATCGGTGGAAATCCAAATTACATATTTTCTTTCACGATAGAACAGGCGGCGGTAAAAAAGAGAGAAGTTCTCAAGCAAGGGGTGCTTGAATGCATTCGTCGTGGTTATGGAGGAAAAGACTATTTCTTCATCACGGGGACATTGAATGGACTTGCATCCGCAACGGACTCCATTGGACACAATTCATTAAAATATCATGAAGAAGTACTGATCAGCTTCGATGTCATCTGACACTGTGTTATATTTTTAGCCAGACAACGTCATTTTCATCACCATCAATCAATAATAAAATGCCAGAGACATTGCGTCTCTGGCATCCATGATGGCTACCTATCTCATTTATTCTTGATTGATGCTCAATGCCATCGCTTCAGCAATTTTGATACCGTCTATCGCAGCTGACATAATCCCCCCAGCGTAGCCAGCCCCTTCCCCTGCCGGATACAAACCTTTGGTATTGATACTCTGAAGGCTTTGGTCACGCTTGATACTTATCGGCGCAGAGGTCCGTGTTTCCACTCCCGTCAACAACGCATCTTCAAAAGCGAAACCCTTGATCTTTTTATTGAATGCCGGGATAGCCTCACGGATCGCCTCGATACAGAAATCTGGCAACGCATCTGCAAGGTTGGTCAGCTTGATGCCTGGCTTGAACGAAGGGACGACAGAGCCTAGCGCCTCAGGCGTTTCATTCCTCAAGAAAGCCCCGACTGTTTGTGCTGGCGCATCATAGTTACTGCCGCCCATCACGAAGGCATGGCTTTCCAATTGTCGTTGTAACTCAATCCCTGCCAAAGGACCGCCGGGATAATCAGATGGGTTGATACCCACCACCACAGCACTGTTTGCGTTGCGCTCGTTACGTGAATACTGGCTCATGCCATTGGTCACGACACGGTTCTCTTCTGAAGTAGCCGCCACCACCGTGCCCCCCGGGCACATGCAGAAGCTATACACAGAACGACCGTTCTTGCAGTGATGTACCAGCTTGTAATCAGCAGCACCCAGTATTTCATTACCAGCATTCGGGCCAAAACGTGCTTTATCAATGGCACTTTGTTCGTGTTCGATTCTGAAGCCAATGGAGAAAGGCTTTGCTTCGATATATACCCCTTTGGCATGCAACATTTCAAAGGTATCGCGCGCACTATGGCCAATCGCCAATGCGATGTGCCTGGAGTCAAGGCGCTCACCATCCGCAAGCGTTACGCCAGTGACTTGATTGTTTTCGATATGGAGATCATCAACCCGTGCACTGAATCGAATCTCGCCCCCTAATTCGACAATCTGAGCGCGCATTTTCTCTACCATCGCAACCAGCTTGAATGTGCCGATATGAGGCTTGCTGACGAAGAGAATTTCGTCTGGCGCTCCTGCAGCAACGAACTCATTGAGTACCTTTCGGCTGTATTGCTTCGGGTCTTTGACTTGGCTATAAAGTTTGCCATCCGAGAATGTACCCGCCCCACCTTCTCCAAATTGAACATTGGACTCCGTGTTCAATATCTTCTTGCGCCAGAAGCCAAAGGTGTCCTTGGTTCTCTCGCGCACTTCTTTACCACGTTCTAGAATAATAGGTTTATAGCCCATTTGGGCGAGCAGCAGGCCAGCTAATAAGCCGCAAGGACCAAAACCGATGATAATTGGTCGATCAGTCAATGTGGCTGGCGCTTGAGTGACCGGATGATATTCCAGATCGGGAGTGGCTTTGATTTGCGAATTATTGGCAAAGCGAGCCAATAATTCTTGTTCATTTAAAGCTTCTATGTCCAATGTATAGGTCAGAAGAATACGCGCTTTTTTTCTAGCATCATAGCCGCGACGGAAAATAGAAAAACTCACAAGCTGATCAGATTTAATATCTAAAGTAGACAAGATAACGCGTTCTAACGCGTTATCGTTATGATCTAGAGGTAGCTGAATATTCGTAAGTCTAATCATAGAAAATGGGAGTCTTGAAAGAATGAGGCCATGATGAGCCGGAAGGTGGATAATAGGGCATTTCAAGAGAGAAATCTAAAGCTGCCAGAAACTTGCTTTATTGGCCCTGCCGTACCTCACAGGTACCACAGTGAGGGGCACTTGCTTGCGCTTCCCCCTCGCATCTTCAGCGCCTGCTGCTGGAAAATATTGCATCGCTGCCAGTGGGACACCCGGTGCATGAGGCAGCACACTGGCAAAGACCGTATTCGTGATGATAAGACAAGCCTCTTGAGATCAACGCCAGCCATTTGACAGCCATGTGCCATCTGTCACTAATGGAGGCTAATCTACCCAAGGAGCGCGCTGCATGTTTCTGTTGATCCTGTTTGCCGTCATTGCCATCGGAATCTCGTTTATCTGCTCCGTGCTGGAAGCGGCATTGCTGTCGCTCTCCCCAAGCTATATCGCAAGTCTGAAGGATGAGCATCCCAAGCGGTATGCCGCACTCGCCAAGCTGAAAGACAATATCGACAAACCGCTGGCCGCCATCCTGACGCTCAACACCATTGCACACACGGTGGGTGCTACAGGCGTAGGTGCCCAGGTATCCGTCATCTTTGGTGAAGCCTGGGTCGGTGTGGCATCAGCGGTGATGACACTACTGATTCTGGTTGCCTCCGAAATCATTCCCAAGACCATCGGTGCCACCTACTGGCGTCAGCTCTCCCCCATGCTGCCTCGCGTGCTCAATGTGATGGTATTGGGGTTGAAGCCATTGATCTGGTTATCAGAAATGATCACCTCACGCATCGGCAAGCACGCGCATGACATTGATCTGCGCGGCGAGATAAAAGCACTGGCGCAATTGGGGCTGGAGAAGAAGGCACTGGAAAGTGACGAGCAACGCGTCATTACCAACATCCTTAACTTGCATGAGATCAAGGTGCGCGATGTGATAACGCCGCGGCCGGTATGCCAGACCGTCAGCCCCGAAATGACAGTGGCCGACTTCGATAACCAGCTGGCCAAATGGCCATTCAGTCGCTACCCGGTGATGACAGAGGATGAGCGCGCGTTAGGCATGATTCACCGTGCAGACGTGCATCAGGCTGACCCCGGCACCCAACTCAAGGAATTGATGCGCCCTATCAGCGAAATTCACGCGGAGGATAACGTTGAACACGCCTTCGGCCGCATGCAGCGTGAACGTCAGCATCTGTGTGTCGTCTACGACAATCTCGGCAACTGGCTGGGGGTCATTACGCTGGAAGACGTGATGGAAACGATTCTGGGCGAAGACATCATTGACGAGACGGACAATGTGGCCAACCTTCGCCGCTTTGCTCGCCAGCGCTGGATCAAGCGGATCGGCGCGAAGGGAGAAGCACAGAACGCAACGACCCACTCTGATGCGACCGATGCCACCAAGGATGATGCTCAAACACCCTGATAGGATGTGAAAGGAATGAGTGACTAGCGCTCGCAACGAAAAAGCCCCGTGATCATTGCCTCTTTAAGGCGCTGATCATGGGGCTTTTTCCATCAGGCGACTCAAGCAGGTAAATGCGGCATCTCGATCGATACACTGACCCTACTATTTTTCAGGCTTCAAAACTCTCCACCAGGAAATCAATCAGCACTCTCACCCGCCGCGGCAGGATTGTGGTATCGGGTCGTACGATGAAGAGACTGGTATCCGTGCTTTCGCCTCGCACAGGCGCCAACAATGGGGTCAAGCGCCCCATGTTCACGTCATCAGCAATGAGATAGTGAGGCAGACAGGCAATGCCGCACCCATTGAGACATGCAGCGTGAAGCGCTTCGAGCGAATTGGAGAGAAAGCCGCAGCGCATCTCGGGTAGTGAGCTCAACCCCCATGCATTGAAGCCTCCAGGAAGGTTGAGAATCAGGCTGACATGCTCGGACAGGCTTGACACTGAATGGGGAGTGCCATGATGTGCCAGATAGTCAGGGGACGCACAGATGACTCGGAGATTGGTCGCCAGGCGGCGCGCGATCAATCCGGAGTCCGGCAACGTAGTACTGCGAATCGCAAGATCCATCCCTTCATGAACCATATCGACCACCGCATCTGTCAGCGTCAAGTCGAGGACCACTTCGGGATAGCGCTCCATGAAGCCCAATAACAGCGGCATGATGTGTAGCTTGCCCAGCGCGTTGGAGCAGGAAATACGGATACGCCCCTTGAGTGCGCTACTACCCTCCGTAATTTCCTGTTCCACCGTCCGCAGGCGCTCCATCAAATCCCGGGTTTCCAGGGCGTAGACCTCCCCCGCTTCCGTCAAACGCATCTTGCGCGTAGAACGAACCCATAGCTGAGCGCCAAGACGCTGCTCGAGCAGAGCGATACGCTTGCTGATGGCAGAGTGGGTGATACCCAGCTGCCTGGCAGCCCCAGTGAAGGTGCCAGCATCGAGCACTGCATGAAAGACATCGAGTTCCGTATACGCTTTCATATGTTCCATTTGCTCACATACTCTGTGCCAAGATGATGGATTATCAGCATATTCTGGGTGTGTCATCATGATATCTGTTCCCAATACGCCATCAATACTATTTCTGGAGCTATCTCACGAGATGACATCTCAACCGACGCATTCACGCCTGTTCACGCCCCTGACACTCCCCTGTGGCCGCGTACTGAAGAATCGCATCATCAAGGCCTCGATGTCCGACTCGCTAGGTGATGGTACCGGACATCCGACAGAGACCCAGATGCGCCTCTATGAGCGCTGGGCCGAAGGCGGCGCGGCGGCATCGCTGATTGGCGAAGTACAGCCGGACCATCATCACGCAGAGAAACCGGGCAATCTGGTGCTCAATGACGCATCTAACCTTGAACACTTCAAGGCGCTTGCCGTGCAGGGAAGCCAACATAACACTGGCCTGTGGCTACAACTTGGGCATGCCGGCGCGATGGCTTATCCCCCCACCAGCATCCCGCACGGACCGAGCGCACTCGACGTGCCGGGGCTGAGTTGCCAAGCACTGAGTCTGGAGGATATCAAGGCACTCCCGGGTATCTTTGCACGCACTGCGCGCCTGGCACGGGATACCGGCTTTGGTGGCGTCCAGGTGCATGCCGCGCATGGCTTCCTGCTCAGTCAGTTTCTCTCGCCACTCTTCAATCAGCGCGAGGATGATTACGGCGGCAGCTTGAGAATCGTATGCGCCTGCTCCTCGAAACCATTGCAGCAGTACGTGAGGCTGTGGGTACAGATTTCGTCGTGGCCGTGAAGCTCAACGCCACCGACCAACTAGAAGGCGGCTTCGAGGAAAGCGAAGCGCTGCACGTCATCGCCGCACTGGAACGCACACCCATCGACCTGATCGATATCAGCGGCGGTACCTACTTCCCCGGTGCACGTTCCGCCTCGGATGCCAGTGCTTCCGGTCCCTACTTTGTCGAATTCGCCAAGCGCGCCCGCGAAGTGACTTCCCTGCCACTGATGGCGACCGGCGGCTTCAAGACCCTAGCCCAGGCACAGGCCGCGGTGAATGAGGGGGCGGTCGATATCGTGGGGCTCGCCCGATCGCTGGCACTTGATCCGGCGCTACCTCACCACTGGCAAGCCGGAGAAGGTGTAGAGCCTGAATTGCCACGCTTTGTTTCTCCTCCCGAAGGGAGCGTAACGGCCTGGTATACCCTGCGCCTGACGCAACTGGGCGAGGATAGAGAGCATGAGTCTCTCGGCGAACTGGACGAAGTCCTTGCCGAGTATGAAGCACGTGATGCAGCACGTGCCGAAACATGGCGGGCGCACTTCGTTTTCAGGGATGAGGCTATTGGCTGACGCGTAGCTACAACGGGGTCGATGCCTTGCGTGATGGCATTCCCTAACGCATGTTTCAACTGCTAGGCACGCATATCTAAGCTAGCCCGAAGACTTTATCTCTGAGACGTCGTCATACCCACTCGCGACGTCTCAGAGGCTGTTCAGAGTGTCCTCCTTTCTCTCGAGAAGCTTCTTGACCATGTGCCGGCAAAATCTTGGCGACTCACGGTCAAGGTTACCGAAGATGATATCCATGAGCTGGTGCCCCTCCTTTCCACGATACACATTCTCTTGCCACCATCTTGCGTCTATTCCCTTGGCTCAACCCTACCCTTCTGAAATATGAAGGAAATAACCATCAGCGGTCCCCAAGGCAATCACTACTTTCCTAGCCTGACACAATTTATGCAGCGAATGTTTGGCGCCAATGGGGGTGTCTATAGTTATCTTGCAGGTATATTCAGTGGTAATGATGGCATCAATCTCAAGGTAGATATGGAGGATGTCGATTATAAAAGCACTCATCCACAGACCGTCTATGAAAAGGATGGACTTAACATCACTGCGATGGGAATTCCTCATGGTGATGTCCCTAATCTCGCCTATCGCATTGAGACGTCAGAAGGCACCATCGCTATCTCTGCCGATCAGAATGGTACCAACCCGCACTTCATCGATTTTGCAAAAAACGCAGATACGCTAGTGCTTCCCGCAGCCATTACTGAGGATTTACATGGATTAAATCTACATAGAACAATAGAACCCTCTCTATGACTTGGTATAGAGACATCTACAATGACAAACCCTCACTGATGAAAATTCCAAATAAATGCACTGTTTTTACTGATGATAATTGAATTACATTTTATGATAATTTGAGATAGTTACCTTTTTCTGCGATGATACGCTAACTTGGATATCAACCCCCATACTTGGTTGACAAATCAATCTTTCACGAGATCAATTTCGTGAATATTTTAGTTGTTTTATAACGACTAGAAAAGATGCTTATTGATAGTCTAATTTACACTCTTAAACCCAATTATCACCACCTAACGCAAGGAACCACTAGCAGATATATTGCTTATCGAATTCTATAAATATTCTTGATTAAATTTTTATCAACAGGACAACATACCCATGACAAAACGCATTGCGATCATCGGCGCAGGGCCCAGTGGCCTGGCACAGCTTCGCGCCTTTCAATCTGCCGCTGACAAGGGTATCGACATCCCCGAGATGGTCTGTTTTGAAAAACAGGATGACTGGGGCGGCCTATGGAACTACAGCTGGCGGACAGGATTGGATGCCCATGGTGAGCCTGTCCACGGCAGCATGTACCGCTACCTGTGGTCGAATGGTCCCAAGGAATGTCTCGAATTCGCCGACTATTCCTTTGAAGAACATTTCGATCGGCCCATCGCATCCTATCCGCCACGTGCCGTCATCTTCGATTACATCAAGGGGCGCGTCGAGAAGGCCGGTGTCCGCAAGTACATCCGCTTTGGCTGCCCGGTGCGTCAGGTCACCTTCAATGACGTGACGCAGCTATTCACGGTCAGTGTTCACGATCAGGCTCGCGACGAAGTCACCAGCGAAATATTCGATCACGTCATCGTGGCATCTGGGCACTTCTCGACCCCCAACGTACCGGAATTCGCTGGATTCTCGGAGTTCAATGGCCGCATTCTCCATGCACACGACTTCCGTGACGCTCTGGAATTCAAAGGCAAGGATCTCCTGCTGATTGGCAGCAGCTATTCCGCCGAAGATATCGGCTCGCAATGCTACAAGTACGGTGCGCGCAGTATCACCACCAGCTATCGCACCGCTCCGATGGGCTTTGCCTGGCCGGATAACTGGGAAGAAAAGCCACTGCTGTTGAAGGTCGAGAACGATACCGCCTACTTCAAGGATGGTAGTAGCAAGTACATCGACGCCATAATCCTGTGCACCGGTTATCTGCATCACTTCCCGTTCCTCGACGACTCCCTGTGTCTCAAGACAGACAACCGCATGTGGCCGCTGGGCCTCTACAAGGGTGTGGTGTGGGAAGAGAACCCACGTCTGTTCTATCTCGGCATGCAGGACCAGTGGTACACCTTCAACATGTTCGATGCGCAGGCCTGGTGGGTACGTGACGTGATTCTCGATGGCATCGCCCTGCCCTCAGTAGATGAAATGCAGGCGGATAGCCTGGCATGGCGTGCCCGCGAGGAAGCGCTTGATGACGATGAGTCGATGATCCTCTTCCAGGGGGATTACGTGAAATCATTGATTGGTGAGACCGATTATCCGAGTTTCGATATCGATGGCGTCAACCGCACCTTCCTCGAGTGGGAGCATCATAAGCACGAGAACATCATGACCTTCCGTGACTACTCGTATCGCTCACTGATGACCGGCACACTGGCCCCCAAGCATCACACGCCGTGGCTTGAGGCGATGGATGATTCGCTGGAAACCTATCTGGCGCAACCACAGCACACGCCCGTAAATAATGCTGCGGCCAAGACAGAGGAAGCCACCTTGGTCGATGTCTGATACTTGCAAGGAAGACACACGAACGCCGCCGGGCTGCCCCGACGCGTTCGTGTGTTGAACCAGATAATGGATCAAAAAGGCTTCTTCAAGCAGCGCGCATTACCACGATACGCGTCACGCTGACTGAAGGAGCCTCTCTGTTTTCTCCGCTGCCCTGCCGATTGCTCTGCTTGCCACCACGCTGATAACTGCCTTTCCCTTTGCGAGCCTTGACGATGCGTTGCTTGAACATCGGAGTTCGCAATGCCGCCTTGAGAGCGTTGTCTTGCACCTTGCGCTTGTGTGTCATCTGTCGGTATCTCCTGAAAAAATCCTGTACGCCTCATCCCTGCGGTTCAGAAAATACCCAAGGAATGAACGCTGTGACTATATCCTTCGCAGGCGCAAATGCAACGCCCTCTATTACTTACTCTTTACTACCCTCTACTGCTCTTGTTACTAAAAGCGCCCCTGCCATTGGAAGGCAGGGGCGCTTTCGCTCTCACTCTCACTCACAGAGAAGCAGCATGACGATGCTTAAAGACTCAGTCCCTAGATGCTTCGTGAGAGAGCTCCATGATCATTCGGGTCGTCAGATACAGGCGCGGCACCACGCTATCCGTCAGCACAAACTCTTCATCGCTGTGATAACGCCCACCCACAAGGCCTAAAGACTCCAGCACCGCGGGGCCATCGGCATCCGCGTGGTAGGCATAGGCTGCATCAGTCCCCCCGCCGATCTCAACTGCCTGAAGATTCAGGCCGAGCTCCTGGTAAATCTTCTGAGCTTGCTCAGCAAGCATCTGACTTTCAGGGTTTGCAGGAAGTGGTGGACGGCCTTTTTCAAGACGGAATTCTACCTCGGTACCCTCAACCCGCTGGTGCTCGGTAATCTTCTGAGCCTCATTCAGAACGCGCTCGTACTCGCCGCTATCGAAATAGCGCATATCCCCTTCTGCCGTAGCATGCTCGGGGATGATATTGCGCTTGGTGCCACCTTCAACAACCGTCCAGTTGAGCGTCGTCTTCTTGTCTGGATCACCAAGCTCATCCAGCTGCAGCAATTGGTGAGACAACTCCATGATGGCATTGCGGCCTTTTTCGGGCGCTCCACCGGCATGCGATGCACGACCTTTCACCTCGAGGAAGGCGTAATTGATGCCTTTGGTGACAACAGTGACGGCATCCACACCTTCATCGGCAAAGGTGGGTTCGAACACCAGCACAGCATCCTGATCCGCAGATAACTTGTGAATCAGGTCATGTGACCCGGGCGAGCCTTTCTCCTCGTCTGGGTTGAACACCACCGTGACCTGACCATAGTCATCAAAATCAAGAGACTTGAGCGCTTCAAGACTATGCAGAATCACGGCTACGCCGCCCTTGGCATCTCCTACTCCCGGGCCATACGCTCGCCCATCTTCAATATGGAAAGGCCGTTGCTTGGCTGCACCTTCGTTAAAGACGGTGTCGTAATGGATCATCAACATGATATTGCGGTCACCATCACCTTGTAGCCGGCCAACGAGGGTATTGCCCCCATAAGTCTTGGCAGGATACGTCTCCACTTCTGCACCAAGCGCCTTGAGATGCTTGGTCAGCAGTGCCTCAACATCACTCAGACCCGTACTGTACCCTGTGCCTGAATCAACATTGACCAACGTTTCCAAGGTTTGTAGCAAAGGCTGTTGTTGTTGTTCCACAGCCTTCTGGATATCCTGATGTGAGGCAGCCTGCGCGCTCACGCTACCCATGGCGCATGACAGCCCCATGGCGAGAATCGAGAATCTCATTCATATCTCCGGTTTTTTATTATATAAGCGACACTGAAGGTAAGCTCAGCGCTAGTAAAACGCAAACAGGCATATCAGCTCGATGGATCATCACTCATGGATGAACGGACGGTTTCCCAAGGCTGTGCTACTGCCAACATTGTCTTCATATAAAGCACTGATAAAAAACATCTCTCAGACACGCATCCGAACTCTTCGAGTCGCTGGAAACCCCACGTCACTGCGCCATCAATCACCGCTAGGTGAGAATCATCGAGAAGTAACCCCCGATCAACGCCAGTACCGTGGTGAGTGCGTAACTCACGGGATAAGGCACGGCAGCGATAGAGCTTCCTGATTCTTCGATGATGGCGTTCAAGCCAGGTGTACTGTTGCGGCCGCCCGTTGTGGCGCCATCTGCAATGATGGAGTTGAGTCCAAAGAATTTGATTCCCACCCAAAAGGCAATGAATGGCGGCAATAGTGCACCCACCGTCCCGATCAGCGCCAACCAGAGGATGGTGTCACCACCCAAGGCAGAAATGACCTTGGGTCCAACATTCGCGGACAGCACTGCCACAAAGGCGTTGAGCCCGAAATCCTGCAGAAAGCTACGCGCTCCTTCGTGTACCGGACCGCCAAACTCGGGATTGCGACTGCGGAAGTAACTCACCCCCACACCAGCCAGAATACATCCCGCTGACGTACCAAGAGAGAAAGGAATGCCAGAGATATGTACGGTGACAATACCGACCAGATACCCCACCAACATGGCGAGCGCCAGATACAGTACTTCAGATTTCAGTGTGGGCAGAATGGCGTGACCGCCAATGTGTCTTGCCGCCGCTTTCAGGGCGATATCCGGCCCTGTCACACGAAGCACGTCACCGACTAGCATTGTGCTCGCCGGACCTACCGGTAGCTCATTCCCCGCTCTGAACAGCGCTTGAACCTCGACACCCGCCGTTCCATGGCGCGCAAGCTCTTCGAAGGTCTTGCCGGTGATCGCTCGGGAGGTCACGTGGATATCTGCCACCTCCAGCATGACATTGCGTGCAAGCGAACTATCTGACTCCGGCCCTATCAACTCATCCTCTTCCAGAATCAAGTCATGGACATTGGCACGCACTGTCACAATGTCATTTCTGGTAATGACGGGATCGTTCTCAAGGTCGAGGATTGCGCCATCGCGCACGACACGCAAGATGGGGACCTTCGGAAAATCATGGGCCAATTGCGATAGCGTGCGTCCGTCGAATTTGTCATGGGTCACGACAAAAGCACGCAGATCATAGGGCGAAAATCCCATCGTCAAGGCGTGTGGTGCTCCCGGCACCGGATGCTGAGCCCCACCACTGTATTCAGCCTCGGCAATGATGGCATCGGCTTTCGCATCACGACCAAACATGCGTGGCAGGTAGCGGATCAACAGGATGATACCGATACTCGATAGCACATAGCTGATGGCATACGCTGCTGCCATGTTGGCGCCAACCTCTTCGATCGTCATCCCGACGGGAGGGACATAGGCACCACTGGACAATGCCCCTTGGCCAACACCAAGAATTGCAGTAATCGTGTAGCTTCCCGAAATAAGCCCTGTCGCATACCCTGGGGCCAAACCGACCAACATGGCACCAAAGTAGCAAATCACCCAGTTCAACACCCACACGATGATGCCGATCCCCATGAACGCCAAACCGCCTTTGCGGAGCCCAGAGAAAAACTGAGGGCCGACTTTCAGTCCAAGCGCGTACATGAACAGCAAGAGCATAAAGGATGACAATATCCCGGGGATTGAATAGGTAATCCCATAGATGGCTTCAGCCGACATCGAGATGATGATGCCTACCAGCAAAGTGCCTGCGGTAGAACCCAGCGAGATACCTTTGATATTCAACTTGCCAATCAATGCACCGAGTGCAAGCGCAAGAAGCACAAAGGCGATTGGCTGGTGGTGTAGCAACTGAAAGAAACCGTGCGCGCCTGTTTCCACTACAGGCTCTATTCTGTCGAATATCTGACCTATCACGCGCCTCTCCTCAAACATCTTGCGGTACTGGGCCATCGCTGGCCCAGTAGCAAAAAAACAAGGGATGAAAAACAAGACGAACCATCGCAGGAATAGATTCGTCGTGTAATTTTCCATGCTTACCCGTGATGGAACCCCGGTTTGGCGCTTGAGTTCGGAATGGGGTTCTGTGTCAGATGTTCGATGCCACGCTTTATATCATCCAGTAATAAATGTGCCAGATCACGACTTACGCCATGGCGTATCAGAATGCGCTGCACAACGACTTCCTGGCGATTTGAAGGCAATGGATAAGAAGCAATCTGCCAACCACGCATTCTCACACGCTCGGAAAGATCGTAAAGCGTATAGCCATGGTCACCCTCGGTCAGCTTGTAGGCGACAGCAGGCAAGCCACCATGACCGTCATAGACCATCTCGAAAGGCCCTATTTTTGCCAATTCCTTGCCTAACCATTGCGCCGTATCAGAACAGGCTTGCTGAATGGCGGCAAAACCATCTCGGCCAAGACGCAAGAAGTTGTAATACTGCGCAATTATCTCGCCACCAGGTCGGGAGAAATTAAGTGCAAAGGTCGGCATATTACCGCCAAGGTAATCAACATTGAAAATAAGCTCTTCCGGCAGGTCTTCCTTGGATGACCAGATTATCCAGCCCACCCCAAGCGGAGCCAATCCGTATTTGTGACCTGACGCATTGATGGAACGTACGCGATCCAGCTGGAAATCCCAGACGAGATCACGTTGGATGAAGGGGGCAATAAAACCGCCAGAAGCCGCATCGACATGAATAGGAATATCCAGACCAAGATCTCGTTGCATGGCGTCCAGCTCATGAGCTAGCGCTGCGACGGGCTCATAGATACCCGTGAAGGTCACGCCGAGCGTCGCCACGACACCAATCGTATTCTCATCACAATACTTTCTGAGATCTCCTGGCTTTAACCCGAGTGCTTCACCTTCGAGGGGGACTTCTCTGATTTCAACATCGAAATAGCGCGCAAATTTCTTCCAGCAGATCTGCACAGGCCCGGTGACAATATTCGGCTGGCTGACATCTTTGCCCTCTGCTTCACGCTTCTTGCGCCACTTCCACTTGAATGCCAGGCCACCCAGCATGGCCGCTTCACTTGAGCCCGTGGTGGAGCACCCTATCGTTTGCCATGATTTCGGCGCATGCCACAGGTCCGCCAGAATATGCACGCAACGATTTTCAAGCTCAGCAGTTTGCGGGTACTCATCCTTGTCGATCATGTTCTTGTCGATGGAATCCGTCATCAACTGCTTCACTTCATCATCTATCCAGGTGGTACAGAACGTCGCGAGATTCTGGCGAGCATTACCGTCCAACAAGAGCTCATCACGGATGAAGGAGTACGCCGCGTGGGGCTCGGTCCGATTCTCGGGTATCCGGTATTTTGGCAGGCTTCTATTGGACGCATCCGTCGCATAGATGTCCCGAAGGCTAGATTGATCATCTGCATTAATATGGTGAATAGGCATTCTTATACTTCCTCTTGGAATGTACGTGCGTAAACAACAAAAAGGCTCTTCGACGTTTCATGT
>NZ_JEMF01000044.1 GCF_000591415.1 Cobetia crustatorum | reverse complement strand
CGCTCGGCGGCAGTTCGCCAGTGCTGCAGGAGTGAAGGACCAATGTCCTCGGCAGGTGGAGGAAAGGCGATCCAGAAGCTGAGGGTAGTCGTCGCTGTAGAGGCGCAGTACGAGCCACGAGATTGCATTGTGCCTCAAGAGATGAAAGTCGAAGTGGAAGTCCTCCAGCTCCAATCCGGGTGTGAGAGCACCGCGGAGAGACTGCCGGGCCCATGCCATGAGCGGGGTCAGCAAGCTCTCTCTTGAATAGCCCAGCGGAGAGCTTTCTGGCCCCAGCAAGGCAATGTTCTTCAAACGCTGCTGGCCAGCAAAGGACTCTCGGCGTCTATCAATCCACTCTCTCACCAGCGTCATCAACTCTGGGGATATCAGAAGATGAAGAGGAACGCTGCGCCGAGCATTTGCAGTCTTGCCAGCATGGATTTCTACGTAACAGTAGGTGGGGCCGTCATCTCCTGGCTGATTGATGATGACGTCATGCAGTGTCAATGCCATGACTTCTCCAGCTCGCAGGCCCCCGTAGTAGCCAAGGAGGAAGGCGATCAGCCAGCTGCGCCGTAATCCACTCCGTCTTCTGGAGAGCGCCCGGGTCAGGTGTTCTGCCTCGTGTGGCATGATCAGATGTGTACGCAATGTACTGATGAAACGACCTCCCTCACCCTGTACGGGAGGAATACCCGTTAATCGATCGTTGCCTTGGCAAAAGCTGATGAACTGATTGAACGTCTGGAAGAAGTTGTGGCACGTCGAAGTGTCCCAGCCTTTCTGAGTGGGTAGCTGTTCGCTGATTGCCTCCATCAGTTCTCCATCCCAGAGAGCCAACCATGGGATATCGGGCAACATCATCATGGAGGTGGGCGTCAGACGACTCAGGTAAGTCCTGAGCGTGCTGGCTTTATTGCCTTGAGTGCTCGATTGATAAGACAGCCATAGCAGTATCCAGAGTGGGTAGCTGTCTTCGCCCAGCATGTGTATCAGCTTCTTCGCGTAGCGAGACGTAACGGTGTCATGCCGCTGGATCGCAGATCCCCCTCTGGGGTTTATCAGACCTTCATGCTCCAGTTCGGTGATATACGCATATAGTTGGTTGCCTGCTTTCACATACCAGTCTGTTGATAGTTGATCCTGCCGGTATCGGGGAGAGGTAGATGGTGACGATTCGTTGCTCCTGTCGCCTCCTCCCATAAGGAGTTCAGGGGTGTGAAGATCGGTCTCGATGTCTTCCGGTTCAGAGACATCCATGGTTCCAGAAGCGCTCGACGTACCGGAGGTAGGGAGGGGGGCCGCCGATAAAAGGAGGCTTTCGTCATGCTGCCAAGGAGAACGCCAGCTACACACTGGTAGGGGGTAGCGCCGAAGCAGCTGTGACCAGAGGGGCGCAGGGCCTAACAATGTCGTGCACCGGAAGGCATGACGAAGCAATGATCGGACATTCTTCAGCGAAGCGGAGGAACCAGTCCTGCGTGGTGCCTGGCTATCTAGCAGCTGTGACAGACCGGTGACCAAGAGCTGATCCAGATGGGCAGCTCGCGCTTCCAATGGACTGTTTAGGTCCAGCGTAGCATCCGAGGAGAACCACCATACATCGGCTTGCTGGGAGGAGGTGGCTGGTAATGGGACAGGGGACTGACGGCAAGCCCTGAGTAGCCTCCTGAGATGATTCGGGATTTTTAGCCGGTAATGGGCTGGATGTGTTCGAGATAACCCTGGCAGGCAGCCGATGAACCAATGGTGGGGACCGCGCTTGGTGTTCAGGCGTGGCAGATGCTCTGAGCTCAAGTTCAGCAGAGTATGGCGAATCACTTCTTCCTCCATCCCCAGCAGGGTACCCATGCTCAAGGCCAGGAAGAGAAGAGACTGCTCTGGCGTACATTGGTTGGCGGGAATGCGCTGCAGGGCGCGTACCGAATCCAGCACCCGTTGCTGAACCTTGATATCTCGTGATGAGGTAGCCGCGGATGAGGGTCTGACCGGGCGTTTGATACTGGTCGGAATCGTAGCCTCGAAGTCAGGCTCTCGGTTGAGATGAGTCAGTACAAGCGCGACTTCCTTGGTGACCTTTCGGGAGCTGAAGTCAAGTTCAGTTTCCTTGGCAAGCTGGATGGCGTTGCGAATCAAGGCTTGTACATCTCGCTGGTTCAAGCGTGTGGCATTGTGTCGAGCGCGAGACGGCTTGGTGGAAGGCGCACTTTGCGCTCTAGCCTGTACTCTGGTTACCTTTTTCTTATGCCGTTGCCAAGCGTAGCGCGCGACATTCTTGCGGAAATGTCTGAGCACTTCAGAGGAGGAGAAAAGGCGATGATCTGGATCATTCCAGCGACGGAATACCCTACCCAGTGTTTTCGAAAGTTCGATCGGAGACAGCTTCGGAGTTGTAAGCTCTTGGTGCGTGGACTGGGCAGGTACATCGGTTTTCTTCCGAAGATCAATGGTGGTAATAGCACTCATCCTCTATCTCCTTGAATGGTTGGCCCGGCGTGCTGAATGGGCCATGGGAGGTCGTCTCTGTGAAGCAGACCCGGCGTCAAGCCGCATAGCCTGGCGATATCGGTTAGTGCGCTTCGTATCGCCGATTGAATCAGGCTCCGATCACTGGACGGGGATTGGAGTGAGTGCCCCTGGATGGTGTGCCCAGCGAGCGCACTAAATTCAGCGTGAGAAAGTCGCGATTGGAGCGCGGTGAGCATGCTGTGGCGCGTGATATTGGAAGGCTGGTGGCCCCACTGGCTCAATTCAGTTGCCAAAGGCGAAGGCATGAATGTTGGAAGATCCTTGAGCCACTGTCGCCAGTCAGCATGCTGCATGCGTTGCTGCGTCAACATCATTGTCGAGGCATTGAACTTCCATTGAACGGGGTAGGCGACTTGTTCATGCCTAAGAAAGTCTGCTTTGCCACCGTGGCGTTTCCACCATCGTTGCCATTCCTCCCGCCACTCATGCTGAAGCCGGAGCAATGCGCCAAGGGCAGGGACAAGTGGAATTTGGCGGCTTTCCTGTGCCCGAGCCGAATCCTTGTCGCGTAGCCAGAGCGTATTTTCCAGCTGCTCACATTGGGTTTTGGATCCAATTGGGCGAGCCAAGGTGCAGAGCTGCCATGCAAGTAAGGTCAGCGCTCCCAGTATCTGACCTTGCCGGGCAATGGCTTCGCCGACTGCCCGTAAGTCGCTAGTACGATTCCCTTGTGAGGTAATCAATGAGGTAACCAGCATGGCGTGGTTCTTGGTAAGTTGCGTCAGCAAATGAAGCGGACGTTTGAAATAGCTCGGCTCCTGGGCTTTTGTGGATCCCACGGTGTGATCTTCGCGAGGTGTACGACAGTCTTCTTCTAATAAGGGAAATAGGCCAAGCGCAGCTTGAGCCGAGAGAAAAGCCTTCTGAATCTTGTGCAGAGGTATCGTTCGATACGTTGCCGGGGCAGAGAGCGAAAGCGGGAGCTCGCCTCGCAACCAGGTCGCGATCACTTCATCTTCACAGGCAGGTATCACCCAATGATGATGACTGGCGGACACGCGTCTCAACGTCAGAGTACTTCCGGGACGGTTATCCCCCCAGCGCTTGAGTTTTTTCTCGATCAGTGATTTCAGTGCTTTGAAGGGCTGGGCGCCGGGGAGCCATGCCTTTTCGGCCATGAGTGACTGATTGAGAGCGTTGGGCAAGGGCAACGTGATGATGGTTTCGTTAGGTGCCTTGTTGACAGAGTAATGGAGTAGCCCCTCCTCCGGTGACCAGCTGGGAACTTGATCCAGTGTCTGGCAGATGATCCACTCACGATTGCTATCGCTATTGAGGGGCAGCTTGGGGGATCGGGAGATTACCGTCGTCTGCAGCAAGCGCTCAGGTGCTATTCCACTGCAAAGTAGAATGCTAAGAAATGCCAAGGCTTGTCGGTTTGCAATAGCACTCTCAGATTCTATGAGAAATTCCTCATCTTTCGGTGGTTGGAAGATACGTAAAGCTGCTAGAACCTCTTCTTGTGGGCGTAGGCTGATGTCTGCAGATGTCTTGAGACTGCGGGCCTGTTGCAAGAGCTGTACGCTCTCAAGGTGAAGCGCCTGATCGCCTTGTGAAAGCAGCGTGTTATGGAATAGCTCTTTCACTGGGTCGAGGGGTGAGATACTGCTTTGGTTCAGATCATTAGATGATGATTCATTCTGATGTTCATTGTCATCCGTGAGCTCTTCATCATCCTCTATTAAGGCATGGTCAAGTGCTTGGATTGACCTGTCAAGGGAGCGATAGTCGGTATATTCAGCATGAATTTTGTAAGATTTGTCACTGGCCCAAAGTGGCGAATCACGAAGAATGGTATCGACATGTTGACGTCTTTTTTGATTTTCATTGCGAGCTCTATGCTGTTTTCTTATTGGGCTACGAGTGAGCTGGCTCGACTGATAAATTTCGTCAAGCAAAGCGCGTGTCGCTTTCTTATTGCGCAGATGGTTGGGATGCTCCGATGGACGATCAGTTGCTTTATCATAGGCATGAAGAAACTGTTCGAGCAGCTCCAAATCAGCATCGGAAAAATGCTCCGGAGGAGGAACTAACTGCTCTCCCAGGGTAGGGGAAATGGGTCTGGGGAAACTGTTTTGAATATCATCCAGGTCGCCCCAGTTAAGTAGCCGCTTAAGCGCCTTTCTAAGCTCAAGTATCTGGGTGTAATATTTGATGGCAGAGCCACGTCTTACAGTACGACGTGGCTGACAAAAAATCAGTCTAAGCAGCTTTCGGATACTGCTTACGCGAGGATCAGTGAGCGATATAAATCGGTAGTTCACCGTGTAATGAAGGCAGTGAGACATTCTATGATTTCGATGTGACTCATCTTCCATAAAAAATTGGCTTTCTAGAAACTCTTCTACTTGGGGCACAAGGTCTGGCTCCGAGTAATCGGCGGCAAAGAGGCGAGCACTGAGGCGATATTCTGAGGCAATCAAGGGTGGGAGGCTCCTCTTGAGCCACTCCGGTACAAGGGGCCAGCGGGACCCGATCGCATTGAGGTCGTAATTAGCCAATATTTGGTCAGGTAGTTGGTGTTCACTCACGTGAAAGCCTCCTGTTTATCAGTCAATCAAAGCTCATAAAGCCAATCAATTTGCGAATCTGAGTCGTTTTCCCTCTTATTGTTCGAGTACTTGTTTTTTTCTTTTATATTGCTTTGCTTGTTGGTATCTGATTCCTGCTTCCTATTATCTTTTCTTTTGCTATGGGTGTTCTTCTTACTTGTTTTAGCGACAGTGGCGCCGTTTGCTATATTTCTATCTTTAGATGCATTACTTTGACTTTTATTAGCGCTATCCATTATTGTGTTCATAAACTTTCTAATCGAGTCAGTGGAATAGCGATGCTTGAACATTGATGAGATTTGCTTGTGTGTTATTGGCAAGTTTTGTTGAGTGACTACATTGCTCCATGCGTATTGTAATCTTTCATCACTAATGAAGTTTCTGAGTATATTGTTCCATAACTTCTTCTCGTTAATATTGATATCGCCAGTGGTATGTAGGTTGTGGATATTGATCCATTCCCAGCCAAGCTCGAGCAGAGGCTGTAGCACCTGGTAATAGAATCTCACCACTTGGATTTCATCTTCGTTGAGTCTGCCGATATCGATCTCGATGCAAAATACACTTTGTGAGACGGGCACTTTCTGTGTGGATACGATGGCTTTGATGACATGAAAATTCACGAACTCCTCGGAAGTGTGAGTCGACTGAACGTTGCTGCGGAAGCGGACAGGCGCTAGGGGCAGGCTCTCTGTCGCGACCGTTGGTCGAAAAGCATGCTCCTCGTTCATAAGCTCGGCGGTGTCCACCTCGAGTACTCGCTGATAGATGACAAGCGTCTTGTCAGCGCTGATTTTCACTAGTGACGGTGTATAGGTAGCATCTGGCATATTGATGACTCCAACGATAGGCAAAGGGGGGCCGAGACGTATGAGAGAATCATTCGTCGAGTTCATGTCCAGCAAACGCGAGTAACTTTGAGTAGTGATGATCAGTCGAGTAATACACCCGACCTGTAGAACGATATCTCTGGGAGTGCCGCCTCCTGATATATCCAAGCTGAATCAGTGTGTACTAATAGCATAACTCAAGTGGCAAGAATCTAAGGTATCTTTTAACCGTCAAAATCGACCGTTTCGAGAGCATTAGGGATTCTTGGCGTCAAACTTGGTAGGTATTTTTTTTATTACGAGCCCTCGAGCGATTGCTTTTGTCAATTCATCGATTATTGAACGGTAATGCATTGCTCATGTTTATCAAAAGTCGTTGGCGCTGTTTTCGAAAGGGTCTGCGACCCGAATGTACTCCGTCAAGGTGCTGAGATGCCTGTGACCTGTCACGCGTTGTATCTGCTCCAGGCTCTTCCCCCGCAGATGAGCTTCAGTGATCAGGCCAGCACGCATGCTATGTGTGCTGAATCCGCGTGAAGCCAGGTTTGACCGCTCAAGCCCCCTGATCAACGCATTCTGAAAAGCAGTTCGAGAAAGTTTCGAGCCTCCTGGCCTGCCGCCCAGCGAGACGCTGCGAAATACCGCACCTCTCTGGATATGGGCGGCTTCCAGCCAGCGATACAGGAGATTGACGGGGCAGTAGGGGAGCGAGGTATCCGCATGGTGAATAGCTTTGACTTCATGACGTCCTTCTTGATTGGTCTTGCTGCGGGAGAGCCTGACCAACACGCCTCGTGTATCCCATGTGAGGTGCTCGACACGAAGGTTGAGGACTTCGCTGTAACGAAATGCTCCATAGAACGTCAGGCAGAACATGGCGGCGTCGCGCAGATCTCGCAACTCGCTCAAATCCAGGCTATTCAGCAGCTGATGCAGATCGTCTCGCATCAAGGCTGGTGCACGTTTCACCGGCACTTCATTGAGGCGTGCACAGCCGCGCATGACCCCCTTGATCATTTGCTCATTGCCCAGGGTGGGGCAATTCATGACAAGGTGCCAACGCCGTAACGAGCACAGCTGTCGCTTGAGCGTATTCGGTTTATAGCCGTCCTCGAAACACCGGGTGAGGTAGTTGGCAATCTCCGTGTCGGTGCTGGGGAGGGTGCCGCCACGTCTGAGAAACATCCGTATGTCGCTTTGGAAGGCTCGGATGGTACTCGGTGCAAGGCTTGCCATGATCAGCTTTCGTGCCGAGACCGTCAGGCAAAGCCCCGGCAGAGAGTCCTGGTTTCCCTGATAGGGGATCACTTGCATTGCCTGATGTCTCCGTCTTTGAGGCGGGTGGATGCCTGTCGGTGGTCTGGACACCATGAGGGATCTCCATCGATGTCGAAAAGTTGGAATGAGGGCCGATATGCGCTGTGAGGTGGCCATCGAATTTCACGCTATCACCCTTCGTAAATCAGCCAACCCGAAATGCATGCCCTAGAAAGCATGGAGAGTTGAGAGTCACGCATACGCAGGTTTGTTCGAGTAATCTCACTGGTATATGTGCGATTTGTGGATGTTATACTTGTGGTTAAACTATAAAAAAGTGAAATCATCTGGTGATCGCGCGGGCGTGGCTGCCGAGCCGTCTCCTGTAATCAGAGCGATACCAGGCGCGCCAAGAAGGCGTTGGAGAACGCCACATCATTTGCCAGATCAAGAGTGATCTCTCGTACTCCCTCTGAGAAGCTCACATACTCACTCATGGGGGCCTGAGCATGTGGCGCGCCATGCATGTCAATCGTGGGGAGTTCTCCGCACGTGCCGGGGTCGTTGGAGGCTATCGAATCAGTGGCTGGAGAGACGATCGGGGCGGGTAGTGTTGGGGAGGAGGAGGAATCCAGTTGGATCGCAGCATGCTCGTCGGGCAAGTCGTCAAACAGTCGATAGGCGTAGTGTCGTAACGTGCTTTCGTTGAGGGCATAGAAATAGCACGCATCATCCTGTGCATGTCGACGCCGTATGATCCGGCCTAGCACTTGGCGAAAATACTGTTCGGTCCTGACGTGGCTGAGATAGCAACATACCTGCAAGCGGGGAATGTCGATCCCTTCACTGACCATGTTGACGGAGACAATCCACGAGGTATGGCCGTAGCGAAACGCCTCAAGTCGTGCGTGCGCTCCTTCTGTCTGGCTGGTTGCCAGGCACACCGTCTGTCCCATCTGTTTCAGACAATCAGCGATGTCTTCTGCATGAGAAATGTTGGATGCCACCACCAATCCTGCGGCGGTCGGGTCTTTCTCCTGAAGCTGTCGCAAGCGTTGGCAGCTGACGTCCAGCAAATGTTGCTGAGGCCCGGGGTGACGCAGCAAGGCGGCGTAATGCACCCCTGGGTGACGCAGCAAGGCCGGGATGCTTTGGTAATACAGTGTCTCGCGCTGCGCCTGCTGTTCTGCCACCAGACGTATGTCGTCGTTATCTATCAAATAGATCTGGGGAGTACGGCAGACATCATCCTGGATGGCATCACGCAGGGGATAAGTGAAGTCTGGGATCAGCGCGAGGCGGTCATTGTCGGCCGATGGCAGGGTTGGCACCGATGGCTCGGACGCTGAGGCGGCTTCATGGCTCGGTGCCATATAACGCAGCATCGGAAGGCAGCTGCCATCAGTGCGCCAAGGAGTGCCTGACAAGGCGAGCGTAAAGCGAACATCGCGCTCCAATGCCAAGAGCGCCAATCCCCATTGATTGGCGCCTGTGGCTGCCGAGCTGGTGTAGGCGTTTTTTGCGGCGCACGCTGTCGCGCCGGCGGCATGGTGGCTTTCGTCCCAGACCAGCAGGACACGCCCTTGGCGACAGAGTTGCTTGAGGTCCTCCAGGCGGAAGCTGAGCGCTTGATAGGTCAGCGCGATACCGATGTCCCCCAGCCTGCCCTGCATGGGCCGCCCCAGAATTTGCGAAAACGTCTCGCGTGCACGCTCCACCACGGCAGAGGTGGGGCCGAGATAGATGACGTGATCAATGCTCCCGTTGAGAATCAGCTCCTCAGCCAGGACGGCGGCCATCAGCATCTTGCCCGCACCCGGGGTGGCCTGGCACAGGAAATGGGGCTGCTGATCCGAAAGCCGTTGAAGCGCTGTTTCAATACAACGCGCTTGCCAGGCTCTGAGTGTCGGGCTTGTCAGAGAGGGCAGTAATCGATTGATCTGACGCGGCGTCATGAGGCACCTCCAGCATGGCGTTTTGCAGAGAGCGCCAGCACGGCGGCCAGTTGTCCCTGGAGTTCGCAGGCGCGCTGAATTGCATCCTCCTGGAGTGGAGCGATGTCGGGTTTCGCCTCCGGGTAGTCCTTTGCCAATTGATAGAGGTGCTCGGCTTCCGCGCTCGCGGCCCGCATGGATTTTTTCAAGGCTCGACGTTGTTCCTGTAGTGCTGCATCCAGCGGTAGATGCGATGTGCTATCGGTTTTCGACGTGGCAAGATCCTGTCGATTGCTCGGCAAGGGGATATCCGGTGAGCGCTCCGAAGTGCTATCGATGAGTTGATAGACGCGGCGACGCTTGCCGATGGTGTCGGATTGCACAACGTGACCATCAATGACCAGGCGATCGATCAGGTCACCGACTCGCTGCAGGACAATAATGGGTTTATAGCCCGCCAACTCTGGATGTTTCATCAGCTCGTTGCGGCAGCTGACTTTCGTGAAATGAGTCGGTTTATCCTTCAAGGCTTTCAGCCACTGCTGGAAGTGCTGTTTGATCAACTGTCCTCGCCGATAAGCTGCGGCAGTCGAGGAATCCTGGAATGTGGGAGTGCTCGAGGTGTGAGGGGGAGGAGAGCGACGCTGGCTCTCTGAGGTGATGGTAGATGACGAGTCGTGTGACACCGAAGTCTCAGGCGTCTGGGAAGACTCGGCTATTGCCTTGCCCGTAGCAGAGGGCGCAAGAGGAGTAGATGAGGGTGTTGGTGTGGTGTGAGAGGAGTTCGAGGTCATGACAGCACCTCGCTGCAGTCGCCAATGACGCGTGAGCGACAGTCTTGGGAAGGGGGATCGGGATAGCCGCCATAGGGGGTGGGCAGATCGGGGCTACACGGGGATGCCGTAGTCTGAATGACCATGGTTGAAGCTCCTTTGTGTTGGAGCCGCTCCCGCTGTCGCCAAACAGTGATGGGGGCGGCCGTACACGGGTTGGCGAACCGGCCACAAAGGACACCGGCAGACCCGAGGGTCTCCCGCGCACGACCGCCATAACGCATGGCAGGCACAAAAAAAGCGCCAACCATGGTCCGGGGCGCTGATGCGCCTTTGTGGTTTCGAGTCGCCAAACCCGACCGAGGATTTTGCCTCGATAAACCAAATCTAGCAGATGAAAGAGAGGTCGTAAATATCACCCAGCGGGAAAAGAGGCGTCTATTCGAAGTTGGCCTCAATATCGCGAAAATTCGCCTCTGGCGTGGCACGTTGCCATGGCATTCCGTAGAGGGAATCGGGAGAATGCTGCCTTTCTTTCAGCCGCGTAGCGAATCGATAGTCATGACGGAGTTGGTGGATCGGCCCTTGGCCGGAATTGTTCTCAGATTGCTGTCCGGTGTGTTGTTCACCGGCATGATGGTGTGTGTGAAGGCGGTCAGCGAGACGGTGGAAGTGGGGCAGACGGTGTTCTTTCGTTCGGCCTTTGCCTTGATTCCGATCATGAGCTTCATGATGTGGCGCAAGGAGTTCCCGCGTGGTCTGGCGACCCGTCGGCCGGGCGGGCATCTGCTGCGCTCCGGTTTCGGTGCGGCCGCGATGTTTGCCTCCTTTGCGGCGGTTGCCTTGCTGCCCATCTCGGAGGCGACGCTGCTGGCACAGCTGACGCCGGTCATGATGGCCGTGGGTGGTGTGGTCTTGCTGGGGGGAGCGGTTCAGTCGCCAACGGGCGTTGGCGCTGGGGCTGGCCTTGGCGGGAGTTATGGTGCTGATTCTGCCGTCGCTGAACCTCGAGAGCAGTACCGGCAATGTGACCGGCTACGTTCTGGGAGTACTCTCGGCACTGCTGACGACTGGCGCGTTGCTGACGGTGAGGCGTATCTCGCGTACCGAGACGGCCGGAGCGATCGCCTTCTATTTCATCCTGGTCTCGGCCTTGGCAGGCTTGGCGACGCTTCCGATGGGATGGGCGCCGCTTTCCCGGGAGGCGCTGGGGCTGTTGGTGCTGTCAGGATTGTTCGGGGGTGCCGCGCATATCTGCATGACACTGGCATTGCGCTACGCTGAGGCGTCCCGCCTGGCACCCTTCGAGTATGTCGCGTTGCTCTGGCCGATTCTGGCGGACCTGCTGATCTTCCATGCCCCCATCTCGAGTGGCTTCCTGTTTGCCCTGCCCCTGATGCTGGCAGGGGCAGGGCTGGCCGCCTTCGAAGGGCGTCAGATCAGATGGCCTCTTCGACGATGAGCTGTGGCTGCCCCTGGGAGCAGGGCTCGATGCGGGCAGCTACGCGATAGACCTCACGCAGTCGCTCCGGAGTGACTACCTCAGCGGTCGGGCCGCTGGCGATGAGGCGGCCGTTCTGAAGCAGCATGGCCTGGTCCGTGAAGCGCAGTGCCTGGCCCAGGTCGTGCAAGGCGGCAATGATCAGCATGCCTCGCTCGCGGGCGAGGCGACGCAGAATGGTCAAGAGCTGCAGCTGGCGATGCAGATCCAGTGCAGAGGTTGGCTCATCCAACAGCAGAATCTCGGGTGACTGCACCAGCGCCTGGGCGGCCCCCACCAGCTGGCGCTGGCCTCCACTCAGATCACTGATGTCCCGCTCGCCCAGCGCGCTGATTCCCAGATCGTCCAGTGCACGCTCTACCTCTGTCATGTCCTCGGGCTGAACCTTCAGGCTGCGCCCCTGCATGCGCGCCAGTAGTACCGATTCATAGACCGTCAGCACGGCATTGACGCCGGTGTCCTGTGGCATGTAGCCGATGGGGCGCTGGCGAGTCGCGCCCTCGACGCGTGCCTCTCCACCGCCGTCGATCAACCCGAGGATGCGCCGGAACAAGGTCGACTTGCCGGCGGCGTTGGGCCCCAGCAAGGCCACCACCTGGCCCCCTTCAAAGCAGGGCGTCGTGACCTCCGCCAGAATCTGGCGGCGACCATAGTGGGCGGACAAGCGATCAAGCGTGAGCGTTACCATGAGGAAGACTTCTGTCGCAGGATGAGGAACAGGAAGAAGGGAATGCCGACCAGTGAGGTGATGATGCCGATCGGGATCACCGTGCCCGGCAGGATGATCTTCGACAGCACCGAGCCGATCGAGAGAATCAGCGCCCCGCACAGGGCAGAGCCGGGCACGAAGAAGCGTTGATCTTCCCCCAGCAGCAGGCGTGCGATATGCGGACCGACCAGACCGATGAAGCCGATGGTGCCGACGAAGGCGACGGCGATGGCAGCCAGTAGCGAGACCAGTACCAGCACTTCCAGGCGCAGCGCCTTGGGTTTGACGCCCATGCTTTCCGCCTTGGTATCTCCCAGGCGCATGGCCGTCAGTGCCCAGCCATGACGTGCCAGTAGTGGCAGCACGATCGCCAGAACGCCGAGCGAGACCCAGAACTTGGGCCAGGTGGCCTTGGTCAGGCTGCCCATGGTCCAGAAGACCACGGCGGCCACGGCCTGTTGGCTGGCGAAGAACTGGATCAGGGCCATCAGCGAATTGAAGATGAAGACCATGGCAATGCCGAGCAGCACGATGGTCTCGATTGTCACGCCACGCTTCATGCTCAAGGCGTGGATGAAGAAGGCCGTGATCATGGCCATGACGAAGGCATTGATGGGGACCACATAATCGATGGCGGCGGGAATGATCGCGACGCCAAAGGCCAGTGCCAGCGCGGCACCGAAGCTGGCCCCGGCCGAGATGCCCAGAGTGAAGGGGCTAGCCAGGGGGTTGCTGAGGATGGTCTGCATCTGGGCACCGGCCACCGACAGGCTGGCACCGACCACCAGCGCCATCAGGGCGACGGGCATACGGATTTCCCATAGGATGACCCGCACCTGATCACTGACAGAGTCCGGTGAGATCAATGCCGCGATGACCTCATCGAGAGGGAAGCGTGCCGGGCCGAGTGATAGATCCAGGCATAGGCTCAAGAACAACGCTACGCCCAGTGACACCAGGATCACCTGCCGTTTGAGCACCGAGGCACGGTAGTGACTCCCCCCTTGCGAGAGGGGGGGGGGGAAGAGGTGACATCATTCATCTTTCAGCGATACCCAGTAGCCAGGTGCGTAGTCCACGGGCAGGAAGCGTTCGTGCAGCTCCTGCATGGTGGCTTCCGGATCGAGATCGGCAAACAGCTCCGGGTGGAACCATTTGGCCATCTTCTGGACTGCCACGAAGTAGTAGGGGCTGTTGTAGAACTGATGCCAGATGGCGTGGAAGTTGGCGTTATCCACGGCTTTAATACCCGTCATGGCGGTGCGCTGGGTCAAGGCCTGAAGCTTCTCGCGAGCGAGATCCTGATCGGCCCCCGGGCCGACACCGACCCATTTGCCGCCGGGTACATAGCGTCCCAGCTTCCCCCTGTCACGACGACATGTTCAGGATTGGCAGCGATGATCTGCTCGGGATTCAGGGTGCCAAAGGTGGAAGGAATGATGCCTTCGGCAATGTTGTGGCCGCCGGCCAGATCGACGTATTCACCGAAGTTGCCCGAACCGAAGCTCATGCAGCAGTCATCGGAGTAACCGCCGGCACGGTCAATGAAGACGTCAGGGCGCTGTGGGTCTTGCTTCGCGATGACATCGGTGACGCGTGCCATCTGCTCTTCGGTGTAGGCGATGAACGCCTCCGCCTTGTCTTCCTTGCCCAGCAACTGGCCCATCAGGCGCATGGACGGGGTGGTGTTCTCGAGTGGGTCCTCGCGGAAGTCGACATAGACAATCGGGATGTTCAGCTGTGCCAGTTTGTCATCATAGGCAGCGTCTTCAGTTGCCTGACGCGCTTCCAGGTTCATCAGCACCACATCCGGCTTCAGGCTGCCGCCTGCTCGACATCGAAGGTGCCATCCTTGAAACCACCGAAGGTTGGAATCTTCTCGAGTTCCGGAAAGCGCTTGGCATAGTGGGCATAGTTGTCCGGATCGGCTTGAGAGAAGTCCTCACGCCAGCCTACTACCTTGTCGAAGGGAGCCTCGGGCTCCAGTGCGCCCAGCAGATAGACTTGGCGACCTTCGCCCAGAATCATGCGCTCGACCGGGGTGTCGAGGGTGACTTGCCGGCCGGCGATATCGGTCAGGGTGATGACTTCGGCAGAGACGCTGTTGCTTACCGCGAGTAACAACCCGCAGGCGGCGGTGGTGAGAAAGGGCTTCATGTTGTGCTCGTTGAGAAGTGGAGGGGCAACGCCAGCGATGGGGAGATGTTGACTTTTGCACAGGAGATTACATCACCAGCAGTTGCATATCATTATCATCAGCCTTGCGATTATGAAGTAATTCCCGATGAGCGTCGATATGGCCTCGTCTGTCTCGATATCCGGCGTGCACCGCCCTCAGATCACCATTAAGTCTGTACTTGTTTCGCAGCCCAACCATCTCAGCGGCAGTACTAAAATGGTTTGGCTTAGAGCTTCTATCTAGTCGGTTTCTTGATAGCACACATATCGCCCCGCCTATTTTCACGGCGACGCTTTCTCTCGCCCGATAGCGCGCCTGGGTACCCGAGGGACTCTCACCGAACAGACGGCGGTAGTCCTGGGCAAACTGGCCCAGATGATAGAACCCCCAGTCGCTAGCGACCTGACCGATCGTGCTCGTTGACAGGGGATCGCAAAGCCTCCGCCGTACTTGATTGAGTCGGTTGAAGCGGATGAACTGCATCGGACTGAGGCCGAGGATGCTGGTGAAGCTGTTGTGCAGTGTCCGCTGACTGACGTGGGCGATACGACAGAGACTCTCGATGCTGACCGGTGCAGGCTCCCCTCGGTTTACATGCTCGCGTACGCGCTCCACTACCTGCCGTCGGTGGTGATAGCTGGGGTAGCGGTCGGTTAGAGGTGTCCATTCCTCAAGAATGGCGGCAACAGCCAGTGACAGGATGCCCTGATGCACCTGAACCTCGAATCCCGGCCCCAGTCGCTTGATCAGGCGGTCCATCAGGAAGGTGACCCCTCGCCGAGTCCCTTGCGTCACCCCGAGTCGCATCGTGTGCTGCGGATCCCCTTCCAATAGCGTCAGTGCCGACTCCCCCGCGACCTCGAGCAGCCAGTCACGCCGCAACACGAGACAGTGGATCGCGAAAGTGTCCGGCGTGGTCAGCGCGAAATCATGCCCGCCCGGCTGACACATGATATCGCCTGCCTCAAGCGCGTAGCCATTGATCCGGCAGGGCTGTCGCTCGGCGGGAATACCGATCCACAGCGAATCCGGCCAGACATGACATTGCTGGTCCAATGCCTGGCTGGTGTATTCCTTGAATACCTGCATTCCCGGCAGATGGAGTTCATCGATACGTCCGTAGAAGGCGCCCTGACCGTACTGATCATAGTGTTGCGACCAGTCGGTCAGGTTATGCGCCTGTTCATTGACGTCCCATGCCTCCCGTGTGCACTTGCCTGGTGCATGCTCGAAAATCCCGTGCTGCCAGGTGGCATCACTGTCGTCCGTTCGTGATACATCTTCGTGCATTGATCAATCAACTCATTGTTCTTGTTGGTTTTTTCAGCTTTGCCGGATGCTGATAACGCATCACCTCGCGCTGTCGTTAGTCTGAGTCATGCAACTTTCGCGCACAGAGTCATGCCGTGAGCCAGATCGTGGGTCGTGAGATTGGCCATTGGCTTCTGGCTGCAGACGAAGTGTGACACCGAGACCGCAAGATCCCCGGTCTTCCCATGTCAGCGAGGTGGTGAGATGTATACGGAAGCTCTGATAAATCAAACAAGACACGAGTTGGTCACTTGCCTGGAAAAGTGGCACATGTCGGAAACCTCGCGGATCTCGCTGCTGACCATGTCAGAGAACGCGACCTTTCTGGCCGAGGACGACGAGGAGGGGCGCAGGATCATCATTCGGGTCCACCGCCCGGACTATCACTGCCGGGAGGAGATCGAGTCCGAGTTGGCCTGGATCGATGACCTGCGCACGACGGCACGGATCAATACGCCGGCGCCGGTCATGACCACAACAGGCAGCCCTGTGCTGAGCATCTCCGCCGGCGGGCAATCCTTGTATGTGGTGGCCTTCGAGCATGTGGTCGGCAGTGAGCCGGATATCGACGAGGGTCTGCCGCAGTGGTTCGAACGGCTGGGCGCGATGACTGCCACGCTGCACGAACACAGCCGTCGCTGGCAGCCGCCGGAAGGCTTCGTGCGCAAGCGCTGGGACTTGGAAAGCATGATCTCACCCCGTGGACTGTGGGGCGATTGGCGAAATGCGCCGCGCATGACGCTGGAAGAGGCCCAGGCCATCAATGCTGCCATCCCCTATCTCAAGTCGGAAATCGCGCTTTATGGCACGGCACCAGAGCAGTTCGGGCTGGTCCATGCCGACCTGCGCTTGACCAACCTGCTGGTATCACGGGACAGCATGGCGATCATCGACTTCGATGACTGCGGCTTCTGCTGGTATGCCTATGACTTCGCTGCCGCGATCAGCTTCCACGAGATGGATCCGTGCGTCGCGCAGCTGAGAGACGCCTGGATCAAGGGGTACCGCTCGGTGGCCGAGTTCTCGTCCGCGGATGAGGCAATGCTGGATACCTTCATCATGTTGCGTCGCATTCTGCTGTGTGCCTGGCTGGCCACGCATCAGGAGAGCAAGGAAGGCAAGACACTGAGTGATGGTTTCAGCCGGGATACGGCCATCATGGCGCGGCGCTATGTTCAGCAACGAGGGGGCCAGTCACGAGAGGGCCAGCAAGGTGTCGTGCAGACACTGGGCATGCAGGAACACGACGATCAGGCGGATGTTGATCGGACAGGTACAGATCGGACAATCAATGACAAGGTGAGGATGGCGTGATGGAAAAGGTACGCGGGATTCTGGATCAGAACGCCTTCAGCATGGCGCATATCGACAAGGCTGATGCGCGAATCGGCGCCTTGGTGCGCAAGCGGCTGGAAACGGTAGGGCCGACGTCCATGCTCTTCTATGAGGAGCCGCTGCACATCGTCCGGGGCGAGCGGGTCTGGTTGTTCGATGATCAAGGCAAGCGCTACCTGGATGTCTACAACAATGTGCCGTCCATCGGCCACTGCCATCCTCGCGTGGTTCAGGCGGTCGCTGAACAGATGGGGACCCTCAACGTGCACAACCGCTATCTGCACGAAGGCATCCATCGCTATGCCGAGCGTCTGCTGGACACGCTGCCGCGCGCGCTCAATCGACTGGTGATGATGTGTACCGGCAGTGAAAGCAACGACATGGCGCTGAGGCTGGCGCGTGGCTGGACGGGCCGGCAGGGGATCATCGTCACCGAGGCGGCCTACCACGGCAACACGGCCGCCGTGACGGAAGTTTCACCGTCTTCCTACAAACAGGGAACGCCGCCGGATCACGTACATATCCTGCCGATCTCCCGGATGAGTGAGCAGGCAGACCCGGCCGTCTGGTTCGCCGAGCAGGTGCGGTACGGCATCGAACAGCTGGAGGCGAGGGGCCATGGATGCGCGGCGCTGCTGGTCGACTCCATCTTCTCGAGCGATGGCATCTATGCCGACCCCGCAGGTTTCCTGAAGCCCGCGGTCGAACTCCTGCAGTCCCGGGGCGGCCTGTTCATCTCCGATGAGGTCCAGCCCGGCTTTGGGCGCACGGGGCAGGGGATGTGGGGCTTCTCGCGCCACGGCGTGACGCCGGATGTGGTGACCATGGGCAAACCGATGGGCAACGGCTTCCCGATGTCCGGGCTGGCGGCACGCGAGGAGTTGCTGGCGGTCCTGAACGCTGATGTGGGCTACTTCAATACCTTCGGCGGCTCACCGGTCGCCGTGGCGGCGGGCACGGCGGTGCTGGACGTGATCGCCGAGGAAGACCTGATGGCCAATGCAGAGCGTCAGGGCGAGTACTTCAAGCGACAGCTGCAGGACATTCAGGCACGCTTCGAGGAGGTGAGCGATGTACGAGGCGCCGGGCTGTTCCTGGGGCTGGACCTCTGTGACCCGACGCGTGACGGAGCGCCGGACGCCCAGCGCACCACGGCGTTGATCAACGACCTCAAGCGCAATGGCGTGTTGATCGGCGGGGCCGGCAAGTCCGGCAGTACCTTGAAGATTCGCCCGCCACTGTGCATCGAACGCTCGGAAGCCGACCTCTTCCTGGACAGGTTCGAGCAATCCTTGAGAACGACTGCCAGGTAACCCACTCGCAACACGTCATGGGTCATCGGTGAATAACTCCGCTGCGGAGCTGCAAGTTGCAATTGAAACACTTGCCAAGGTGCAAGCTTTCCGCGAGTGGTTCTTGGAGGAAAATGGCAGCGAGTATCGTGGATCTGATGGAAGATGCTGATGATGACACCGGCCCTCATGCCTGACGTCCTATTTTTAGGTTATGAACTGAAACGCGACAAGGGGAGCCTCGGCTCCCCTTGTCGCGTCAGCATGAATGCTTCTAGTTGAGGGTCAGAAGTCCATGGTCAGCCCAAGGTTCAACCGGCGGCCATCCAGCACCACGCCGTAGGTGTCATTGGTGACTTCCTTGTCAGCGATGTTGTAGAGGCCAGCCTTGACGCGAGCGCTCTCGTTCAAGGCATAGACGACACCCACATCGAAGAAGGTATAGCTCGGCGTGCCTTCGCTCATGCTGGTACGTGACAGGTAATCACTGGTTTCGCCACGGTAGTTCCCCTGTGCCCACAGGTTGAGGTCGTGAGTAGCCTGCCAGTCGAGTGCCACGTTGAGCATATGTTCCGGGACCTTGTTCAAGGGCTCGCCCTTGAATTCACCACTTTTCTGCTCGGAGTCGGTGTAGGTGTAGCTGGAACTCAGATTCACGCTTGGCGTGATGGCATAGTCCAGTGACAGCTCGATCCCCTGCATGACGGCTTCGTCGATGTTGCGGTAGGTGCTGACGAAATAGTAGTCCGTGCCGGCATAGCTGCACTCGCGGAAGGCAGGATCGGAGAAACCTGCATCCGGACCTTGGCAGAGGCGATCTTCAGAGATCTTGTCTTTGAACTGGGTGTAGAACAGGGTAGCACCGGCGCTGAGTGTGCCTGACTGGTTCTGGAAGACGGTGCCCAGCTCATAATTGGTACTGGTTTCCGGATCCAGCTCCTCGTTACCGATGATGACAGCGCTGCCCCGACCGGTTAGACGACCGAAGCCCTCTGTCGCAGCGGATAGACTCGGTTGGCTGTAGCCCGTGGAGACCCCGCCCTTGAGTGTCCATTGCGGATCAAGGTGATAATTGGCGTAGACGCGCGGCGAGAGATGTCCGCCAAACAGCTCGTCATCGTCGTAGCGCAAGCCGGTGGTGACGTTGAGGTCCTCGGTCAGACTCCATTCCATCTCGACGAATAGCGCCGCGATCCAGCGATCGACGTTATCGACGGCCCCCGGGACATTCGAATCCAGCAAACCATTGGTCTCATCGGTCAGCTGCTCGAATTTGTACTGACCGCCGAAGGTCAGCATATGGTCGCCCCAGAAGTACGTGGTCTGGTTGTTGAGCGTGGTGACTTCTTCGCGTTTCTCATCATCGGAATCCAGCACGTTCTCCGAGATGTCGTGCTGCAGATAGGTGTCCGTGAGGAAGCTGCCGTAACTTCCCTTGTGGCCAAGGGTATAGACATCCTTGTCGTAGCGATAACGACTGGTTTCGGAATCATCTGCGATGCTCACGCCAGCATTGTGAGTGTATTCTTTCTTGGAGGCGGTATAGCCGAGCGTGAACGCATTGTCCTCATCTGGTGTCAGCGTGAACTCGGCACCTCCTTGACGTGTGTCGCTGTCGGGCATGCTTTCAGCATTGTCGCTACCGCCCTGGTAATCGCTTTCTTCATAACCGGTCCAGTTTCCGTGGACCTTGAGACCGAGCAGGCCTTCGATGAGCGGCCCGCTGGTATAGAAGCTCAGTTGCTGCCCGTCATTGCTGATGTCGTTGAGCGAATGGGTGTATTCCGTCGTGACAGACCCCGACCAATCATCCGCCACTTTTTTTGTGATGATGTTGATGACGCCGCCCATGGCTTGTGAGCCGTACAGCGATGACATCGGTCCGCGAATCACTTCCACTCGCTCGATCATCGAGATTGGGGGGAGGCCAATCTGCTTGCCTTCATCATTGCCATTGGTATTGACGGAGCGGCCAGCCGAGAGAGGGCGGCCATCGATCATGTAAAGCGTGTAGCTGTTGTCCATCCCTCGAATACTGATGTCCTGAGAATTCCCGCCCCCCGTGACATAGACGCCAGGCACATTATCCATGGCATCTGTGATGTCCGTGTACGACTGCTTGTTGAGCTGCTCGCCGGTAATGACCGAGATACTGGCAGGGGCATCCGAGATCACCTGTTCGTAGCCGGAAGCTGTCACCACCACAGGTTCCAACTGGCTGGAGTCGTCAGCCTGTACGCCAGCAGGTAGGCAAGCGGCGGCGATACCGATAGCCAAGGCCGATCGAGCAAAGGGGAGTGCGGGGACTGTCATGTTCCTGGATCCTTGAGGTCGCGATTATGTCGTTATTGAGCCACGAGTTTTTTAGGGTTGTGGGCCACTGAGTGCTCTGTTGACGTCGACTTCGGGTTGGGAATACGACAGGCATCATCGCATCAGTGTCGATCTTTTTTTTCGTGTTTAAGAAAACAAATGATAAACATTCGTATTTTTTAGTTTAGGTGTGTTTCTTTGTTGACAGAGTTGCGTTCTACGCAACCCTTGGTGATGGCATGGAGTCGTTCGTAAATTGCGGGTTATGCAACGCACAGTTGCATGATTTTGAGGAAATAGTCGTGCTAGGATCGCAAACACAAATGATATTAATTATTATTCAATAAAGGGAATGTCGATGAACGTCACTGGGCTCACCTTGTCTGTCTCTACTCTGTTGTTGGCTGCTTTACCCTTGAGTGCACAGGCACACGAAGTCGCCGGGGGAGAGCATGGCCCTTCCGTCGTGAGTCTGGACTGGGGCGCTGCCGATACGCTGGATGAGCTGGGCTTGGCCGAGCATCTCGTCGGGGTTCCACATCAGTCTGCACCCGCCTATGTGTCGCATTTGATCAAAGATCGAGCAGATGTCGGCGGACTCAAGGAGCCTGATGTCGAGGCGATCGCGGGATTGGAGCCGGACCTGATTCTGGTCACCGGCCGTCAGTCTGGATCGCTTGAGGCGCTCAAGGCTGTGGCGGAGACGCGTGATGTCACTCTCGAAGAAGGCAATTACTTCGAAGCATTTAGTGACAAGGTGCTGAGCCTGGCGTCCCCGTATCATGCTGAGGAAAAGGCGCACGATCATCTTGCAGCGCTTGAGTCTGCAATCGATACGGCACGGGAGGGGCTCGTTAACGATCTTCGAGTGCTGGTCGTGACTCACAATGACGGTCGCTATGCTTTGCGTAACGAGCCGGTAGTGACTGAGCTGCTGCAGATCGAACAGCCGGCGTTGCCGGATTCCGTGGAGCCGGTCAGCCGTGGTGCGCGTACTTTCTACCCGCTGACGCCAGCGAATATTGCCGAGATGGCGCCGAATGCTCTTTATGTGGTCGATCGCAGTGCTGCCATTGGCCAGACCCCGATGGATGCTGACGCGCTTGAGGCCGCGCTGGCCGATGCTGGCGGCGCGGACATTGGTGTCACCGTGCTATCCCCGGGGCTTTGGTATCTCTCCGGCAATGGCTTGCAGAGTGTACGTGCTCAGATGAATGAAGTTCTCGAAGGGCTGTAAAGGCCGGGGCACACGGTTTCTTGTCAGACACACGAAGGCCAGGCATCTGCCTGCCTTCGTGTGTCTGCCGGGTGTGCATCAGGTGATGTCGTCTGATCAGAGGCTTCAGCGTTGCTTGAGCTGATCGCGCAGGCCCGTCGGGACCTGCTTGATGATCAGACGGTCACTCGCTTCATCGTATTCCACCGAGTCGCCCAGCAGGTGCGAATCAAAGCTGATCGAGACGCCCGCGGCGCGCCCGGTGAAACGCTTGAACTGGTTGAGCGTCTTCTTGTCCGGCGGGATTTCCGGTGACAGCCCATAGTCGCTGTTGCGAATGTGGTCGTAGAAGGCCTGCGGGTGCTCTTCATCGATCAGCTCAGACAACTGATCCAGCGTGATTGGCTCGCCGAGCTTGGCCTGATCAGTGGCGTAGTCGACCAGGGTATCGGTTTTCTCGCGACTGGCCTCCTCGGCCATGTCTTCCTTCTCGACGTAGTCGCTGAAGGCCTTGAGCAGGGTGCGGGTTTCCTGACCGGCATCCCGCTGCTCCTGTGCGCCCAGCGTTTCGGCGAAGGCCTCGGCGAGCTTGGTGCGTCCGCGATCGCGCGCCCAGGACAGATAGGGGTGAGACGTCGAGCTGCCTTGCCATTGACTGATATCCAGTCGTGCGGCCAGCGACATCTGGGTCATGTTGAGCTGTCGGGCGGGGGTTACCGCGAGGGACTCGTCGATCGCGAAGCCGTCACGATGGTGCAGCAACGCCATGAACAGGTGACGCGTCTCGCCCTGTTGGTGATCCACCACCAGCAGATGACCGCCTGTCGGGAGGTTGTCATCGATCAACGGCATGAGTCGACCGGCAAGCGTCTGGGTCAGGCTCGCGAAATCGCTATCACCTGCGAGGAAAGACGCCAGCTCGGCGGGGAAGGCGGCAGGTGCGTCTTCATTGAAACGGCCCCAGTTCTTGGCCTTGCCGTGGTAGGCATCATTGAGCCCGGACACCAGATCCTCCAGTGCATCGGATGCCGGCAGGGCGGTGGCGGCAGGCACCAGCTGGGCCGGCGTCTCGCTATTGCCCTTGTCGATACGGTGAATGATGCTGTGCAGGATCGGCATGGAAACCTCCCTCGGCTGCGATGAACGGGCTGGGGATGATACCTGCCGCGCTCCATAGCGTCACTCCTGGCGACATCTCCTCACGGACAGGTTTCACCCTGGATCAGCTGTGTCGATTGCCGGTGTGATGACGCGGGCTCCAGTCCTAGAATCATTCGCGCGGCAAGGCGGCCTTTCTCGGTACTGTCCTGCTGGACGGTGGTCAGGCGCGGTGACCGATATTGTCCTTCCTCGATGCCGTCGAAGCCGGTGATACGCAGATCCTCGGGAATTCGGATGCCACGTTGTTCGGCCAGGGTCACGGCGGTCAGAGCAATACGGTCTGACATGCACAGCAGGAGGTCTGGCCGCTCGCTGGCCGGCAGGTCGAGTATCTCTGCCAGTACCGGCGCGCAGACCTCATAGGTGTTTTCCTCGATGTTCCACATCGTTACAGAATCGGGGGAGATATCCTGCTCGGTCAGCGCACGATGAAAAACCCGCCAGACGCTAGCGGGTGATGGTTCGACTTGCCGAGAACAATGTGTGGGCATTAGTGATGCAGCCATTGCGGGGCGTGTCGGTCAGGCGCAGATTGACGATGTCGATACGACTGGCGGGTATCTTTGAGGCATGCTGCGCGATGGCGTAGTAGGCGGGCTCATCATCCACATGGATGCTGGCAATGCGAAGGACGCGTTGACGGGGTTGATGCGCTTTGCATCTGCTTTCCCAGCCAGATAACCCTGATGAGGAGGGAAATCGGCCAACTTTACATGAAGAACGCGACCGACGGTGCGATGGAGCATCATTCTGAGTGCTCCAGCGCGAACCGAATTGATCATCATTTCCCTAGCATGCCGTCTGGCTGGCAGCTTGTTTTGTAAGCCCAGCTCAAGTCTGTGAGTAGTGATATCGACTATCATCGAGCAGGCATAATATTCTTGGTTTTCACCGCCGAGCACTTGGCCGCTCACGAAGCTTGGCTGCAGTCGGTCGAGTCGCTATCTCTGGACTCGCAGCTGCTTAGTTGTAGGGTGCCGGATGATCGTCGGGTGCTTGGTATCAAAAGGAGGCTTACTTACTAGTGAATGATCGTCAGGATACCCATCCATTTCAGCGTGAAATCTTGGCATTGGTGGATCGCTTGGTCCCCCTGAGTGGTTCGGCCTTCTTCTTGGTGAGTCCGAACATGCAGCATGCCGGTGCCTTGCTATATAACTTGGCGCCGATTGCTGAGCGTGAGTATCGAGCGGAATATGGTGCTATGGATCCGCTTAACCCGGAACTCTTTGCCGACAAAAATGACACAGTGGTAACACTGGACTCCCGCATCTCTCCACACTTGCTTAAGCAGACGCTCTATTACCAGGAATTCATGGTGCCGCATGACCACCGTTACGTTGCGGATATGTTTTTTCGCCGCGAGGGGCAGATCATCGCGGGCGTCACTATCCTACGCGAGGCATCCATGGGGAATTTCCAGCCACAGGAGCTGGATCTACTGCGCCAAGTACAGCCGTTCATCGAATTTTCTCTCAATGCGACCTACTTGCCTCAGCGCAATCAGCAGCGCAAGGTGATGACCGCCAAGTATGCCTTGACCGGCCGTGAGCTCGATGTCTTGGAGTTCGTGCTGCGCGGCAGCGGTAACAAGGATATTGCCAAACAATTATCGCTGGGACTGGCAACGGTCAAGACACACCTCCACCATATCTTTCGAAAGACAGGTGCACGTGCACGCAGCGAGTTGATGGCCATAGTGATGGCGGATCTAAATTAATGATCTCCACCTTTTGATGGATGCCCTCTCTCGCCGGGAGAACAAATACTAGTCGCGTCAATCATCAATTGTTTCTCATTGAAGAGGCGACTCACACTATGGCCGACGATCAGATTAAGAACCTTCTTTCCAGAAGATATCGCGTTATGGGGCACTCCTCGCCGCTGTTTTACGATAAGCCGTTGCACTTGGTGCGCGGCAAGGGGGTCTGGCTCTGGGACCACGAAGGGAAGCGATATCTGGACGTATACAACAACGTACCCCATGTGGGGCACTGCAATCCCCGAGTTGTCGAGGCGATGCACCGCCAAGCCTCAACCCTCAACATCCACACCCGCTATCTGCACGACAACATCGTTGATTACCTCGAGCGGCTGACCGGGACCTTCGACGATGGCTTGCAGATGGCCATGCTGACCTGCACCGGAAGCGAAGCCAACGAGCTGGCGCTGCGCATGGCTCGCTTCTACACCGGCGGGCAGGGAATCATCGTCACCGACTTCGCCTACCACGGCAACACGGAGGCGGTGGCTGAGATCGGTACTGGCTTCATGCCAGAGGCTCGGACCACCAAGCGCGTGAAATCGTTTCCGATCCCGGACGCCTATCGTCCCCTTGACGAACTCTCGGGCGAGGCCCTGGCCCAGGCCTATGCCGACCGGGTCCAGCAGGCGATCGATGAATTCCATGCCGAAGGTATCAACGTGGCCGGCATTCTGGTGTGCCCCGACTTCGCTAACGAAGGCCTGCTCGACGTGCCGCCGGGCTTCTTGGAAAAGGCCGTGGCGAAGGTCCGTAGGGCTGGCGGCGTCTTTATCGCCGACGAGGTGCAGGCGGGCTTCGGCCGTAGCGGCCGACATTTTTGGGCCTACCAGTGGTACGACGTCACTCCCGACATCGTCA
Organism: Cobetia crustatorum; assembly: GCF_000591415.1. Lineage (GTDB taxonomy): Bacteria > Pseudomonadota > Gammaproteobacteria > Pseudomonadales > Halomonadaceae > Cobetia > Cobetia crustatorum. The sequence goes on along the minus strand of NZ_JEMF01000044.1, from coordinate 2,548 downwards.
CCATGGGCAAGCCCATGGGCAACGGTCACCCGCTTGCCGGCGTGGTGGCGCGCCCCGAGATGATCGAGGCGTTCAGCAAGGAGGCGATGTACTTCAACACCTTCGGTGGAACACCGGTGTCCACTGCAGTCGGGATGGCGGTGCTCGATGCCCTTGAGGAAGACAACCTGATGCAGAACGCGGTCACCACCGGCGCCTATGTGGCCGAGGGCCTGCGCAAGCTGCAACGGAAGCACGAGCTGATCGGCGAGGTCCGCGATCTGGGCATGTTCTTCGGGGTGGAGCTGGTCAAGGATCGCGCGACCAAGGCGCCGGCTCAGGTCGAGACGCGTCGTCTCATCAACCTGATGCGTGACAAGGGCGTGCTGATCAGTAAGATCGGCGTCCATGACGCCATCCTGAAGCTGCGTCCCCCCATGCCGTTCCAGACCGAGCACGCGGATATCCTGCTGCACACCCTGGATGAGGCCCTGACCCAACTGACCGAGGAGGTGACCGCATGAGCACGTTCGACAGCCTGTCCCCGGAGCATCAGGGCGTTCATCTGGAGGAGCTGGCACAACGCTCCCTGCGTCACTGGGGGCTGGAAGGCAGCGATCTGTCGCTGGTGAAATACCGTGAGAATGCGGTCTACCAGGTGTCCGCCGGAAACGGTGAGCGCTACGCCCTGCGTATCCACCGTCACGGCTATCACAGCTTCGCCGCACTGCAATCCGAGTTGCAGTGGATGGCGGCGCTGAACGATAGTGGCATCTCCGTCCCTGAGGTGCTGTCCACGAATGACGGCCGCCTGCTGGTCAGCGAGTCTACTGAAATCATCGAGGAGCCTCGCCATGTCGATCTCTTCGCCTGGATAGACGGGGCTCCCCTAGGGACCGTGGAAGAAGGCTTGGGGGATAATGCCGAGCAGGTCGCAAAGCTGTATTCCGACCTAGGGCGGACCGCCGCCGAGCTTCACAATCAGTCGAATCGCTGGGAGTTGCCGGACGGATTCGAGCGACACGCCTGGGATCACGACGGCCTGGTGGGGGATGCGCCCTTCTGGGGGCGCTTTTGGGAACTGGAGCTGCTGAACGACTCTCAGCGGCGGCTGCTCGAAACGGCGCGTGACCGCATCAGCCGCGAGCTGTCAGTGTACGATCGTTCCCCCCAACGCTATGGCCTGATTCACGCCGACTTCGTCCCGGAAAACCTAATGACAGATCACGGTCGCCTGCGACTGATCGACTTCGATGATGCCGGGTTCGGTTGGCATTTGTTTGAGCTGGCCACGGCTCTTTACTTCATTCAGGAAGAGGTCTGCTATCAGGTAGCTAAACAGGCGCTAATCGATGGTTATCGGGAGCGGCGCGCTCTGTCGGATGACGATCTGGATCGCTTGGAGCTATTCATGACCGTGAGGGGCTGTACTTACCTGGGCTGGATCCGCAGTCGTCAGGAAACCGATACTGCGCGTGAGTTGGCGCCCGAGCTGATCCGTCGCGCTTGCGAGCAGGTGGAGCGGTATCTGTCTTCTCAATCCTGATGACCGGCGTGGCCCCTCGCGTATGCTTCGGTGCAGGGTAACGGCCTTGCCCAGCGATGCCGATATCTCGAACTAGGTTGTATATGAAAAGTCGGCTCGTAGACAGCGGCGTATGCAAGTTGCGCATACCATCGCATAAAAGCTACGAGCCAGCTTATCATCACACGTCGCAATATGAAGAAACTCTTAAAAAGTACTTCACTATATTCTACTGATAGGTGAATGTAGATAATGAGTGCAACGCCTCTATTTAATTGAGGGTGCTGCTGCATTGTGCTTTGCCATTAGTTCATTCATCACCTCGATAGGACATTAGAAGGTAAGCGTTCGGGCATCACCGCTTGCGAGTGATCACGCAGTATGCTGCCAATGATGGGGCAGAAGTTCGTGCATTTGGCTAGCCTTTTGGGTCGGCAGCCTTTCCAGCACATTCTTCAGGTAGGTATAGGGCTCATGGCCGTTCAGCTTGGCACACTGAATGAGGCTCATGATGGTGGCAGCACGCTGGCCACTGCGCAGAGATCCGGCGAACAGCCAGTTTGAACGCCCCAGCGCCCAGGGGCGAATCAGATTCTCCACCCGGTTGTTATCGATCGGCAACGCGCCGTCATCCAGGTAGCGCGTCAACGCCGCCCAGCGCTTCAGGCTGTAATCCAACGCTTTCGCCGTCGCCGAACCATTCGGGACCTTCTCGCGATGCGCCAGCATCCAGCGATGTAGCGTATCGGCGATGGGCTTTGCTTTCGTCTCCCGCAGCCGTTGACGCTCTTCCGCACTGAGTGACTGTACCTCACGCTCCACCTGGTATAGCTGACCGATCAGTTCGATAGCCTGCCCGGCGATCTGGCTCTTGCCAGCGACGTGCAGATCGACAAATTTACGGCGGGCATGGGCCATGCAACCGATCTCGGTAACACCGTTGGCGAAGCTCTGCTTGTAGCCGCTGTAGTCGTCACAGACCAGCTTGCCCCGCCACTTCCCGAGGAAGTCGCGGGCATGTTGTCCGCCACGTCCCTCGCTGAA
>NZ_JEMF01000043.1 GCF_000591415.1 Cobetia crustatorum | reverse complement strand
CAAGCCACGCTGTCGCGGCTGCTGACCTGCCTCGGGCGCAACGACAACATCGATGCCGTGCATGAAGGCCTGCTGCGACTGGTGCTCTGGCGCCTGACCTCGCTGAAGAACGGGGAGCGGCCCAGGCAGCTGACGCTGGATATCGACGGCCTGCCAATCAAGGTCCACGGACATCAGGGCGGCTCGGCGTATCATGGCCTTTACGGTGCGCGGGTCTACTCACCGCTGGTCGCCTCGCTAGCCGAAACCGGCGATATGGTCGGCGGGCTACTGCGAGAGGGTAACGCCGGCCCGGCCGAGAACGCCGACACCTGGATCCCGCATCTGGTACGACGACTCAACGAGAGCACCGGCGCCCAGGTTCGTGTGCGCATCGACGCCGGTTTTACCGATAACGCGACGCTGGAGGCCCTGGAGGATCGGGAGATCGAATACCTGGGCCGGTTGCGCAGTCACACCGGTCTACAGAAGCTGGCAGCACCGCTCCTGAAGCGGCCACCCGGCCGGCCACCCGAGCAGCCTCGGGAGTGGTGCCACGATCTGGAGTACCAACCGGCTCCTGGCCGGCACCGCGTCGCGTAGTGCTGGTGGTGCAGGAACGCCCCGATGACCTGCTGCTGCATGCCTTCTTCCTGGTCACCAACCTCGGCAAGTTCGACTGGCCGCCGGAGAAGATCCTGGCGCTCTATCGCAAGCGGGGCAGCGCCGAAGCCCATATGGGCGAGGTGAAGTCGGCGCTCGACGTGCACCTCTCGTCGACCAATCGTGGCGCCTCCACCGTTCAGGACGTGATGGCCCGCAACGAGGTGAGCCTGCTGCTGAGCCTCTACGCCTACCAGGTCCTGCATGGCCTGCGCTGCCTCCTGGAGCGGCAAACCCGACAAGGCTGGAGTCTGAGTCGGATGCGCGAGCAGGTGCTCAAGGTCGCCGCCACGCTGAGGCTGCACGCTCGGCGAATCACCGTTCATCTGGGTGCCGCCGCCGACAAGTGGTGGCCGACGCTACTGAAGGGGCTGCCGAAGCTGACCGCACTGAGCTGACGCTCCTGCGAGACCACCACAGCACCAGAAGTCGAGCGGCCGCGGGGCGGTCGGCGATCACGGCTGCTTTGAAGGTCGAGATTAATTCCTGGAGGTTATAAATCGGCGAAAGAAACGCAGTGTTCGGGCATTACGAAGCAGGCGCTCACGCCGGAAATACGGATCCTTACGAGCAATGCCGATGGCACGTAGCTTCAGACTGCCCGATCAGAACCCTCGTGAATGAGGCGGGGTGATGAGACTGTTGTCGTTGCTGCGCATCTTCAATACGGGCACGCGTCTTGATCCAGAGAGTGAGATCATCTTGATCGGTTCCCGGATTTTCAGCGACCCAATCCACGATGCGTGATGCAATGAATTCTGCATAGAGCTCATCATCGAACTGCAGCACCATGATGTCTTCGCCTGCCTGGCTCAGGCGTAGCAACACTTCGCCAGCTGGCAACACGTACAGATTCAGCTCATGAAGATACTGAGTCGTAAAGGTCACTCGACGAAAACGCTCAGGAATGGCGCGCCCACTGTTACTGATGTCGTTCATGAAAGTCATCGCACTCTCCCGCAGTAGGGGGCTCATACATTACACTCATTCGTGAGCAATCCTGCTTATCATAGCGCAGATAATATAATTAAGAACCTTCGCATGGAATATTTTCAATGAAATGCAATAACAGCAAGGTCTGTCCGACATACGTTCAACCTTCCCCGCTATTTATTTAACGCACTCTTTATTATTCATTCCACAGTAAAATCACGAATAGAAATGCCATTGCCCACCGGTAACGATGGGCAATCCAAAGATAATATGACAGATTATCTTGGCAAGGACAGTCCGCCTCTTCCTCAGCCGTGATGCTGCCGAATGGCATCACTATCGAGCGTCAGGTGAATACGGGCCAGCCAACCCGCCAGCAAGGCCTGCTTGTGACGACTCATGCTCTTGTGCGTCGCAATGGCCTCGCAGAGGCGATTGCCGGCAGACTCGAGATGGCACGGGCGCTCACCGCGTGTCGCACGCTCAAAGTCTTCCGCCAGCGTAAGAATAAGTGCCTTCAATGCCCGCTCGACTTCTTTGGGCATCTTGCTTCCCAACTCTCTACGTACAAAGCTGATGCCACGCCCGATATCCATTCCGGTAAGTCCAAGCGATAACAGCGGGCTACCCGATATCTTCTGCTCAAGCTCACCTTCCTTACTCACCCCACGTGCGACTTGCTCCTGATTACGCGCTTGTTCATGACGCGCAAGACGCAACAGGCGATCGCCCATCCGTCCACCGAACCAGCTATCCAATCGCTCGGTGGAGCGTTCAGACAGTTCACGAATATCACTGATCGTGGAGCGAATCAGTTGCTTCCTATCCCAGCTGGCGCCCGGCACTGGTATCAATCGGAAGCCAAGAATGGTCACTACCAGCCCAATACCTGCCGCCAGGCTTCTATTGAGTGTATAGGCGACATCAAAGGTCATGCCGTTATCTGGCATCACCAACAGAATATTGAAGACCACGAATGGGAGACAGATACCTGCCAACACAGGTACGACCGATCCCATCAGCCCAAGAAATAGCGGGATACTGAGAATAAGAATAAAGGGCACAAAATGCTGAGCCTGACTCAGCAGCACATTGCCAAACAACAATACGCTGGGCACTGCAAACAGCAGACCTTTCAGCACCATGGGAATGATGGGCGCAGGATCATCACGACTCGCAAAGATGCCAGAGAATAGCGTGCCCAGCAGCATGGCGACTGCACCGTTATCCCATGCCGTCGCGACCCAGAATGTTGCCGTCACGCCGAAAATACACATCGCGCGTAGTGCGTTGGTCGCCGCACGGCCATGATCCCGATGCCAGCTCATGCTGGGCTGACGTAGTTGATGACGCCCCGGATGGTTGATGACCTCTCGGGCCTGCAGCATCACCAGCGTGTGTCCCAGGACTTCACGCAAACTGAAGAGCAGTCGTGCTTCAAGTGCTTTGATACTGCGATGCCCGCGTGACAGTCGCAGACATTCGCCCCGTAGCTCCTTGAGCGTAGCGCGGGCCTGATCAGTCCCCTGGTTATCCGCCATACTCTGAAAGGCAGCCCCCAATCGCTGCATGAGATCAATGGTGGGCTGGCTAAAACGCTCTGACATCAGCGCAACGTTCGAACCTTCCGTCTGATTCGCATGCTGCGAACCAGACGCCTTGGCATCTTGTTCGTCCTGATGAGATATGAAGAATTCAGGATGGCGCAACTGATGAAGCGCCTTCAAGGTCGCATAGAGCCGCATACTCCGACGCGTCAGCAGATGGACTCCCCGAATGCGCCCCTTGCCCTGCGGCCCTTCATAACGCGCGGAATGAGCGTCTATCTCGAGATTATTGAGCGCATCAAGTCCCGTCATCAACTGGTCCAGCATCGCCTTACGCTCATCCATATTCTGCGCGCGCTGCGCCTGACTTCCAGACAGGCCTCTCTCTTGCGCTGAATTGAGTGGCATCGAGAACGCAAGTGCCATATAGCGGAAAGTGGCATTCACGGCAGTATCCGCCAGCACGCCAAGATGATTGCGTACACGAATCGGCCAGATCAACGCACTCACCAGCACAGCACACAATGCCCCCAGGCTCAGCTCACTTAAACGCGCGAGTGCCACTGTGAAAAAGTTACCGGGAGCAGAGGATGTCAGTACCACCACAATCATGCAGGCAACTGCCCCCATGACACAGCCATAAGACAGATTGTTGTGCGTCAGCGAGGCACCGTAGATACAGAGGCCAATCCAGAGCGTAACGCTGCCAAGCGCAAGCTCCGGTACTTGGGCAAATAGCCCCATGATGACTGCCGCGACACAGATGCCGACAAAGGTGCCACCCACCTGGCAGATCCCCTTCTCGACCACCATGCCGGACATCGGTCGTATTTGCAGAAAGGCCGCCGAGATCAATGCCCAATACGGGCGATCAAGGTCAAAATAAAAGGCAGCATAAAGTGCCAACGCCATGGCAAGCACACCCTTACAGGCGAACTTGAGCGCAAATGGCGTTGGTTTTAGAAAGGCAGCGAGTGCAGGCGACATGCGTTAAGGAGTCCCGGAAGCATCTGCTGCTGAGAGCGCAGAATCTTCTTTAGCGGTGGTATCTGAAACGTCGCGCAACAGTCTAACGGTCGCTGTCATCCCTGACGCCAGATTGATACCGGAGGCACGTACCGCCTTGATATCATCAAATTCAACCCGTACCGGAATACGTTGCGCAAGACGCACCCAGCTGAAAGTAGGACTCACTTGAGGTAGCTGCTGTGCATTGATAGTGGTGTTGCTATCCGCGATGCCCTGGCCAATTCCGACGACATGCCCCTTGAAGCTTTCGTTACCACTCATCAAGGTAATCTGAACCGAATCACCATGGCGCACGTGTTGCAGCTTGGTTTCCTGAAAGTAGGCGCTGAGATAGAAAGAGTCATTCTTGATCAGTGCCATCACGGACGTGCCCGCTGTCACATAGTTACCTTGACTCAGATGCATGTTGAGAATGCTGCCATCAGCAGGTGCCGTTAGCTGAGTACGGTCGAGATCCAACTGAGCAGACTCCATGGCGGCTTCAGCCTGTTGAACATCGGCACGTGCCACTTCCGCCTCCAAACGTGCAGTATCGCGCGCCTCTTCGCTGATCGCATTGCTGTTCAGGCGGCCGCGACGACTGGCCTCGTGTTCCTTGAGGCGCAACGTGGCCTTGGTGCTCGCCAGGCTCGCCTTGGCCTTGTCCAGTGCGGCTGAGTAACGCGCACGATCTATCTGCAGAATCACGTCACCTTCATGTACCTGAGTCGTATCGGCCACATTCAGCTCACGTACCCAGCCCGAGACATCGGGGCTTAACGTGATGACTTCCGCCCGTACCCGCGCATCTCGTGTCCAGGGGCTATACATATAGGTTTTCCATAGCCACAGAGCACACCAGACAGCTGTCGCCACCAAGCATAGGGTAATGATCCATTTCACGACTTTCTGTAGGGACTTGCTCATGCAGCGTTCCTTGAAGAATTAATCCAGCGATGAGGCGGGCGAACGGAAGGAGAACTCTCACAAAGCGCCGATCACAAGCGGTGATACCAGGTTCTGCTCAGGTCACCAGTGCAACCACCGCAGCCAGGCAAATAATAAAGAGAGAAATATCAAACCAAGCCTCGAACCATAGCTCATGGTTGGCTAGCAGACGGTGCAGTAGCGAACGAATAAGCCCAGCCGCCAGCAATGCCACCAGGGCATAGACCAGCATGGGACTGATCAGAAATTCACCCACCACCATTTCATGCAGCCCATTGAAGCCTGCCATGAAGCCAGTGTCTGCGGATGTCTCGTTCATCTACTCTTTTCCTTTGACGCGCCCCGAGTCGGGGCGCAATACCAATGAAGCCAACGCCAGCCTTTAAAAATTTTACGGCAAGCAAGGCTGCGATTCATAACGCAAACATGTACCAAGCCCCAAAAGAGGCATGACGCGGCATGACAATGTGGTCATGAAACTGCGCTATAGCGATCCCGAAGGGTGCCAGCCAAGATCTACCAGCCTCACGTTCATTCTACAGCGCGAGCAAAACCATAGCGTCCAGCCAGCGTTAAACGATGGTGGCACTTCATCAATCATTCAAGCGTCGCCACCCTCCTAAAGTGTCAGGCAATGAAAAATGACGATAGCATTAATATGCAGGCTAACATTTTTTTCGACTCACGCCACGTTGCATCAGGCGAACTCCACAAATTCATGCCGCCACAGGCAGCTACGTGATTCATGCACTTCCTTCTTCATATTGCTAACGCTTCATCCATAAATGCGAATTTCTAGCAACGAAGAATCCCCCAAGCAATTGAAATAATTACGCTTAAAAATATTCTGCCACATGGGCACAAAAAAACGGCTTACCTATAAGGCAAGCCGTTTTTTGTTCTTGCTGCAACAGCTTTACTCGAAACCACCTCTGTAAAAATGTCGACTAGACGGCATAGCCCAGCGTACGGGGTAGCCATAGCGCCAGCTCCGGGAACAGCATCACTACCGCCAGTGCTCCCAACATCGCAACGACGAACACCAGCGCCCAGCCTACCGTCTTCTCAAGCCGCACTCCCGCCACACTACTGGTCACCATCAGGTTGACCGCAACAGGAGGGGTAAACTGTCCGATGGCAATATTCATCGCCAACAGAATGCCGAACCACACTGGATGCCAGCCAAAGTGTTGCATCACGGGAATCAGTACCGGCATCAGGATCAAGTAGATCGACACCGCATCCAGCAGCATGCCGGCAATCAATACAGCGATCATCACCAGTATCAGCAGCACAGTGCCACTGTCCGAGAGCGTAATGAGCCACTCCGCCAGATGGCGGAAAGTCCCCAGCATGGTGCCGGCCCAGGCAAAGATACCCGCCAGCGCGATAATCAACATGACAACACCAGAGATGACAGCGGCCTCACCGAGCAGCTGCCATACTTGCGATAGCTTTAGCTCCCGTGTGATGAAAAGTCCGATGCAGAGCCCATAGGCGGCAGCGACCACAGCGGCCTCAGTCGGTGTAAACAGCCCTGAGCGCAATCCACCGAGAATGATCACGGGTGCCAGTAATGCTGGAATAGCCGTGCGGAATGCTGGCCCCAGCGGAATGCGGGTCACCTGATCAGGATCCTCCCAGCGATAACGATGCGACAGATACCACGCCGGAATCAATAATGCTGCCCCGACCAACAGGCCAGGAATGAGCCCTGCCGCGAACAGTGCACGCAGATCCACGCCCGGCACCACGATGGAATACAGAATCAGCGCGATGGACGGTGGGATCAGAATTGCCGTCGAAGCGGAGGCCGCAATCAATGTCGCAGAGAAGGCCTTGGGATACCCTGCCCGCGTCATACTGGGGATCATGACCATCGCGACCGCCGCTGCATCAGCGGGCCCAGAGCCGCTCATCCCGCCCATGATCAGACATACCAATATCGCAACCAACGCCAAGCCACCATGACGAGGGCCGATCAGCGCTTGCGCAAAGTGGACCAGTCTTGCTGCAACCCCCGCCCGCTCGAATACCAGTCCCGTCAGGATGAACAGTGGGATAGCGATCAGTGGATATTTGGCAATGCTGTTATAGGTATTGGTCCCCAATGTCGCCAGCATGTTCACTGGCAAGCCCGCCACGATGCCTACCGCACCCGATAACCCAAGCGCGAAAGCCACGGGAACACCGAGTACCAATAGCGCAACGAAACTGGCAAGCAACCAGAGGTCAGGACTCATGATTACGCTCCTCGTTGGCAGTAGACGAGGTGCTTGCGTCTTGCTCAAGACTATCTTGCTCAGGACCGTGCTTGAGTCGATCACTACATTGCTGCAACTGACGCCACATCATCGCGACCGCGAGCAGAGGTAGCCATACCACATACCACCAGTTAGGCAGGCCTAGCCCCGGCGAGAGTGACTCCCACTGATATTCTTCCAGCGCAAAGCGGCTGCCAAACCAGACAATCATGCCCAGCACCAGTAGACAGGCCAGTGTCTGCAACACCACGACTACACGCCACACGGGCAGTGGCAGATAATCCTCCAGCAGGGCAATACGAATATGTGCCTGCTGACGAATCGCCACTGAAGCGCCCGCCAGCGTCAACAACACCAGCAGGAAAACGGAAAACTCTTCCGTGAAAGCAAAGGACGCATTGGTGGCATAGCGCACCACCACGTTGGCAAGGCTGATCAGACCGATCAACCCCAAGGCAAGCGCCGCCAGCCAGGATTCTGGTCGCGTCTTGGGATGCTCAATGGCAGAAGGAGCGTCCGGTGGTTGGCGATCAGCGCCACCGGACGATGAATCAGCTGAATCTTGCGAAACTTGGGACATGCCACTGTATCCACACATACGCCGAGGCACGATGACCTCGGCGCAAGACCTCATGAATCAACGACACACTCCGCACCAGTGCGAGAGACATCACACCCGTTGGCAGCACTAGAACCTCAGTGAAAGAAACACTAGCGTGCAGCGTGCAGAGTGGGTCATCACGAAAACCACCCCACGCATTTAGCGCGATGCAGCGACCTCAGTGCGCGCCGTCTCGACCAATGCCTCACCAATCTTCGGCGTCCAGTTGGCGTAGACAGACTGTGTAGCATCACGGAAGGCCTGCATGGCGTCTTCATCGAGCGTGATCACGTTGACGCCACGGCTTTCGATATCCGCCAGCCGTTGAGCGTTGCCTTCGCGACTCATGGCCGTTTCCCAAGCACCCGCCTCTTTCGCCGTCTCAGTCAGCAACGTGCGCTCTTCTTCGTTGAGCGATTTCCAGACACGCTGATTGGCGGCAAAGATGAGCGGATCTGCCATGTAGTGCCACAGCGTCAGGTGGGCCTGGCCAACCTGATCGATACGTGCCACATCAAATACCGACAGCGGATTTTCCTGACCATCCACCGCACCAGTCGTCAGTGCCGGTTTGGCGTCGGCCCAGCTCATCTGAGTCGGGTTGGCACCCAGCGCAGTGAAAGTATCCTGGAACAGTGGCGAACCGACGACGCGAATCTTGAGACCTTTAAGGTCCTCAGGTGCCTCAATCGGACGTGAGGAGTTGGAAACTTCACGGAAGCCATTCTCCCCCCATGCCAACGGAACGATGCCCTTGGACTCAATTGCCGCAAACACCTGCTTGCCAGACTCACCCTGAGTCAGCGCATCAATCGCTGCGTGGTCTGGCATCAGGAACGGCAGCGAGAACAGATTGAGTTCGGGTACCTGCGGCGACCAGTTGATGGTCGAGCCCACCGCAAGATCAATCAGCCCCTGACGCATGGCCGAGAATTCCTTGGTCTGATCCCCTGCGACCAGCTGGGCATTGGGATAGACGCGCAGTGTCAGTTCACCGCCTGAGCGCTCCTTCACCAGCTCGGCCCATTTTTCAGCGGCCTGCCCCCACGGAAAAGCATCAGACAGTACAGTTGACACAGACAACTCACGCGCTTGCGCGTTATTGGCCATCAGCGGAGTCATCAATGCCAGCCCGAGTAGACCCGTGGCAAGGAAGGGACGGCGGCGTGTCGTGGCGGTGATATGTTCAGCAAGCAGGGTCATGAATAACCTCTTGATTATGATTTTTAGAGTGAAGTGTCAGCGTCCAACAGCAAAAACATGCGCGTGTTCATGATTCCTTCATTAGTTCATTAACTGCACGCGTCAACGAATGTCGCACATGCAGTACGCATGCAGAAGAAGATTCTCATCTGCATGGCGGGGTGACCATTCGACCATGCGACGGGAAGACTCGCCCACCGCCGGAGATCAAGCGACACAGAGCTGTATATAAATACAGCATTCGTAAATTTTGACATTTAACATCGAAAAATCACCGCTTCACAGAGCACTGAAAGCCCTTTTCTGGGCCAAATCCTTTCTTGATAGCCAATCAGTCATTAAAAGCTCGTGAGTTAAGGAAAATGCACTTTGCATCGATGCTGTATATTAATACAGTATCATTCATGAATCCCACATACCCAGCAGCGACTCATCGGCTCTCGTCTGGTGCTTTCCTGTCGCAGTCCTGCCATAGGGTGGGTAGACTGGCCGCCATTCTCCCAAGGATTGACTCACGACTGCCAACGTTACCCCCTGAAGATGAGGCCCCTCTTACATGCAGAACCCCCAGCAGGAATCTATCTCCACTCCCGCCTTCGAGACCGCTTACGAAAGCCAGGACCTCGACACGCTGCCGCCTAGTAGCCACAAGCCGGCCAGCAGTCTGAGCGCTGCCATTGTGCTGTGGTCTCTCCTGCTAGGCGTTGGCATGCTGATGCTGGCCAACGGACTGCAAGGGAGTCTGCTGGGGATACGCGCCTCATCGGAAGGTTTCAGCAACACGATGACAGGCGTGATCATGTCGGCCTACTTTGCCGGTTTCCTGCTGGGCTCGACGCTGGCACCACGCAAACTGCGCAAGGTAGGCCACGTACGCACCTTCGCGGCGCTCGCCTCGATCACCTCGGTCTGCATCCTGGTGCATGCTCTGTATGTCGTGCCTGAGGTATGGATTGCGATGCGCTTCATTACCGGCTTCGCGTTTGCAGGCCTTTATGTTGTCGCCGAAAGCTGGCTCAACAGCCAGGCGACCAACCAGATGCGCGGGCGTCTACTCGCCATCTACATGGTTATCACCTATCTCGGAATGGGCGGCGGACAGCTATTGCTTAATGTCGGTAATCCCGACACCTACCTGCTATTCATTCTGGTCTCGGTGATCATGTCACTGGCCCTGGTGCCGATGCTGCTATCGGCTTCACCACAGCCAGAAGGCGCACAACCGGAAGCCATGGGACTGATGCGTCTACTGCGTCTCGCGCCGCTTGGCACCGTGGGTAATTTTGCAACCGGCATCGCCAACGGCACCGTGTTTGGCATGGGCGCGGTCTATGCTGACCGTGCAGGCTTGTCGCTACAGGAAGTCTCGTGGTTCATGAGTGCCTTCATCCTCGGGGCCGCGATACTGCAATGGCCGCTCGGCAAGCTGTCCGACAAGATATCAGCAAAGAAAGTCATCCTGGTATCGAGTGTCGGCGCCATCTCGCTCTCCTTCGGCGGCATACCACTGACCGGTGGCGGCATTTGGACCATGGCCCTGCTCGGTGCGGGCCTTGGCGGACTCATCCTCACGCAGTACTCATTGTTCTTGGCTGCTGCCAACAATCTGTTGACCACACCGCAGATCATCTCCGCCAGCGGCACCTTGGTACTAGTCCATGGCGCCGGCGCTATCCTCGGCCCGCTGACCGCAGGCCTGCTGATGGAGCGCTTCGGCGCCAACGGTTTCCTCTATACGCTGGCTGCAGTTCACATTCTGATCGTGATCGTCGCCGCCAGTGTTACCGGCAAGCCACGCCAGGAACTCGGGGATGATGACGGGAATCACCCCGGCCATTACGTTGTCGCGCCCTCGACCACCAGCCCACTGGGGGCTGTCTGGGTCGAAGAAGCCATCACGGAGCCAGACACCGGCCAGCTGGAATTCGACTTTGACGCCGACCCTGCACTGGAAGCAGAGATAGAGGCAGAACTTGAAGCCAAGCGCGACGCCGAACGGGAGAGTGAGGAAGGCGACGACGCAGTTCAGCAGGTTGATAGCGATGAAGGCGTGATGAATGATCGCGTTACCGGCATGGAAGATGACTGGCAGCTGGATGGCCATGTCGATGAGCAAGCGCAACATCTCTCCGAAGAGGAGCGACGCGTGAAAACCGAGCCTGAACGCGAGAGCTACTAGCCTTCTCCCTATCTAACCGCTGCTAGCATCGATCATCAAAAACACCGCCTTGAGGGCGGTGTTTTTGATTCTGCCTGTTAAAGCCGCTGTCCAAATCCCACTGAAACTTACCCTCAAACTACAAAAAAGTAGTCTCCTTACAGCATCTACGACGTTTCGCCTACCGCACCGCAAACGTTTGCGGTCCATACTTGGCACCATTGTGAACCCGTCAAGTAAACGACTGGATCGGCTCACCCCTGCCCCTTTCAAGGACTGAGACGTGAAACGACATGGCATATTGAACGCCCCGCTCAGCGGACATCTTGCTCGCCTCGGGCACACCCAGACGCTAGTCATCGCGGATGCCGGCTTGCCCATTCCGGCCGGAGTGTCCTGTGTCGATCTTGCCGTCGTGCCTGGTCTGCCCGGTATGCTGCCAGTGCTGGATGCGCTGCTCGACGAACTGTGCATCGAAGCGGTGACACTGGCCGAAGAGCTGCCGCTGAAGAGCCCGGCACTGCATGACACCCTCACCACACGCCTTGCAGCCATTGAACACCAGACCGGGACAGCCATGATTCGCCATGAGCTAAGCCATGAGGCCTTCAAGGCCGAACTGACCAAGGCCAGCGTGATCGTGCGTACCGGCGAATGTACCCCTTACGCCAACCTGATCTTGCATTGCGGGGTACCCTTCTAATGAGTGCGCTTTTGACGAGCAACGGCCAGGCCGCTGTCAGCGACGTGAGCGAAGAGCCACGCGTGCTGATGGCGCTGCGTGGTATCGACAAGGGCTTTTCGGGTGTCAGCGTGCTAAAGAGCGTCGACCTGACACTGCGTGCCGGGCGCGTACATGCGCTCGCAGGCGAGAACGGTGCCGGCAAGTCGACGCTGATGAAAATTCTCTCCGGCGTGTATCGCTACGATGCGGGCACGCTGTCATTACGAGGCGAGGAAGTTGTCTTCACGACGCCACGCCAGGCAATGGATAGCCGGATCGCCATCATCCACCAGGAGCTGAATCTGGTACCGGGCCTGTCCGCCGGCGAGAACATATTTCTCGGTCGTGAGCCGCGTACAAAAATCGGCACTGTCGATTGGAAGCGATTGCACGGTGATGCCAGTCGCCTGCTGGCACGTCTGCGCCAGTCATTGGATTCACGCACGGCGGTCGGTGAGCTGAGTATCGGTCAGCAGCAAATGGTCGAGATTGCACGCGCGCTGTCGCTGGATGCCGAAATCATCATCATGGATGAACCGACGGACGCCCTGACGGACATCGAAACCGGGATATTGGCCGAGGTCGTCACTGAGCTGCGCGCAGAAGGCCGCTCGTTGGTACTGATCACTCATCGCCTGAATGAAATCTTCAGTATGTGCGATGAAGTTGCCGTGCTACGTGACGGCCAGATGATTCATCAGGGACCGACTGCTGATCTCGATGAGGATGGGCTGATTCGCCTGATGGTTGGCCGAGAGCTGGCCGAGCGCTATCCATTCATCCCCGCAAGCCTCGAGGGTGAAGTGATGTTGGAGGTCAATGATCTGACCGCGCCTGGAGTGAATGGCATCAGCTTCTCGGCGCACAGCGGTGAAGTACTTGGCTTTGGCGGCCTGATGGGCGCTGGGCGCACCGAGCTTGCGCGAGCACTGTGTGGTGATACCCGCATCAGTGGTGGCGACGTCATCTTCAAGGGGCAGCGCCAGCAATTTTCCTCACCGGGCGCAGCGCTCGCTGCAGGTCTGGTCTATGTACCGGAAGACCGCAAGCAGGCCGGATTGATTCTGTCGCACTCGGTTGCCAACAACATGTCACTCAGCGCCCTGCCAAACTTCTGTGGTGCCTTTGGACGCATCCGTCACGGAGAGGAAGCTGCCGCGGTGGACCAGTTCGTCAAGAGCATGCAGATCAAGATCAGCGATACCGCTCAGCCGGTCGATACGCTGTCCGGCGGCAATCAGCAGAAAGTCTCGCTGGCCAAAGCGCTGATGCCCGCACCAGAGCTGGTCATCCTTGATGAGCCGACACGCGGCGTGGATGTTGGCGCCAAGCGTGAAATCTACCTATTGATCAATGAGCTCAAGCGTCAAGGCAAGTGCATCCTGCTGATCTCCTCCGAGATGCCGGAACTGCTGGGCCTCGCTGATCGCATTCTAGTGGTGGCCGACGGGCGTATCTCCGGCGAGTTCAGCCGCGAGAATGCCACCCAGGAAGCCATCATGACCGCTGCCTCTGGCCTTGAGAGTGATCTCAGTACCAGCGCTGCCGCCTCGAACTCTACTGCCTCTCCTCTCTCCTCTTCCTGCAACGAGATGCCGATCTGATGTCCACACCTTCTTCTTCCGCCAGTAGCGCACGCCGCATCGACATGATGCGCCTGCTGGTCGACAACAAGGCGCTAATTGCACTGGCGCTACTGATCGCGGTTAGCGCGGGCCTGTCCGACAACTTCCTGTCGACAGACAATCTGCTTAACGTGCTGCGTCAAACCAGTATCAACGCCATTATCGCGATGGGTGTGACCTTCGTGATCCTGACCGCTGGCATCGACCTGTCCGTAGGCGCAGTGCTTGCCTTGACCGGTGCCTTCGCTGCCTCAATGACTGCCGCTGGCTTGTCACCGTGGCTGAGCGTGCCGGGCACCATCGTGGCCGGCGCTGCACTCGGGGCCATCTCGGGATTGTTTGTCGCGTTTGGTCGCATTCAAGCCTTTATCGTGACACTGGTCGCGATGACAGTGCTACGAGGCGCAACGCTTGTCTATACCGATGGACGTCCAGTCTCCATCGGCGTCAGCGAAGCCGCTGACAGCTTCTGGAACTTGGGCGGCGGCTACTGGCTGGGCGTACCGATCCCGATCTACATGATGTTCTTCGTCTACGTGCTGTGCTGGGGCGTGCTGCATCACACCCGCTTCGGGCGTCACGTCTATGCCGTCGGCGGCGGCGAAAAGGTCGCGCGCCTCTCCGGTATCAACGTCAATCGCATCAAGATCAGCGTCTATGCTATCGCCGGGGCCTTTGCAGCGCTGGCCGGTGCCATCCTCGCTGCACGCCTCGGCTCTGCCCAGCCCAATGCCGGCACGGGTTATGAGCTAGATGCCATCGCAGCTGTCGTCATTGGCGGCACCAGCTTGATGGGTGGCCGTGGGCGCATCTTTGGCACCTTGATCGGCGCGCTGGTGATCGGGGTGCTCAATAATGCCCTCAACATCATGGGCGTCTCGAGCTACTACCAGATGATTGCCAAGGGCGCGGTTATCCTGCTCGCCGTCCTGATCGACAGCCGCGCACAGAAATAGATCAGGTTTAGAGAAAGATCACAGAGAAGCCAGACGAAGCAACACAACAACATTCTCGCAGCATCGAAAGCCCGGCTCTGCTCGCCAACCGCAGGGCCAACGCCAACAAGGAAATATCTCATGAAGAAACATCTTGCCAGCTCCATCAAGACAGCCATCGCCACCACCGTCGTGACAGCGGGTCTAGGACTTGTGACCACCCAGTCGGCCATGGCCGACAAGATCGCGCTAGTCGTATCGACGCTGAACAATCCGTTCTTCGTCAGTCTTCAGCAGGGCGCCAAGGACAAGGCGGCAGAATTGGGCCACGAGTTGATCGTGCTGGATTCCGGCGATGATGCAGCGCGCGAGTTGTCCAATGTAGAAGATGCCCTGTCTCGTGGTGTCGATCTGCTGCTGATCAACCCGACCGATTCCGATGCCGTCGTTTCCAGCGTGCGCACCGCCAATGGCCGAGATGTACCAGTGGTGACACTTGATCGCAGCGCCAATGGCGGGCATGTCGCGGCCCACGTGGCGTCCGATAATGTTGCGGGTGGCAAGCTGGCCGGCGAGTTCATCGCCGACAAGCTTGAGGGCAAAGGCCAAGTCGTTCAGCTGGAAGGCGTCGCTGGGGCCTCCGCCACGCGTGATCGTGGTGAAGGCTTCATGAAGGCCATTGAAGGTAAGTCGGACATCAGCCTGGTCGCCAGCCAGCCGGCCAACTTCAACCGCACCCAAGGCCTCAATGTGATGGAGAACCTGCTGCAGGCACATCCGGAAGTGAACGCTGTGTTCGCACAGAATGACGAGATGGCACTTGGTGCTCAGCGTGCATTACAAGCAGCAAACAAGGACATCCTGTTGGTCGGCTTTGATGGCACCGATGAAGGTATCAAGGCAGTCAAGGCGGGCAAGATGGATGCGACCGTCGCTCAGCAGCCGGCACTGATCGGTAGCCTGGGGGTCGAAGTGGCTGACAAGCTACTCAAGGGCGAGAAGGTCGAAGAGACCACCGCCGTGCCGCTCAAGTTGATTACCCAGTAAGCCCGATCGGCGCCCATGGCAATCAATAGCAGTGATCGAACGCCGGCCTTGAGTCGGCGTTCGTATTTGGACAATGAGCATGCCTCGCCTCTCCCGCCAGAATTTCAAGGAACCGTAACGTGATTCGACTCAAGGATGTGGCAGCACGCGCGGGCGTATCAGTAACGACGGTCTCACATGTCGTCAATGCCACGCGCCCGGTGGCCAGTGCCACCGAAGTGCGAGTGCGTGATGCGATTGCCGCGCTGGGCTATCGCCCCGACAGCGTAGCGCGGGCATTGAAATCCAATCGTAGCCGCACGCTAGGGATGATTGTCACCAGCGCACATAACCCATTCTTTGCCGAGGTCATTCGTGGCGTCGAGGACCGCTGCTACCAGGCAGGTTATAGCTTGATCCTGTGCAACAGCGACGATATCGATGACAAGCAGCTCAATTATCTGGCCACGCTTCGCGACAAGCGCATCGATGGCCTGGTCGTGATGACAGCCAAGAATGGTGCGGGCTTTCTCGAGGCGCTCAGCGCACTGCCTCTGCCAACGGTCATGATGGACGCCGATCCACAACCGGGCTGGGATATGACGGTAGTCAATGACGACTCACATCTCGGCGGACGGCTGGCCATCGAGCATCTGCTGGCACAAGGCATTGAACGCATCGCACTATTGACTGGCCCCACGGACCACGCCCGCTCGCGCGAGCGTCTCGCCGGCGCCATGTCCGCGTTATGTAATGCCGGGCAGGGGCTGCCTGAAGACTGGCAAGTCGCGACAGAGTTGATGCTGGCCGATGGTCATCGCGCCGCTCATCTGCTGCTGGCCAATCCCGCGGATCGCCCTGAGGCGATATTTGCCTTCAATGATCTTCTGGCGCTCGGCTGTCTGCGCGCCGCACAGGATATGGGCATTCGCGTGCCGGAAGACCTCTCCATCATCGGCTATGACGATATCGAGATCAGCGCCTACCTCAGTCCAGCGCTGACCACCCTCCGCCAGCCGATCTACGCGCTCGGCACTACCGCTGTAGATCAGCTGATTGCTCGCCTGGAGGGCGCTCCCTTCCCGGGCCAGACACAGCTGGCACCATCACTGGTGGTACGCGATAGCGTCAAGCTCGCCACTCCAGCGTAAAGGCAGCCCCATCGCGACAGGCCTTGTGACGACAGACCTCGTTATGACAGCCCTGTCTCACGATGAGTGAGCAGGAAACCATTGCATGCACGTAATTCTCTTCCCACAGCATCCATACTGATTTGATATCAAATATATCAATTATCAACATTTCTCTTATAAATTTCCTGACCCTAGACTGTCCGTCATTCCCCATCTGTGCCCCTTGCTCAAGGGCGCGCGGGACACGACATCAAGGACATGACATGGTCAGCGCGACACCTTTGAGAGAGACATCCCCAACAGAGACCCAAACGCCACCGGCGATAGGACGCGCGCTATTACTGCTGATGGCCATTGCCGTCGCCGCCACCGCTGCCAATCTTTATTACAACCAGCCGCTACTGGCCGAAATGGCCGCCTCACTGGGTCTGAGCCAAGGCACTATCGGCCTGATACCGTCTGCGACCCAGTTTGCTACGCCGCCGCTATCCTGCTGATTTCGCCTCTGGGTGACACCATGGACAGGCGCGTACTGATCCGTAATCTATCGATCACCCTGTCACTGGCCTCACTGGGCGTCTTTCTCGCGCCCAGCTTCTGGCCGTTGCTGGTCGCAAGCTTCGTCGTCGGACTCGGCGCCAACATCACCCAGCAGCTGATTCCGCTGGCAGCATCGCTGTCGACACCCGAAACACGTGGCAAGGTGATTGGTACGCTGATGACAGGCCTGACCATCGGCATCCTGCTGTCTCGCACCTTGAGCGGTACCATCGGTGAGTACTGGGGCTGGCGCAGCGTCTTCCTGGTGACAGCCATCATTGCCGTGGTCATTGGTGTGCTGCTACATCGCCATCTGCCCAGCCAGAAAGCCTCGGTCAGCATGGCGTATCCGCAGTTGATCAGCTCGATGCTCACCCTCGTCAAACGTCATGCCTTGCTACGTGAATCGGCACTGACCGGCGCACTATGGTTTGCAGCATTCAATGCAATGTGGGCCACGCTAGCCATTCACGTCACCGATGCGCCCTTCAGCTACAGCGTTCAACAGGCAGGGTTGTTTGGCATCATCGGACTGGCCGGCATCTTCGGCGCCAAGGCAGCAGGTCGTCTGGTCAACCGTGTCGGTGCTGGTCGTTTGATCACGCTGGCGTTGCTGATGGTGGTTGCTTCCTTCGTGGTACTGGCGCTCTGGGGCGATAGTCTGGCCGGATTGATCGTGGGCATCATCCTGCTGGATCTCGGCGTCTTCGGTGCGCAGATTCCCAACCAGGTACGCGTCTTCTCGATTGATCCCAAGGCGCAGAGCCGCATGAACGCCGTCTATATGCTGGGCTATTACCTGGGTGCAGCAGCGGGTTCTGCCATCGGCGTCAAGGTGATGAGTCTCTACGGCTGGGAGGGTCTGTCCATCTTCGGCCTGGCACTGGCCGCTGCCGCGCTGCTCCATCACGGCATCAAGCAGCGTCGCGATCCAGCGGTGACTTCAAAGGCGTGAGCCGGATGGCCTTGCGAAGTGACGAGGACGATTCTTGCGTGGTGAGCTCCCGGAAGCTAGTGGCCTGAAATGCCAGCGTAATTCAGGTAGACTCTGCGCGCCATTTCGGTGCATGCGCAGGGTCTGTTCAGTGCGATGCAATACGAAGTGGTACGCGATTCAAGGCCTGCGATCTGGGCAAGAACCCGTCAAACCTTCGAGATCCACATGAAGCTCATCGTTAAATTAATCCTCGGCATCATTGCCGGTCTGCTGATCGGCCTGATGGCTCCGGATGTTCTCGTCCGCATCGCCCTGACGGCGAAGATCATCATCGGCCAGCTGATCAACTTCACCATCCCGTTGATCATTCTGTTCTACGTCATGAGCGGCATCGCGTCGCTGCCGAAAAATTCCGGCGCCATGCTGGGCCGCACTGTCGGCATGGCGTACGGTTCGACGATTCTGGCCGGCATCCTGGCCTTCCTGGTGGCCAGTAACCTACTGCCGGGCATGCTGTCGGGCATGGCACCGGTCGCAGAGGGCCGCGAGGCACTGGCCCCCTTCATCGATCTCGAAATCCCGGCCGCGTTGCCGGTGATGACAGCGCTGGTCCTGGCCTTTGTATTCGGCGTGGTGATCAGTCGACGTGAACTGTCGACACTGAAGAGCGCCGTCTTTGAATCACGTGAAGTCGTCGATGTCTTCCTCAACCGCGTGATCATTCCACTACTGCCGCTCTTCATCGCAGGTACCTTTGCCGAGATGGCCTATGAAGGCCAGGCGCTCTCCACACTGGATACCTTCTGGAAGGTATTGATACTCGCAATCGTGATGCATTGGGTCTGGCTGAGCGCTGCCTACCTGATGACAGGCCTGTTGCAGCGTCGCTCGCCACTAGGTCTGTTACGCAACATGCTGCCGGCCTACCTGACGGCACTGGGCACCATGTCATCGGCAGCGACCATACCTGTCAGCTTGCGTCAGACCAAGGCCAATGGCGTGAGCGATGAGGTGGCCGATTTCAGCGTGCCGCTGTGCGCGACCATTCATCTGTCCGGTTCCACCATCACCATCGTGACCTGCGCCACGGCTGTGATGATGATGAGCCACAACCTGAACATCGCGAGTGTCGGTGAGATGGTGCCCTTCCTGATCATGCTGGGCCTGACCATGATTGCCGCTCCCGGTGCGCCGGGCGGTGCCGTGATGGCCGCGCTGGGTGTGCTGGGCAGCATGCTCGGCTTCGGCGAAGCGGAACTTGGCCTGATGATCGCGCTGTATCTGGCGCAGGACAGCTTCGGTACCGCTACCAACGTCACCGGTGACGGTGTCATCGCGCTGTGGGTCGATCACTTCGCGCGTCGCGATGGTGTCGTGTCGAAGAAGTCACCTGAGTGCCTCAACACGGCCGAGTCAGCCAGCAATCGCTGATTTCTGGCACTCGCTCCCGGGCTAGTACTCACACGCCCCATCAACCTCCCCTCACTCATGTGGCGGGAGGTTTTTTTGACCCACGACAGCACGCACGGACAACCTCGTCTCAGCGACAAGACGCCGCAACGAGGCCTCTGCCGCTGACAGTCACACTCCAAACGTCTACCATAGCCGCCATTCATGGCCACCATTCGTCCCGTTGCCGGAGTGCACGATGTCCCGTTCCTTTCTGTCCGTTCCCTCCCATCTATCAAAGCTTGGTCTGGTGGGTTCGCTGTTGCTGGGCGCCCAGTCCGCCAATGCGCTCGAGATTGGCATGCCGACAGATGCCGGTGTCAGCGCAAGCCCCAGCGTAATGCTCGCAGCGCAAGGCAGCCTGTCATCACCGCTGACACTCAAGGAATTTGCCAACACCCAAGCAGTCGAGCAAGGCCTGGCCGATGGCTCACTGGATGCTGTCTACGTCACACCACAGATGCTACGCGAGCTGATCGACCAGGGACTGACACTGCGCGTACTGGATGGCGCAGACCTTGATGATGTCAGCCTGGTCGCACGTGATGAGTTGATCCGCTATACCAAGCTGTTCGAGCCTGCCGAGATGCTGATTCGCTTCCTCAACGACACCACACGCGCCATGCGCGTTGCGATGAAGGATGATGACGCCCGTTCACATCTGGCGCTCAAGCAGTGGGTCGAGGTCAAGGTGGGTTCCAGCATGCAGCTGGTCAGCCCGCGTTCGTTGGATGAGCTGGAAGGCGATGAATACGCCGGTGATGCGCCCAAGGCGCTGGTCAACAGCCGCAAGATTCACGCAGCCTTCCTCAATGGAGATGATGCTACACGTCTTATCGCGATCCACCCGCTATCCAAGGATTGGCTACCACGCGCCAACATGCTGGACCTGCCGCGCATGTTGCTGATCAGCCTGGCCGATACACAAGACGCGACACTGAGCCGTGAACTGGACCAACTCGCCGTCGAACATGCGCGCGTGCAACATGCGCTGCACGACGACGAGCCCATGAAGGTCGCCTTTATGCTGAAGCAGGCCTGGCCTGCCGAGGCCGGTGAAGCACCGAGCCTGCCGCGCGTGGTCCATGCACTGAACGGCCATTCGATTCCAGCCGTCGACATGCGCAAGGCACTCTCTGATTGGCTTGATCCCAAGGACAGCGATCAGCCAGCGGTCACCTGGCCTGACATCGCTACACCTCCCTCGCAGACAAAGGCTGAGGCGGCCAAGGGCTGACACTCATTTTCAAGACATAAAAAACCCGCCATCTGCTATAAAGAGCAATTGGCGGGTTTTTCATGTCGCGAGTGACAGCATTCGATGATGCGTCTGACCAAACAGATGGCCGCCAATCATGCTTCACAGGAGAAGCTGACAGCGGCCAATCGATACTGAAGGGCCATCATCGACATCCGGTACCCATCAAGCGATACCGAAAGGTCTATCTCAGGCGTCGAGCGCTTCAGTGATCTGGGACTGAGCCTTGGGGCCAATACCCTTCACTTCTGCAATCACGCCATCAGCGTGCGCCTTGCGTACCTTGGCAACGTCATCGTAGCCAGCATCCGTCAGGGCGCGGATAGCAGCAGCGTTCAGACCGAGGTCTTCAAGCGTTGCTGCATCTTCTTCAGTCTGCTCGTCTTCAGCAGAAGCACCCATCGGCATCATGCGAGACTGGGCAATTGCCTGCTCGCGCGCCAGACGTGCCTTGTACTGGACCAGCTTCTGATTGAATTCGTGTTCAATCTGCTTGCGATGCTTGTCAGAAGCATTCGCCTTTTCGCTGAGACGCTCATTACGCGCGCGCAGCTCCTCAACTTCTTTCTTGGCCTTGTCACGGGCACTACGGAGCTTGTCGGCTTCCTTGGCAGCTTCACGCAGCTGACGTTCCAGCTCCTTGATGCGGGCATTCTGGTCTTGCTTGGTGTCCTGCTCCTGAAACAGGGATGCAAGCTGATCGTCAAGAGTGGCGTCGGTCATACTGCTATGTTGCCTCGAATAATTGGTAAAGAGCTAAAGTCTGGGCGCACATTCTACCGCAGTTCTTCAGTTTGTGCTGCATTTGCACGCAACCCGCACGGCATGAATGCGAAATAGGGGACTACGTGCTGCAATTTTACCCCAACTTCGCGATAGCGCCAGTGCGAGATGCACCTAAAAGTGATGTGAGCACGACAGACCGGCGCTCATCGAGTGAGCACCGGTCTGTGGCACTTACTCGCCGCGCCAGTCTTCGAGCTTATCGCTCAGCTGCTGACGGCGCGTATCCGGCGCTGCCAGTGTCTTGGCTTGATGACCTTCGCCGAAACGGTTTTCCAGGTAGTCCATCAGATTGATCAGCTCATCATCGGTCAGGCTGGTGTCAAAGGCCGGCATGAAGACGCTGTGGCCATTGTTCTCACGTTGCACACCATTGAGAATGGCCTGCGCCAGATTATCCGGATAGACGCTGCCGGTAACACTGTTGTGGAACAGTGACGGATAGTAGCCATCCTGCGTCCCTGCGCCATCAGCACCGTGACACATGGCGCAGTGGCCCAGATACAGGCGCACGCCAGGCGTGGCCTCTGTCAGCTGACCAATGAGGTCCTCGTCATCCGGACGCTTGTCCAGCGGCTGACCGCGCAGCAACAGCACATCGTCAGCCGGCGCGCCCTGATTGAAACGAGTCGCGACCTGCGGGGTATCTTGCGAGCCCTTGTCGTCGGCCTGCTTCTCAGAGGACTTCGCAGCTTCAGCCTTGCGATCGTCATCATTGACCGCTTCGCCCTGCTCGCCCTTGCCATTCAGCGCCGGCAGCGACTTCAGATAGACCGCCATCGCGTTGAGGTCTTCGTCAGTCATATGACGCATGGAGTGGGTGATGACATCCGCCATCGGACCACCTGCCTGCGCCTTGCCCTTCAGGTTGCCGGTCGAGAGATAGGTGACAATATCCTGCTCGCTCCAGCTGCCCAGGCCATCCTTGATGTCTGGCGTCAGGTTGAAGGCGCGCCAGCCTTCAATCATCGCACCACCGAGGTAACCCTCCTCATCGCCAGTCAGCGCCTTCTCCTGGAAGGCGAGGCCGCGCTCAGTGTGACAGCTGCCACAGTGACCCGGCCCCTGCACCAGATAGGCACCGCGATTCCAGTCAGCACTCTTGTCTGCGGTATCCTGCCACGGCTCCAACGGCGAGAAGATCTCCTCCCACAATCCCATCGGCCAACGCATGTTGAGCGGGAACGGAATCTCGCTTTCACGATTCGGTGTGCTGCTCGGCTCTACATCATGCATGTTCCACGCATACAGCGCCTTGATGTCGTCATCCGTCAGGCGCGCGTAGGATGGGAACGGCATCGCCGGGTAGAGATTATGGCCATCAGCGGCTTCACCTTCGCGCAATACACGGGTGTATTCCTCAAGGGTGTAGTTACCAATACCGTGCTCAGTGTCCGGTGTGATATTGGTGGAGAAAATCTCGCCGACCGGTGTCTCGAACGTGAGGCCACCTGCGTAGTCTTCACCATCCTCGGTCGTGTGACAGGCGGCACAGTCACTGGCCTGCGCCATATAAAGGCCTTGCTTGATCAGCGCTGAGTCACTGGTTGCTGCCTTGTCAGCCTCAACCTGCTTGACATGCTCATCTTCACCGTTGCCACAACCACTCAACAGCAGCGTGCTGACACCGGCAAATGCCGCAAGACGAATGGCGCTTCCCAGATGGCGATGCGTAGGGCGGACCATCAGGCGTTTCTTGGCAATACTCTCATCATTCACGGCGTTACGACCTGGCTGGTCCATACTCACATTTCCTGTTCTAGCTGATCGGCGATACGGAGAGACAAGGCCGCGATGGTCAGGGTGCAATTGACCGACCCAACGGTCGGCATGCAGCCGGAGCTGGCGACAAACAGGTTGTCATGGCCATGCACACGGCAATCGCGGTCCACCACGGACTGCTTGGGATTGTCTCCCATCAGGGTCGTACCGCAGATATGCTGGTTGTTGGAGAATTCGTCACGGAACGCGATGTCCGTGCCTCCCATCAGCTGAGCGATACGTGCATATTGTTCACGGGTATGCACGGCGCTGCGCTTGACGTAATCATCTATAGCATAACGGAATTCTGGCCTTGGCAGGCCAAGTGCGTCACGTTTTTTCGACGGAGTGATGCGATTGCTCGGCTCCGGCAGTAACTCATGGAAGCTATCAAACTGCACAAAGCGGCTAGCACGATTATCGATCTGTGCCTGCAATTCGGCGCCAAGACGCAGCGGTGTTTCGGACAACACCTCCGTCGTCATCTGCTGTGTACGCGCCATGTTCGAGAGATGCAGCTTCTTGGAGGAATATTCACTGCGGAAGTCACCATCGCGCCAGGTAATGATCGAGGTCATCTCCTGCGGACCGCGGCCGGCCCAGAGCGTTTCATCCGCCAGGAAGCTGACGCCAGTCCCCGGGTGATCCATCAGGTGACGGCCCACCATGTCATTCTGGTTGCCCACGCCGTCCGGTGTATGTGCATTCACCGACATCTGCATCAGCTTGGGCGTCTCGATGCCATTGGCTGCCAGTACGACACGCCGCGCGCTCAGGCGGTGCTCCTTGCCCGCGGGGTCGAGATAGCGCACTTCTCGGATAGTCCCGCTCTCATCACTTTCCAGATGATGGACAACAGCATTATCAATCAACTTGGCGCCCGCGCGTTCAGCTTCTCAACGTGGATGATGCCGGAATACATGGCCCCAATCGGACAGATCGGCATGCAGTTATTGTTGCCACAGCAGGTTGGGCGATCGTCATACGGACGACTATTGCGTGCGACCGGCTCGGTGACCATATCGAAACCATGGGGGTTGATGCGATCACTGACGCGCTGCTCGTTCCAGGACAGCGGCAACGGCGCCATCGGATAGTCAGCACTTCGCGGGCTACCGAGATCGACATCGTTCGGCCCCCAGACACCCAATGCCACTTCTGCGCGAAAATAATAGGACTCAATGTCCTCATAGGCGATCGGCCAATCCAATCCGACGCCGTATTCGCTTTTCAGGCGAAAGTCGCTGGGCAGAAAGCGCCATGCGGACGCCGCCCAATGCCAGGTCGTGCCGCCAACGGCACGGATATATTGCGCGTCATATGGGTGTTCGCCCTTCTGCACCAGATAATTGGCATTCTCGCCGTAAAGCATCGGGTGAGGCGCGGCCTTGCTGGCCGGATAAGGGCCCATGAAGTCCATCTTGTCGGCCTGATTGCGGAAGCGCTCGACAATTTGCCAACGCTGCATGCGAGGGCCAGCCTCGAGCATGATCACTGATTTTCCAGCTTCGGCAAGCCGGTGAGCAATCAGGGCGCCAGCGACACCAGAACCGACGATGATCACATCGGCATCGTGCGAATGGGATTCCGCAGCCATGCAGGTTTCTCCTCAGGGGGACATCTTTTAGTGCGTAGGCCTTGAGCGGAAACTTCACGTCTCAAGGGGGCAGCAATAGGGAATAACGGTCCGGCATTTGCTGAAGCACTTATCTCAGGCACTGATTCTCAAGTGCTTGCTCTCAAGTGCTTGCTCTCAAGTGCTTCAGCAGCGCACGGCATACGCCCGATTAGATCGACAGTGTCAGGACTGATGATCCAGGGCGCAGTCAGCAGACGGCATCACTCAGGACGCTGCGTCCAGAACCCCGGCTGGTTGGGGCAATAGGTGCGGATGACCTGCACATCGCGCGGGCCGGCATACATGGCGGCGTACTCATAGGCGATCACTTCGGCAGCCGGGTCATCAATCGCCGTGCCGACAGTGCCCAGCATCCATGCCTGAAGCACCCGCCGCACCAGCTGCATCTCGGACGCCTCAAGATCATCATCCTTCAGATAGTCACGCGCTTCGCCAAGTGCCAGCAGCTTTTTCTTCAAGGCTGGCAAGCTGCCCATGCCGGGCACATTGGTGGCGGGAATGCGTACCATCGCCTCAAAGAAGCGCTGTCCCAGACGCTCATCCAGCGTCTTGTCGCTCAATAGCCAAGCTGACAAAGTCATGAATGCCGAGAAGGCAGAGGCATCCGTCGCATCAGCGGATGCTTCCTCTGATGAGGCGACACTGGCCGCCAACGCGGACAGTGACAGGCTGGAAAGTGCCGCCACACCCACTCCCGAAATACCTAGCTTGAGCAGATGACGGCGTGACGGACTCGCGGGAGTAGCGCCGTGGGGCTCGCCGTGATGATCAGTCTGTCGCCTTGAGACCTGGTGCGGAATACGCTCTTCACATGTGGGCATGCGACTCTCCGAAGAATGAAAACTCGATAACGAGCTTGCGATATACCCTCAGGTAGCCACGCAAATATTAACGATGTATGAATGGAGACAACTGTCTCCTATTAATAGACAAAGGTCTAATTAATAATGCTTTTCTGCTTTAGAAATCTCATAGGCTGCCTGACAACACACCAAATAGCATGAGAGGAAGTATAGGCAGATGCCACAAGCGCCACCCTGGAGCGACGATGCTCTTTGCTCACAGACATGTCGGTTACCACTGACAGTTTCCTGAACCCCGCCAGCCCAGTAGGATGGCGCTATCAAGGTGGCCCTTGTGACTCGCTGCGTCCATCAGCCGCCATCGGTACATCATCTTCTTCGAGGAAGGCCCATCATGCTTCGCCAATTGCGTACTCCCCTTGCCCTGCTGCTCTGCACGGCAGCACTTGCCGGTTGCGAAAGTGCCACGCGCATTGCCGACAGCATCTCCATGCCCGACTTCGGCATCACAGAGCCCAGCGAGCAACGCGTCGAGCGCACGGTTGCCTTCCCTGAAGCCGAATACGCCGAGCTTGAAAAGACCGGCAGCTCCGCCATCAAAGGCCGCATGTCCTACGACTGGCAGGGCCAGACGGTCTATGCCAACGGCGATGGCATCTCGGTCGCGCCTGTCACCACCTATTCGGCAGAAGCGGCTGAACTAGCCCTATCTGGCAAGACTGTTGAACGCGCCGACTCCCGTGCTCAGGCGTATACCCACATCGTGCGCACTGATAGCAATGGCTACTTCAATGCCACTGGCCTGCCCTCTGGCACCTTCTATGTCGCAGGCGTCATCAAGCTACCCGATGGCACCCGCAGCCCACTGATACTGAGTCAGGTTCAGGTAGGCCGTGGCCAGACCCGCAGCATCGAGCTGAGTCGCTGACAGCATTCTCACTCCTGATCTCACTGCCACTAGCACGGCTGCTCTCATTCGCATTCACCGCCTGACGATGGCCACAGCACCATGACGACACTCTCGCTGCGAGCCTATACCTCGCAGGCCACCGTACATGACCATGAGCAGCACCAGCTGGTGCTGCCGATTCGCGGGCATCTCGATATCCAGGTCGGCAGCCATCAGGGCACGGTGGTCACCGGGGAGTGCGTCATCATTCGCCCCGGTGAATCGCACCTGTTTCATGCCAAGGATGCCGCGCGCTTCATCGTCGCCGATCTCGACTCTCTGCCCGACAACCTCGCAGCGTCTCAGCGAGTGGTGTTCTCGATCAGCACTCTGCTGATGAATTACCTGCTGTTCCTCGAAGCCCAGCTGCAGGGTGAGGTAGACAGAAATATCGACCAGCTGTCGATCGCGCTGTTTCTCGGCTTGCTGGAGAAGCAGACCTGCGATCATCGAGTCGATCGGCGACTCCTGAGAGTCCTGGATACCATGAAGGCACAGCTTGACCAACCCCACGACGTCGCATCACTGGCCAGGCTGGCTCACTTGAGCCCGACCCAATTCCACAAGGTGTTTCGCGACAGCCTGGGGATCAGCGTCAAGCAGTACCTGACTGCAAGACGCATG
The DNA here is from genome assembly GCF_000591415.1 of Cobetia crustatorum. Taxonomy (GTDB): domain Bacteria; phylum Pseudomonadota; class Gammaproteobacteria; order Pseudomonadales; family Halomonadaceae; genus Cobetia; species Cobetia crustatorum. The sequence goes on along the minus strand of NZ_JEMF01000043.1, from coordinate 27,800 downwards.
GAGCGCGCCCGTGCCCAATTGATCCATACCGACCTGAGCGTCCAGCAAGTCGCCGAGGCCGTCGGCTACCAGAACCTCTCCGCCTTCTCGCGACGCTTTTCCTGCTATTTCGGGCAATCCCCGCGTGAGATGACACGCCAATATTCCAGCCTCACGCCAGCGACTGATTGAGATTTCTGCCTGAATTCTCGTTTTCTCTGACGTATGGGCATATGACGCTTTGCTTCTCTCGGCAGGTCAGAGCGTAGCTTCAGCACAATATCTTTCCGCAATGAAGCGTAATCTCGTCTTCACCGAGACACACTTCATTGCGAGTCACCCACCATGCAGCACTCCTTCTCCCATACGTCCTTGGGCCCTGCCCTCCAACGCCAGGTCGGCAACCTCTCCGTCCTCACGGCAGCCTTGTTATGGGGCACGACCGGTACCGCCGCCCACTTCAATCAGGATGTCAGTCCACTGGCGACCGGCGCCTTTGCCATGGGCTTTGGTGGCATATTGCAGGCAGTGCTATCGCGCAGAATCCTGCGCGCTGAGCTAGCCACACTGCTCGTCCACAAGCACCTCATCCTGTGGGCTGCGCTCTTCATCATCGTCTATCCCCTGGCGTTCTATTCCGCGATGGAATACACCGGTGTGGCGATGGGAACCGTCATCACCATTGCCACGGCACCGTTGGCGGCAGTCATCCTGGAGTATGTGCTGGACCGCAAGCAGGTCAGTGCACGCTGGTATGCAGCGTTGATGCTGGGCATGGTCGGTGTGGGCCTGATGGCCATGGGCGAGACACGCCTTCCTGATGCATCAATGCCGGCAGATGCCACTGGCTTCGCACAGGAAAGCCACAAGCTCATCGGCATCGGGCTGGGAATACTTGCCGGCGTCAGCTACGCCACCTACTCCCTGCTAGCACGACGCATGATGCTGTTGGGCATCCACCGGCGCGCCGCCATGGGCGCGATGTTCGGCATCGCAGGAGTGATGTTGTTGATCGGCCTAGCGATCAGCTGTCTGTTCATCAATCCTCGCCTGTTCGCCACGCCGGTGAACGCCACGGTCGCTGTGTACATGGCATTGACCCCGATGCTGTTGGCCAGCTTGATCTTCGGGCGTGGACTCGCCTGCGTGCCCATCAGTCGGGTCACCGTACTGACGATGTTCGAGCCGCTGGTCGCCGGCCTGCTGGCCGTCATCGTGGTAGGCGAACAATTCACGCTGATGGGTGCCGTCGGCATGGTGCTGATCATGACGTGCCTGATGCTGCAATTGCGTTCGCAGACGTCACAGGCCGCGATGACAAGGCATCAGGCAGAGCCTGGGGCATTGAACATTCATGATACCTCGTCACATTGAGCGAAAGTGGTTTTAGCACACTTGTTGGCCAAGGTACCGACCAGACTATCGGCCATGATTAAGCCGCAGTATTGACATGAAAAGGGCAGCAGAATGACAACGGCACACTCCAATATTGCAGCACCTTCAAGGTCCACCGACATGGGAAGCCTCGCGGTACTGTTTGCCGCGCTGCTGTGGGGCACCACTGGCACGGCAGCCCACTTCAATCAGGATGTCAGCCCGCTGGCGACTGGCGCCTTTGCCATGGGCGTCGGTGGCATGCTGCAGGCATTGATCGCACGCCCCAACATTCTGGGGTGTCTGGAGCTGCTGTTGGCTCAGAAACGGCTGGTGTTGCTCGGCGCAGTCTGTGTCGTCATCTATCCGCTGGCCTTCTACTCCTCCATGCATCTGGCTGGCGTCGCCATTGGCACGGTGATCACCATCGCGACGGCGCCACTGGCAGCGGCGATTCTCGAGCGCCTGTTCGGCAACCACCGACTCACGCTGAGCTGGTATATCAGCCTCGCGCTGGGCATAGCCGGCGTGGTGATGATGGCGATGGATGAAACAGCCAGTCATGGAGTCACCGTTGCCTCAGCCAGTGAGCTCAATGCGAGAGGTGAGCCCAGCGAAGAATGGCAACGGCTGGCCGGTATCGTGCTGGGCATCATCGCCGGCGTGACCTACGCCGCCTACTCCCTGATCGCACGACGTATGATGGACCGTGGCACCCACGCACGCGCTGCCATGGGTAGTCTGTTCGGCGTCGCCGGTATCGCGCTAATCGCAGGTCTAGGGTTGAGCATGCTGTTTTCCGACCCACGCCTGTTCGCTACGCTTGGCAACACCAGCGTAGCGCTCTACATGGCACTGGTGCCGATGTTCCTCGGCTATCTCGCCTTCGGCTACGGTCTCAAGACCATCGCCGCCAGCAAAGCCACGTTGCTGACATTGTTCGAGCCACTCGTGGCTGCCCTGCTCGCCGTTACTATCGTCGGAGAGCATATCGCCCCACTCGGCTGGCTCGGCATGGCGCTGATCGCCGTGTGCCTGGTGATTCAGGTGAAGCCGAAAACAGCCTGAAAAACACGCCCTGCTCAGTAAAGATTCCCGAGGTACAGAAAGCAAAAAGACCCAGCCTGACAATCAGGCTGGGTCTTTTCATTGCTGCGCAGATACCTTGCTGGCTCGGACAACCATCTAATCGGTGCGCTAGCTGGAGACCAGCTCGCCGGCATCAGCTTTCGGCGTTATGCGACGTACACCCTTGGCATCCTGCGCGTAGGCACGATGGCGCACATCCCAGAGCTCCACGGCGTGCTTGATATTGAGCCAGAACTCCGGCGTATTGCCCAACGCAGCCGCCAGCTTGATCGCCATCGGAGCCGTCAATGTCCCCTTGTCGTGCACGATACGGCTCAGCGTATTTCTATGAACCCCCATCGCCTCGGCTAGAGTACGAATGTCGATATTCATCGGCTCCAGAAACTTTACCGCCAACATCTGGCCTACCGTCAAGGGACGCCGCTTGGTATTTCTCATGACTGCCACCTCCTCTAGCCCTTGTAAGCATACGGGTCTAGATATGTATCGTGGGCAACACCCTCTACCCAGCGAAAGATCAATCGATACTGTTTGTTGATGCGAATCTAACACCAGCCTGCGAGATTACCCTGGAGATGCTCAAAGCGATTTCCTGGTGGAATCCTCAAGTCAGATTCCTGAGTCGCAGCATCGAGGATCTGTACCTTGCGATACCATCATTCTATGCACAACGACACTGTGCATAAAGTCTATCTGCAGCCACAAAAAACGCCCAACAAGTCCATGGCTCATTGGGCGATTATCTCTTCAGTAAAGACGTTCAGACACTTATGCAGCGGTCTTGTTGGCGAGCTCGACCTTGGAGAGCTTGAGCAGTGCGCCATAGACGACGAAGGCGACCACGACCCCGACAACTGGCGGCATGAAGGGCGAAGCCCAGGCACACAGGCAGGCGATGGCATAGGCCGCAAGGCCAGGCCAGTGATAATCAACCTGTGACATCTCGGCGAGACGCGGATATTTGCCACGATGACCAAGCCAGAAGTTGGCCATGATCACGCCACCGATCGGCGGAATGAAGGTACCGAGCAGAATCAGGAACGGGATCAGCCATTCATACATGCCCAGCACAGCCAGCAGCGTACCGATGGCGGCACCTACCAAGGTGACACGTTGGCGATGCGGGGTGCGCAGCAGGTTGCAGCCGGCAATCGCGAAGTTGTAGATGGTGTTGTCCTGCGTGGTCCAGATATTCAGGAACAGCATCAGTACGGCGAGACTCACCAGCCCCTGAGCAATCATCACATCGACGATATCGGCCTGCTGATAGATCATCGCGCCGAGCGCGCCCGTCAGCACCATCAGGCCATTGCCGACGAAGAAGGCCGCCAGCGTCGCAATCACGGCGATACGTGGTGTGCGAGCAAAGCGGCTCCAGTTGGTCGCTTGCGTCCCACCACTGATAAAGGTGCCGATGACGGCGGTGATGGCAGCCGTCCAACTCATGCTCTCGCTCGGGACAATCGAGGCCAGTCCTGACATGCCGCCGATATCGACCATGCCGGTATAGAGGCTGAACAGGATGAACAGCAGCATTGCCGGGACAGCAAGACGTGACAGCATGTCCAACCCGCGATAACCGATCATGGCGGTCAGACAGAAGGCGAAGCCAAACACCACCATCAGTGGAATGGTCAGCCACTGTGGCAGTGACAGCGTCTTGACCAGCACGATGGCAATGGTCGCGGTACCCCAGGCGTACCAGCCAATCTGAGTGAAGCCGAGTACGATGTCCGACAGGCGGCTGCCCTTCTGCCCGAAGCACAGGCGACCCATCAACACCGAATTCAGGCCACTCTTGCAGGCGATATACGCCAACGCCGCCGCATAGCCGCCCAGCAGCAGATTGCCGATCACGATGATCCAGACAAGCTCGCTGAGGGCAAAGGCGGAACCAAGACTGCCACCGGCCCACATCGTCGCAGTGAAGAAGGTGAAGCCGAGCAGTACCATCGAGGTGGACAGCAGGCCACGACGTGCCGAGCTTGGCACTTCACTCAGGGGGTAGTCGTTGCCAGCCTCTGCCGCCATCGACGTGGCAGCGTGGGAAATGTGGTCAGCCATGAGAGGGTTCCTTGGTGGCTTGATCGCCGCAGCGTCGAGCCTTGTAGTGGTGAGTCCATGACATGTCTCGACAGCGCCCGGAGCCTCGTCGCTCAGGCTCCCTGGTCGCGTCAACGCGGAGCACGATATCAGATGGCAAGAATCGGGCCACCCTTGCGTTTCCGCCGTCAGCCCCCGCCGCAACACTGGCCACCAAAGCTGTCTCTAGCGTCAAGTTGGCAAGCCTTCTGCTCGCCGAAAATAATCTTCCTCGTGACAACAGCGTAGAAAACCGCCAAGCCAAAGAAGTGGCATAAACCGATCAACATGGAGGAGAAATGTGCCGATTTACCGCACAAGATCGCAAGACGCACCACCATGGTGCGTCTTGCGATGCCCCTGACATCGTGCGAGTCATGCCCTATGGCAAATGCCTCGGTCTATCAGGGACTCCATAACCTGTCGCAGTGTTCAACATGCACTTTTTCAGCAACCACACCTTCAGGCGCTAGCCAGCACTCCTTCACTCGCGTTGATCTCCTCACTGCTCATCAACTCAATCCGCACGGGCACAGACTTGGAAGCTGGTGTATTGCTACGAGCATCACGGTGGCCCAGCGGGATCAGATCGTTGGTCTCAGGGTAGTACGCCGCCAGGCAACCGCTAGGGATGTCATACGCCTTGAGCCTGAAGCCGGGTACGCTGCGCTCGATGCCATCGTCACTGACCGTGTGCAATGTCACGCGCTGACCTTCCGACAGTCCCAGCGTTTTTAGATCCTGCGGGCTGATCATCACCGCCATGCGGGTGCCATAGACATCACGGTAGCGGTCATCGTAGGAATAGATGGTGGTATTGAACTGATCATGGCCGCGCATGGTGATCAACAGGAAAGTACTGTCGAGATCCAACGTCTGGTGCGTGACCTTGTCAAGCTCGGCTTCATCCGTCCCCAGGCCCTCGGGGAACAGGAAATTGGCGCGCTGAGTCTCGGTATGCCAGATGCGTTCACGCGGCGCGATACGAATATGAAAGCCGCCCTGCGCCAGGCGTGCGTTGTAGTCCGGGAATATCTGGGGAAAGACCGCTTCGATACGCTCACGGATGCGCGCGTAATCCGCCTGAAGCCAGTCCCAGTCGAGCGTCGGATGCGCCGGCAAGGCCGCCTTGGCCAGCTGACAGGTGATGGCGATTTCCGAGTGCATGCTCGGGTCTGCCGGCGCCATCACACCGCGCGATGGCGCCACGTTGCACATGCCATCCTCGACACTGGTGGTTTGCTCCGCGCCCTTGCCATCGGCACCGGCCTGCAGATCTCGCTCACTATGACCAAGTGTCGGCAGCACCCAGCCATGCTTGCCGGGATGCAGGTGACTGCGATTGAGCTTGGTGGCGATGTGCACGGTCATGTCGAGCTCACGCACCTTGTCAACCACGCGCTTCTGATCAGGAATGGCACGGAAGAAATTGCCGCCCATGCCGATGAAGGCACGTACCTCTCCACGCAGGATCGCCTCACAGCATTCCGAGACATCGTGCCCCGGCGCGCGCGGGCACTGGATGTCAAAGACGCGATCGAAGGCATCGAGCATCTCATCCTTGGGCAGGTTCTCTATCCCCACCGTGCGATCGCCCTGCACGTTGGAATGCCCACGTACCGGACACGGCCCCGCCCCCGGCTTGCCGATATTGCCGCGCAGCAACAACAGGTTGACGATCTGCTGGATGGTATCGCCACCGCGTGCATGCTGAGTGATGCCCATCCCCCAGCAGCAGATGACTCGCTCAGCTTCCAGATAGGTACGTCCCGCCTGCTCCAGTGACTGACGCGATAGCCCCGAGGTCTCGACCAGCGTATCCCAATCAAGCGAGCGGCAGTGATCGGCGAAGGCCTCGAACCCATGGGTATGCTGCGCGATGAAGTCGTGATCCAGATAACGCTGCGCATGAGGGTCTCGCACCTGCAGCGCATCATCCGCTTCGATCACGTACTTGCACATGGCCTGAATCGCCGCCATGTCGCCACCGATACGTACCTGGTGATACTGCGTACTGATATCCACGCCCTTGCCAGACATCATGTCCTTGGGCGACTGCGGATCAGCGAAGCTGACCAACGCCCTCTCACGCAGCGGATTGAAGGTGACGACCTCAGCGTCACGGCCACGCGCCTCGTGCAGGTCGCCCAGCATGCGTGGGCTATTGGTGCCGCTATTCTGGCCGAAGATGAAGATGGCATCGGCCTGCTTGAAATCCTCCAGATTGACCGTCGCCTTGCCGATGCCGATGGATTCCGGCAAGGCCCGCGAAGTGGTCTCGTGGCACATGTTGGAGCAATCCGGGAAGTTGTTGGTACCGTACATGCGCCCCAGCAACGAAAACAGGAACGCTGCTTCATTCGAGGTACGCCCCGAGGTGTAGAACTCCACCTCATTGGGATCATCGTAGCCCTTGAGTCGTGCGCCAATCTCGGCATAGGCAGATTCCCAACTCACCACTTCGTAGCGATCCGAGGCTGCGTTGTAGCGCAAAGGATGCGTCAGACGGCCCTCAAGCTCGAGATGGTGGTCTGTCCACTCACGCAGTTCGCTCAGCGTGTTGTCCGCGAAGAGTTGATCACTCACGCGGGCATGTGTGGCCTCCCACGCCAGTGCTTTGGCACCGTTTTCGCAGAAGTTGGCTCCCTTCGGCTTATCACCATTGGGCCAGGCGCAGCTGGGACACACGAAACCGTCCGGCTTGTTCATCTTCATCAGACTGGCGTGCCCCTTGATGGCAGGTGCGCTTGCCAGATGAATTTCTCGACGGCCTTGAGCGAAGGCCAGCCACCGCCGGGGGGCGTATCCACCTGACTGCCCGCCAGCGAGCGTGAAAGCGGCGGTGCGTAAGAGCCCTTGTCACTGAATTCTGTCGCTGCAGTCAAAATGGGGTCTTCTTGCGTCGAAGACGACGACATATCAGCGTCAGACTCCGTCCGGGATTCAGTGGACATATCAGGAACTCCTGTAAAAGCTAGGACGTGGATCAGAGGGGGGGCATCGCCATCTGATCCTTGGCAGTGGTGCATCAGCTGATCCATGCATCCGCCAAGGTGTCTTTTCAAGGACCGCCAACGCTGAACAGTCGTTCCCGATAACAGTATCAATACCCCCCTTGAAGTTTCCCTACATCGTCACCAAGCTTATACAGACCTGACACAGGGCATGCTTCTCTTGGCTTTTTCACTTTTTCACAGACTACCGGCCGCGCATGCCTGATATGCCCACTGATGAGGACATCCTGACATGAAGACTGACATGACCGTTTTTGAAGCTTTGCGTCAAAGCCACGATGAACAGCGTCGTTTGTTGAGCATGCTGGTACAGACGGAAGGTGACAGCACCCCACGTGATGACATCTTCGGACGTCTCAAGGCTGAGCTGGCCAACCATGCCGGAGCCGAAGAGCGCGCGCTGTATATCCCGATGATGGAACATGACATGACGCAGGAGAAAGCGCGTCACAGTGTGGCAGAGCACCATGAGATCGATGAGCTAGTCGAAAAGCTCGAAGCGACGGATTACAGCTCCTCTGCCTGGCTGACCACGGCCAAGCAGCTTGAGCACCTGGTGACACACCATCTGGAAGAAGAAGAGCAGGAAGTGTTCCAACTGGCAGGGCGTGCCCTTGATGACGCCACCAAGCACACGCTGGCAGAGGAATATCTCGCCGACATGAAGGCCCGCGAAAAGGCCTGATGCGTGATAGGCACAACGACACTGCTGACTGTTACGTATAAACGACAGGACTGGAGAGCATCATCTCAGTCATGAAAAGAGGGGCTGACCATGATGGCCAGCCCCTCTTGCGTTCCTACCTGAGCGACGCCCTGCCCAAGCTAGCCGCGTGGCTTACTTGCGACGCGCTGGACGAGCGACTGCCCCGCGCTTGCGAGCCCCCTTCGGGCCGCCTTTGTCCTCGCGCGACTTACGGGCAGTTACCTGGGCATTCGGACGACCCACATAGCGTGCAATCCAGATGGTGTGCTTGGCACCGGCGCTGCCATGAGCGTAGACCTGCTCGGCCTTGGCCTTGAAACCTGCCTTGGAGAGACGCTGGGAGAAGCGCGGATCGGCACTCGCCGACCACACGGCCAGAATGCCGCTCGGACGTAGCGCACGAGCACACACCGCCAGCCCTTCTGCACTGTAAAGCCAGTCATTGTCGTCCGCCGTGAGTCCTTCAGGGCCGTTGTCGACATCCAGCATGATGGCATCGAAACCGGCAGGCGCTTCACGCAGCACATCGGCCACATCACGATTTTCAATGCGTGTGCGCGCATCACGGATCGGATAACCCGCCTTTTCACCCAGCGGTCCGTCATTCCAGGCCACCACCCCTGGCACCAGTTCAGCCACGACCACCTCGGCATCGGCTTTGAAATGCTTGAGCGCCGAGGCCAGCGTAAAGCCCATCCCCAGCCCGCCGATCAATACACGCTGCGAGGTGCGGCTTGCCAACAGGCGCGCCGGTATCTCCGCCAGCGCATCTTCTGAGCCATGCATGCGAGTGTTCATCAACTGACCGCCCTTGCCACTCTCGATCTTGATGACGAAATCCTCGCCATACTCAAACAGACAGAGTGAATCTGTCGTGCCGGGAATCGGAGCAGTATCAAGCAGCACAAAACGTTTCATGGCACATCCAGAACAAGAGAAAAATCAGAAGACGAGCGAAAAGTTCACCATTGCGTGACATGGCAGGCATCTGCACGACTTGAAGAGACGTTATCCTAACATTCTCTTGCTGACAGTCTCGTACGCGAGGCCGCGCATGCCAGCATGCAAGGAAAAATAGCGACCTGAGCACATCATTGCTGGCACATCTCCGCAGATTCTCTAATACTGCTTTTGAAACACATCAGACCGAGTATTCCGATCCATCGGAAATCGATAAGGGGACATTTCGATGCCGCACACACACCCAGAACAACTCACGATGATCGGTGCTTCACAGGTCGGGGAGCGTTTTCGTAACCTTCATCCTGTTGTGGCGTTGATCTCGGCGACTAGACTACTGCAATTTCTTGAGCGCGAAGGCCTGTTGATGGTTGAACATCGCCGTCTGTGCGCCGACGTCATCCGCAGCGCACTGCCCAGCCTTGAGGCCGGCCCTGGTCATGACCCTGCCAACCTTCCACCGCTGCATGGTGTGGAAAACGGTGAACTCGAGAAAATGGACGGCGAGCAAATCATCGGCAGCGCCCCTTCCGTCTCAGCAGGTGTCAGCACACCGGCCACCGTGCATGACAAAACTCAGGGTGTGGTCTCTTGATACTTGAGACCTGATGCTGGCAGTGCGCTAGAGTCCCCTGACATGCGCCTTGAGCCTGAATCAGGATCTGACAAGACCTCATGATGCACAGCCAACAGTGGCCACCCTGATCGGTGGCCACTGTTGCATGGTAATACCACTTTCAATGGGCCAAGCGGTGCGCATGCCCATTGAGCACCGCCCTCTTGACCGCTTTCCCATCAAGCCTTCATAAAGGGCTGCCATTATTAATCTATTCTTATCCCTGCATTGAGAAAATTATCATCTTGCAGCACTTCCCCTGTGTTGCAACGAACGATAAATCACAGGAGATAAGCATGTCTAAACTCATACTTTCCCTGGATGGAGGGGGTATTCGTGGCGCGGCCACCACGCAATTTCTGACGCATGTTGAAAAGGCCCTGCAGTCCACCTATCAAAAATCCTTGCGCGACTGCGTCGACTTCTACGCAGGCACCAGTACAGGCAGCCTGATTGCCTTGGCGCTAGCTACAACAGATATGGATATGCAGGCGATCAATCAACTGTATAGCTATGGTAATGCCAAGAAAATATTCATCAAGAACCGTGGCTTATTTGAGGTTGACGGTATCAATGCACCTAAATATGAAGCCAAAGGCAAGACCGTGACTCTCAAGAAATATCTCGGTAATGCCCGGATTAAAGATGTGCCGGAGGGCAAGCACATACTTGCGGTGACGTACGGCATCGAGAAGCGCAGACCTTACGTGATCAAATCAACCGAGGATGAGTTCCAGAACCTGCTGTCCTATCAGGTAGCAGATGCTTCAAGTGCCGCGCCCACCTACTTTCCTAACCAGGACATGAAGCTTCCTCCTGATAACGAACAAGGCTGGTTGATCGATGGCGGCGTCATTGCCAACAACCCCACCATGTGCGCCATAGCCGAGGCGTGCCGCCTGTGGCCGGAATCTCCTCGCCGCGTCTTGTCAGTCGGCACGGGGACGCGTACCCGCAAGATCAATGGCCCGGAATCTCAACAATGGGGCGCGCTGCAGTGGATGCTGAAAGGCTGCATCATCGATGTGCTCTCGGATGAGAAAGTGGTGGGCTATCAAGCCATCACTATCTCGCCGCAGGGCAGCTACATCCGCGTCAATGCTGAAATGCGCCCCAGCCAGGCTTTGATAAAGCGCCTGATGATGCAATGGATGATATTAGCCAGACGAACATCAAGCGCCTGAAAGGCATGGGAGACTTCTGGTTCAGTCGATATGGCGATGCTGTCATCGAGTTGCTGAACGACAACTATGACGGCCCCTCACTGGATAGAATCGACCCGAATAACGGCATGCCAGTGGAATATCATCTCGAGTGAGCTCGCCTTGGGATCACAAGACGCAAGCCAGCGCCTTTGCTACCCTAGCGCGCTGTTCTGTGTCGCGCGTCTTTCAGCGCAGTTCTTCTAGCGCAGTTCTGTAGCAGCGCTTTAGCTTTACTCTCCGTCGTTGCTTGCGCCCTTATCGTATCCGTTATCGAGATTACTCAATGTCATCATCCCTTGGCCCGCGTGCGCGCAGCCTGGCGTTTGCGCTCTCCTTGATCGGTAGCCTGTCAGCTTCCGCACTTATGTCCCCATTGCTCACGACGACAGCCATTGCCGCTGACGACAGCATGAATTTCGACCAGCCAGAAGCCTTTGCCACATTGAAGAAGGCGGTGGGCTATTTCGATGAAATGGAGACATTGCCGGAAGATACCTGGATCAGCCGTGACCAGAACTCCGCGCGCGCCGACATGGACGATATGATCAAAGAGGCGATGGAAGCACTCGACGTACCGCAGTTGACTCAACTGCGCAGCACCTATCGCAAGGTCGAGGACAAGATCAGCGAGACACGTCAGCAGATCTCGGAGCTGAAGGAGAAACGAATTCTTGCACCGGACACTGATGTCTCGACACTTACTCGCTTCACACCGACCGAGACGCTGCGCGAATTCACGGCCAGCACACGCGGAGACTATGATCTGCTGATTGAGGCTCACAAGAAGAATATCGTGGCCTATCAGGGCGAGCTGAAGACACTGGAAGGCACGCTGGCCGCGCGGCTGAAAGACATCGGCATTCAGCTGACACCAGACCAGGTGCAGGTGTGGTTGTCTTCTGTGGTCGGCGATGACGTACTGGAGATGAGTGTCGTATTCGCGAGCATCAAGTCAGTGGCACAGCAGCTGGCTGAGTTGACCCGCGATAGTGGCGAGAATCTGGAATACGCACGCCGCTATTACGGCATGGTTGTCATGTTGCATCGCATGATCGTGACCATGCAGGAAGACTTCATCACGCGTGTAAATGATGAGGTATTGCCAAAGTTGAAAGGCTTTGCCACAGAGGCTGAGGCCACGACCCGTGACGCCCGTTCACTCATCAAGCAAGGCGGTCAACGTGAGAGCCTGGAAAACAACATCCGCGCCAATGCCCTGACACTCAAGACCATCACTCTGTATCGCACCCTGGTCAGCGAGCAGCGTGATCGGGTCAAGCAGTCGCTGAGCCAGAGCCAACGTGAATTGGCAGTGGCGACCAACACCTACCGCACCGTCAAGCTGAGCGCGCATGTCGCCGACCTGATCCGTCAGGGCGTGAAGACGTTCGATACGCTGGCAGAGCTACAGGTGCCAGTCGCGATCAGCTTCCAGAACAGCGCGATGCGCGAGGAATTCCGCAAGTTGACTGAACGGATGCAGCAAGCGAAATAATATCGCTATACCTGCCTGTCACACTGCTCCTGCTTGTGACACGCACTGCTAGCCACCCTCGTTACAGCTCATTCGCCCTGCTTCTCCATGGCATTCGTGGAAGCGGGGCTGCTGCGCAACCGAACATCGCGCAGCTTCAGTACGGTATCAAGCGTGCGCCGCAGACGTGCTGCCTCACTGACCAGACTGTCACCCGCCAACATCCCCACGCCGAGCACCAATCCACAACGCGTGTCGCCAGGCCCGCATACCGGACTCAAGGGTCGCACGATCAGATGCTCCTTCATGAGCAACTGGGCGACTCGCTGATCATCGATACCCTCCTCCAGCTGTACACACAGGCTGATACCCCGTGTAGGGGGGGACACACTCACGACCCCCTTCACCTGACGCAACTGATCGTGCACCACCTGCTGACGCCCGAGATAATCACGCTGGATGCGCTGATACCAAGCATCGAGATCACCATCGGCGATGAATTGCGCCAACACGGCCTGGTCCAGCATTCGCCCTTCGCGGAAGACTTCACTGCGCAGACGATTCATCGGCCCGGCGAGTGCCTTGGGCACCACCAGATACCCCAGCCGCAAGCCGGGGAACATCAGCTTTGAAAATGAGCCGACCAGTAGCTGATTGTCGGATTCAGGGTCAAACAACAATGCCTGAAAGTCATCACCACTGAATTCGTAATCATCCTCGAGGATATAGGCCGGCTGGCACGCCTCACACAGCGCCAGCTTGTCCTCGCGTGAGGTCGGCACACTCAGCGGGTAGTGATGCGACCCGGTGAAGTACGCCATCTGGACCGGCGCCGTTGGCAAGCGTGTCAGCTCATGCCCCGCATCCGGTCGCCACGGAATCAGATGCGGTTGAAGGCCTGCCGCTAGAAAGACATTGCGCGCCCCCCAATAACAGGGCGACTCCATCACGACATGCTGCTCGGTATCGGCCAGCGCCAGCGCACACAGCTCGATGCCATGATGTGTGCCTTCAGTGATGATGATCTGCTGGGTATCACACTCGATATTGCGCCAGCGACGCAGAAAATCGCGTATCTCACGCTTCAGCGGACCGTAACCCCCACTGGAATACGAAAGTAGTAGCGCGTTATGCGGCACCGTGACACTGGCATACAGCTGCCGCCATTTGCGCATCGGAAAGCGCGCGATATCCGGGATACCCGGCACGAAGGCACCGCTCTGAATCAGACTGGCCCCCTGGCCACCCAGCACCTTGCGGGCACGTTCAGACAACGGCAAGGGGGTAGTCACAGCTGCCTGAGACATCAGGCGCTGTGGATGATGCGGCCGTCGTGTCCAGGTGCCCTGCCCATGACCAGTATGAAGATAACCTTCTGATATCAATGACTTGATCGCCATTGCCAGTGTGTTTCTCGCCACTCCCAGCGCACTGCACAGGCTGCGATGCGATGGCAATTTCGCCCCGATAGGCCAATCGTGACGAATCACCTCAAGCAAGGCCTGCTCAAGACGCACCTGTTTCCCCAATGCCAGTGACTGGCGCGTGTAACGCTCTATCAATGGGCTGATTGCCACCTGTTCCATGACACATGCTCCTGATCACGCCGTACCGCCATCCTACGACCAAGGATATAGGCAATATTGCATTATCCAAGCGAGGCCGGGATTGGTCTAGTCAAACGTGGAATTGGTCCATTCGCAGACATCAGATCCGCTGATAGCGTGTCATCCAGGCGCTGCAGATAGACCGTCTCCCCCGGACAGCATGTACGAGCACGACTCGTGCCCACTACAGTGCTCTATAACAACTTCCAAAAGCATTCGGATGAATATTCATGAGCAACACTTCTCCTCCCGCAGAACAGCTTGTCAGAGTCCTGGCCCGTGGTGATGTACTGGCACTGGCTTTCGGTGCCATGGTCGGCTGGGGCTGGATTGTCCTGACTGGCGGCATGATTCAGGACGCCGGCAGCATGGGCGCCATCATCGCCTTCATCATTGGCGGCCTGGCCGTGGTATTGATTGGATTGACCTACGCTGAACTGGCCGCAGCAATGCCGAAGGTCGGTGGCGAGCACGTCTACAGCTATCGTGCGATGGGCCATTTCTCATCCTTCATCTGCACCTGGACTATCATCCTCGGCTATCTGAGCGTGGTGTCGTTTGAAGCAGTGGCGCTGCCGACCGTCATCGAGAATCTGGCGCCCAACTACGCCATCGGCCACATGTGGACCATCGCGGGCTGGGACGTCAAGGCAACCTGGGTAGCCGTCGGTGTCGGCGGCTCACTGGCCATGATGGCCATCAACTATGTCGGCATCAGCACCGCAGCGCTGCTACAGAAGGTCGTCACCGGCGTCATCCTCATCGCGGGGGTGTTGTTCGTGACCGGTGCGCTGTTTGAAGGCGAGGTCGCCAACATGACGCCGCTGTTCACCCAGTCAGAAGGTGGCGTGACCGCCGGTATCATCGCCGTGCTGGTACTGGTGCCCTTCCTGTTCGTCGGCTTCGACGTCATCCCGCAGGCCGCTGAAGAGATCAACCTGCCGTATAACGCCATCGGTAAGGTGCTGATGATGTCGGTCGTGCTGGCCGTGGTCTGGTATGCGCTGATCATCCTCGCTACCAGCATGGCGCTGGATCACGATGCGCTGGTCGCCAGTTCACTGAGCGTGCCGGATGCCATGGGCTCGCTGTTCAATTCTCCGTGGGCCAGCAAGCTGATGATTCTCGCGGGTATCGCCGGCATCATCACCAGCTGGAATGCCTTCTATATCGGCGGCTCGCGTGCCATCTATGCACTCGCTCACGCCGGCATGCTGCCTGCTGCACTGGGCAAGCTGCACCCGAAACACAAGACCCCGACCAACGCCGTGCTGCTGATCGGTCTGCTGTCGTGCATCGCACCATTCTTCGGGCGCCCGGCACTGGTCTGGATCGTGGATGCCGGTGGCCTGGGCATCGTCATCGCCTATCTCTTCGTCGCGCTGTCCTTCGTGATTCTGCGCGTCCGTGAGCCGAACATGCCGCGTCCGTTCCGCGTCAAGAATGGCATGGTGTGTGGCGTACTCGCCGTCATCCTGTCTTTCGCGATGGCATGTCTGTATTTACCGGGCAGTCCGTCTGCCCTCACCGGCACCGAGTGGATGATCTTCGGTGGCTGGATGCTACTGGGCCTGGTGATGTATGCCATCGCGCTCAAGCAATATGGCCGCGACTACAGTGACCGCATCATGAAACCGGCCTTTGTCGACGAGTGAGTCTGTCCTGCTTGCTCACCCTGCACGTCCCTGCAAGACGCTGTCCCATGCTCAACGTCAGCGCTTGAACGCCAAGCACTCATAAAGCAAGAGGAACTTCACATGTCCCATATCCCACGCGAGATGACCGACTTCCTGAAACGCTATGTCGGTGAGGGTGTCTTCGTTCCCGCACTGATCGGTACCGAGCGACGCGAGACCGGCACCACCTTCGATGTCACCAACCCGGCCACGGGAGAGCTGTTGGCGCGCGTTGCTGAAGTCAGTGCCGACGATACGCGTGATGCCGTGGCTGCCGCTGATCTGGCCGGTCAGGCATGGAAGAAGGTCCCGGTCAAGGAACGCTCCGCGCTGCTGCGTCGCTGGTTTGATCTGGTACTGGAGCATCGTGAAGACCTCGCGCAACTGATGACGCTTGAGCAAGGCAAGCCGCTGGGCGAAGCCCGTGGCGAAGTGACCTACGGCGCCTCTTTCATCGAGTTCTTCGCGGAAGAAGCCAAGCGCATGGCCGGTGAGACACTGCCCTCCCACGGTGCTGACAAGCGTCTGATGGTGCTGCGCGAGCCGATCGGTGTTGTCGCGGCCATCACGCCGTGGAACTTCCCGCTGGCGATGATCACCGCAAGTGTGCACCGGCCATCGCGGCGGGCTGCTCAGTGGTCATCAAGCCGGCAGAAGCGACACCGCTGACCGCACTGGCACTGGCAGACCTCGCCCTGGAAGCTGGCTTGCCGGCAGGCCTGATCAGCGTTGTCACTGCCTTGAAGCCGATCGCCATCGGTGAAGTGCTGACGACGGACCCGCGCATCCGCAAGGTGTCCTTCACGGGTTCCACGCCGGTCGGCAAGATGCTGATGGCGCAGTGTGCCTCTACCGTCAAGAAGACGGCGATGGAACTGGGCGGCAACGCCCCGTTCATCGTCTTTGATGATGCCGATGTCGATGCTGCCGTCGAAGGCGCCCTTGTCTCCAAGTTCCGCAATGCCGGTCAAACCTGCGTGTGCACCAACCGCTTCCTCGTCCAGGACGGCGTGTATGACGCCTTCGTCGAGAAACTGGCCGCACGTGTCGCTGCCATGCAGGTCGGCGATGGCCTGGTCGACGGCAACACGATCGGTCCGCTGATCAATGATGCCGCCGTCATCAAGGTGCAAAGCCATATCGACGATGCGGTCGCCAAGGGCGCGCGTCTGGTCTGTGGTGGCAAGCAGCACGCACTGGGTCACAGCTTCTTCGAGCCAACCGTACTGGCCGATGTCACCACTGACATGCTCGTCGCGGATGAAGAAACGTTCGGCCCGCTGGCGCCGATCTTCCGCTTCAGCAAGGACGAAGAGGCCATCGCGATGGCCAATGACACGCCCTTCGGTCTGGCGGCGTACTTCTACGCCAACGACTACCGTCGTATCTGGCACACGCTGGAAGCGCTGGAATACGGCATGGTCGGCGTCAATGAAGGTCTTATCTCGACTGAGCTGGCGCCCTTTGGCGGCATCAAGGAATCCGGACTGGGTCGCGAAGGCTCGCACCATGGCCTGGAAGAGTTCACCGAGCTGAAGTACGTCTGCATCGGCGGCCTGTAAGACGGCCTGTTCTCGAGTGGTAGACGTCACGAGACATTCCCCGCACGCCAGGGCGTGCGGGCCCAAGACAACGAAAAGGCAGGCAGTGATCCTGCCCGAAGACTTTCAGGAGAATGACATGAGCACCGATACCACCAACGGCCTGAGCAACGCACAGCTCGACGTCCTCAAGCACAAGTACGTCGCCAAGGGTGCCGTGACTGCCACACCACAGTTCGCCGATACCGCGCTTAACGCTGAAATCTGGGATGCCGACGGCACGCGCTGGATCGACTTCGCCGGCGGCATCGGCGTACTGAACCTGGGTCACCGTCACCCGAAGATCGTCGCCGCCGTCAAGGCACAGCTCGACAAGGTCATGCACACCGCAGCCGGTGTCATCTCCTACGCGCCGTACGTGCTGCTGAGCCAGAAGCTGGCCGAACTGACGCCGGTACGTGGCCCGGAGCGCAAGACACTGCTGGTCAACTCCGGCGCGGAAGCGGTCGAGAACGCCATCAAGATCGCACGTGCCGCCACTGGCCGTAGTGGTGTCATCACCTTCGACGGCGCCTTCCACGGCCGTACCATGATGACGCTGGCGATGACAGGCAAGGTGCTGCCGTACAAGAATGACTTCGGCCCGATGCCGGGCGACATCTTCCGTGCGCCCTACCCGAATCCGATTCACGGCATCAGCGAAGAAGCGTCTCTGAACGCCATTCGCACCCTGTTCAAGACTGACATCGCACCGCATCGCACTGCCGCCATCGTCATCGAGCCGGTGCAGGGTGAAGGCGGCTTCTACATCGCCTCTCCCAGCTTCCTCACCGCGCTGCGTGAGCTGTGTGACGAGCACGGTATCCTGCTGATCGCCGATGAAGTGCAGTCCGGCTTCGCGCGTACCGGCAAGCTGTTCGCGATGGAGCACAGCGGCGTCGAAGCCGACATCATGACCATGGCCAAGAGTCTGGCCAACGGCATGCCGCTGTCCGCTGTCGTCGGTACTGCCGCGCTGATGGATTCCTCTGGCCCGGGATCACTGGGCGGCACCTACAGTGGTAACCCGCTGTCCTGCGCCGCGGCGCTGGCCGTCATCGACGTCATCCGTGAAGAGAACATCCTCGAGCGCAGCACTCAGATGGGCGAGCTACTGGCGGCGCGTTTCGCCAGCTGGCAAGCGCGTTTCACACACGTCGATCACTCGCGCAATCTGGGTTCCATGGCAGCGTTCGAACTGGTCGATGCCGATGGCAAGCCGGATCCGGCGGCCACTGTTGCCGTATGCGCCAAGGCCAAGGAACTGGGCCTGATTCTGCTGTCGTGTGGCTTCTACTCCAACACCATCCGCGTGCTGGTGCCGCTGACCGTCGAGCCAGAAGTGCTCGAGGAAGGCCTCACTATCATCGAGAAAGCGCTGGAAAGCCTCGCCTGATCGATTGCCTGTCGCAAGGCAATAATCGCACAAGACAATCGCGTCAGGACAACGGTCACCTTCGGGTGGCCGTTGTGCGTTTCCAGCGCCACTCGCTGCACTGGACGGAAATCCTGGGCCGAGAAATGAATCGCAAGCTCATTACCCATCTAACCATATAGCCAATCAACCCAAGCAGCCTTTTGTGGCAACTAATTGATTACATTATGATATTCGCTGAATTTCTGCGTATTCCCGACCGATTCCCGCCATGCCACACGCCGTCGTGAACGACGGCTGCCTGAGAGAGGCCTTTCTCATCGGCAGTACCTCGAGTGACCCCTACCATGACTGACAGCAACGCCCACGACTTCAAACGCAGCATGCAGCAGCGCCACCTGGTGATGTTGTCATTGGGCGGTGTCATCGGCACCGGCCTGTTTCTCAGCTCCGGCTACACCATTCAGCAGGCAGGGCCGGCGGGCGCCGTGCTCGCCTACCTGATCGGCGGCTTAGTGGTCTACCTAGTGATGATGTGCCTCGGTGAACTGGCCGTACATCATCCGGAACCCGGCGCCTTCAGCGCCCATGCCACCCGCTATCTCGGTCCTGCCACCGGCTATACCGTCGCCTGGCTCTACTGGCTGACCTGGGCCGTGGCACTCGGCTCGGAATTCACCGCCTCCGCTGTCTTCATGGGCCGCTGGTTCCCCGGCGTCGAGCCGTGGATCTGGTGCGGCATCTTCTCGCTGATCGTGTTCGGCATGAACATCATCTCGGCGCGCTTCTTTGCTGAATCCGAATTCTGGCTATCGTTGATCAAGGTCGCTGCGGTGATCATCTTCATCGCCGTCGGGGCCGCGGCCATGTTCGGTTTCGCTCCACTTTCGGGCAATACCGAGGCGCCGGGTATCACACGCATCCTGCAGGAGGGGGTGTTCGATCACGGCGTGATGCCGATCCTGATGACACTGCTGGCCGTCAGCTTCGCCTTCTCCGGCACCGAGCTGATCGGCATCGCCGCCGGCGAAAGCGAGAATCCCGAGAAGAACGTGCCGCTCGCGATTCGCGCGACCCTGTGGCGCCTGATCATCTTCTTCATCGGCACCATCATCGTCATCGCCGCCCTGTTGCCGCAGGACAGCGCTGGCCTCAAGGAAAGCCCGTTTGTGGCGGTCTTCCAGCTCACCGGCATTCCCTATGCGGCCGATATCATGAATTTCGTGATCATCACCGCGCTGCTGTCGGCGGCCAATTCCGGCCTCTATGCCGCCTCGCGCATGCTATGGACCCTGGCCGACCAGAAGACGCTGCCCAAGGCATTCAGTCGCGTCAATCAGCGCGGCATTCCGGTACCGGCGATTCTGGTCACCATGCTGGGCGGTCTGTTGTCGCTGTTGTCGAGTGTCTACGCTGAGGACTCACTGTATCTGGCACTGGTGTCGATTTCCGGCCTCGCCGTAGTGCTGGTGTGGATGGCAATCGCTGCCAGTCAGTTCAGCTTCCGCCGCCAGTGGCTCAAGGCCGGGCGCAGTGCCAACGAGTTGACCTATCGCACTCCGCTGTATCCCATCGTGCCCATCGCTGCCTTCCTGTTCTGTGCGCTGGCCTGCATCGGTATCGCCTTTGATCCCAACCAGCGCATTGCGCTCTACTTCGGCGTGCCCTTCGTGGCGCTGTGCTATCTGGTGCATTATCTGACACGCCGCGCTTCCGCAAACGACGCTTATGTAAACGACTCACTCTCGACTCAGCAGGAGGCCATCGATGCCCGCTAATGCCACCCTCAATCCGCTGAGCGCGATCACCGCTCACCAGCCATTCATGATCGTCGATGGCGCACTGGCCACTGAGCTTGAGCGTGCCGGCTTCGACCTCAATGACTCGCTGTGGTCGGCCAAGATCCTCGCCGATGACCCGCAGTCGATCGTCGATGTGCACCGCGCCTACTTTGATGCCGGTGCCGATGTCGCCACCACCGCCAGCTATCAGGCCACGCTCGAGGGCCTGATGGCGCGCAGCTTGAGCGAAACCCAGGCATCCGCATTGATTCAGCGCTCCATCACGCTGGCCGCGCAGGCGCGCAGTGAATATCTCGCCGCGAATCCTGAACGTCTGGACTGCCCGCCGCTGATCGCGGCCTCCGTCGGCCCCTATGGCGCCTATCTCGCTGATGGCAGCGAGTACCGTGGCGGCTACGCGCTTGACCGCGCCGGCCTGCGCGACTTCCACCGTGCCCGTCTTGCCACGCTGCTCGAGGCCAAGCCGGACATACTCGCCATCGAGACATTGCCGTGTGTCGACGAAGCGCTGGCCCTGTGTGACTTGCTGCGTGACGAGTTTCCCACTGCACGCGCCTGGATCGCCTTCAGTGCCCGCAACGCCACCGAGCTGAGCGACGGCACGCTGATTCGAGACGCCGTGCGCGCCATCGCCGACTGCGAGCAGGTCCTCGCCATCGGCGTCAATTGCACAGCGCTTGAGCACATCGAATCACTGGTCAGCGAGATTCGTAGCGAGACAGGCAAGGACATTGTCATCTATCCGAATTCGGGCGAGGTCTATGACCCAGTCACCAAGACCTGGTCGACCGCTTGCGGTGCCTCAGTGCATCCTGATGGCCACGACCACGATCTCGCCGGCTGGACACCGCGCTGGCTGGCCGCAGGCGCCACGGCCATCGGCGGCTGCTGCCGTACCGGGCCGGACGATATCCGCGCACTGACGGACCTGCGCAAGGCGCTGAGTTGAATCAATTTGAGTTGTGCGCTAGCCAAACGCCCCGTCTGATCTCTTTAAACGCCCTGCCTGGAGAGTACAGGCGAAAGTGTTTTTTGGTGGCGTCCACGAGGCAAAATCTCTAGGATGGCCTGATAGGCGTGAGCGATTGCTCAAATTCAATTTTCCGCGATTCTCAAATGGTTGAATGATCTTTACGAGAGTTGAGTGTCGCGAGAGAGGTCAGCAGGAGAGTCCCAATGTCACAGCTCGATATCCAGGTCGCCTACGATGTGGTCTGCCCGTGGTGCTGGATAGGCAAACGCCATCTGGACGAGGCCATCGCACAACTCGATTTCAAGGATGAGGTGCGCGTCAGCTATCTGCCTTCCAGCTCAATCCGTGGGTGCCACGTGAAGGCATGGCGCGGGCCGACTATCGCGCGCAGAAGTTCGGCAGTGTCGAGCGTGGCGAAGAGTTGGATGCCCAGGTCGCGCAAAGCGGCGCGCAGAGTGGCGTCACCTTCCGTCACTCACTGATGCAGCGCACCCCCAATTCCACCGATGCCCAGCGTATCGTCTGGCGTCAGCAGTCGGCAGGTCTGCCGGAACGTCCGCTGCTGGAAGCGCTATTTGTCGCCTACTTCCACGATGGCAAGGACGTGGGAGATAAGCAGGTACTGGCCGAGATCGCCAGCCAGCACGATGACAGCGTAAGCGTCGAGCAGGTACTCGCCTTCCTGCAATCGTCCGAAGGTGAGCAGGACGTCGCTGCCCAGCAGGAAGCGCTGCGCGAAGCCGGTATCCAGTCCGTGCCCAGCACCATCGTCGGCAAGTTCTATGTCCCCGGTGCACAGCCGGCGGAAGTGCTGGTGCAGATGCTGACCGAGGCACGTCAGCAGCAGGCGGAGTGACCCGCGACACTGTGTAGACAGGTAGCCTGAAACGACACGCCCTTCGCAAGGATGGCGTGTCGTTTTGCGTTCAGGCATAAAGGGATGGCATATAGAGAGGCAAGCCACGACACCCATACGGTGACGATGCGACAGCGACAATACGACAAAAACGACGACAAGGATTTCTGCATGCCGCGCCCCATCATTCTCGATTGCGATCCCGGTCACGACGATGCCATCTCGCTGATTCTGGCCCTCAGCGCAGCTGAACTTGAGGTGCTGGCGGTTACTACCAGCGCCGGTAATCAGACGCCGGACAAGACGCTCAACAACGCGCTGCGGGTACTCACCCTGTTGGGGCGGCACGATATTCCGGTGGCGGGGGGCGCACCCAAGCCGCTGGCCCGAGAACTGATCATCGCGAACAACGTGCATGGCGAAAGTGGCCTGGATGGCCCCGAGTTGCCTGACCCCGCCTTCGCCCCCGTCACGCAGACGGCTATCGAGCTGATGGCCGAGAAGGTGCGCGCGAGTGAGCGGGCCGTCACCCTGGTGCCCACCGGCCCGCTGACCAATATCGCGCTGTTTCTTGCCGCTCACCCGGAGCTGCACCACAAGATCGACAGCATCGTGTTGATGGGCGGTGCGGCGGGTATCGGCAACTGGACACCCGCCGCCGAATTCAACATCTTCGTCGACCCTGAAGCCGCTGACATGGTGTTCAAGTCTGGCCTGCCGATCGTGATGTGCGGCCTGGATGTCACGCATCAAGCGCAGATCATGGACGAGGATATCGAGCGCTTCCGCGCCATCGACAACCCTGCCGCACAATGCGTCGCGGAGCTGCTCGACTTCTTCATGATCTACCACCGCGACCCGAAATGGGGCTTCAGCGGTGCCCCGCTGCATGACCCGTGTACCATCGCCTGGCTGCTCAAGCCTGAGCTATTCACTGCCATCGATTGTTGGGTCGGGATCGAGACGCAAGGCGAATACACCCAAGGCATGACGGTGGTGGATCGCTACCAGCTTACCGGCAAGCCGCACAACGCCAAGGTGCTGTTCGATATTGATCGAGAGGGGTTTGTGGCCTTCATCGTCAAGCAGTTGAAAGAGTATTCAAAAGCCAACTAGCGTCATGAAGCGCGCCGCTTCAGACTTAGCGTCAATAGATTCAGCGCCAATGGATCCAGCGCCAATCAACACGTGAGGCATTGCCATGCAAAACGCCCAAGGCCACGATCATGACGACGCGTTCGATTACGACTATATCGTCGTAGGTTCCGGGTTTGGCGGTTCAGTCTGTGCGCATCGCCTCACTGAGAAAGGCTATGACGTTGGCATCATGGAACAGGGCAAGCGCTGGACACCTGACAACATGCCAAGCTCCAACTGGCGTGTGAGCCGCTGGCTGTGGCGGCCGATGCTGGGCCTGCGCGGCTTTTTCACCATGAGCTTCTTCCGTCACGTCATCGTGCTGCATGGCAACGCGGTGGGCGGCGGCTCCATCACCTATGCGCAGACACTGCTGGTGCCGCCTGCCAAGATCTGGGACAACGGTCAGTGGGCGGGGCTCAACGATTGGCATGCGGTGATGCCAAGGCACTACGCCACGGCGAAGAAGATGCTTGGCGTCACCACCAATCAGATCATCGCGCCTGCGGATCTCGGCCTGAAACGCATGGCGGCGGTCGCCGGCTGCGAAGACACCTGGTACCCCACCGAGGTCGGGATCTTCTTCGGCCCCGAGGGCGAAAGCGGCACACCGGCCGCCGGTAGCGCGCATCCAGACCCCTACTTCGCTGGTGAAGGGCCTGAACGAAAAAGCTGCATCGGCTGTGGCGGCTGCATGATGGGTTGTCAGCACAACGCCAAGAACTCACTGGACAAGAACTACCTGTATCTGGCCGAGAAGCACGGCGCCAAGGTGCATGCTGAAACCAAGGTGATTGATGTCGTGCCGCTCAATGGCAAGGCAGATGGAGAAGACGGTTATGTGGTGACGACGGTGCCTTCCACCTTTGCCGGGCTGACTCTTGGCAGAGGCAAGCGCACGTTCACCTGCCACTCCATCGTCTTCGCAGGCTCGTCGCTCGGCACCCAGGAGTTGCTGTTCACGCTAAAGGACAGGGGCTCATTGCCGAACCTCTCGGATGCGCTGGGCAAGCGGGTGCGCACCAATGCGGAGTCTCTGATCAGCTGTCGTATCCCGGATAGCGAGGCCGACATGTCGAAAGGCATCGCCATCGGCTCAGGCATTCATATTGATGAATACACGCACATTGAAGCCACCCGCTACCCTGCCGGCTCTGACTTCATGGGATTGCTGTTTACCGCGATGGCCAAGGGCAAGCCCGGCTGGACACGCCCCTTCTCATGGCTGAGCGCGATGGCAAGACTCTTCGTCGCCAACCCGCTGCGCACGGTGAAATTCCAGCTGCCGTGGAGATTCGCAAAAGAAACGATCATCTTCCTGTGCATGCAGACGGCAGATGGCCACCTCGACATGAAGCTGAAGCGGCTATGGTATTGGCCATTCCGCAAGGCGCTGGTGACTGAGGGCAAGCGCATTGCCACCTTCATTCCTGAAGCGAATGATTTCGTGACCCGTGGTGCCAAGGCCATCGGCGCTATCCCCGGCAGCAGCTTCACCGAAATACTGTTCAATATCCCGACGACAGCGCACTGCATGGGCGGCGCGGCCATGGCGGCCTCCCCCGATGAAGGCGTCTGCGATGGCCAAAACCGCGTCTTCCACTACCAGAACATGCTGATCTGCGACAGCTCAATGCTCGCCGCCAACCTCGGCGTCAACCCGAGCTTGACGATCACCGCGCTGACGGAACATGCCATGAGCCATATCCCGCGCAAGGATTGATCTGCAGGATGCGTGGTGTCGAATGTGCTGATGCGGGAAGTGCTGGTGTAGAAAGTGCTGGTGTAGAGAGAAAGCGACGGCTGGTATCATTGCCCGCCAGCGTCCTCAAGCTGGGTGCGTACAACGCGCGGGATCGATCAACACGGGAGCACAGCAATGAAACGGGTGTCACTCTTCACTATGGCCAACTGCCCACACTGCAAGACAGCCAAGCAGTATCTGGAGCAGCAGAAGATCGGCTTCCGAATGGTGGATGTCAAATCACCAGCAGGACAGAAAGAGTTTGCCAAGACAGGCTTTCGCAGCGTGCCTATCTTGAAGATTGGCGATCAATTCTTGAAGGGTTTCAGCGTCAAAGGGTTTAATCAGTTGTATAAGGATTGAGGGCGTAATTCTCAGAGGGTACAGCATCTAATTGTTTTGCAATGCTACTACGATCACACATTATACTGAAAGCGCGACCATGTCGATAGACCGCGCAATTAAGACATAAATAAAAAGGCCACACTATAGACAAGAAGTAAGCTTTTACGCCATATAAATTAAAGATTGTTGCTAATTCAACTCAGATTAACCACGGAAGATTGTCCCAAATAGTTGATGTATTTCGCTCGATGCATGTTGATAGTAACGATCACAGTATAGCTTATACAAAGATTTATGTGCGATTACTGTATCAAGACCTGACTTACTAGCTATCGCTAAAACGATATAGTTTAGTCTATCTTTTGCACGAGCCCGAGGGTTATTTTTAGTCAGAATAGTATATTGGTCTTCTTTTGTAATTCTATCTATGTGGATAGTAGTACCTGCGAACAAAGACTTCACACTTTCAATCATTTCTGGTTGATCTTGCTCTAACATATTAACTAATCCTTGTTCTGGCGTGCAAGGCAAATACCTTGTATTACTAGCCAGGCTATTAAACAAAGCAGTCAACTTTACATCATTATTTCTGAGAGCAGCAGGTAGAGACTCATCTTTTACGTCTTTATCAAGAAATGCATATTGCTTAACATGCGGTGGAAAGATTTGAGATGATCTACCAAGCATTTCTAGCACCTGCACGAACCCACCAATTGGTACTACTTTGTAAAGAGGCAAAAAAACATCACTACTATCTTTAAGAGAATAGTAATAGCCTAGCATCTGCTCAAGTAGCATTTTTGCCTGTGAATCCTCAACAAAGAATATATAATCAACACTTTGCTCATCATCAAAAGCTATTTCCCCTAAAACTCGTGCCGGATATACGTCATGAATACTCTTAAAATGCCCTGGCGCTGCAGCATCTAAATAAATAATACTCTTTCTATCTATAGCCTTTACTAAAGTGGCTGAATGTGTTGAGAATAAAACTGTAAGATTTTTTTCTTCAGAAATTTCCTGTACTTTTTCTAACAATCTAACCTGTGCTTGTGGATGTAATGCCATTTCGACTTCATCAATCAGCATTAAGCTATTTTTTACAACATCCGACATCTTACAAGCAAGTCTAAGAACACATAACTCCCCCAAGCTAAAGTTCTTTTCCGAATAATAATATGTAGTATTGGATTTTTTATAGGGTAACAAGTAAGCTCGGTTACCAGTCCCACGCTGGGTATTCACATACTTTAAATCAAGCCACTTACGATCGTTCAACACATAGCGCATAAAGGATTTAATAGAGTCATCAACAGGGCGCCCTTTTTTATTTTTTATTTCATTAGGGTATGGCTCTACTCTGCTTGCATTAACCTCAACAAACTTCACGGAAGGGTATGGAAATTCCAAAAGGAGTTTTGATTCTTTGTTAGGAGTTGCACGCCATCTCATCCCACCATATCTGTAAGCCACTTCCTTGCCATTAATCTCATATATAACTTCAGCGTTATCATAGGAATCCAAGCGCTCTTCAAAAACGTTTGTTTTGTAGTACTTCTGAAATGCATAACTAGAGCCGATCCTATATAGAGCAGCTAGCAAGCTTGTTTTACCGACACCGTTAAGCCCTGTCAACAAATAAACCCCAGCTTGGGGCAATGTAAATTCCAAACAGTTAATTTTCTTTATATTTTTTAAAGTAATCTTCATTGCAACTTGTCACCCCTAATAACTTATTCGACCGATTGATTACAAAACAAGTGCATCATGATACGTGGGCACATAACCTGTATATTCACAACTCAAATACTACGAGAAAATCAAAAGCCACTTAGAAGCATATCCAAAAAACACATATATATTAGGAATGCAACCGCTCAATATTCGCCACAAGATCGGTAAACCTCTTCCCTTGAATATGCACGTGATCCTTCAGTGCCTGCTCGGCAGCAGCGGCGTCGCCGGCTTCGATGGCGGCGACGATGGCTTCATGTTCGGTGTAGGAGCTGTGCATGCGGTGGCGGACGTGAAGTTGCAGCCGACGGTAAGGCTTGAGGATGGCGTGCAATACGCATGATTGCTTTCAAGAAAGCACTAGATCAGCCTCGCTGCAATTATTCATTAGAATAATGAGATCAAGCCCCTCAGCTGACTATTTGAATGTCATAATGATCATCATGTCTAGCTGTCGGGTCCCGTCTGATTA